>JBBIUY010000070.1:0-2343 GCA_037440005.1 Armatimonadota bacterium | reverse complement strand
GGGCTCGGTTGGAGTCTCAAAGTGCAAACACCTAGTCCGCACTGGACACCCTAGAACTCGGGCACGGCCGGCGGGCGGGACAGCGGCCGGTCGATCAGGACCCCCTCGCCCCCCAGAGCCGGGCGCATCTGCCCGTCGATCAGCAGCCGCACCTGGGGGGCGGCGGGGAACTGGGTGGCGGTGTACACGATCTGCCACAGGCGGCCCAGCATGCTGGCGCTGCCGCCGCCTGCGGCCACCTCGCCGGTAAGGTCCACCACCGCCACGTGGTCGTCGATCCGCACGCCGCGCAGCCGCGTGCCGGGAGGAACGGCGGTGGTCAGCCCCCGGGCGCGTTCGTCCGGGGTGGGGCCGGCTAGCAGGGCTTCCAGGGCCCCGCGCAGGCGCGCCTCCACCGTCCGGCCCCGCACGCGCCGGGCGACGTCCTGCAGGGTGTCGCCGCCGTCGCTGGCCCGGATGAAGTACACAGCCACCGTGGTCTGGGGAGGCCGCAGCCACCAGACCAGGCCGGCCGCGATCACGGCGGCCAGCGCCGCAGCCACCCCCGCCCGGGCCCGCCGACTCATCCCGTCTGCTTACCTTATCCCCGGGCGGCCCGATCCCTCTTGGGAGGGCGCCGGGTCAGCGTCCGCCGGCCATGGCGGGGATGATGGAGACCTCGGCGTTCTCGTCCAGCGGCGTCTGCAGTCCCTGCAGGAGGCGGACGTCCTGATCGTTGACGAAGATGTTGACGAAGCTGTGGACCCGGCCGTCGCCGTCCACCAGGCGCGCCTTCAGCCCCGGAAACCGGCGCTCCAGGTCCTCGACCAGCTCCCCCACCGTGGCCCCGTAGGCCTCCACCACCCGCTGGTCGCCCACCAGGCGGCGCAGGGGCGTCGGAATCCGCACCGTCGCCATCCCGTCCCTCCTCGCTTCGCGCGCGGGCGGCCCCTCACGCCGTCAGGCTGGCCGCCGCCCGCTCGAACTCCCGCAGGCTGGGCGCGATCTGCACTGGAGGCGCCGTCGCCTCCGCCACCACCTCGGCGGTCTTCAACCCCGTCCCGGTGATGTAGGCGACCACCACCTGGTCCGGACCGATTAGCTGCCGTCGCGCGAGGGCCCGCAGGGCGGCCACGGTCACCCCGCCGGCGGTCTCGGCGAAGATCCCTTCGGTCTCCGCCAGCAGCCGCATCCCCTCCACCGCCTCCTGGTCCGAGACGGCGGTGACGGTGCCGCCGGTGTCCCGGGCCACCCGCAGGGCGTACCGCCCGTCGGCGGGAGCGCCGATGGCCAGGGACCGGACGATGGTCTGGGGGCGCACCGGCCGCACCTCCTCCGCCCCCGCCTGGAACGCCTGCGCCACCGGCGCGCAGCCCGCCGCCTGCGCGCCGTGGACCCGGGTGGGGAGGGCGGGCAGCAGCCCCACCCGGTGCAGCTCCTGCAGGCCCTTGTGGATCTTCACCAGCAGGCTGCCCGACGCCACCGGCACCACCACGTGGTCGGGGGCCCGCCACCCCAGCTGCTCGGCCACCTCGTAGCCCAGCGTCTTGCCCCCCTCGGCGTAGTACGGGCGCAGGTTGACGTTGACAAACGCCCACCGGTGTTCGTCGGCGATCTGGGCGCACAGCCGGTTCACGTCGTCGTAGGTGCCGTCCACCTCCACCACCGTGGCCCCGTAGGCCGGGGCCGCCAGGACCTTGGCGCGCTCCAGTCCCCGGGGGACGAACACCCAGGCCCGCAGCTCCGCCCGGGCGGCGTGGGCGGCCACCGCGTGGGCCAGATTTCCGGTGGAGGCGCACGCCACCACCCGGTAGCCGAAGCGCAGCGCCGCGGCGATCGCCACGGCCACCACCCGGTCCTTGAACGACCAGGTGGGGTTGAGGGTGTCGTTCTTGATGTACAGCCGGCGCAGGCCCAGCGCGCGCCCCAGCCGGGGCGCCGGCGTCAGCGGCGTCCACCCCGGCGCCAGGTCCACCTCGGGCACGCGCAGGGCGGGCAGCAGCGGCTGGTAGCGCCAGATGGACGGCGGACCGGCGGCGATCTCCTCCCGCAGGGGCCGGCGGGCCAGGTCGTCGTAGTCGTACACCACCTCCAGGGGGCCGACGCAGGCCTCGCACACGTACGCCGGTCCCGCCGGGTATTCCGCCCCGCACTCCCGGCACCGCAGTGTCTGCGCGGTCATCGGTTCGCCTCCCGGGCCACCACCGTCGCTCCCTGGGTGTCCACGGCCACCTGGCGGTACATCGCCCGGTGCCCGCAGCCTGCAAACGCCCGCACCATGGCCCGCCCCACCGCGTCGGCCGCTCCCGGCGGGGCGACCGCCAGGACCGCCGGCCCGCTGCCGCACACCGCCGCGCCCCACGC
>JBBIUY010000069.1:0-2369 GCA_037440005.1 Armatimonadota bacterium | reverse complement strand
CCACGGTCACCTTTCCGGCCCGGCTGATGCTGGTGGCGGCCATGAACCCCTGCCCCTGCGGCCACCGCGGTGACGGGGGCCGGGAGTGCCTGTGCAGCCCCGGCCAGGTGGCCCGCTACCTGGCGCGGGTGTCCGGGCCGCTGCTGGACCGCATCGACCTGCACGTGGAAGTGCCGCGGGTGAGCGCCGCGGAGCTGGTCACCGCGGGGTCCGCAGAGAGTTCGGCGCAGATGCGGGCGCGGGTGGTCGCAGCCCGCGCGCTGCAGGCGCGCCGGTACGGAGGCGTCCGCACCAACGGCGCGCTGACCGCCCGCCAGGTCCGCCGCCACTGCCGGCTGGACGACGAGGGCAGGGCGTTTTTGCACCGGGCGATGGAGCGGCTGGGGCTGTCGGCGCGGGCCCACGACCGGGTGCTGAAGGTGGCGCGCACCATCGCCGATCTGGAGGGCGCCGACGCCATCACCACAGCCCACCTGGCGGAGGCGGTGCAGTACCGGGCGCTGGACCGGTCCCTGCGGCTGGTGGGCTGAGGCGGGCACGATGAAGACGCTGGCGGGCCCGGTGGAGGAGGTGAGGCCGGAGGCGCCGGGCTACCCGCCGGCCCTGCGCACGATCCCCGACCCGCCGGCCCGGCTGTACGTCCGGGGGCGGCTGCGGGAGGAGGATCGGCTGGCGGTGGCGGTGGTGGGGGCCCGGCGGGCCAGCCCCTACGGGGTGGCGGTGGCGCGGCGGCTGGCCTCTGATCTGGCGCGCTGCGGGGTGACGGTGGTCAGCGGGTTGGCGCGGGGCATCGACGCCGCAGCCCACGAGGGGGCGCTGGAGGCGGGCGGCCGGACGGTGGCGGTGCTGGGCTGCGGCCCGGACGTGGTGTACCCGCCCGAGCACGCCCGCCTGATGGCGAAGATCATCGCATCGGGCGCGGTCCTCTCCGAGCACCCGCCCGGCACCCCGCCCCTGCGCCACCACTTCCCCCGCCGCAACCGGCTGATCAGCGGGCTGAGCCTGGGGGTGGTGGTGGTGGAAGGGCGCGCCGACAGCGGGGCGCTGATCACCGCCGACTGCGCGCTGGAGCAGGGGCGGGAGGTGTTCGCGGTGCCGGGGCCGGTGACGTCCCCGACCAGCGCCCTGCCGCACCGGCTGGTCCAGCAGGGCGCGAAGCTGGTCAGGGGCGTGGAGGACATCCTGGAAGAGCTGCGTCTGCCGGTGCGGGTGCCCCCGCCCGGTGCCACCTCGCAGCTGGCGGGAGCGGAGGAGGCGGTGTACGCCCGGCTGACCCTGGACCCCCAGCACCTGGACGCGGTAGCCCTGCAGTGCGGGCTGCCGGTGGCGGAGGTCAGCCGGGCGCTGGTGGCGCTGGAACTGCGGGGGCTGGTGCGGGCGCTGCCGGGCCTGCGATACGTGCGGGCTGCTGCGGAGGGGTGAGCTTTCGTTCGGGAAGCGCGGGCTGCCGGCCGTGCGGATTGTGGGCGGCCGATTGGCTGTCCTCGCTCTCCTTAACTGGGCATCGGCGCAGGACGCGCCGCCGACGCCACCGAAGTAGCCGACGCGATGACGGATCACCTGTTATCCCGGGATCCCGCACTGGCTGAAATTGTCCGGCGACTGGTCGAGGCCTACCGTCCCGAACGGATCTACCTGTTCGGATCGGTCGCCCGCGGCGAGGCCGGACCGGACAGGGACTACGACCTGCTGGTCATCGTCCCCGACGATGCCCCGCCGGAGCGGAAGGACAGCAAGCTGGCGTACCAGGTGCTCTGGGGCGCCGGGGCGGCGGCCGACGTGATTGTCTGGGAGCGCTCGCGCTTTGACCGCCGCGCCCGCGTCGTCTGCTCGCTTCCGGCGACGGTCTTGCGCGAGGGAAGGTTGCTGCATGCCGCATGACCCGGAGCTGGTGGCGGAGACGCGGGGGTGGTTGGCCCGCGCCCGCGCCGACCTCGCGAGTGGTCGGGCGGACCTCGCCGCCGATCCCCCCTTGACCGGGGATGCGGTCAGCCTGGGCTAGTCTGGTGTCGAGCCGGTCGCTTTGCTCCGACGCCGCCCAACACGCCCCTGCACCCGCCGCGCTTCGCTGAACTCCGCAGGCGGGTGATCCTGACCGTTAGGCTCCGACCGGGCCCGGAGAGTACCCCATGCCTGACGTTCGTCGGGTAGTCGACGTGATCGCATCGGCGGTTGGCCTCGCCAGATCCCGGCGCGCGGCGTCTTCCGAGAGCGCGCTCCGGACGGCCGTGCTGGCGTCGGAGGACGCGCGCTTTGCGGCCATGGTGCGGGGCGATACGGACGAGTTGCGGGAAGCCTTGGATGACGGTTTGAGTTATGTGCACTCGACCGGGCGGCGTGAGACAAAGGAGCGGTTCCTCGCCACGCTG
>JBBIUY010000068.1:0-3252 GCA_037440005.1 Armatimonadota bacterium | reverse complement strand
GTCGGCGGGCCGGCCGGCGAAAAGCGCGTCCAGGCACGGGCACAGCTCACCCACCGCCGACGAGCTCACGCCTTCTCCCGCACCGCCCCAAACGTCAGCGCACCGATCACGTAGCGGCGCGCGAACACCAGCAGCAGGATCGGCACGACGGCCGCGATGGTCCCCACGGCCGCCATCTCGTTCCAGATGATCTCAAACTGGGTCACCAGACTGGCCACGCCGATGGGAAAGGTCTGCGACCTGGGCGTGGCCGTGAGGATGAAGGCAAACATGAACTCGCTCCAGGCCAGGGCGAAGGTGATGACACCCGTGGCCAGCAGGGCCGGCGCCAGCTGGGGCAGCAGGACCGTGAAGAAGGCGTACCACCGGGTGGCGCCGTCCACCAGGGCCGCCTCTTCGATCTCCATCGGCACCTCCAGCAGGAACCCCCGCAGCATCCAGGTGGCAAACGGCAGGCTGAACACCGTGTACAGCAAGACCAGCGCCGCCAGGCTGTCGTACAGGCCCAGCCCCCGGACGATGTCGAAGAACGGGATGACGACGACGATGGGCGGCAAAAACCGCAGGCTGAGGATCCAGTTGAGCAGCCCGCGGCGGAATGCCGCCGACACCGGCAGGCGCGTCACCGGATACGCGATGAGCATGGCGACCACCAGGCCCACCCCCACCGCCGCCAGGCAGGCCACCAGGCTGTTGCGCAGCAACACCAGAAACCCCCGGTTCACCATGACCGACCGGAACGGGGCCACGGTGGCGTCGACGGGCAGCAGGGTGGGCGGAAACCGGTAGAACTCCGGCAGGGGCTTGAGGGCCGTCACCACCATCCAGTAGAACGGGAACAGGTACACGACCGTCAGCACGGCCAGCACGGCGGCCGTCACCAGGCGCCACGGGCGTCTCCTCCTCATGCGCTCACCTCGCGTCCCAGATAGCGCCCCAGGACGGTGAACGCCAGCGAGGCGACCAGGAGGACGAAGAGGGAGAGCGCGGCCGCGTAACTCAGGTTGAAGAACTTGAAGGCGACCCGGTACAGGTACAGGCTGAGAAACTCGGTGGTGGCGCCCGGCCCGCCCGCGGTCAGCACCTGCACGTGGTCGAAGACCCGGAAGGTGTCGGTGAACCGGAAGACCAGGACCAGCAGCAGCAGGGACTGCAGGTAGGGGAACTCGATGTGGCGGAACAACCGCCACCCGTCGGCGCCGTCCACCCGGGCGGCCTCGACCGTGTCCGGGGGGACTGCCTGCAGCCCGGCAAAGCACACCAGGAACACGAAGGGCATCCACTGCCACACGTCCACGCTCAGCACGGCCACCATGGCCGTGGCCGGTTCCGACAGCCACAGGATGTCGGACGAGATGATCCCCGTCCGCAGCAGGAGGACGTTGAGGATGCCGTAGGTGGGCGTGTAGATCAGCCGGGCGATGACTCCGGCCGCCACCGGCGGCGTGACCATCGGGATCAGAAACAGCACATAGACCAGCGCTCGCGCCCACCCGCTGTGGACGGTCCGGTGCACCAGCAGCGCCAGGGCCACGCCCAGGGTGATCTCGGTGACCAGGGCCGCGGCCACGTAGACGGCCGTCGCCTGCAGCGACGCGAGGAACTGGGGGTCCTCCAGCGCGCGGGCGAAGTTGTGCAGGCCGACAAATTCCCCCGTCCGGTAGTTGCGCAGGCTGAGGGCCACGTTGTACAGGAGGGGGTACGCCACCAGCGCGGCCAGCAGGATCACCGGCGGCGCCACCAGCAGGTAGGGAGTCAACCGCCTCCCCAGGCGCGTGGAGAAAGGCCCGGGGGCGGCCAGCCCCCGGGCCCCGACCTCACCGATAGTATCCGGCCTCCTTCATGTGGCGTTCGATCTCCCGGGCGGCCTTGGTGATGGCCTCTTCCGGCGTCTCGATCCCCGCCAGCGCTGCATTGACGTGGGTCCCCAGGATCGCCTCCACCGCAAACCACTCCTGGGTCCGCGGCCGCCACTCGGCCGGAGCGGCCAGGGAATCGGCCATGGCCTTGAAGAACGGGAAGCGCCGGTTCAGGTCCGCGTCCTGCAGGATCGAGCGGCGGAACGGAATGCCGCCTCCCAGGGCGTACGGGCGCTGCACCCGGGCGCTGGTGGCCCACACGATGAACTCGTAGGCCCACCGCTGGTTGCGGCTGGCCTTGGGAATACCCAGCAGCCAGTTGCCCATCAGGGGGGCGTGCTTGCCGCCGGGTCCGCGCGGCGCCAGGGTGTAGCCCATCTTGCCGATGACCTTGGACACGGCCGGGTTCTCGACGATGTCGGTGATCTCGGCCGGCCAAATGAATCCCTGGGCCGCCCGTCCGGTGGCCACCTCCCGGGCGCGCTCGGCGGCGTCGTAGTTGGCCACGCCCGGCGGGGCGTACTTCTTCAGCTCCACGGCGAAGAACCGCAGCGCGTCCACCGCCTCCTTGGAGTTGAGGACGACGCGCCAGTTGTTGTCGAAGATGCGCGCGCCGAAGGACAGCAGCACCGGCGTGAACTCGGAGATGACCGGATTCCCCTTGGCGCCGCGAATCACGAACCCGTAGAAGGGCTTGGTGGGGTCGTGGACCTTGCGGGCGTTGGCGATCACGTCGTCCCACGTCTGGGGCGCCGGCAACAGGTCCTTGCGATACATGAAGAACTCCACGTTGCCCACCAGCGTGATGGCGTACAGCCGGCGGGGCTTGCCCGCCTCTCCGGGTGGAATCGGACCCCGCGGCGGCGGCCACGAGCCCAGGTCGTAGACCACCGGGAAGATGTCGGGATCCCGCTGGTAGCCGAAGGTCTGGTCCAGGGGCACCAGCCACCCTTCCGACCCGAACTTGGGCATCCACGGATCGTCGGCGATCAGGAGGTCAAAGGTGGGTGCATTGGCCTGGAAGGCGGTGACCAGCTTCTCGTACAGGGTCGGGTACGGGAACTCAACGAGCTCGACCTTCACCCCCATCTCCCGCTCCCACATGGGCAGGATCGCCTTCAGCCCCTTGGTCTCGCCGCCCGCCACCACGGCCATGGTGAGCTTGGCGGGCTTGGGCGGCAGCCCGGGAGCGGCGACGGCGGTGGAAGCCACCGCGAACGCGCCGATGAGTAACGCAACCATCCTGGCCGTTCTCACACGCATCCTCTCGCCTCCTCTGCCTGATCTCACCGTCGGTGACGCCCGCGCTCACCCCCCTTCGGCACCCGCCTCACCAGCCCTCACCCCCGGATCATGATCTTGCCGTCCTCGCGCCGGGTGGCCTTCTGGAGGG
>JBBIUY010000067.1:0-3417 GCA_037440005.1 Armatimonadota bacterium | reverse complement strand
CGGAATCGCGGAAACGCGGAAGCGCGATACCCCCATAAACGTCCCCTCGCCCCCGACAGGGGGAGAGGGTCAGGGTGAGGGGGGTCCAACCTTCAACCTCCAACCTTCAACGCAGTTAGAGGGGGGAGAGGGCCAGGGTGAGGGGGCTGTCAGTTCTGATCCCTGATCCCGGATCTCGGATTCCTGCCTTGAGCATGTAGACCGGGCAGACCGGGTAGACTCGATAAACAGTTTCCCCAATCGTCGTCTCACCTTCTCTACCTTCAACCTTCAACCTTCAACCTTCAACGAAGTTCGACCCTGACCCGGGCGGCCACTTCCCGCCCGATGGCTTGACGCCGCCCGCCCACCGCCACGAGGAGCGGGCCGTTGAAGGGCGCGATCTCCTCCACGACCACCTGCGCCCCCGGCACCAGTCCCAGCGCGGCCAGGTACGCCACCATGGCCGAGTCCTCCTCCGGGACCGCCGCCACCCGGCCAGCCCGGCCCGGCGGGACCTCCAGGAGGGTGTGGGGCGGGGGAGGATCGGAACTCTCGCCGGGGATGGGCAGACCGTGGGGACAGGTGCGGGGGTGCCCCAGGATGTCCGCCAGGCGCGCCTCCACCTCTTCGCTGATGACGTGCTCCATCTTGCACGCCTCGTCGTACACCTTGGGCAGGTCCAGCCGCAGCACGTCGGTCAGCAACCTCTCGGCCAGCCGCAGCCGCCGGACCACCTTGGTGGCCCGCTCCAGCCCGGCCGGTGTCAGGTGAAAGCCGTCCTCGCCGGCCCCCCGCACCAGACCCTGGTGTTCCAGCCGGCGCAGCATCTCCCACGCCGACGGGGTCGCCACGCCCATGAACTCGGCCACCTTGGAGGCGGTCACCGGCGGCGCGGCCTGCTGGACCGTGTACACCGCCTTCAGGTACATCTCCACCCGTTCGGTTTTCGAGATGTCGTGGGTCGTCATCGGCAGCCGGGGCAGACGCCCCGGAACACGATCTCGTGGTCGGTGATCACAAACCCCTGGCGCTGGTCCGGGGGGATCTCCAGCGGGCCGGGGTCCACGAACACGTCGCGGGTCTTCCCGCACTTCACGCACACCACGTGGTGGTGGCGGCGGGGGTCCACGCACACCCGCATCCCCCCGGTGCCCACGTGCAGCGCGCGGATGACCCGCATCGCCGCCAGCTCCTCCAGGGTGCTGTAGACGGTCCGCAGGGACAGGGTGGGCATTTCCCGGGCCGCGCGGACGTACAGCGCCTCGGCAGTGGGGTGGTCCTCCTGCAGGCGCTCGATCAGGCGGAACAGCAGGGCGCGCTGGGGAGTCACCCGCCTGCCCCGGGCCCGGAACGCCTGGGCCAGCTTCGCGGCCGTTATCATCGCAACGCGGTTGTTGACAACGGTTGTTAGCCTGCCGTCCCTGCGGCGGAGAACCCGGAAAAATCGCGGGTTTTCGCGCCGTCCCCAGTTAACCACCCCCGGATTAGGCTTGTCAATCAGTTCCCAAATGGATTGACGGAACTCAAGTATTAGGCTAGCCTAAGCGCGCTCGTGACGCCGGAACCACGGGAGGACCGATGGGTGCTGCATTGCTGGTGACGTTGCGGGAAGGGCTGGAAGCCGCCCTGATCGTGGGGATCATCCTGGCCTACCTGGCCAGGACCGGGCACCGGGCCAAATTCGGCCTGGTGTGGATCGGGACGGCGATGGCCGTGGTCATGAGCCTCCTCATCGCCGCGGCGATTTTCCTGACCGCCGGGGAACTGGAGGGGCGCGCCGAGGAACTGTTCGAAGGGACGGCCATGTTCACCGCCGCCGGCGTGCTCACCTACATGATCTTCTGGATGCGCCGGCAGGCCATCAACATCCGCACACACCTGCAGGCCCAGGTGAACACCGCCCTCGCCCGGGGGTCGGCCGCGGCCCTGATCCTGCTGGCCTTCGTGGCCGTGGGACGGGAAGGGATTGAGACGGCCTTGTTCCTGTTCGCGGCGGCCCAGGCCGCCACGGCCCCCCAGACCCTGGCGGGCGGAGCGCTGGGTCTGGGGACGGCGGTCCTGCTGGGCTACCTGCTGTACCGGGGCACCTACCGGTTGAACCTGCGGGCATTCTTCAACGTCACCAGCGTGCTGCTGCTCCTGTTCGCCGCCGGCCTGCTGGCCCACGGCATCCACGAGTACCAGGAGGCGGGCGTGCTGCCCGTGGTCGTCGAGCACGTCTGGGACACCAGCCGCATCCTCCCCGAAGCCTCCATGGCCGGCAGCCTGCTGGGGGCGGTCTTCGGCTACAACGCCAACCCGTCCTTGCTGGAAGTCCTCGTGTACGGGATATACCTGCTGGGCGTGGGGTGGGCGTACTTCCGGCCTCCCACCGTCCGGGAGCTCGCTCCCCAGCGCGCCAAGGCGTAGGCCGCGCGCCCCGACTCGTCGACGCCGTCCATGACCACCGACGAGGTCATGTCCGTGGCCCTGGACCTGGCGGGGTGGGACCGCGTCCCCGGCGACTCGGCGGTCTTCGTGCCCGGAGCAAGCATCCGCCGGGTGCTGTTCGGCCTGGACGTGGGGGTGGCCGAACTGCAGCTGGCGCGGTCGCTGGGCGTGGACCTGGTCATCGCCCACCACCCGCCGGCCCCGCCCGCGGGCGCCGCGGAGGTGTTCAGTCGCCACGTGGAGTTCATGACCGCCGCCGGGGTCCCCGCGGACGTGGCCCAGGACGCGGTGGCGGAACGTCTGGAGGCCCTGCGCCTGCGGGCGCACGTGGCCAACACCGACCACGTCCCCTCGGCCGCCCGGCTGCTGGGGATGCCGTTCATGAACATCCACGCCCCCCTGGACGAGGTCGGCCGCCGCCGGCTGGTGGACGTGGTGGACGACGTCCTCCGCCGCGGCTCCGCCACCGCTGGCGACCTGGTGGAAGCGCTGGGTGCCCTGCCGGAGGTGCGGGCGGCTCCCGCACCGGTGCGATTGGCCCTGGGCGACCCCTCGGCCCCCGTGCGCCGGGTGCTGGTGGCCCACGGCGCCTACACCAACGGCGGCTACCCGGTGGCCCGCGCCTGCTTCGCCTCCGGGGTGGACGCGGTCATCTACCTGCACATCGACTTTGCCGACCTGCAGCGCCTGCGGGCCGAGGGCCGCGGCGCCCTGATCCTGCTCGGTCACCTGGCCGGCGACTCCCTGGGGTTCACGCCCTTTCTGGCCGCGCTGCGCCGCCGCGGCCTGGAGGTCCTGACCTTCAGCGGCGTCCTGGACCTCGCCGGCGGCGAGATCCGTCTCTGACCGCCGCCCTCTGCCCCCGATCCCTGTGCCCT
This sequence comes from Armatimonadota bacterium, assembly GCA_037440005.1. Taxonomy (GTDB): domain Bacteria; phylum Sysuimicrobiota; class Sysuimicrobiia; order Sysuimicrobiales; family Kaftiobacteriaceae; genus Calidihabitans. The sequence goes on along the minus strand of JBBIUY010000067.1, from coordinate 127 downwards.
GTTCTCCCATCCTGCAGATACTCTCACCGGAACGGGGCCGCAGGAAGCCGCCGCGAACTGGTGAACTCTAGCCTGTCCAGTGCGGACTAGGTGTTTGCACTTTGAGACTCCAACCGAGCCCTGAACA
>JBBIUY010000066.1:0-4095 GCA_037440005.1 Armatimonadota bacterium | reverse complement strand
AGCAGGGGACTCCTAAGCCTCTGGTCGGGGGTTCGATTCCCTCCGGGCCCGCCAGAGACGGTGGGGCGCCTCGTAAGAGGCGCAATCCTCTTCTCCCTCTCCCTCCGGGAGAGGGCGCAGGGTGAGGGTCGGAGTTTCCCCCAGGACTGGAACCCCCGACCAGGAGGGGGGTGCGGGGTGCGTCAGTTCCCCCCGGGGCGCACTCCTCCTCGCCCCTCCGGAGAGAGGGAGCAGGGTGGGGAGAACGAACAAGACGCCCCTGAGACCAGAACAGAACACCTGTACGGAGGGGCGAACGGTGAACGACAGGCGGGAGGACCGCAGGGTACGCCGGACCCGACGACTGCTCCACGAGGCGCTGCGATCCCTGATCGTGGAGAAAGGGTTCGAACGGGTCAGAGTGCAGGACATCCTCACGCGAGCCGACATAAGCCGCGCGGCCTTCTACGCTCACTTCTCCGACAAAGGCGCTCTCCTCAGGCACGGGCTCGACGAGATGCGCGCCGCCCTGCGCCAGCAACTGACCGGGCCTTCCGGCGTCTCGTCGCGCCCCAACCTGGACCTCCAGTTTTTCCGCGCCCTCTTCGTCCACGCCGAAGCTCACCGACGGGAGTACCGGGCGCCCATGGGGGGCCATGGCACGCTCCTCGCCCACGTCCGCGACGAACTCACCTCGCTGCTGCGGGCGCACGTCGAGGATGCCGTTGCACGCCGCCGGCTCACGCCCGCGGCACCGCCTGACGTGCTGACCCACTATGCGGTGAGCGCGCTTGTGGGAGTGCTCGCCTGGTGGCTGGACAACGACCGGCCTTATCCGGCCGAGCGGATCGCGCAGGTGTGCGACCGGCTGACCCGGTCCGTCCTCGCCGCGGGACTGGGGACGTCCGCCTAGGGCGGAGCGCTCTGGCACCGATCACCCTCGAGGGGGAGGTGGCGCCGCCTCCGGCGGTGCGACACCCCCCGGCTGCCGCCGGCGGAGCCGGTCCTCCTGCTGCTTTCTCCACCCGTAGGGGGTCATGCCGCGAGGCTTATACACATTGAGGGTTGCGATCCCCAGCAGGACGAGGAGACCGGCTCCCGGGTGGAGGAGGTCGGCCTCCAGCCGGCTCAGGTCGACCGCCGGCATGCTTTTGGCCACCCGGGCCAGGACGCTCACCGCGGGCATCCGCAGCAGCAGGACCGCGACGGAAAAGAGGGTCAGCAGAAAGCTGAACAGGACCCAGTAGTGGCGGATCAGGCCCCAGGGGGTGACCACAGAAAGGAGCACGCCGCTGGCCAGGGTGCCCAGGGCCAGGGGGACGATGACGTACCAGCCGATCACGTCCTTGGCGATCCAGGCGGCGCGCACCACCTGCGGATCCCGTCCGGCCGCCGCTGCAACACTCAGCGCGAGATACGCCATGGCCGTCCCGATCCAGCCCACCGAAACCACCAGGTGCACCGTGAGCACGAGCTTGCGCCCTGACATCCTCACGGCCGGCGCGCACCTCCGGAGCCGACGAAGCACCTACCGACCTGCTGCCACCGCGGGCGCGCGAAGGGGAAGGTGACGCCGGGGGCCGTGGGGCCCTCCGGCGAACAGGGCAACCACAAATAACGCGACAACGACCACCAGGAGGACCCCCACCACCTTGGCCCAGCGTGGCGTGCCGGGATAGGGAGGAACGCCGCCCACGCATCTCCTCCGGAAAAGCGCCCTCAGAGGACCGGGCACCGGGTTCGGACCTACCGTGCGCCCGCCGCTCCCAACTGGTCAACAGTCGGCATGCGCCCGTGCGTTCACTAGCGAACTGCTGGACCAACGGTGTCAGGCATCGGACCGGGCCGCCAGGGCGATGTCCGCGGGGCCCCAGGATTCATACGAAAGGGATCGCCAGCGGGTGCAGAGAGGCCTAACTCAGTATTACCTCGACGCCCGCCTGCTGCAGCTTCTCGACCTCGTCGGGAGGAGCGTCGCGGTCGGTGACCAGGACATGCACGAAGTCGATCGGGCAGATTTGCACCAGGGTGGCCTTCCCGAGCTTGCTGTGGTCAGCCACGACGACAACGCGGCGCGCCGCCTGAGCCATGGCCCGGTTTACCTCCGCCTCCTCCTCGTTGAAAGTGGTCAGTCCCCGGGCGGCTGAGATGCCGTTGACGCCGATGAAGGCCAGATCCACGTTCAGGCCCTGCAGCGCCTGCGACGCGGCGGATCCCACCAGCTCGTAAGACGCCCCGCGAAGCCTTCCCCCGGTAAGGTACACACGGGTGCGCGGCTCGCGGGCGAGCTCCATGGCGATGTTGACCGCGTTCGTCACGATCACCACATCGCGCCCCCGCAAGGCCCGGGCCACCGCCGTGGTCGTCGTGCCGCCGGTGAGGGCGAGGGTCTGTCCATCCGAGACGAGAGCAGCCGCCCGCGCGGCGATCCGGAGCTTCTCCGCAATGTGACTCCGTTCTCGCTCACGGTAGGATGCCTCGTAGAGCGAGATTTCGGGGGTGACCGCGCCACCGTGCCGCCGGACGGCCCGCCCCTGCCGCTCCAGCAGTCGCAGGTCGCGGCGGGCCGTCGCCGGGGACACGCCAAACCTCGTCACCAGGTCGGCGGTTTTAATCTGCCCCGCTTCCTGTAGCAACTCGACGATCCGCTGCCTGCGGATGCTCGGCCTGTCCTTCATACACCACTGAATTGTGCCAAAATTGCTCAAACCACTCAAGGGCTGGACAGAAAATTGATCGATTGATAAAATATACATGCGCAATCGCTTATTCCCAGCTGTGTCTGGCCGGGGAGGGTAGCTTGTCCAAGGCCCCGGGCTCGTTCACGGAGCAGGAGATCCGTGCTCAGCCGCCGGCGTGGGAACGTGTCCTCGGTGCCGTCGGGGCCACCGCGCAGCAGTTCCGGAGCCTGTGGGAGGCCGCTTCGCCTCAGCAGATCTTCCTCACCGGCTGTGGCTCATCGTATTACCTCGCCGTCAGCGCGGCCCACATCCTGCAGCAGACGCTCCGTGTGCCCTGCCGGGCCTTGCCATCCTCAGAGATCGTCTTTGCCTCGGACGACGTCCTGCTCGGCCATCCCCGGGCCCTGCTGATCGCGATCTCCCGCTCCGGCGAAACGACGGAAACCGTGTGGGCGGCGAAGCGGCTGCGGGAGCGTGGCGCCGCGACGATGGCGGTCACCTGCACTGAGCGCGGCCCCCTCCTTCAGACCACCGACCTCGCCCTCGTCCTCCCGGTGGAGGAACGCAGCGTCGTCATGACGGTGTCGTTCACATCGCTGCTCCTGGCCCTGGCCGCCCTCGCGGGTACTTTCGCCAGCGATGCGTCCCTGGTGGGCGAGCTCCAGCAACTGCCGGCCACCGCGACCCGGGAGATGGACCGGCTGGCCGACTTAGCCCGCGACTGCGCCCGTACCGCCCGCCTTTTCGCCTATCTGGGGTCGGGGCCGATGTTCGGCATCGCCTGCGAGGGCGCGCTGAAGATGACCGAGATGGCGCTCATCCCGGGCTGCGCGTACCATACCCTGGAATACCTGCATGGCCCGAAGGCTGCGGCCTCCCCCGACACCGTCGTCATCGGCGTGCTCTCCCGGCGCGGCGGAGCCCACGAGCGGGAGGTGCTGCGTCGGGTCGCCGGCGTGGGCGCTCGGACCATCGCTCTCGGGCAGGCCGTTGACGGAGTCACCGCCGTGGCCCTACCTGTGCCACTTGGCTCGGTGGCAGCCATGCTTCTCGATGCCATCTGGCTGCAGTGGCTCGCCCTGCATGTCGCCCGGGCGCAGGGACTTGATCCCGACGCCCCCCGATTTCTCGAGCCGGTGGTGACCTGGGATGAATTCCCGGAAGGGGGTGAGCAATGACGAAGGTTCTCTATGCAGGTGGAGCCGGGGCCATGTTCGGCCCCCTGTTCGCCCTTTCGCCGTTTGCGCTGGAGGTCAAGGGGTTACAGTTCCACAACTGGGCCAAGCCGTTCATCGAGGGCCTTGAGCGTACCGGCGAGATTCAGGTCACCCAGCAGCCAAGCTGGGAAGTCTACAGCAGCTTTCCCAGGGACCTGACCGAGCTGAAGAAGTTCGACGTCGTCGTGATCGAAGAGGTCGAAGCGGACATCTTCTAC
>JBBIUY010000065.1:0-6000 GCA_037440005.1 Armatimonadota bacterium | reverse complement strand
CGCGCCGGTGGACACGCTGCTACCCGTGTGGGGGTGGACGCCGCCCCGCCGCTGACGGCCGGGCCGGCGAGTCAAGCGACGCGCGAGAACGCGCGCCGCCTCCGCACCCAGCGGCGCGGGCCCCGCGGGCGGAGGAGTGGCCTCCGGCCTCTGCGAAACTACCCCCATCGGCCGTGGGGCGCGCCCTCGTCATCGACACCGACACCGGGGTGGACGACGCCATCGCTCTCCTCATGGCGCTGCGCCATCCTGCCTGGGAGGTTGCGGCGATCACCGCGGTCCACGGCAACGTGGCGCTGGATCGGGTGGTCATCAACGTTGGCATCGTCCTGGACGCCGTCGGCGCAGGCCCCATCCCCGTCTACCGCGGGCCCGCGCGGCCCCTGCTGGGCGAGCCGGTGCACGCCACCGCCGTCCACGGCGAGGACGGCCTGGGCGATGCGGGGTTTGCTCCGTCCGGGCGGCGGGTGGAGGGCGAACCCGCGCCGCTGGCCCTCATTCGCCTCGCCCGCCACCACCCTCGCGCCCTCACCTTGGTCACGCTGGGACCGCTGACGACCCTGGCCCTGGCGGTGGCGCTGGAGCCAACGCTGCCGGACCTGCTGCGGGACATCGTCGTGATGGGCGGTGCGGTCCACGGCCGCGGCAACGTCACCCCGGCGGCCGAATTCAACGTCTATGCCGATCCGGAAGCCGCGGCGATGGTGTTCGAGCGGGTCCCGCGCCTCACCCTGGTCCCCTGGGAGACCGTCGTCTCCCACCGGGTGCGCTGGGACCGCTGGCAGCGCCTGGTGGACGCGGGGCCCCTCGGGCGGCGGTTCGTGCGGCCGATCACCACGCGCCTGGTGGACTGGCTGCGCACCACCCGCGGCCTGGACGGTTTCCCGCTGGCCGACCCCCTGGCGATGGCGGCGGCGCTGGACGAGGGGTGCGTCACCTCCACCCGCCAGGCGTCGGTGACCGTCGAGACCGCCGGACGGCTGGCGCGAGGGGCCACGGTGGCGGCCGATCCGGCACCGGGCCGGACCACGGTCCGCATCGTGGAAGGTGTCGACAGCGCGCGCTTCGAGCACATGCTGGAGCAGACGTTCGCAGGTGAGTGCACCATCACCAGCCGGGAGGTGAGCGGATGAAACGGGCAGTCGGGCGCGTAGGAGCGGCGGCGGTGGTGGCCGCCGTGGCGGTGGGGTTGCTGATGGCGGCTGCAGACGCGCCGGGGCAGGCCGGCGCGGCGCCGTTGCGAGCTATCCTGGTCCTCAACGGCACGCTGGGGGACAAATCCTTCTTTGACTCGGCCCAGCGCGGGATGGATATGGCCCGCCGGCAGCTGGGCGTCCAGACCGAGACCATCGAGATGGGCTACGACCCCGCCAAGTGGCAGGCCGGGCTGGAGGACATCGCTGCCACCAAACCCTACGACATCCTGATCGTGGGCACGTTCCAGATGGCCGACTTCCTGGCCCAGGTGGCTCCGCGCTACCCGGCCAAGAGGTTCGTCATCTTCGACGTGGCCGTGGACTACGCCAAGTGCGCCAACAGGTGCGCGAACGTCTACTCTATTCTCTATAAGCAGAACGAGGGGTCGTACCTGGCCGGGCTGTACGCCGGCCTGATGATCGCCAAGAAGGACATCCCGGGGATGGTGGGTAGCAAGATCGGCGTGGTGGGCGGCCTGGACATCCCGGTGATCAACGACTTCATCGTGGGCTACAAGCAGGGAGCCAAAGACGCCGGGCTGGATCCGACGCGGGACGTCCTGGTGCAGTACGCCGGCGCGTTCAACGACCCCGCCAAGGGCAAGGAGATCACCAAAGCCATGTACCGCCAGGGCGCGGCCATCGTGTTCAACGTTGCGGGCGGCACCGGGGTGGGAATCCTGGAGGCGGCCGCCGAGGATGGTCGGTGGGCCATCGGCGTCGACAGCGACCAGTACCTGATCTTCAAGGATCAGAAGCCGGCCATCGCCAACCGCATCCTCACTTCCATGCTCAAGAACGTGGACAACTCCCTGTTCCGGGCCCTGCGGCTGGCCACCCAGGGGCAGGTCCCCTGGGGCCGTGCCGAGGCGCTGGGCATCGCCGAGGGCGGCGTCGGCCTGGCCCGCAACGAGAACTACATGAAGTGGACGCCCGCCGACGTCCGGGCCCGGATCGACCAGGCCGAGCGGGACATCCGCGCGGGCCGGATCAAGGTGGATACCGTCTTCCGCTAGGATGGCAGGGAGAGGGAGGCGGCCCGGCCTCCCTCTCCCCCTCACCGGCGCCGCCGTCGTCAGCGCAGCGGAGCGGGTTCCTCCCACACAGACCGCGATGAGTCTGATCGAGATGCGGGGGATCACCAAAGTCTACCCCAACGGGGTGGTGGCCAACGACCGGGTCACGCTGACCGTGGAGGCGGGCGAGGTCCACGGGTTGGTGGGCGAGAACGGCGCCGGCAAGACCACTCTCATGAAGATCCTCTACGGCATGGAGCAGCCCACCGCCGGGCGCATCCACCTGCGGGGGAAACCGGTGGCGATCCGCACCCCCCACGTGGCCATCGGCCTGGGGATCGGCATGGTGCACCAGAACTTCATGCTGGTGCCGGAGTTCACCGTAGCCGACAACGTCGTGCTGGGTTACGAGCCCGCCCGGCGTGGCTTCGTGGACCGCGCCCGGGCCGTGGAGGTCACCCGGGACCTGTCGCGTCGCTATGGCCTGGCGGTGGAGCCGCTGGCACGGGTGGACACGGTGCCGGTGGGGGTGCGCCAGCGCGTGGAGATCCTCAAGACCCTTTACCGCGGCGCCGAGATCCTCATCCTGGACGAGCCTACCGCCGTCCTCACGCCCCAGGAGACCGCCGACCTGTTCCGGGCCATCCGCACCCTGGTGGACCAGGGCAAGACCGTGATCTTCATCACCCACAAGCTGCGGGAGGTCCTGGCGGTGGCGGACCGCATCACGGTCATGCGGGACGGACGGGTGGTGGGCGCGGTGCCCGCGCGCGACGCCACCGAGGAGACTCTGGCGCAGATGATGGTGGGACGCAAAGTCGTCCTGACCGTCGACCGCCCCCCGGCCCGGCCCGGTCCGCCCATCCTGCAGGTCCGCGATCTCACCTGCGTCACCGAAGCCGGCCACCGGGCCCTGCGGGGCGTGAGTTTCGACGTCCGCGCCGGGGAGATCTTCGGCATCGCGGGTGTGGAGGGCAACGGCCAGACCGAGCTGGTGGAGATCCTCACCGGGCTGCGCCCGGCCACCTCCGGCCAGGTCCTGCTGAACGGCGCTCCTCTTTCCAATCGCTCCCCGCGGGAGGTCCGCCGGCGGGGGACCGGCCACATCCCCGAAGACCGGCTGCGGAACGGCGTCGCCCTGGAAGCCTCCATTGCCGACAACCTGATCGTGGACCGGTACTTCGCGCCCCCCTACGCCCGCGGCCCGCTGCTGGACCAGGGGGTGGTGCGCCGCACCGCCGAGGAACTGATCGCCACCTTCGACATCCGCGCGCCCGACGACCAGGTGCCCGTCGGGGCTCTGTCCGGAGGCAACATGCAGAAGGTCGTCCTGGCGCGGGAACTGTCCAGCCGGCCCCGGCTGCTGGTGGCAGCCCAGCCCACCCGGGGCATCGACATCGGCGCCACCGAGTTCGTGCACCGCCTGCTGGTCCGCCAGCGCGACGCCGGCACCGCGGTTCTGCTGGTCTCCGCCGACCTCACGGAGGTGATGGCGCTGTCCGACCGCCTGGCGGTCATGCACGCCGGCGAGATCGTCGCGGTGTTCGACGACCCCCGCGTCCTCACCGAGGACGAGGTGGGCCTGTACATGGTGGGGGTGAAGCGGGCCCGGCCGGCCGACCGCGCCTCCGGGCCGGTCCCGCAGGAGCGACAGCCGTGACCGTGGAGGCTGCCTCCCCCGCCGCCCGGGCCCTCGATCGGGCGCAGATCCTCCGCCAACGACGGCGACAGGCGCTGAGTCAGGCCGCCCGCACCGTGGTCACCGTGGCGGTGGCGCTGGCCGTGGGCTTTGCCATCACCGTGGCGGTGAGCGACCGGCCGGCACTGGCGTTTCGGGCGTTGCTCACGGGGCCGGTGAGCAGCCTCAGCCGGGTGGGCACGTGGATTGAGGACGCCACCACGCTGACCCTGCTGGGCTTGGCCATCGCGGTGGTGTTCCGGGCGCGCCAGTTCAGCCTGCTGGCCGAAGGGCAGTTATACCTGGGTGCTCTGGCGGCTGGTATCGTCGGACTGCACCTGCCCCTGCCCGGCGGCCTGCACCTGACCGCCGGCCTGGCCGCCGCCGCCCTGGCGGGGTTCGCGTTCGGCCTGGTCCCCGGCGCCCTGAAGGCCATTTACAATGCCAACGAGATCGTCTCCACCCTGATGCTTAACGTGGTGGCGGTCCGGCTGTACGACCTCCTGCTCACGTACTGGCTGAAGCCTCCCACCGCGGGGTACACCTGGTCGGACCCCCTCCTGCCGTCGGCGATCCTGCCGCGCCTGGCCGGCACGCGCATCAACGCCGCAGCCGCCCTCGCCCTGGCGATGGTGGCGGCGGTGTGGGTGCTGCTGTACCGCACGCCGTGGGGCTACGAGCTGCGGATGGTCGGCGCCAACCCCCACTTCGCCCGGTACGGGGGTATCCCCACCCGCCGGGTGATCGTCCTGTCCATGGCGCTGTCGGGCATCCCGGCGGGCTTGGCGGGCGCCCACCTGGTCATGGGCGTCCACCAGCGCCTGATCCTCAACATCTCCCTGGGGCTGGCGTTCGAGGGGATCGTGGTCGCACTGATGGCCGGCAACCACCCGCTGCTGGTGCCCGTCACGGCGCTGGCCTACTCCTACCTGCGCATCGGGGGCGACATCATGGAGCGGACGGCGGCGGTGGGCTCGGACATCGTGCGGATCATCCAGGCCACCATCATCCTGCTCATCACGGCCCAGCTCACGCGGGTCCGTCGGGTTCGGAGGGACACCGGTGACGATCGGTGACGTCCTGGCTAGCATCGCCTCGGTCACCTTCGTTGCCGGCGTGCTGCGGGTGGCCACCCCCATCCTCCTGCCCGCCCTGGGCGGGCTGATCAGCGACCTGGCCGGCGTCATCAACATCGCCCTGGAAGGGACCATGCTGGCCGCCGCCTTTACCGGCGTGGCGGTCAGCGCCCTCACCCAGAACGCCTGGGCCGGACTGGCGGGCGCGCTGGCCGTGAGTGCGCTGGTTTCCCTGATCCTGGGATTTGCGCACCTGCACCTGCGAGCCGACCTGATCCTGGCCGGCATTGCCGTCAACTTCCTGGCCTCCGGCGGGACCGTCTTCGCCCTGTACAGCCTGACCGGCGACAAGGGCACTTCCAGCCGCCTGGCCAGCCTGACCATGCCCTACGTCCACGTGCCGGTCCTGCGGGACCTGCCGGTTCTGGGACCGGTCCTCAGCGGCCAGAACCTGCTCGTGTACGTGGCCTTTGCGATGGTGGCGGTGGTGTGGGTGTTTCTGTACCGGACGGTGGCCGGCACACACCTTCGGGCGGTGGGCTCCAACCCCGACGCTGCCGCCACCGCCGGCATCGACGTGAGGCGCACCCGCTACCTGGCCCTGGTCTACAGCGGACTGCTGGCCGGGCTGGGCGGGGCGCACATGAGCATGGGCTACCTGCAGCTGTTCCAGCGGGACATGACCGCCGGCCGGGGATTTATCGCCCTGGCGGCGGTTTTTCTGGGCGGGCGCCACCCGGTGGGCACCCTGCTGGCGGCCTTGCTGTTCGGCGCGGCCGACGCGCTGGCCACCCAGCTGGGATCGCTGCGCATCCCGCCCCAGTACGTGCAGATGATCCCCTACCTGGTCACGGTGGCGGCGCTGGTGGTCTACGGGGCGGCCCGCCAGCGGGCCGCGGGGCGGCGGCAGCGCGCGATGGCCAACCGGCTCGTCCGGACGGAGGCGGGAGGATGACCGCGCCCTCTGGACTGGTGGTGCGCAACGTCACCGTCGTAGACCCCCAGGGTGCCCGCACCGCCATCCTGCCCGCCCA
>JBBIUY010000064.1:0-6135 GCA_037440005.1 Armatimonadota bacterium | reverse complement strand
GGCCGGGCTGATCCGCCGCCGCGGACGGGCCGCGCTGGGGTGGGCGCTGCGGGCGGGCCTGGGCGGGGGAGGGCTGGCGGCGCTGGTCCTGGGGTTTGGAGCCGTCCGCAACAGCATCCTGCTGGCGGTGGTGGTCAGCGCCGTCTCCACGGGGCTGGGATTTCTGTTCGCCCTGCTGGCCGAGCGGTCCCGGCTGCCCGTCCGCCGGCTGTTCGGACCGATCTCCACCCTGCCGATCATCACCCCGCCGTTTGTCCTGGGGCTGGCCATCATCTACCTGTTCGGGCGGCGGGGATTCATCACCCACCGGGTCCTGGGACTGTCTACGGCGATGTTCTTCGGGCCCGTGGGGGTGGCGCTGGCCCAGATCCTGGCCTACACCCCCATCGCGTTCCTGATCCTGCAGGGGGTGGTACGGGCCCTGGACGCCTCCCAGGAGGAGGCGGCCGAAACCCTGGGGGCGCCCCGGTGGCACGTGCTGCGCACCGTGGTCTGGCCTCTGGCCCGGCCGGGGCTGGCCAACGCGTTCCTGCTGGTGGCCATCGAGAGCCTGGCGGACTTCGGCAACCCCATCGTGGTCGGCGGCGACGCGCCGTATCTGGCCACCGAGGTGTTCTTCTCCCTGGTCGGGCGGTACAACCCCCACGAGGCGGCGGTGTTCGGCGCGACGCTGCTGCTGCTGACGCTGGCCATCTTCGCCCTCCAGCAGCGGTGGATCGGGCGGGCGGGGTACGTGACCGTCACCGGGCGGCCCGCCCCCGGATACCGGCGGCCGCTGCCGGCGGCTTTGGACTACGCCGGCAGCGGCGTGTTCGTGCTGTGGGTGCTGCTGACGGTGCTGCTGTACGGGTCGGTGGCCGTGGGCAGTCTCACCAAGTTGTGGGGGTTTGACTACACCCTGACGGCCGCCCACTACCGGGGGCTGTCGCCGACGGGGTGGGCGGTGTTCCGGACCTCGGCGGTGCTGGCGGCGGTAGCCGCCGTCCCCTCCACGGTGGTGGGCTTTGGGATCGGCTACCTGGTCACCCGGTACGCCTTTCCTGGGCGGCGGGCCCTGGAGTTTGCGTCGATGCTGTCCTTCGCCACCCCCGGGACCGTGATGGGGATCGGCTACATCCTGGCGTTCAACCAGGGAGCGCTACTGCTCACCGGCACCGAGCTGATCATCATCCTGGCGTTTGTCTTCCGCAACATGCCCGTGGCCCTGCGGGCGGGGGTGGCGGCCGTCCTGCAGATCGACCGGGCGCTGGAGGAAGCGTCCACGATGCTGGCGGCCGGCGCGGTCACCACCCTGCGGCGGGTGGTGGTGCCCCTGGTCTGGCCGGCCCTGCTGGCGGGGATGGTGTTCAGCTTCGTGCGGGCCATGACCGCCATCAGCCAGGTCATCTTCCTGATCACGCCGCGCACCAACCTGGCGACCACCCAGATCCTCTCCTACGTCAACTACGGCACGGTGGGGCTGGCGGCGGCCCTGTCGTGGGTGCTGGTGGTGTTCATGGCGGCGGTCATCGTGCTCCTGCAGCTGGTGACCCGGCGCCTGGGGGCGCGTCCGGTGGGCGCGGTGCCGACCCTGTGAGGGAGGGGGGAACGGTGTCCCAGGCCCGGGCCGTCCGCGTCCGCCTGGACGGGGTGACCAAGACGTTCGGCCCCGTGGTGGCGGTGGAGCGGGTGACCCTGGACATCCCGCCGGGCCGCCTGGTCACCTTGCTGGGGCCGTCGGGGTGCGGCAAGACCACCACCCTGCGGATCGTGGCCGGGCTGGAGCGTCCCTCCTCGGGGCGGGTGTTCATCGACGACGAGGACGTGACCTCGCTGCCCGCCGCCAGCCGCGGCGTCACGCTGGTGTTCCAGGCCTATGCCCTCTTTCCTCACCTGACGGTCTTCGAGAACGTGGCCTACGGCCTGCGGGTGCGCCGCCTGCCCGAGGGCGAGGTCCGACGGCGGGTCGGGGAGGCCCTGAGCCTGGTCGGCCTGCCGGGGCTGGAGGACCGCTATCCCGCCCAGCTGTCCGGCGGGCAGCAGCAGCGGGTGGCGGTGGCGCGGGCTCTGGTGATGCAGCCCCGCGTCCTGCTGTTCGACGAGCCGCTGTCCAACCTGGACGCCAAGCTGCGCAAGCGGGTGCGGGCGGAGATCCGGGACCTGCAGCGGCGGCTGGGCATCACCACCATCTACGTGACCCACGACCAGGCCGAGGCCCTGGCCCTCTCGGACGTGGTGGTGGTGATGAACCAGGGTATGGTGGAGCAGGTGGGCACCCCCGAGGAATTGTACCGGCGGCCGGCGAGCCGGTTCGTGGCCGACTTCATCGGCGAGGCCAACCTCCTGCCCGGCCGGTACGACGGCGGGCGCGTGACCCTGGGGCCGTACACCTTCCCCCTGCGCCAGGAGGGGATGGCTGCGGGACCGGTGACGGTGATGGTCCGGCCGGAGGCGGTCGCCGTCGCCACCGACGGCGAGGGGCTGCCCGGCCGGGTGCGCGCGGGGTTCTTTATGGGGATGACCCTGGAGTACCTGATCGACACGCCCCTGGGCGAGGTGACGGCGGTGGAGCCTCTGAGCGAGCGCGGGCTGCTGCCGCCGGGGACCCCCGTGGTGCTGCGGCCGCAGCCGGCGGGGGTGTATCTGCTGGCGGGGGAGGGAGAACGGTGAACACGCCGCGGCACGCGCGAGCGGATTGTGGGGTCAGACGCCGTCTGTGGATGAATGTTCACCCTCACAGGATATCTCTCCCCGGAAATTGGGGTCAGACCCCCTCTGTTGCGAGGAGCGGGGTGCGCTGATGGCCGTCCGGGCGGCGTTCAGGCCGGAGGCGTTTCTCCCGCAGGTGGCCTGCGACCGCATCACCGACGTCCGGATCCACCGTCCGCGCGTCATCGAGGAGGAAGCCGCCGCCCGGCGCCGGCGGGCGCAGCTGGCCCCCGACGGGCGGCTGGTCATCCTGGCCGCCGACCACCCGGCCCGCGGGGTCGTGCGGGCCGGGGCGGACCCGCTGGCCATGGGAAACCGCCGCGCCCTGCTGGCCCGCATCCTCCGGGTCCTGATCAGCCAGGTGGACGGGGTGATGGCCACCGCGGACATCCTGGAGGAGCTCCTGATCCTGCACCGCCTGGACAGAGAGGGCGGCGGTCCGGGCTTTCTGGACCACAAGGTGCTGGTGGGCTGCATGAACCGGGGCGGGCTGCACGGCAGCGCCTTCGAGCTGGACGACCGCATGACCGCGTTGACGCCCGAGCGCATCGCGGCGCTGGGATTGGACGGGGCCAAGGTCATGGTGCGGGTGGACCTCTCCGATCCGGCCACGCTGCGCACCCTGGAGGCCTGCGCCCAGGCGGTGACCGCCTGCCACCGGCTGGGGATCCCGGTGTTCGTGGAGGCGATGATGGTGGCCCGCACCCGCGCGGGCTACCGCGTGGTGCGGACGCCGGAGGCGATGGTGGCGGTGGTCAACATCGCCTCGGGGCTGGGCGCGTCGTCGGCCCTGACGTGGCTGAAGGTCCCGTTCTGCCCGCAGTTCGAGCGGGTGGCCCAGGCCACCACCTGCCCCCTGCTGCTGCTGGGAGGGGAAACCCGCGGGGCGCCCGGTCCGCTGCTGGCCGAAGTGGCCGAGGCGATGCGGGCGGGCCCCTCGGTGCGGGGGGCTCTGGTGGGCCGCAGCCTCACCTTCCCGGGTCCGGAGGATCCCTACGCCGCCGCCGAGGCCCTGTGGGCGGTGGTCCACCAGGGCGCCCCGGTGGAGCAGGCCCTGGCCCGGCTGCGCGAGGTCTGGGGCCGCCAGATGGACCGCTTCGCCCATCTGGCGGCGGCGTCCGCGCCGGGCGCCGTGCCCGCACCGACGCCGGGGGGCTGACGACGGCCGCCCGTTGCAGGCCGGCGGGGCGGCGGACCGAGGAGGAACCGAACGTGTTGCGCTTTTCCGCCAACCTGACCATGCTGTTCACCGAGCGCCCGTTTCTGGAGCGCTTTGAGGCCGCCGCCCGGGCGGGATTCCGGGCGGTGGAGTACATGTTTCCCTACCAGGAGGACACCGACGGCATTGCCCGGGCCCTGCGGGAACTGCGTCTGGAGCAGGTCCTGTTCAACCTGCCGGCCGGCGACTGGGCCCGGGGCGACCGGGGGATCGCCGTCGACCCCGCCCGGCGCGCCGAGTTCCAGGAGGGGGTGGAGCAGGCGGTGGACCTGGCGCGCCGCTTCGGCTGCCGGCGCCTGAACTGCCTGGTGGGCCGACGGCTGGCCGACGTCCCCGCCGAGGAGCAGTGGCGCTGCCTGGTGGACAACCTGCGCCACGCCGCCGGGCGGCTGGCCCCGTATGGCATCACGCTGCTGGTGGAGCCCATCAACACCTACGACATCCCCGACTTCTTCCTGTCCACCTCGGCCCAGGCCGTCCGCCTGCTGGACGAGGTGGGCGCGCCCAACGCGGCGCTGCAGTACGACGTCTACCACATGCAGCGCATGGAGGGGAATCTGGTCCACACCCTGCGCCGGCTGCGCGAGCGCATCGGCCACGTGCAGGTGGCCGACGCCCCCGACCGCCACGAGCCCGGCACCGGCGAGATCCACTACCCCTACGTGCTCCGCCAGCTGGACGCGATGGGATACGCAGGTTTTGTCGGACTGGAGTACCGGCCCAGCCGGACCACCGAGGAGACCCTGGGCTGGATCGAGGCCTGGGGGTTCGCCCGGGGCTGGGGGCCGGGCGAGGACCCCCCGCGGGGGGAGCGAGAAGATCACCGGGGGAGGTGAGGACGGTGGAGGCGAGACGACGGACGGCGGTGGCCGGGCTGCTGGTGGCGCTGCTGCTGGCCCTCAACCCGGCCTACGGACAGCAGGTGGTGACGCTGACCGCCTGGACCATCGGGCCGGACAACCCGTCGCTGACCCGCTTCTCCAACCTGCAGGCGGCGGCCGAGCGGCTCAACGCCGACCTGCGGCGGGAGGGCGCGGGCGTGCAGGTCAAGGTGGAGGGGTTCTTTGACACCACCGACTGGGATCCGTTCCTGCGGCGGGTGCTGCTGGCCTTCCAGGGAGGCAATCCCCCCGACATCGTGCAGGCCTCGCACCCGCTGACCACCACCTGGGCGGCGGCCGGCTACATCATCGCCCTGGACGACCAGATCCCCCGCTACCGGCAGTTCGCCGACGTGGTGGAGTCCCTGTGGGACGCGGTGCGCTACCGCGGCAAAATCTACGGCATCCCCCAGGACACCGAGGCGCGCCCCCTGTACTTCAACAAGACGCTGCTGCGGCAGCTGGGGTGGACCGACCAGCAGATCGCCGCGCTGCCCGAGCGCATCACCCGGGGCGAGTTCACCTGGGAGGACGTGCTGGCCACCGCCCGGGAGGCCGTGCAGAAGAAAGTGGTGGAATCGGGCAAGGGCTACTACCACCGGCCGCGCCCGGGCCCGGACTTCCTGCAGTGGTACCGGTCTTTCGGGGGGCGGGACTTCGACGCCGCCAGCGGCAAGCTGGTCTTCACCCGGGAGGCGGCCCTGCGCTACTTCCGCTGGCTGCGCACGGCCGTGGACGCGGGCGTGCTGGAGCGCAACCGGCTGGACGGCGACTGGAACCGGTTCCACCAGACCGTGACCGACGGCAAGGTCCTGTTCTTCTCGGGCGGGACGTGGAACTGGGCCGAGTGGGAGCAGCAGTGGGTGACCCGCAAGGGCGGCCAGGAGTGGCTGTTCGCCAACTTCGGCTTCGCCCCGCACCCCACCTGGCGCCGGGGCGGCCGGCCCATCACCCTCTCCCAGCCCCAGGCCTACATGATCTCGGCCGCCTCCAAGAACAAGGCGCTGGCCGTGCGCCTGCTGGCCTACACCACGGTGCCGGACCTGGACGCCAAGCACGCCGTGGGCAGCGCCCACCTGCCCGTGCTGAAGACCACGGCCCGGCTGATCAACGACCGCTTCCTGCGGGAGGTGAGCTACCTGCTCGCCTACACGTCCTTCCAGCCTCCCCACCCCGACCTGCCCCGCTGGCAGGACGCCATGTTCCGGGGCGTGTCGGCGGTGGAGTCCGGTCAGGTGACCCCGGAGCAGGCGGTGGACGTGGTGGCCGCGGAGATGCAGCGGGCCCTGCGGGACCAGCTGATCGTCGAGTGAGCGCGGCGGGCGCGGGGGACCCCGCGCCCCCCCC
>JBBIUY010000063.1:0-6144 GCA_037440005.1 Armatimonadota bacterium | reverse complement strand
ATCCCACCCCCACCGCCAGCAGCACCCGCATCTTCCTCTGCCCGCGCTCCGCAACCCACGAGGCGGAGGGGGGTGCGGGGGACCCACCGAAGGAGTTCGACCAGCCGTCCCGAAGGCCATCCGCGATGCCCGCTCATCTGCACCTGCTCAAACGGGTGGGACTGTTCTCGTCCCTCGGCGATGAGCTGCTGGACGGGCTCGCCCGGCAGATGCGGCGCCGGACGTACTCTAAGGGGACCATCCTGTTCCACAAAGACCAGGCCGGCGACGCCCTGTACATCGTGGAGAGCGGCCGCGTCCGGATCTTCCTCCCGGCGCCGGGCGGGGAAGAGCTCACCGTGGACATCGCCGGTCCCGGTGACGTATTCGGGGAGCTGGCCGTGCTGGACGGCCGTCCCCGGTCCGCCAGCGCGGAAGCGCTGGAGGACACGGTGGTCTTCACCCTCGGCCGGGACGAGTTCGCCGGGCACCTGCAGGCGACCCCCGCCCTGGCCGCCGCTCTGGTCGAGCTGCTCAGCAGCCGCCTGCGCCACGCCACCGAGTACGCCGAGAGCCTCGCCTTCCTGGACATCCGCGCCCGGCTGGCTCGCGTGCTGCTGGAGATGGCGGACCGCTACGGGGTGCGCCGGGACGGTGTGGAGATCGATCTCGATCTGACCCAGTCCGACCTGGCCACCATGGTGGGCGCCACCCGGGAACGGATCAATCGCGCCCTCAGCTCGTTCCGCGCCCAGGGCCTGGTGGACCTGCGGGGGCGAAAGATCGTGCTGCTGGACCCGGTGCGCCTGCGCCAGCGGACTCTTCCCTGACCACCGCCGCCCGCGCGCCAGGGCCGTCTGCGCTTGATGCGTCGGCGCGCAGGTCCCGGTTGATCCGATCTGCCTCGACGGCGAGTTCGGGCAGCCGGCGCAGCCCGGCGGCCGCGGCGGTCAGTTCTTCGCACCGCCTCTCCCACAGACCCATCGGCGCCCCCCCCAACCGCTATCCCAGAACGACGCGCACAGCCCACCGCACCGCCACCGCCGCCGCTCGGTCGCCCTGCGCAGCCTGCCGCGATCCCGGGCCAACGCCGGACCCCGGGCGGCTTCCGCCACCAGTGCAAGCCGGTGGCTGAGGGCCGACGCCTGCGCTTCCCTCTGCCGCTGCTCCGCGATGTTGTTCAGGCCATACGGTCCGTGCATGCCGGTCCCCCCCACAGCCCGTGATGGACTGCACCACGACTGTACCGGGGGAGACCGCACCCGACGATGCCGCGCGTCACACCAGCTCGGTGAGACAGGTCACACCCCGCGCACCCCGCGGAGGTCACCCGGCTTGCACTGAGACGGATTTTGGGGTCAGAGCCCCGATGTCGTGTGACGGGAACGAACCCGCGGATTCCGGAATGTGGGGTCAGACCCTCAATGTTGCGGATTTTCGGGTCAGACTCTCAACGGCGTCGTGGGTATGGTGCTGGCGGGAACTTGACCTACGCGCCGACAAACCCTTCGACGGGTACCAAGCGCTTCGCCACCGGATCGACAGCGAGGAACAGACTCTCCAGAGCGACGGCACCGAGCAGTGGCGGACCGCTGGGGGCGATGAAGCACGGGGTCGTGACCTCCTGCCCGTTCAGCGTCAGCCGCACCTCTGCCACGGGCCAGACCTCACGCCGACCGCCGGCCAGCACCACCGGGTGCTGCCGGGTGGGACGCAACGCCAGCCGGTCCGCGAGGTCGCGCGGGACCACCAGTAACGTGGCGCCGGTGTCGACCAGCAGATCCGTCTCTTCTACGATGCCCGTCGGCCCGGTGAGACGGCCAGCAACACGAAACAGTCCCACGGACTCATGATACCATCCCTGCGCGGCTCCGCGCTGGGGCCGCGATCCGCCGAGGTGCGTCCGGCCGTTGCGCTGCTGCGCCAGCCGGCGGAGCATGTTCACCGGCGGATTTTCGGGTCACACCGCCGATGTTGTGCGGAAAGAGAATGATCCGGCGGCCTGGGGCGCGTGGCCGGATTTTGGGGTCAGAGCCCCAATGTCGTGTGATGGGAGCGAACCCGCGGATTCCGGAATGTGGGGTCAAACCCCCAACGTCGTGCGGAAGGGCAATGGCCCGGCCGCCGGAGGGCGCGCGGCCGGACGCGCCGTCGCCGCCTGCGAGGGCTGGAGGGCGCGGCCGGCCCGCGGTATGCTAGAGGGCGCCATGGTCGGCGGGGACAGGTGGCGGGGGTTCCGCAAGAGCGCCTGGGAGTTCGCCCGAACGGTGGTCGTCGCCTTCGTCCTGGCTCAGGTGATCATGGTCTCGGTGGCCCAGGCGTTCCAGGTGGAACAGTACTCCATGGAACCCACCCTGCTGCCTCACGACCGCGTGCTGGTGGACAAGCTGTCCTACCGCCTGCGCGGGCCCCGCCGGGGCGATGTGGTCGTCCTGCGGTATCCTCTCAACCCCCAGCGGAACTACATCAAGCGGATCGTGGCGCTCCCCGGGGACAGGGTGGAGATCCGCGACGGCCGACTGCTCGTCAACGGGACGCCGGTGGCCGAGCCGTACCTCAACGGCACCCCCCAGGGCAGCTTCGGACCGGTGACGGTTCCTCAGGACGCGGTGTTCGTCCTGGGCGACAACCGCAACAACAGCGAAGACAGCCGGGCCTTCGGGCCCCTGCGGACCGAACTCATCGTGGGACAGGCCCTACTGATCTACTGGCCGCCGGCGCGCGTCCGCCTCCTCACCACCCGCCCCTGACCCCGCCCTCTTCCCTTTTCCCTTTTTAGGATCGGCCGTGCACCCGTCGTCGACACCCTCCGCCCAGGCGGGATCGGAACCGCCGGCTCCGGCCAGGCTGCCCTGCGGCACCCGGGAGGTCTGACGTACCGTTGCTTCCTTCCGGACCTGGCGGGGTTGGTCAGTTCCCGGCGCGCAGGACCCAGCCCTCGTCGCCACGTGTCCCGGCCGGACCCTGAGCGGCGGCGCCTCGGACGGGAGTTCAGCCCCGCTATAGCGGATTGCGGGTACAGGGAACCGCTAGCTCCCCGCCTAGCACGGCCACGTCCATTGTACACCCCGCCGCCGAAGGCCTCCTACAGGTTCCAGTTGTTCAGGATGGCCAGGACCGCCACCAGGTTGTTGATGCCGTGTACCACCACGGGCGCCACCAGCGAGCCGGTGCGCTCGTACAGCACCGCCAGCACCACGCCCAGCAGGAGGATGGGCAAAAAGTGGACCACCTGCTGGTGAACGCCCGCGAAGTACAGGGCCGAGACCGCCGTCGCCCCCGCCGGACTCCACGAGCGCAGCGCGCCGTAGATCAGCCCCCGGAAGAACACCTCCTCCCCCACCGGCACCAGGACGCAGACCAGGACCACCACCCACGCCAGCTCCGCGCCGGTGAGCGGCCCCCGGAGGATGCCCGCCAGCACGTCCCGGGCGTGCTCGGCCTCCGCCATCGCCTCGGCGCGCTGGAGGCCCACCAGCCACCCGAGGGCCCGCACCGCCAGACGCTCGGCGCCCACGCTGAGGGGGATGGTGGCCGCGCCCACAGCCATGCCCGCCGCCAGCGCCAGGGGCCACCTCTTTAGGCTGAGGCCGATGGCGGCGGGACGCAGGCGGTACCTCCCGCGCACCACGTACAGGGCCAGGGCCACGAACAGGGCGTTCTGGACCACCGCTACCGCGGACAGCTGTCCCAGGTCCGACGTCACCTCCAGCCCCAGCGTCTGGACCACCACCGGCAGCGTCACCATGAACACCACGGCGACGCCCACCGCTTCGCCCAGGCCCCAGCGGTCGGGAAGGGCGTCGAACGCCAGGGGGTGGGCGCAGTGCAGGCAGGCGGCGCGGTGGCTGAGGGTCGGGCGCCCGCACGCGGGGCAGCGGGCGATCCGTCCGACCGGGCGGGCGCCCAGCAGGTAGAGGGGGAGAAAGACCGGCAGGGCCACCAGGGTGCCCGCGGCCCACACCCACAGCTCGGCGCCGGGCCGGGGAAACCGCGCCTGTCCATCCCACCACACCCACGCCGCCGCCAGCGCCGACACCAGGACGAACGCGGCCAGGCCAAAAGGCAGCACCTGTCCCGCATCGAGGTGCGCGGTCATGGCGCGGAGGATTTCGTCACGCCACAGGAGATGCCTGCCGACCGGCGAAATGCTGCCTGGAGCTCCTGTCGTCGAGGGTGTCCATGTCCCACGTCTCCTTCTACCGGAAGTGGCGTCCCCGGACCTTCGAGGAGATCATCGGCCAGGAACGGGTGACGCGGACCCTGCAGAACGCCATCCGCACCCAGCGGGTGGTCCACGCCTACCTGTTCGCCGGCCACCGGGGCACCGGCAAGACCACCACCGCCCGCATCCTGGCCAAGGCCCTCAACTGCGCCCAGGGGCCCACGGCAACCCCCTGCAACGCCTGCGCCCAGTGCGAGGCCATCGGCGGGGGGTATGCGGTGGACGTGATCGAGATCGACGCGGCCAGCAACCGCGGCATCGAGGAGGTCCGGGAGCTGCGGGACCGCATCCGCCTGGCACCCGCCGAGGGGCGGTACAAGGTCTACATCATCGACGAGGCGCACATGCTCACCCCCGAAGCCGCCAACGCCCTGCTGAAGACCCTGGAAGAACCGCCCGCCCACGCCGTGCTGATCCTGGTCACCACCGAACCGCACCGGCTGCCCCCCACGATCCTCTCCCGGTGCCAGCGCTTTGACTTCCGTCGGGTCAGCACCCGGCAGATCGTGGCCCGGCTGCGTCACATCGCCCAGGTGGAAGGGTTCGCCGTGGAGGACCGGGCGCTGACCCTGATCGCCTCCAGCGCCGACGGCTCGGTGCGCGACGCCGAGTCCATGCTGGACCAGCTGGCCGCCTTCGCCCAGGGACCCATCACCGCCTCCGACGTGGTGGCGGTCCTGGGCCTGGTGGAGGAGGAGACGGCCCTGCGGCTGGCCGAGGCGGCCATCGCCCGCAACACCACCGACTGCCTGACGCTGGTCCACCAGGCCATCTCCGAGGGCCGGGACGCCCGCCAGCTCCTGCGCGCGCTGCTGGACCACTTCCGCGACCTGCTGGTGGTGGCCACCGGGTCCCGGGACGCCGACCTGCTGGACACCACCGAGGCCCGGCTGGAGGCCCTGGCCGCCCAGGCGGGCCGGACGTCGGTGGAGGACATCCTGCGGGCGCTGTCGGTCCTGGCCGCCACCGACGCCGAGGCCCGCTGGCACCCGCAGCCGCGGCTGCTGCTGGAGATCGCCCTCATCCGGCTGTGCCGGCCCGAGATGGACCCGACCCTGGAAGGGTTGCGGGCGCGGGTCCGCGCCCTGGAGCAGAAGGTGGCGGGCGCGCCCGCTCCGCCGGGCCCGGCTCCGGCTCCGGTAGACCCTCCCCGGGCTGTGGCCCAGCCGTCGGCTCCGCCCGCCCGGGAGCGCGCCGCCGCTCCCGCCCCCGCGCCGGCCGATCCGCCCGAGGTCGGCCTGGAAGAGGTCCGCCGGCTGTGGGGCCGGATCCTGGAAGAGGTCAAGCGCACCAAGATGTTCTGCCACGCCCTGCTCATCGAAGGGATCCCGCTGCGGGTGGAGGGGACGACCCTGCTGGTGGGACTGCGCGCCGGCTACAACTTCCACGTGGACAACCTGCACCGCCCCGAGAACCGCGCCGTCGTGGAAGGGGCCATCGAGCGGGTGCTGCAGCGCCGGCTGCGATTGCAGTGCACCATCATCGACGCCCCGCCCGAGCCCGCCCCCGCACCGCCGCCGGCGGACCCGGTGGTGGCCCGGGCGGCCGAGCTGTTCGGAGCCCAGATCCTGGAGGTCAGGCCCCTGGACTGACGTCGCCCGGCAGGCGGCGGTATCCCGGATGCGCGGAGGGTGACACCCGTGCGGGACGTGGGCCGGCTGATGAAGCAGATGCAGCGGCTGCAGCAGGACATGGCGCGGCTGCAGGACGACCTGCGCCGGGAGCGGGTGGAGGCCGCCGCCGGGGGCGGCGTGGTCCGGGCGGTGGTCAACGGCCACGGGGACCTGGTGGACCTGACCATCGACCCGTCGGTGGTGGACCCGGCCGACGTCCAGATGCTGGCCGACCTGGTCGTGGCCGCCGTCACCGCGGCCCAGCGGGCCGCCCGGGAGCGGGCGGAGGAGAAGATGCGGGTCCTGGGCGGCGGCCTGCCCTAGGAT
>JBBIUY010000062.1:0-6565 GCA_037440005.1 Armatimonadota bacterium | reverse complement strand
AGAGAGAGAGAGAGAGAGAGAGATGGCCACGCTCTCCACCCGAAACATCTACCGCTCCTGTGGGCTTGATAGTAACTGCCGGTCAATTACCCGGTGAAACAGCCTTCGCCTGCCCCTGTCCGTTTTCCTAGCAACCCCGATGCCGCTACGGACCGACCCTCAGGACCCCGGCCATCCCGGCCTCCCTGTGGCCCGGCAGGCTGCACAACATCACGTAGGACCCGGCCTTCAGCGACAGCCGCAGCTCTTCATCCTTCCCCGGCGCGATGACAGCAATCTGGCCGGGGCCCGGAGCTTCCTCGCGCAGCCGGGCCAGCAGGTCCCGCCTCCGCCCGCGCTGGGTCGCCCGGCCCAGGGCCAGCAGGTAGGCGTGGGCTTTCAGCAGCAACGCGGGGTCAGGCCCCAGGGCCCCCTCCACAACCGCCCGCACCTCCTCCGGGCCCGCATCCGGGCGGACCCAGCCCAGTTCCCGGGCCACTCGCAGGATGTTGGTGTCCACGGGAAACGCCGGTCGGCCAAACCGAAACAGCAGCACCACCGCAGCCGACTTCGGGCCGATCCCCGGCAACTGTAGCAGCGCCCGCCAGGCGTCCTGCAGCGGGGCCGTCCGCAGGTACTGGCCGAGAGCGCGGACGGTGCCCCACCGATCCTCGACCGCCCGCGCCAGGGCCACCAGGCGGCCGGCCTTGATCCGACCCAGGCCCACAGTACCGATCAGCGCGTAGATCTCGGCGGGGCGAGCACGGGCCAGACGGTCGAGACTGCGGTATCGCCGCCACAGCCTGGCCGTCGCCCGGCGGGACTGGCGGGCGGTCGTCTGGTGGGACAGGACCACGCCCGCCAACAGCTTCAGCAAGGGGTCGCGCCGGCGTCTGCGCAGCCGCGCCAGAAGGGCCCCAGCCCCGGGCACCTCGCGGGCGGCTCGTTCCAGCAGGGAAACCAGGCCGGTCACGTCACGGCTCACCGGGTGAGCCGACCTCCGGAGACGTCACCGCCCGGGCGCCCGCGTTCCGACGGAGGAGCAGCAGAACCGCCGGCAGGGCCAGGACAGCCGCTCCGGCGGCCGCCGCAAACGCCGTTCCCGTGACCGTCCCCTGCCACCGGGCGACACCGCCGGCGACTCCCGCGCCCGAGATGACCCCCAGAGACCACAGGGCGTAGAACACCCCGAACGCCCGGCCCCGCTCTCCGGGACCGACCGATTCGGCGACCAGGGCCGCCGCCGACGGAAAGATCAGGCCGAACTCGAATCCAAACACGGCCATGCCCGCCAGGGCGGCGCGGGGCCCTCCGCTCATGACCACCAGGCCCGCCGCGACCACCGCCAGCCCCATCCCCAGCGGCGTCCGGCGGCCCCGCGCGTCACTGGCCCGCGTGAGCGGACTGAGCATCACCCCCACGGCCACCAGGGCAAAGGCCCCGAACGCCATCCCGGTCACCGCGCTTGCGTACCCCGCAGCGCGCAGGTAGAGCGCCAGATGGGTCACCACCGTCCCCAGGCCCACGGCGTAGGCGAAGACGGCCGCATACGCCGCGCCCGCCGCCCGGGTGAGACGCACACGCCACGGCGGATCCGTCCCAGCGGCCCCGCGGCTTCCCGGAGGCTCGGATGTCCACCGCCAGGCGGCGACGAAGGCCAGCGCCGTCAGGCCGGCGATGGTGAGGAAAACCGCGTCGAACCCCGCCCTGTCCAGGAGCAGCCCCGCCGCCGGGGGGCCGACGACCGCCGCGCTGCCGATGAGCGCTCCGCCCTGCCCCATCACCCAGGCACGGCGGCCCGGATCCGACGCGTCTCCCATGATCGTAAAGGCTGCCACGGTCACCACCGCCGCGGCGAATCCGTGGGCCGCCCGCACGACCAGCAGGTGCGCGGGCCGGGAGGCGAGGGTGTAGGCTGCCGCCGCCGCGGCGGTGACCGCCAGAGCCGCCAGCAGTCCCTGCCGGCGGCCCCACCGGTCCAGCAGGGCTCCTCCGACCACGTTGCCCACCAGGTTGGCAGCCGAGTACGCGGCCACGATCACGCCCACCAGGGTGGCCGGGGCTCCTGCCGCCGCGGCGTAGGGGGCGACGGTCGGGAACTGCATGAACAGGTCGAGAAACGCCGCCCCGATCACCAGGCGGGCCGCCATCAGAAGACGCGTCCGGGACCGGACCACGGAAACGGACTCCTCGCGACCCCCAGGCTGGCCTCCCGATGCGCTCGCGCGGCCCCGCCCTGCCGGGTCACGGGCAATCCCGTCGCCACCTGACGGGGCCCAGACAAGGCCGCCCTGGGAATGCGGACAGATTCACCCCCAGAGTGGATTCTCCACACGACGCCTCGGTTCCACTCCCAAGGCGCGTCGTCGCCGGGGAGAAGACAGGGGCCGGCGCCTGTCGGGCGCCGGCCCCTGCGGCGTCGGCCGGTCAGCCCTGCCCGTAGGTCGCGTCCACCGGGAAGGGGATGGCGGTGCGGACGTCGGGGACTCCCAGCAGGTACTGCATCAGCCGGTCGAACCCCAGTCCGTACCCGGCCCGCCGGACCGGCTCTCCGTCGAACAGGGCCAGGTAGGGCTCGAAGACGTCCGGCCGGCCGCCGGCGGCCACCAGCTGGGCGTACATCTGGCTGCCGTACAGCTTGGCCCGGAGTCGCTGCGGGTCGTGCTCCCGCACCGACGAGCCGAACGTCTCCCCGGCCAGGGGCAGCAGCACGTCGCAGCAGTCCACGGTGCGGCCGCCGTTGGACCGGGTGTCGTGCATGTTGAAGAACTTGATCGGGGCCGGGTACCGGGTGACCCAGGTGATCCCGAAGCGGGCCGTCAGCGCCGCCTCGTCGGCGGCCATCAGGTCCTCCCCCCACGCCTTGCCCAGCAGGGACACCGCGTCGTCGTAGGTGATCACCGTCAGCCGGTCGGCGTCGGCCGCCAGGGCGTCGCCGCGCCCCGGCGGCAGCAGCGGATGCTCCCGGACGGCCGTGATGACCGCCCGCACCAGGGCCTGCTGGTGGGCGATCAGCGCCTGCAGGTCCCAGTCCCGGGATTCGGCTTCCACCAGGGTGAACTCGCACAGGTGACGGCCGTCGGCCCGGGGCTCGGCCCGGAAGGACCTCCCCACGGTGAACACCCGGGGGATGCCCCAGCGCACCAGCGCCACCTCCAGGTCCAGCTGGGCCGTCTGGCGCAGGAACATCCGGCGGCCCAGGAAGTCCAGCCCGAACACCGTCGGCACGCTCTCGCAGGCCCCGGTGCCGGCGGTGATCTCCGGGGTGTCCACTTCCACGAACCCCTCGGAGGCCAGAAAGGCGCGCACCGCGCGCATCACATCGGCCCGCAGCAGGACCAGAGCCACGGGGTCCGCGGGAGTCGTCCCGCGGGGAGAAACCGAAAGGCCCGGTCGCTGTAGCGCCGGGCCCGCCGCAATACCCATCGGTCCCCACCTCCTTACCCGCCTCGCCGGACGGGATTTAAAGGAGCTGCCTTTGGCGCACACCCTAGCACGGCCCCGGCGCCCGGTCAAGCGGGGGAGGGTTGTTCTTTACACAACTTCACATACGCAGCGGCACAAAAAGGTGCGACCTGCTTAACCTTGACTCCCGGGGGCAGGGGTGAGCGGGCGGACGCAGAACGCCTTTTCATCATGACAGACCAGCGTGGCCCCCGGGCCCCCCAGTGGTTGAAGAGGCTGGGCGGCCGCATCCGGCTGGCCCGGCGCGTCCGCGGCCTGACCCAGACCGACGTCGCCCGGCCCAATCTCACCAAGAGCTTTATCAGCCTGCTGGAGTCGGGCCGCACGTACCCGTCGGTCTCCACCCTGGTGGCCCTGGCGGACCGGCTGCAGACCTCCCTGGCGCTGCTGGTCCTGGACCACGCGCAGCTTCCCCGGGAGACCACCCTCAACCTGCTGGCCCTGGCCCGGGCGGGCGCGGCTGCGGCGCCGGCCCAGGTGGAGCGGCTGCTGGCCGCGGCAGAAGTCCTGGCCGGAGAGACTCCCGACCTGCAGGCCGAGCTGCTGCTGGCCCGGGCCGACGTGGCCGTGCACCAGGGGCGCTTGAGGGACGCCGAGAGGACCCTGCGGGAGGCTCTGACCTGGATCCGGCGCCGGAGCCTGAGAGCGTACGAACCACGGGTGTTGAGCCGCTTGGCCTCCCTCAGCCAGAACCGCGGGGACGAGACCGCCGCCCGGCAGCACCTGGAGGAGGCTCTGGCGGGATTCCGGGCCACGCGGACGCTGCGCTCGCTGGAAGGGTGCGAGGCCCTGCTGGCCTACGGCGAGATCGTCGGCCGCCAGGGCCGCCCCGGGCGCGCCCAGCGGATCTTCGAGGAAGTGATCCAGGTCGCCCGGCGCCATGACCTGCCTGTGGTGGTGGGACGGGCCCACCTGGCCCTGGCGCGGCTGCACCTGGCTGCGGGCCGCCAGCCCCAGGCCACGGCCGCCCTGCGCGCCGCCCGGGACGTCTTGCTCCCCGCCGAGGACGGCGCCACCCAGGCGTCTGCCCTGCGGACGCTGGGACGCCTGCTGCTGGACGTCGGCGAAGTCCACGACGCCCACCAGATTCTCACCCATGCCCTGGCGGTGGGGGAACGGGCGGGAGACGCCCGCATCCGGGCGGCCGTCCTGGACGACATGGCGCGGGTCCTGGTCCGCATGGGTAAGGTGGCGGAAGCGCAGCGGCAGGCCCGGGAAGCCCTGGCCCTGGCCGAGGCCCACAAGGACACCGCCCAGCGCGCCCGCTGCCTGGTCACCCTGGGACAGGTCGCGAAGGCGCAGCGGAGGTGGAAAGTGGCCGTGGACCACCTCCGGCAGGCGGTGGACCTCTTCGGACGGCTGCGGTTGACCGCCGATCTGGGTGAAACGGCCCGGGAACTGGGGATGCTCCTGAAGGAACGGGGCGACCATGAGGCGGCGGCCGAGTACCTCTCCATGGCCGTCGGCACCTCCCCGGGCACCCGGCAGTCCGACAGCGGGGAGTAACTCCCCGCGCGACGCCCGGGTTCCCCTGCACCGGATCTCAGGCTGCTCTATAATCAGGTGGGCTGGAGGGGTGCCCCGAACTGGCCAAGGGACCGGTCTCGAAAACCGGCGGGGCGCAAGCCCCTTGTGGGTTCGAGTCCCACCCCCTCCGCCATAGACCCCGAACCCCGAACACGACTGGCCTTGTGCAGGTCGGACTCGAACCCACAAGGGGAGGGGGTGCGGGGGAGAGGCTCCCCCGCGCCGTCGGGGGCAGCGAGCGCAGGAGATCCTCTCGACCGCGGCCCGTGCCTCCGCCGCGAGCGATCAGGGGGCAGCGCCCCCTGAGGAGCGAGCCGACCGCCAGGTCGAGGGCGAGCGACCCTTGGGGGTTCGAGTCCCACCCCCTCCGCCATAGACCCCGAACCCCGAACACGACTGGCCTTGTGCAGGTCGGACTCGAACCCACAAGGGATCTCCGCGTGTCCTGATGAGGGCGGGGTGACACCGTGAAGGTCGTGGATGCGGGACGCCCGCGGGGGTTTTTCCGGATCGTGGCCGGCACGGTCCGGTCGCAGGCGGCGACCATGGTGCTGCGCCCTGGGCAGACCACCGGAGGAGCGGACAACCGCCACCTCCGGGAGGACCAGTGGCTGTATGTGGTGTCGGGAGCGGGACTGGCCGTCGTGGAAGGCCGAAAAGTCCGCCTGAAACCCGGGACGCTGCTGCTCATCGAGGCCGGAGAAGCCCACGAGATCCGAGGGACCGGACCCCACCCCCTGGTAACCGTCAACGTCTACGCTCCGCCGGCTTACTGAACGGCGGCGGCCGGGTTGCCCGCGCGGGGCCCTTGCTCGGTGGGGGGACGGGCTCCGCCGCCGGGCGAAACCCCCGGCCGCCGCAGACGGTGGGGGCGGGTTATACCCACTCCACTGCATCGCCGGAACAGGTTCCTAGCGGCGCGCGACCACGTTGATGGCGCCCGCCTGACCCCGCGCGCCGTGGTCGAAGACGCCGCACACGAACGGGAACGACCCCACCTGGTCGGCGACAAACTCGACCTCGGCCTGCTGCCCGGGAGCCACGGCGAAGAAGCGGCGGTCGTCGTCAATCCCCTCGCGGAAGATGGCGCCACGGACGGTCACCTGCTTGCCCACCAGCCATCGGGCGGCGAAGCTGTGGTTGCGCCGGTCGGGATCGTCGTTGATGAGGACGAGGACGACGGTATCCCCCTGGGTCACGGTGATCATGCTGGGCACGAACATGTAGGACCGCATCCGGATCTCGATGACCCGACGGGCCTGCGCCTGTGCGGGCGCAGCCGCCGGCAGCAGCGCGGCCATCACGGCCAGGAGAGCCATCCGCCGAACCCACCTCATCCGGACCCTCCTCAACAGAGCTGGTCAGGTTGCAGCCCCGCGTGATGGCCTACCTGTACCTGCCCTGTGTAACGGGTGCATCACGGACGGCGTTGTTTGACAGGGCTGGAGCGGTCTGCCTATCATCGAAGCGCGGCCGGTGGGGTGCGGGAGTGGCTGATCCGGCGCGCCTGGAGAGCGCGTAGGCGGGTAACACCGCCTCGTGGGTTCAAATCCCACCCCCACCGCCAGCAGCACCCGCATCTTCCTCTGCCCGC
>JBBIUY010000061.1:0-6577 GCA_037440005.1 Armatimonadota bacterium | reverse complement strand
TGACCGGGAAGTTGACGGTCAGCTCCCGCTTGGGATAGGCGAGGAACTCCCGGATCCCGCGCTTGAGGGGCAGGTGGTCCGCCGCCTGGTTGAATTGCCGCAGGGCCATCTGCCAGGGATCTTCCCGCGGGGTGATCACCGTCGCCTGCGCCGCCATGCACGTCCCTCCTCCCCTGTGCCGCCGATCGGAGGGGTTCCCCGCCGGGGTCCAGAGGTCCTGCGCTCGAGCCGGCTCAGCGCACCAGAGCCGAGGCCGGCACCAGCACGATCCCCTCCCGGTCGAATTCCGGCAGCATCTGCTGGAGCACCCGGGCGGTCTGGCGGGTCACGTGCCCGATGGCTACCGCCTCTCCCCGGCTTCGGGCGACGACCATCAGGCGCCGCAGCTGCGCCCGGATGGCGCCGGGATCGTCGGTGGTGTCCACAAACACCGCCCGCGAGGCCACCGGCACGCCCATCTCCTTCGCCACCCGGGCGGCCACCGAGCGGGGAGACGTCACGCTGTCCACGAAGAACAGGCCGCGCGCCTTGACGACGCCCAGGATGGCGCGCACGACCCGGGGGTCGGCGGTGCCCCGGGAGCCCATGTGGTTGTTGACCCCCACGGCGCCGGGCACCTGGGCCAGGCCCGCGGCAACCACGCGGGCGATCTCCCGATCGTCCATCGACACCCGCACCCCGCCGGGCCCCAGGGCGCGGTGGGGGTCCTCGGGCTCCACCGGCAGGTGCAGCAGGACCTCCAGCCCCGCCGCGGCGGCCCGGCGCGCCACCTCCGTGGTGTACCGCAGGCCCGGCAGCACCGCCACGGTCACCGGCCGGCCCAGGGCCAGCACCGGTTCCAGCTGCTCCAGGCTGCCTCCGGCGTCGTCGAAGATGATGGCCACCCGTCCCGTCGCCGGCGGAGGCTGCACCCGGACGTGGTGGGTGATCACCTCCAGCCCGTCCCGGTTGACCGCCACCTGGAGGGTGCCGGCTCCGGCGGGTCGGACCACCGCCCCCGACGCCGACGCCGCCGGGGCCAGGCGAACCGCCACCTGCGGGACCGACAGGCGCGTGCGCAGGACCAGGGCGCGGGTGGTCCACCGCAGCCGCCGGCCCTGCGCCCACCCCGAGCCTGAGCTCTCTCCGGCCGGTTCTACCGACCCGACCCGCCGGAGGGCTTCCAGCACGCCGCGGTCCAGGGCGGGGTCGTCCACCACCAGGTCGGCGACGGTTTGGGGCGGCTGCGGTGGTCGGCCGGCCTGCCGGACAGCCAGCGCGGCGCCCACCGCCAGGCCGGTCAGGATCACGGCCGCCAGAGCCGCTCCGAGCCGGGAGGGAACAGCGCGCCGGGGGGTCACCGCTGCGGGATCAGGCCGCCCGGACCCCCGCGGGGAGGGGCAGCGCGCCACGCTGGAGGCGGCGGCGCAGCAAGTCCACCGCCTGCTGCAGCTGCTCGGCCTGCATCGCCTGCAGGGCCCGCTCGACGGCGTCCTCGCTCTGACCCCGCAGCCTCTGGCGCAGGGCGTCCTCGGTCTCGCCGGCGCGGACGTCGGGCTGCAGGCCGCGGCCGTGGATGTCCCGCCCGGCGGGGGTGAGGTACTTGGCGGTGGTGATGGCGGCCCCGGACCCCAGGGGCAGGTCCACCACGGTCTGGATGACGCCCTTGCCGAAGGTGGTGACCCCCACCAGGGGGGCGATGCGGTGGTCCTGCAGGGCCCCCGAGACGATCTCCGACGCGCTGGCGGTGAACTCGTTGACCAGGACCACCACCGGCAGGCGCACCTTGCTCCGGCGCGACGCGCGCTCGGTCTGC
This sequence comes from Armatimonadota bacterium, assembly GCA_037440005.1. Lineage (GTDB taxonomy): Bacteria > Sysuimicrobiota > Sysuimicrobiia > Sysuimicrobiales > Kaftiobacteriaceae > Calidihabitans. The sequence continues at coordinate 4,782 of JBBIUY010000061.1, read as the reverse complement.
TGGCGCCCGCTGCGGTCCACGGTGTGCACCAGCGGCTGGCCCGCCGGCACGAAGTGGTCGGCCACCTGCAGGGAGATGTCCAGCAGGCCGCCGCCGTTGTTGCGCAGGTCCAGGAGGATGCCGCGGACCCCCGCAGACTCGAGCTGGCGCAGCAGGCGGGCGAACGCCGCCTCGGTGTTCTCGTTGAACGTGACCAGGCGGATGTAGCCGATGCCCAGCTGCCGCAGGCGGACCCGGGTGACCTCGTCCAGCTGCTCGGGTCCTTCGGCGGCGGTGATCTCGATGCGGTCCCGGACGATGGTCACCTCAAACCGGCGCTCCCCGCGCCGCAGCGCCAGGCGCACCGCCGTCCCCTGGGGGCCGCGGATGCGGACCACCGCCTCCTGCAGGGCCATGCCCTGGGTGGGCACGCCGTCAATGGCCTCGATCCGGTCCCCGGCCCGCAGTCCGGCTCTGGCCGCGGGCGTGCCCGGAATGGGCTGCACCACGATCAGGTGGCCGTCTTTGATGTCGATGAAGATCCCGATGCCGAAGAAAAACCCCTGGGCGTCCTGCTTGAACTCCTGGTAGGCCCGGGGGTCCAGAAACCGGGTGTAGGGGTCTCCCAGCGCCTCCAGCATCCCCCGGGCCGCCGCGAAGTACACCCGGGTCAGGTCGGGGGCGGGTGCCGGGCAGCGGCGGGGGATGTCGCGCACCAGGGCCACCACCCGCTGGCGCCCGGCCGGCACCGTGTCGGGGGGATGGACCCGCCGGGCGCAGGCGGGCCCGACGACCTCCAGAACGGCTTTCTCCGCCCCGGCGTACAGCCGGGTATCGTCCACGGTGCGGTCGATGTACCGGGTGTGGACCTCCCGGGCCACGGCGGCCAGCAGCGCCTCGCCCGCGGCGGCGGGGTCCGCCTTCTGGCCGCCCACGCCCAGCTGGGTCCAGGCGGCCGCGGCGGCCACCACCGCGGCCACCAGAAGGCCGACCACCAGGGCCCGCTGCCGGATCGTCGCCATCGCCCCCGTCGGTTCCGCTCCGTCCAGACCGAGTCCCACTTATTCTACCCAAAAAGTCGCGCGCCGGGACCCCGGACAGCCTCCGGCCCCTCCCGCAGGCAGAGAGGGTGGCCCGCTCACAGGCCGGTGGGGTCCACCGGGACCCCGTCGATGCGGATCTCGAAGTGCACGTGGGGGCCGGTGGAGTATCCGGTGCTGCCGACCCGTCCGATCAGCTGGCCGCGGCGGACCACGTCGCCGGACCGCACCAGGATGGCCGAGAGGTGGCCGTACAAGGTGGAGACGCCTCCCCCGTGGTCCAGCACCACGATCTTGCCGTAGCCGCCGAACCACCCGGCGTAGATCACCCGCCCCGCCGCCGAGGCCAGGACGGGGGCTCCGTAGGACGCCGCGATGTCCACGCCCCGGTGGACGTGCCGGATTCCAAAGAGCGGGTGGCGGCGGACGCCAAACCACGACGTGAAGACGCCCCGCGCCGGCCAGGAGAAGGCGAAGGGCACCCGGGCCTCGGCCACCCGGGGCGACGCCGCGCGCGCCTGGGCCGTGCGGATCAGCGCCTCCAGGTCCCGGGAGGCCTGCTCCAGTTCCCGGACGACCTGCTCGTAGGCGGCGCGCTCGGCCTGCACCCGCTCCAGCAGCGTGCGCTTGGCCTGCTCCTGGGCCGCCAGCTCGTCCCGCCGGGCCGTCACCTGGGAGGTCAGGGTCAGCAGGAAGGTCCGGTCGCGCTCCAGGTCCGCCACGAGCTGCCGGCGGCGGCGCGCGTCGGCGGCGTACTCCTCCAGGGCGGCGGTGTCCGCCCGGACCACCGCCGTCACCAGGCGCCAGCGGGTGATGAATCCGGTGAAGTCGTCGGCCCCCAGCAGGACGTCGGCGTATCCCGAGCGGCCGTACCGGTAGATCTCCCGCAGCCGCGCTCCCAGGCGCGTGCGGCGGTCCTGCAGCCGCCGCTCGGTGGCCGCCAGTTCGGCCGCCGCCCGGCGCATCCGGGCCTCGGTGTCCTGCCGCTCCCGGGTCAGGTCCCGCAGGCGCGCCTCCGCCTGCTCCCGGGTCCGGTCGATGCCCTCCAGCTCCAGCAGCAGGCGCCGCTCCCGGGTCCGGGCGGACTGCAGCCGCCGCCTCTGCTCGCTGAGGCGGGCCAGGACCTCCTGCAGCCTCCGGACCGGCGGCAGGGGGGACTGGGCCGGACGGCCGGCAGCCGCGTCGGCGGGCGCCGCCGCCAGGGCCACCGCCAGGATCCCGGCGGTCAGCGCCCTCACGACGCGACAAACCTCCGCACGGCGAACACGGCGCCCGCCGCCCCGACCCCCACCCCGACGCTCCCCACCGTCGCGGCCAGCAGGACGGCCACCCGGGACGGCGGGACCACGGGCAGGAAGGGCAGGGCCGCCGTCAGTCGCGATGCCGCCACCGCGTACAGGCCCATCAGCACGAGCACGGCGGCGGCCGCCGCCGCCGCCCCCTGGAGCACGCCTTCCAGCAGCAACGGCCACTGGACGGCCCACCGGCTGGCGCCCACCAGCAGCATGATGTCCAGTTCCTGCCGCCGCGCCAGGACGGTCATCCGGATGGTGTTGGCCACCACCACCGCCGCCACCGCGGCCAGGCAGGCCGTCGCCGCTGCGGCGGCGACCCGCACCGCCGCGGTCAGAGCCAGCAGCCGGTCGGTGACCTGGGCCCCGTAGGTCACCTCCGCCACGCCCGGCACCGCGGCCACCGCGGCCGCCACGTGGCGGACCCGCCGCGGGTCCTCAGCCGCCACCTCCAGGGAGTCGGGCAGGGGGTTGTGGGCCTCCAGGTCGTCGAACGCCGGGGAATCCCCCAGCCGCTGGCGCAGGACGCGCAGGGCCTCCTGGCGGGAGACGACCCGGACCTGCCTCACCCCGGCCACGTCCTGCACCGCCTGGCGCACCCGGGAGATCTGGCCGTCGTCCAGGCCGTCCTGGAGGTAGGCGACCACCTGCACCTGGGACTCCAGCACCTCCGCCAGGTGAGACAGGTTCACCGCGGCCAGCACCCCCGCCCCCGCCGCCAGCAGGGCGACGCCGATGGTGGTGACGGCGGCCGCCGTCATCAGCCCGTTGCGGCGGAACCCCGCCGCCGCCTCGGCGGCCACGTAGCGCGCCCGCCAGGCCGCCAGGCGGAGCCGTCCGCCCGCGGCGCGCCCCGGGCGGGCAATCCCCCGCCGGGCCGGGAGGTGGTCGGAGCGGACGCGGCGGTCCACGGCTACGCCTCCACGGCGTACAGGCCTCTCCGCTGGTCGCGCACCACGCGGCCGGCGGCCAGCTCGATCACCCGCTGACGGCAGACGTCCACGATGGTCTTGTTGTGGGTGGCGACCACCACCGTGGTGCCGCGCCGGTTGATCTCGGCCAGCAGGCGGATGATCTCCCACGACGTCCTGGGGTCCAGGTTGCCGGTGGGCTCGTCGGCCAGCAGCAGCGGGGGGTCGTTGACGATGGCGCGGGCGATGCTCACCCGCTGCTGCTCGCCCCCCGACAGCTCCGCGGGGTAGGCGTGGGCCCGGGGCGCCACGCCTACCAGGTCCAGGGCCCGCAGGGCCCGGGGGCGGACCTCCTCCACGGGCGCGCCGGTCACCTGCAGGGCGAAGGCCACGTTCTCCAGGGCGGTCCGGCGGGGCAGCAGCTTGAAGTCCTGAAAGACCACCCCCAGCCGCCGCCGCAGCAGGGCCACCGCCCCGCCCCGCAGCCGCCCCACGTCCCGGCCCAGGACGCTCACCCGGCCGGCGGTGGGAATCTCGTCCCGGTAGATCAGCCGCAGGAGGGTGGACTTGCCGGCGCCGGTGGGCCCCACCAGGAACACGAACTCGCCCGGGTCGATGCGAAAGGAGACGCCCCGGAGGGCGACGAGGCCGGCGGGGAAGATCTTGGTGACGTCCTCGAATTCGACCATGCGGTGCTCCGATGAAAAAAGACGACGGCTGCGACGGCGCGAGCGACGTCAGGGGCGGCATTCGACGCCCCGCGGCCAAATCCTTGCGGAGACGTCAGGCGGGGGGCGGCCAGGTGAGGTTCCACCGGCGCAGGGCGGCGGCGGCGCGGTCGTCGGTCATGTCCAGGCTGATGGGGGTCACCGAGATCTGCCCGCGGGCCAGGGCCCAGGTGTCCGTCCCCTCGTCGTCCTCCTGGACGGAGGGTTCGCCCGTCAGCCAGTAGTAGGTGCGGCCCCGGGGGTCCAGCCGCCTGTCCAGACGGCTGAGGTAGCGCCGGCGGCTCTGGCGGGTGATGGCCACGCCGGCGATGCGGTCGGGGGGCAGGTTGGGGACGTTGACGTTGAGCAGGACGTCCTCGGGCAGCCCGTGGAGGAGGATGGCCCGGGCCAGCGTCACCGCAAAGGCGGCGGCCACGGTGAAGATGGGGTCCCGGAACGCCCCCACCGAGACGGCGACGCTGGGCACGCCGAAGATGGCCCCCTCCATCGCCCCGGAGACGGTCCCCGAGTAGGTCAGGTCCCGGGCCACGTTGGGACCGACGTTGATGCCCGAGACGACGATCTCCGGACGCTCGGGCAGCAGGCCCAGCATCCCCAGGGCTACGCAGTCGGCCGGGGTGCCGTTGGTGGCCCACGCCTGCGCCGCCGACCCGGGCAGGGTCACCGGGTGGGCCCGCAGGGGCTTGTGCAGGGTGATGGCGTGTCCGGTGGCGCTGCGCTCCCGGTCGGGAGCCACCACGTAGGTCTCCGCCACCGGCTCGAAGGCCGCCACCAGCGCCCGCAGCCCCGGCGAGGCGATGCCGTCGTCGTTGGTGATGAGCACGCGCATGGC
>JBBIUY010000060.1:3237-6886 GCA_037440005.1 Armatimonadota bacterium | reverse complement strand
CACTTTCGCGCGAAAGTGATCCGGCGCCCAGGGCGCTTTCGCGCGAAAGTGATCCAGGCCGCAGCCTGCCTTCGTGCCAAGGCGCCATGCGGCCGTCGGGGGGTCTCCCATGACGGGTGAGGGAACGGGCCGGGTCCTGATTACCGGAGCGGCCGGGTTTTTGGGCTCCCACCTGGCCGAGCGGTTCGTGGCGGAAGGGTGGATCGTGGTGGGCGTGGACAGCCTGCTTACCGGGGAGGAAGCCAACGTCGCCCACCTGGATCCGCGGCGGTTTCGCCTGGTGCGGCACGACGTAACGCAGCCCCTGGTCCTGGACGAGCCGGTGGGCGTGATCCTGCATTTCGCGTCCCCCGCCAGCCCGGCGGACTACCTGCGCCACCCGATCCACACCATGAAGGTCGAGTCGCTGGGGACCTTGCACACGCTGGGGGTGGCCCGGCGCTGGGGCGCGCGGTACCTGCTGGCGTCCACGTCCGAAGTGTACGGCGACCCCGAGGTCCACCCGCAGCCGGAGACCTACTGGGGTCGCGTCAACCCGCTGGGCCCGCGCAGCGTGTACGACGAGGGCAAGCGCTTCGCCGAGGCGCTGGCGATGGCCTACCACCGCGTGCACGGCGTGGACGTGCGGATTGCCCGCATCTTCAACACCTACGGCCCGCGGATGCGCCGGGACGACGGTCGCGTGGTCCCCACCTTCATCACGTGCGCGCTGGAAGGCCGGCCGCTGCCGGTCTTTGGAGACGGGAGGCAGACGCGGTCGTTTTGCTACGTGGACGACCTGGTGGAGGGGATCTACCGGCTGGCCACCGCCGACGGCTTGGCCGGACAGGTGTTTAACGTCGGCAACCCCGACGAGCGGACCATCCTGGAGGTGGCCGACATCGTCCGCTCTCTGGCCGGTCGCGATCCCGGCGTCGTACATCTGCCGCTGCCCCAGGACGACCCCGCCCGCCGGTGTCCGGACATCGCGCGGATTCGGGCCGCCGTGGGGTGGGAGCCGCAGGTGAGCCTGGAGGAAGGGCTGCGGCGCACCCTGGAGTGGTTCGCGGGGCGTCTGGCCTCACACTCTGCGGACTAACCCGCCAAAGTAGGAATGGCCCGGGCGCGCAGCAGACGCCTATCCGCCGTGACCAGGGGGAGGTCGTAAACCAGGGCGGTTGCCGCCACGAACCGACATCCTCTTCCTGCCGCCCCCTTCCTTCTCCTGAATTCCCTCTCCCGTTGGGAGAGGGCCAGGGTGAGGGTCAGTTCCGTTGACCTCAGGCAGGGGAGCGCAACTCGGCTGTGCGGGCCCAGCGGCGGATCGCCAGCACCGTGACGACGGCCAGAGCCTCCAGTGCCGCCACCCCCAGCCAGGCGACGGCGTAGCGGCCGCCCGCGCGCTGGACCGCCCACCCAAACAGCGGCGGGGTGACCGTGGTGAACACGTACAGCAGCGTGAGGCTGACCCCCAGCATCACCGCCGCGGCTTCGCGGGCGGTCTCCGACAGCAGCGTGACGTACAGGCCGTTCCAGCCCAGCAGGGTGAATCCCGCCAGGGCCGCGACTCCCGCTGCGGCGATGGACGGCAGGGGAGTCCAGGCGGGTAGGAGGGTGACTGTGACCACGACGCCGGTCGCGCACGCCGCCGCCAGGGCGAGAGGCCGCACCCGGTCGGCGCCGAACCGGCGGTCGGACAGCCACCCCCACGCCAGTCGTCCGGCTGTCCCGCCGGCGTGGACCAGCAGGAGCAGCCGGGAGGCCTGGGCGGCGCCCCAGCCAAAGACGTCCACGAAGTACAGTGGCAGGTATCCTGTCAGACCAAACTGCCCGGCCGCGAGCAGGCACGCCGTGAGCGTCGTGAGGACGAGAGCGCCGTTTCGGAAGAACTGGCGCGGCGCCGTCCAGAACGTCCCCGACGAGGCCCACGGCGTCTGCTCGGCGGATTCCGCCCCCGCCCGCGCCAGCCCCGCGTAGGTCGCCAGTCCCGCCAGCGCGCACCCCGTCCCGGCCACCGTCATCGCCGCTCGCCAGCCCCACCGCGCGGCCATCCCCGGTAAGACGGCCGCCGCCAGCAGCCCGCCCAGGGGCAATCCTGCCTGTCGGATGCCCATCGCCAGCCCCCGTTCGCGCAGCGGAAAGGACCCCATCACGGTCTGGCTACCGGCCACCTGGCTGGAGGGAAAACCCGCCCCCGCCGCCGCGAGGATCAGGGCGAGGACGGCGACGGACGGCGCGAGCGCCGCCAGACCGGCCAGGACTCCCGTGGCCAGCGCTCCCGCGGCCATGACGGACCGGCCGCCCACCCGCGCGGTGGCGTGGCCGGTGGCGTAGAAGGCCAGCAGCGCGCCCAGGTCGAACGCGCCCAGGACCACGCCGGTCTGCGCCAGGGAGAGCTGCAGGTCCGCGCGGATGAACGGCGCCAGGGCGGGCAGGCCGAACCGCACGAAGGTGAGGCCGGCCTGCTGCAAGGTGGCCACCGCGAGGACGCCCCATCGCGATGGCGCTGGAGCGTCGGGGTGATCTGTGGGATGGCGCATGAAGTCGGAACCGTGATGCGGCGGCGGCTCACCTTCCCGCCCGGAAATGCGGAGATCCTCGCCAGGCCCCGTCCCTCCGGAAATTGGGGTCAGACCCCGAAATGCGTGTCCAACAAGAGGAAATCAATGGCCACAAAACCTCCGTGCTGCACAGACGCGCGTTACTGGAAATCGGGCTCAGGCCCTCACTGTCGGCGTCGGCGCCCACGCCTGCACGGGTGCGAACTCGACCCCGAAGGCAGAAGAGGGCCGGCGAGAACGGCGACGACGAGTCCTGGCTACTCGGCGGTCTCCTCGCGCGCCTTCTCGGGCTTCGCTGCAGTCCGCCGTCGCCTCGTGGGCGCAGCGGCCTTGGGGATCGTGGCGGTGACGACCTGCCGCGGCGCCCTCCGCACGCGTCGGCGGCGTGCCCGAGCTGGCGCTTTGCGGTCCACGCTGAAGAGCAGCTCGGTCTTCTTTCCCGAGTCGACGAAGTGAATCTGCCGGCGCAGCAGGCGGCTGGCCGCCCCCAGCCGGCGCTTGACGGCCCGGAAACTCTCGCGGGGCGCAATGACCACCCGCGCCCAGTCTCCCGCCCGCAGCTTTTGCAGGAAGGCCACATACGAGGCCAGCTCCGGGCGTCCCCCGGGGGCCTGCAGCCGTCTCACTTCTGCGCGGGAAAGTTTCTCAAATCTGGGCATCCTGTTCTCTCCTCCCTGCGTTGGAGTGTCTGATACACGGTGAAAGCTTGAGCCCTTCGTGGACAAAATCCATTATAGCCGTTCGCAGCACAGCATGCATCTTCTGGTCCGACTCACTGTGCGAAAGTGATGCTGCCGGCGGCAAGCGGCCTGCGTGCCTGGACATCTGCGCGAGGCGTCGCTTAGGATAGCCCTGTAAGGAGAAGCGGCGGATGACACGCGTGTCACGGGTTGACAGGCTGGAATCGGCGCTGACTCGGCTGGCGAAAGCCCAGGCGCAGACTGGTAAGTACCTGCAGACGCTGACCGTCCAAGTAGACCAGTTGGCGGTGCGGGTGGACCAGCTGGCGGAGGCGCAGCGGCGGACGGAGGAGCGCCTGGAGGCGCTGACCGTCCGGGTGGACCAGCTGGCGGAGGCGCAGCGGCGGACGGAGGAGCGCCTGGAGGCGC
>JBBIUY010000060.1:0-2994 GCA_037440005.1 Armatimonadota bacterium | reverse complement strand
GGCTGGACGCGCCGGCCCCGCTCATCAACCGGAGTGGCGGGCGATGGGGATTCGGCTTCTCATCGTGGACAGCCAGCCTCTCATCCGCTCAGCGGTAGCCGAGTTGCTGCGCCGATCCCCCGACGTGGAGGTGGTCGGACAGGCGGCGACCGCCCGAGAAGCCATCACCCTGGCCTGCACCGAGCGGCCGGACGTGGTGATCATCGAGCCCCAAATGCCCGACGGCGACGGCCTGGACGCCATCCGGACCATCCGGGATCGATGCCCGGATGTCAGCATCCTCGTCCTCACCCAGCGGGAAGATCTGCAGGAGGCGGTGCGGGCGTTGGAAGCCGGGGCGGTAGGGTATGTGCTCAAGGACATCGAACCCGAGCACCTGCTCACCGCCATTCGCCGGGTGGCCAGCGGTGAGGCGATGCTGAACCCTCGGATCGCCCGTCACCTGCTGGCGCGGCTGGTGGCGGGTGACGGCGCTGTACCTCCGTCTTTGCGGGCGCGGGGGTTGACCGAGCGGGAGGTCGAGATCTTACGCCTGGTGGCCTCGGGGCTCAGCGACCGAGAGATCGGGAAGAAGCTGTTTTTGTCCGAGGCCACCGTCAAGACCCACCTGAAGGCGACCTATCGGAAGTTACGCGTCCGCAACCGCGCTCAGGCCGCCGCTCTCGCCGCACTGGCCGGCCTGCTTTCGCAGCCTCCGTTGACTCCCCGTGACGGATCACATGCAAACGGCGGCGCGTCCGCTGAGGACATTGCGCCGGATCGGCGGCGAAGACCCGTTCCCCACGGAAAAAGGGGTCAGACCCCTTCTGTGGGGATGTCCTGACGCCCCTCCCATGGTCGTGTGTCGCTCAGACGAGGTCACCGGTGTGCGTGACGCCGGGCTGCTCACCCCCGGAAAAAGGGGTCAGACCCTCTGTGTCGGTCGGACGCGGGAGGTTTCTCCACCGCCCGCGCGTGGGGTCTTCCGGTGGCGCCCGGTTATCCGGTGGTGGTTGGTTGTTGTCGTCTGCATTGCCGTCTTCGTCGGGAGCGGCGCGGCGACCGGTGTGGATCCCGTGCCCACGTTGGAAGAGGTGGTACGCCGCCTGGAGGGCGTGAACCCGACCCTGCGGACGCTGGTGGTCGACCAGGATGCCGACGTGCGGGTCCTGGGGGTCTTCCGGTTTGTCCTGCGCACGACGGTCTACGCGGCGCGGCCGGCAGTCTACACGGTGGTCGTCCACGAGGCGCCGGCGGCGCTGCGGTCGCTGGGGAACACCTTCCAGTTGGTCTCCTCTCCCCAGCGGGTCCTGGCCGACTACCGCGCCTCCGCCATCCGCCGGACCGACCCGGAGGGTCTGGTGGTCGAGCTGCAGGCGCAGCGCGCCGAGGTGAATCCGCCTTCGGTCACGGCCCTCATCGACGCCCGCCGTTGGCTGATCCGGGAGGCGACGCTGCACTATCCCTGGGGCCACCTGCAGGTACGGTACCGGTACGCGGACGTGGAGGGCTACCTGCTGCCCGACCTCGCTCTGGCGTCTATCCCTGGTCTGCTGCCCGTCAGCGCCGAGCTCACCTACCGCAACTACCGTCTCAACGTCCCCCTGCCACCGGACATCCTGGCGAGGGCCTCGCCTCCTTAAAGGCCGGTCCAATGAGGAAATGCCGGTCCAAGAGGGCGCACAGTAGGGCAGGGCACTGGGCGCCCATCGGCCTTCTGTGCGCCCGCCACCTGGCATCTCGCTTTCGCGCGAATGTGAGACGCTGTTTGGCGCCTTCGCGCGAAAGTGAGGCACCGGCCCTGGCGCTTTCGCGCGAAAGTGATCCGGCCGCTTTTGCGGGGGTGGTGACCCCGCGGGGTGCTAGGTGGCCTCAGGCATGATCGCCCAGATCACGCCAGGGAGACTTGCCCGCACCCTCGAAAGGGGTGTGTCGTGGCCGTGCGAATTCGCACTCCCTACGACGTCCCGGGCGTCCTGCGCAGGGCGCAGCTGCACTGCCACACGACGGCGTCGGACGGCCGGTTTGCGCCCCGGGACCTGCTGCAGATGTACCGGGACGCCGGCTACAGCTTCGTGGCCCTCACCGACCACAACCGGGTGACCCGCTGCGACGACCTGGACGGGCCGGACTTTGTGGCCGTCCCCGGGACGGAGGACACGGTGGCGCGGTGGCTGCGGCCCCTGGGTCCGCACATGGGCCGGCTGTTCGTGGACGCCCCGCTGCGCGCCGGCAGCGCCCAGGAGCGCATCGACCGGACGGTGGCGGCCGGGGGCGTGGTCTCGCTGTGCCATCCGTCCTGGACCGGAAACTTGTGGACCGGCGCGTGGCCGCGCGAGGCTGTGACCTCGCTGCGCGGCTACCGCCTGCTGGAGATCTGGAACCCCCACTCCGAGCCGGCCGAAGACCTCCGGCGGTGGGACGCCGCCCTGTCCGCCCGCGGGCCGGACGCGCCCGTGTGGGGTGTGGCGGTGGACGACTGCCACTACGCCGGCCAGTTCAACCGGGGGTGGATCCTGGTGAAGGTGGCGGAGGTCAGTGCCGCCGCCCTGCGAGCGGCCCTGCTGGCCGGCGCGTTCTACGCCTCCACGGGGCTGCGGGGCGAGGTGACGGTGGCGGCAGGCCAGATCCTCGTGCGGGTTGACGAGCCTGCCCGGATCCGGTTCGTCGGCCGGGGAGGGAGGCTCCTGGCCGAAGCGCAGGGAACGGTCGCCGGCTACCGTCCCGATGGGTCGGAGGGCTACGTGCGGGTGGAGGCGGCTTCCGGCGGGCGCGGTCTGTGGTCGCAACCGCTGTGGATCGTCGGCTGACCGTGCGGGCCGTCTTGGCGCCCCCGGGGACGGGTATGCGTGCAGAAGAGGAGTTGTCCCCGGGCTATGGAACCACCGTCCTGTGAGTACGGCAAAAGGAGCGCCCACCCATGACCAACGGCTTCGTGCCTGAGATCGCCTACATCCTTCTGGGGCTGATCCTGCTGATCTGGTTCATGCGCCAGGCGGCCGGAGAATAGCGCCC
>JBBIUY010000059.1:0-8067 GCA_037440005.1 Armatimonadota bacterium | reverse complement strand
CGGGCCCCCGTCAATTCCTTTGAGTTTTAGCCTTGCGGCCGTACTCCCCAGGCGGCTCACTTAATGCGTTAGCTTCGGCACTGAGGGAGTAACCCCCCAACACCTAGTGAGCATCGTTTACGGCTGGGACTACCGGGGTATCTAATCCCGTTCGCTCCCCCAGCTTTCGCGTCTCAGCGTCAGGGATGGCCCAGGTGGCCGCCTTCGCCACTGGCGTTCCTCCCGATATCTACGCATTTCACCGCTACACCGGGAATTCCACCACCCTCTGCCACCCTCAAGCCCGCCAGTTTGGCGCGGCGTCCTGCAGTTGAGCCGCAGGCTTTCACACGCCACTTAGCAGGCCGCCTACACGCGCTTTACGCCCAGTGAATCCGGACAACGCTCGCCCCCTACGTCTTACCGCGGCTGCTGGCACGTAGTTAGCCGGGGCTTCCTCTGGAGGTACCGTCACCCGCCCCGGAGGGGCGGGCTTCGTCCCTCCTGACAGGGGTTTACAACCCGAAGGCCTTCATCCCCCACGCGGCGTCGCTGGGTCAGGCTTGCGCCCATTGCCCAAGATTCCCAACTGCTGCCTCCCGTAGGAGTCTGGGCCGTGTCTCAGTCCCAGTGTGGCTGACCACCCTCTCAGGCCAGCTACCCGTCATCGCCTTGGTGGGCCGTTACCCCACCAACCAGCTGATAGGCCGCGGGCCCATCCCGAAGCGGAAGAGCTTGCGCCCAACCCTTTCCTCCCCCAGGGATGCCCCCGGAGGAGGGCATCGGGTATTAGCCCCGGTTTCCCGAGGTTATCCCCGTCTTCGGGGCAGGTTACCCACGTGTTACTCACCCGTTCGCCGCTAGAGCTGAAACCGCGGGTTGCCCCGCGGCCAACCCCCGCTCGACTTGCATGTTTGAGGCACGCCGCCAGCGTTCGTCCTGAGCCAGGATCAAACTCTCCGTTGGCCTCCTCAAAGGCGTCGAGGACCAACAACCCCCCATACGAAACAACGCCCCGCCAGACCCTCAATGGATCCGCCGGGGAGACAGTTGCTCGTCTGGGGTGGTGTGCAGTCAGCTCCCGTACCGCTATGCAGTTTTCAAGGTTCCGGGCGGGATGCGAACCCGCCTGTCGCATCCTTAACCTTACCAAGGGGGGTGGGGGTTGTCAATCCCGAACTCCCTATGCGGGGACAGGGCAGACGGGGCGGCGCCGATGATCCGTCCGCTGGTGGACGGCATGGTCTACAGCCTGGGCGTGGTGATCCTGGCCCGGCGGGTGGGGGTCCTCACCTGGGGAGGAGCCGCCGCCGCGTGGGCCGTCGGAACAGTGGTCTTCGGGCTGGGCGGGTGGCCTCGGGCGGGACTGCTGGTGGTGTTCGCGGCGACCAGCAGTGCACTGACTTTGTGGCGGGCGGCGGACAAACCACACCCCGAGCACCGCACCGGCCGCACCGGCGCCCAGGTCCTGGCCAACGGGGCGGTGGCTGCGGCACTGGCGGCGGCCCATGGCCTGGGCACCGGCGACTGGACGGCCGCCGCCTTCGCCGGTGCCGTGGCAGCGGCCACCGCCGACACCTGGGCGACGGAGATCGGGATGGGCAGCCGCGCGCGCCCGCGGTTGATCACCACTGGCGCCCCGGTCCCCCCGGGCCGGTCCGGTGGGGTGAGCGTCCCGGGGACGGTCGGAGGGCTGGCCGGGGCCGGGGTGATTGCGGTCCTCGCCTCCCTGTGGATGGGCGTCCCGGGAGGGTGGGTATGGGTCGGCGGGGTGGCCGGCATGGTGGCCGACAGCCTCCTGGGCGCCACCGCGGAAGGGCGGGGGCGGTGGGCGACCAACAATACCATCAACCTGCTGGCGACGGCCCTGGGCGCGGTGGTCGCCGGGATCCCCGGCCGGATGTGACGTCGTCCAGGCGCGCGAGGACGCCACCTCGTCGTCGGCAGCCTGCCCTGCGAGAACCCGGAACGGGCGTGGCGGACGGCGTGAGATCCCGCGTCAGGCCTCCGATGACGATCGGGGAGTGTGCGCCTCGCCCGCGTGGCCCGGCGGGTGCGCCGCCCACCACTCCCTGCTCCGGGCGCGGGCGGCAGCGCCGGCCTGGTGCCCGCCGCCCGGGCGCTGTCGGCCTGGTGTCGGCACCGGCTGCGCGAACTTCCACCGGAAGACGCGCCGCTCCAGACGCTCAAACAGCACGAAGATGGTAAGCGTCACCGCCACGACCAGCGAGATGAGGGCCAGGGTGAGGGCCGCGTTGTAGGTACTCTGGGCGAAGGAGAGCAGGTACCCCAGCCCTCGGCTGCTGGCCACAAACTCCCCCACCACGGCGCCGGTGAAGGCGAACCCGACGGCGACCTTCAGGCTGCCCAGCAGCCATGCCATCACCGACGGCAGGTAGACCTCCCGCACCAGATGCCCGGGACCTCCGCCCAGGGTGCGGACCCGGTCCACCAGGCGCCGGTCGATCTCCCGGACGCCCGAGAACACCGCGAAGAAAACCGTGACCGCCACCAGCAGGAAGCTGAGGGCCACCTTGGACGCCAGGCCGATGCCCAGCCAGATCACAAACAGCGGCGCCAGGATCACCCGGGGGACGGCATTGAGCAGACCCATCACCGGCTGCAGCAGCTCCGCCAGCGGAGGCAGGAGGGCAGCCGCCAGGCCCAACAGGCCCCCCACCCCGATGCCCAGGACCAGCCCCGCGAACGCCTCCACGAGAGTGGCGGTGACGTGCGCCCAGATCCGCCCGCTGCCGAACAGGTCCGCCAGCACCACCGCCACACGGCTGGGAGGCGGCGCCACCAGGGGGCTCACCCAGCCCAGCCGCGAGGCCGCCTCCCAGGCCGCCAGGAAGACCAGGAGGGCGCCGACGCGTCTCACGCCGGCACCTCCCATCCCATGCGCGCCACCTCGCGCCGGAGGTCGGTCCAGATCTCCCCCAGCAGGTGGCCGAAGGCCGGTGCCGCCCGCAGGCCGACCAAGTCCCGGGGGTAGGGAAAGGGGACGGGGTACGTCCTGGCGATGCGGGCGGATGGGCCTGCGGACATTACGGCGACACGTTCACAGAGGAGCACCGCTTCCTCCAGATCGTGGGTCACCATGAGCACGGTGACGCCCGCCTCCCGCACCAGGGAGAGGACGTCCGCCTGCAGGAGGCGGCGGACGATGGCGTCGAGATTGGCAAAGGGCTCGTCCAGCAACAACAGGCCCGGACGCGTGGCCAGCACCTGGGCCAGGGCCACGCGTTTTTTCATACCCCCCGACAGCAGGTGGGGGTAGTACCCGCCAAACCCGGCCAGCCCGACCCGCTCCAGCCAGCGGTCGGCCTCCTGGAGCGCGACCGAGGCGCGAACGCCGCGAATGCGCAACCCCAGAGCGACGTTCTCCCGGGCCGTCCTCCACGGGAGCAGCGCGTCTTCCTGGAACAGGATGCCCACCCCGGCGGCTCCCGGCTCGACCGGACGCCCATTGAGCCGCAGCTCGCCGGCGTCCGGGGGTACCAATCCGGCGATCGCCCGCAGGAGGGTGGTCTTGCCGCACCCCGACGGGCCCACGAGACCGACGACGCTTCCCGCCGGCACCTCCAGCGACACCCCCTGGAGGATGCGGTGGGCGCCGTAGCGGACGCAGAGGTCGCGGATCTGCAGGGCGATCACGGCGCCTCCAGGATGGCCGTGGTCACCAGCTGGCCGACGTCCACGTCCTGGGCGATGGCCCCCGTCAGACGCGCGACCTCGGCCACACGGCGCACGGCCTCCAGCTCGATCCGGCCGTCCTCGGTGTACAGGACCCGACGCCGCCGCGCCAGGATCTGTTCCAGCAGCGCCCGGTCGCCGCCCGCGATCAGCTCCGCGGGCAGGCTGTCCACGATCAGGCGCGGGGTGCCATAGCGGATGAGGCGCAGCGCGCGCCGCAGGGCCCGGGCCAGCGCCCGCATCTCCTGGAGGCGGGAGGTCCACTCCGCCCGCCGCACCGACACGCCCATGTGGGCGTACAGACCCCCCAGGTGCCGGCGCGCCTGCTCGGGGTCCATCAGGTTCACCAGGACCTTCCCCCCGGCCCGCTCCACCAGGGTGGCGGCAGGCTCCTGCACCATGCCGGCATCCACCTGCCCCAGGCGCAACGCCTCGAACAGGTTGGGCCCGAGGACGGCGAAGCGAACGGCGTCCGGGTCCACGCCGGCCCGTTTCAGCAGATAGGCGGTCAGCTGGTGGTCGGCGTTGCCGAGGGCCGAGATGCCGATGAGGCGGCCCCGCAGGTCCGCCAGCGAGCGGATCCCGCCCGCCGTGCGGGGCGCGGTGGCCAGGGCGAAGAACGGCAGGCGGCCTGTGGTGAAGAAACTCACGATCCCGGCCCCGCGGCCGAAGGCGGCCACCGCCACATCGTAGGAGGTGGCCGCGTAGTCCACGGCGCCGCCGACCAACGCCTGCATGGCGGCCGTTCCGCCGCGAAAGTACACCAGCTCCACGTCCAGGCCCTCGTCGGCGAAGTACCCCTGGTGGCGCGCGACCTCGTAGGGAATGATGCACAGCACCTGGCTGCAAAATCCCAGGGTCACCTTCCGTCGCACCTGCGCCGCCACCCGCCCCAGAGGCGAGGCCAGGGCGAACGCCGCCAGGCCCAGCCGGCCGAGCCAGGCCAGGAATCTCCGGCGGGAGAGCAGCTCCAGCCCCGCGGGGGAGAGCCTGCTCCCGCCGCAGCAGTCAGGCCCGGGATGACGCAGTCCCTCGGTGGGGGCATTGTCGGGGAGCAGGTCCCTGGCGAAATTTCCTGCAGCTGGCACCTTTTCCATAGACACACCTCCCCGGGGCCACTTCCTGCCGCGGCAGGATCGGGCCGCGCGGAACGCCCCTGGATGGATCTGGGAGATCAGGAGAAGGCGGAGAGGCCGGCCGGGGTTACGCCGTCCGGCATCCCCGCCGGGGACAGATGCAGTGGCGGGGCCGGACCTGGAAGAGACGTCGCATGCAGTACATGCTTGCGTTTACCGTAGCACTGCCCCGGTGACCTCGTCAACGATGGGGCAGCGGGCGGCGGAAGGGACCCCGGCGTGGATCCGCGGGGTGGCCGGCGCGGTCGCCGACAGCATCCCGGGCGCCACGGCAGAAGGGCGGGGGCGGTGGGCGACCAACAATACCATCAACCTGCTGGCGACGGCCCTGGGCGCGGTGGTCGCCGCGATGCGAGGTGGACAATGAGGTACCTGGTGACGCTGGAGCAAGGAGCGGACGGGGGCTACCTGGCGTGGGTCCACGAGCTGCCTGGCTGCGCGGTGCGCGGGGCCACCCGGGAGGAGGTGGTGCGGCGGCTCGAGCAGGAGATCGCCGGGTTCCGCGCCTGGCTGCGCGAGCACGGCGAGAAGATGACCGTCGGCTCCCCTCAGGTGGAGGTGGCCGCCGAGCAGCAGTCTCTCACCCGGGCCGCCGACGCCAACACCGAGATCCTGCTGGACCCCGACCGCGCCCCCCTGACGGTGCCCGCCTGGAACCGGATCGAGCGCTGGTTGGGCTACTCCCGGGCGGACCTGCTGGCGCTGGTGCGCGAGCTGCCTGAGGATCTCCTGGACGCCCGGCCGCTGGGAGCGCGCCGGTCGGTCCGCGAGCACCTGGTGCACGTGGGCGTCACTGAGCTGTTCTACCTTCTGTGGACCTTCGACCTGACCACCCGGGAGGGGCTGCTGGAGATGCTGCGGTGGACGCGCCGCCTCGCGCTGCGGCGGATGCGCGCGCTCGCCCGGTCGGACCGGGGGGCGGTCACGTACGCCGAGTGGGACGGGGCGCCGCGGCCGGAGCCCTGGACCGCCCGCAAGGCCGCCCGACGGCTGCTGTGGCACGAGCGGCTGCACCTGCGAGCGGCCCGGCGCCTGCTGGACCGCCTCCGCGGGCAGGGCCAGGGGTAGCCCGGCCGAGGCTCACGCCAACGTGGGACGTGCCCGCCGCGACCGATCGTGCTCTCTTATGGGAGGGGGAACCCCCCTGGTGCCAGGCACCGGGGCGGAGGGCGGGCATTGCCGTTGTCCTTTTCGGGGACGGCCCTAGTGCCCGGCGTCGCCTTCGAAGCGCGTCAGTCCGGACCGCACGCTGCTACCTCCGTTCAGGTCAGAGGGGGCGCGCAGCGAAAGAGGGCTAGACCATGCCGGGGAAATGCAACGATCAGCCCCGCGCCCAGCGTGTCGCGGTAGAACGCCACCGACCGGTCCAGGTGGCGGGACGGAATCGCCACCTGATGGAGGGTCAGCCCCACGCTCTCGCCGCGCACCACCGACCTCCCTCCCGCCATCGGCTGCTCCCTCGTCGCCGACGCGTCTGCCTCGGGCCCGCCGTCAGCTCACGGCCTTCTGGATGAGCGCGCTGATCGTGGCTTCGACGGCCGGGGTGAGCTCGGTCAGCGCGAAGGCGACCGGCCACCAGGAGCCTGCGTCCAGGCGTGCCGCGTCGGTGAAGCCCACCGTCGCGTAGCGGGTCTTGAACTTCCCCGCCGGCTGGAAGTAGCAGACGACCTTGCCGTCCCGGGCGTACGCGGGCATGCCGTACCAGGTCGTCGGCACAAGGGCGGGCGCGCTGGCCCTGACGAGGGCGTGCAGGCGCTCGGCCAGGGCGCGGTCCCGGCCCTGCATCTGGGCGATCTTCGCCCGCACCTCGCGCTCTCCGTCCTCGGCCGACCCGGGGCCGCGACGCGCTTGCGCCTTCACCTCCCGGGCGCGCTCCCGCATCGCCTCCCGCTCCTCGGCGGTGAACCCCGCGACCCTTTTCATGTCCGCAGTGGTCCTGGCGGGCCTCCGCGGACGCTTCGGTGAGTGCATGACAACCTCCTCATACGGTGCAGGCTGGCCGCCCCGCAGGCCGTGCCCGCATCGGGCGCCCTACCTCCCGAGTGTGCGAACTCGTGAGCCGAACCTTCGGTGCAAGCAACCACGATGGCCCGGGTCAGCGCGCTTCGCGGCGCACCACCAGTTTCAGCCCCGACCACACGGCGTCCACGGCGCAGACCTTCACGTCCACATACCCCAGGCCCAGGGCCACCTCCCGGATGACGTCCTCGGTGAGATCGGTGGCCGCCCGCGCCGACCGCTTGGGCCAAAAGACCCACACCGCCGCGTGAGCGGGCAGGATCCGCCGGTAGCGCGCCAGCGCCCGCGTCGGGTCTGTCCGCCGCGTCACGAAGAGGTGGACCAGGTCGGTCCGGCGGCCGGCGCGGCCGACGATACGCACGCCCGCGGGCAGCGGGGCCAGCCGGGCCCGATAGCCGGGAGGAGCGCCTGCCAGGGCCACCACACAGACTGCCCGGATGCCGAGCTTGCGGACCAGCGGTGTCCCCGAGTACCCGGTCACAGGAGCTTGGCCCCCAGGGGGACGGGCCGCTCCGGCACGCACAGGACGACGTTGCCGTGGTGGTCGTGGAAGCCGGTCACCAGACATTCGGAAAGAAACGGTCCGATCTGCTTGGGCGGAAAGTTCACCACCCCCACCACGAGCCTGCCGACCAGATCCTGGGGCGTGTACAGGGCCGTGATCTGGGCGCTGGACGCCTTGACCCCGATCTGCGGGCCGAAGTCCACCCGCAGCTTGTACGCCGGCCGGCGCGCCTCCGGGAAGGGCTCGGCGGCGACGATGCGCCCCGCGCGCAGGTCCACTTTGACGAACTCCTTCCAGCTGATCCGTTCCACGTCCCACTCCTCCCGCCTCTGTCACCTGGAGAAGCGACTTCCCGTTGCGTCCCCCGTCGTGGTTTTCTGGGCAGGGGTAGCCTGGCGGTGCCAGGCACCGGGGCGGAGGGGTGGGCGTGCCGTTGCCCGCACACGGGCATCCCGCACACGCCCTTCCGAGCGTCCGCCGGTGGAAGGCCTGCGGCGCTCCCTCACGGTCCCGCCCTGCACGCCGGGGACGTCACCGCGCCCCCGGCACCCCCCAGGCCACGAGGTAGACCAGCAGGCCACACAAGACGCCATAGTACCACACCAGGCCGCGGTCCGGATGGCCAGCGGCCGACGAGAACACCAGAACCGCAAAGCAGGCGGACACCACCAGTTCCGCTAGTGTGTCCTGTTTGGATGTAGTGTTTGCACTTGGGAGCCTCCCCCAAGGAAA
>JBBIUY010000058.1:0-8356 GCA_037440005.1 Armatimonadota bacterium | reverse complement strand
CCTCCGGGCGCGCGCCCGCCCCGGCGGGTGCGGCGGCGGCCGGGGCGGCCTCCCCCGGCGAGCTGACCCCGCGGCGGGTGAGGTTGATGCGGCCCAGGTTGTCGATCTCCTTGACCTTGACCAGCAGCTCGTCGCCGACTTTGACCACGTCCTCCACCCGGCTCACCCGGCTGTCGGACAGCTCGGAGATGTGCACCAGGCCCTCCTTGCCCGGGAGCACCTCCACGAAGGCGCCGAAGTTCATCAGCCGGGTGACCTTGCCCAGGTACATCTCCCCCACCTTGACCTCCCGGACGATGGCCTGAATCATCTCGATGGCCCGCCGGGCGGCGGCCTCGTCGGTGGAGGCGATGAGCACGCGGCCGTCCTGCTCGATGTCGATCTTCACGCCGGTCTCGGCGGTGATCTTGTTGATCACCTTGCCCCCCGGACCGATGACCTCCCGGATCTTGTCGGGGCTGATCTCGATGGTGATGATCCGCGGCGCATACGGCGACAGCTGCGGCCGCGGCTCGGCGATCACCTTGGCCATCTCGTCCAGGATGCGCAGGCGCGCCTGGCGGGCCTGCTCCAGGGCCCGGGCCAGGATCTCCCGGGTCAGCCCGGACACCTTGATGTCCATCTGCAGGGCTGTGACCCCCAGGCGGGTGCCGGCCACCTTGAAGTCCATGTCGCCCATGGCGTCTTCCAGCCCCAGGATGTCGGTGAGGACGGCGGCCCGGCCGTCGGCCCCGGTGACCAGGCCCATGGCGATGCCGGCCACCGGCGCCCGGATGGGCACGCCGGCGTCCATCAGGGCCAGGGTGGACCCGCACACCGACGCCATGGAGGTGGACCCGTTGGACTCCAGGACCTCCGAGACCAGCCGGATGGTGTAGGGGAAGACCGACTCGTCGGGGATCATGCGCTCCAGGGCCCGCTCGGCCAGCAGGCCGTGGCCGATCTCCCGGCGGCCGGGGCTGCGCAGGGGCCGCACCTCCCCCACCGAGTAGGGCGGGAAGGAGTAGTGGTGCATGAACCGCTTGGCGGTGCGCGGCGTGATGTCGTCGATGATCTGCTCGTCCTCGCCGGTGCCCAGGGTGGCCACCGTGAGGACCTGGGTCTGGCCCCGCTGGAACAGCCCGGACCCGTGCGCCCGGGGCACCACGCCCACGGCGATGACCAGCGGCCGGATGTCGGTCAGGCCGCGGCCGTCCGGCCGCCGTCCCTCCTCCAGGATCATCCGGCGGACCTCCTCCTTGGTGACCGCCTGGACGATCCCGGCGATCTCCGCCTCGCGCTCGGGGAACTGCTCCAGCAGCGGCGGCGTCACCGCCTCCTGGACCCGGCGCAGGGCGTCCTCCCGGGCCAGCTTCTCGGGCTGGACCAGGGCGTCGCGGATCAGGGGCAGCGCCCGCTCCCGCACCGCCCGCACCAGCTCGGGGTCGGGGACCTCCTGGGGCACCGCCATCTTGGGCTTGCCCACCCGGGCCACCAGCTCCCGCTGGGCGGCGATGATGGCGCGGATCTCCCGGTGGGCGAGGTCCAGGGCGTCCAGGATCCGCTCTTCGGGCACCTCGTCGGCGCCGGCCTCGACCATGATGATGGCGTCCTCGCTGGCCGCCACCACCAGGTCCAGGGCGCTCTCCTCCGCCAGCTGCTTCCAGCTGGGATTGATCACCAGCTCGCCGTTCACCAGGCCCACCCGCACGGCGCCGATGGGGCCGTGGAAGGGGATGTCGGAGATGCACAACGCCGCCGAGGCGCCGTTGACCGCCAGCACCGCCGGGTCGTTGTCGAAGTCGGTGGACAGGACCGTGGCGATCACCTGGACGTCGTTGCGGAACGCCTTGGGAAACAGCGGCCGCAGGGGGCGGTCCATCAGCCGCGCCGAGAGGACGGCCCGCTCTCCGGGTCGTCCCTCCCGCTTGAAGAACCCGCCGGGGATTTTGCCGGCGGCGTACATGCGCTCCTCGAAGTCGCAGGTGAGCGGAAGGAAGTCCACGCCCTCCCGCGGCTCGGCCGACGCGGTGGCGGTGACCAGCACCATGCTGTCGCCGCTGCGGACCACCACCGCCCCGCCGGCCTGGCGGGCCAGCCAGCCGGTTTCGAAGATGAGGTCGCGCCCGCCCACGGGGGCGGACACGCGGGTCACGTCCGAAATCATCCGTGCTCTCCTCCTGCCTGTGATGTGCTCACGTCAACCCCTTGGGCGGTGCGGGCCGTCCGGGCGGCTGGCCAGACACGGCGATGGGAGCGGGGTGCCCCGCTCCCATCGCCCGCCGCCGCCCGCGCCCACCGGCTGTGTCCTCACCGGCGCAGGCCGAGGGCGTCCACGATGGCCCGGTACCGCTCCACATCGGTGCGCATCAGATAGTCCAGCAGCCGGCGCCGCTGGCTGACCATCTTCAGCAGCCCGCGACGGGAGTGCAGGTCCTTCTTGTGCACCGCCAGGTGCGCGGTGAGCTGGTTGATCCGCTCGGTGAGCAGGGCGATCTGCACTTCCGGCGAACCGGTGTCGGCGTCGTGCCGGCGGAACCGGCTCACGATGGCCTGCGTGCTCTCGCGGGCGACTGCCACCCCTGCACCTCCTGCCGGAGCAAAAAGACGACTCGCCGAGGGGCCGCCGGGGGTACGGACCTCCCAGCTGTCGACCTTCCTGTATCCTAACACGGGCGCCCCTCCCCAGCAATGCGCCACGGTCCCCGGCGGGCGTGTCACGGCGGGTCGGCGGGGTCGGAGGCCTCGCGGGAGGCCGGTTCCCGGACGGCCGCCTGGGGCAGGACCGGCAGACCGGCGGCGTCGGCGGCCCGGGCCAGGGCGGCGGGAACGGCCGCCACGTCGGCCGCCATCTGGGCCACCAGGGCCTCCACCGTCTCAAACGCCACCTCGTCCCGCAGCCGCGCCGCCACCGCCAGGCTCACCGTCCGGTCGTAGAGGTCGTCCGAAAACCCCAGCAGGTGCCCTTCCACCTGGAGGTCCCCCGGACCGAAGGTGGGACGGGTGCCGATGCTGATGGCCGCCGGGTAGGCGCCGGCCGGCGTCCGGCAGGTGCCGGCGTAGATGCCCGCAGCGGGCAGAAGCTTGTCGGCGGGCACCTCCAGGTTGACGGTGGGATAGCCCAGGCGCCGGCCGCGGCCGTCTCCCCGCACCACGCGTCCGGTCACGGCGTACCACCATCCCAGCAGCCGCGCCGCGTCGGTCACCCGCCCCTCCCGCACCAGGGCCCGGATGCGGGTGCTGCTGACCCGCTCGCCGTCGGCCATCACGGGATCCACCACCCGCACCCGGACCCCCAGCTGCGCCGCCAGCACCCGGAGCATCCCCACATCTCCCGCCCGGTCGCGGCCGAAGGTGTAGTCGGGCCCGCACACCACCTCGGCCGTCCCCAGCCGTTCCACCAGCATCCGCACCCACCGGTCCGGAGGCGTCCGGCGCAGGGCGTCGTCGAACCGGACCACCACCGCCCGGTCCACGCCCAGCTCCGCCAGCAGGGCCACCCTCTCCTCCAGGGTGGTCAGCAGCAGCGGGCCGGTCTGGGGGCGCAGCACCCGCTGGGGGTGCGGGTCGAACGTCAGGACGGCGCAGGAACCGCCCAGGGCCCGCGCGCGCTCCACGGCGGCAGCGATCAGCGCCCGGTGGCCCCGGTGGACGCCGTCGAAGGTCCCCAGGGCGACCACCAGGGGCCGCCGGGCGGGGGGAACGTCCTGCAGGCCGTAGACGACGTCCATCAGGTCTCCCGCAGCACCTTGAAGGGCTTCAGCAGCCCGTCCTCCACCCGCGCCAGGGCGACCAGGCCGTGGGAGTCCCGCAGCCGCACCACCCGGGCGCCGGTCAGCCGCTGCCAGTGGGGGACCCGGAACAGCGGGATCGCCTGACCGTGGACGGCGGCCCGCCGCTGGGGCGGCAGCAGGTCCACCGCCGGATAGTCGGCCAGGGCGTCGTCCAGGGGCTGGAGGAGCTCGGCCAGGCGCCCGGCCCGGGCGGCGTCCAGGAGTTCCTCCAGGGTCAGGCTGTGGGCCAGGTCGTAGCGGCCCACCCGGGTGCGCACCATGAAGGAGGCGTAGGCGCCGCACCCCAGGGTGTCGCCCAGGTCGTGGCACAGCCGCCGCACGTAGGTGCCCTTGGAGCACGCCACGTCCAGGACGGCCCGCGGAGGATCGCCGGGGACGAACTCCCGCAACTCCAGGCGGTAGATCCGCACCCGCCGGGGCGGGGGCTGCACCGTCTCCCCGCGGCGGGCCAGCTCGTACAGCCGCCGCCCGCCCACCCGCACCGCCGACGCCATGGGAGGCACCTGCTCGATCTCGCCCAGGTACAGCGGCAGGGCGTCCTCCACCTGCTCGGCGGTGACGGTCACCGGGCGGGTCTCGCGCACCGTGCGCCCGTAGGCGTCGCCGGTGTCGGTGGACCGGCCGAAGGTCACCTCCACCCGGTAGGCCTTGTCCGCCTCGGCCAGGAACTCGGCGATGCGGGTGGCGCGGTTGAGGACCAGCACCAGGACGCCGGCGGCGCCGGGATCGAGGGTGCCCGTGTGCCCCACCCGCCGGGTGCGGGCCAGGTCCCGGACCACGTCCACCACGTCGTGGGAGGTCATGCCCACCGGCTTGCACACCACCAGGATGCCGTCCACCGGGAGCGCGGGAGCGGGTCCGGACATAAGCTCCGGCCGGCCGGGCGCGGGCGGCGTCACCTCGTCCGCTCCGGGGGGTGCGCCGGCAGGGCGGGCGGGGCCGGCGCGCCGGCGTCCTCCCCGTCGCGCCGCAGTTCCCGCTCGACCTCGGCCAGGGTGGCCGCCACCACCTCCGCCAGCGGGCCGGGGGCGGTGAAGCCGGCCGCCCCCTGGTGCCCCCCTCCCCCGAAGGCCTCGGCGATCACGTGGGAGCGCACGCCGTCCCGGGAGCGGATCCCCACCCGCACGCCGTCGGGCGTCTGCTCGAACAGCAGCGCCACCTTCACCCCCCGGATCTGTCGGAGCAGTCCCACGATGCCTGTGGTCTCCTCGGGGCTCGCCCCGGCCTGCTGCAGCATGGCGGGGGTCACCGTCGTCCACGCCACGCGGCCGTCCGCCGACAGCTGCAGCCCCGCCAGGGCCAGTCCCAGCAGCCGCAGGCCCGCCGCGGTGCGGCTTTCGTACACTCGGTCCACGATCTCCGCCACCGAGGCGCCCGCCTCCATCAGGTCGGCGGCTAGCCGCAAGGTCCTGGGGGTGGTGTTGGCGTACCGGAACGCCCCGGTGTCGGTCACCACGGCGGTCAGCAGGGCCTGGGCGATCTCCCGGTCCAGGGGGACGCCCAGGGCCCGGACGATCTCGGCCACCATCTCGCCGACGGCGGCGGCGGCGGGGTCCAGGTACACCAGGTGGCCGTAGCCGGCGTTGCTGAGGTGGTGGTCGACGTTGATCAGCACCCGGGCCCGCGCCAGGGCGGCCGCAAAGGCGCCGGCCCGGTCCGCCGAACTGCACTCCACCGCCACCGCCGCGTCCACCGGCTCCGCCGGGGGCGTCGTGACCACCCGGGAGGCGCCCGGCAGGGTGCGGAACGGCTCCGGCACCCCGTCGGCGCTGCCCACCGCCGCGGGCACGCCCAGCCGGGACAGGGCCAGGGCCAGCGCCAGGGCCGACCCCAGGCAGTCCCCGTCGGGGTCGACGTGGCAGACCACTAAGACGTCACGGCTGGCCCGCAGCGTCGCCGCGATCCGCGCCGCCAGGGCGCTCATCGGCGTCCTCCCCGCCCGCAGACCCGGTCACCTCGCGGATCAGGGACACCACCCGGGTCCCGCGCTCGATGGAGTCGTCCAGCCGGAAGGTGATCTCGGGCACGAACCGCATCTGCAGCCGGCGGCCCAGCTCGCCCCGCACGAAGCCCAGGGCGCTGTGCAGGCCGGCCAGGGTTTGGGCCTTGGCCTGCTCGTCGCCCAGGACGCTGACGAACACCCGGGCGTGGCGCAGGTCGGGGCTGACCTCCACCTCGGTCACCGAGACGAACCCGATGCGCGGGTCCTTGACCTGGTGGTGGAGGATGTCGCTGACCTGCTCCCGGATGAACTCCCGGACCTTCTCCGGCCGGTGGGACATGGACGTCGTCACCGCATCTCCATCTCGTAGCGCACCACGATCATCTCCGACTCCCGCTCCACCACCTCCATGACCCGGGACAGGATCTGGTGGGCGTGGCGGGCGTCGGTGCTTACGCAGCTCACCGCCAGGTGGGCGTGGCGGTGGTCGTCCTGGGCGTCCACCTCGGCGGCGGCCACCCGGAACTCGTTGTGCAGCCGGTCCAGCAGGCTCTTGAGCAGCCGGCGCTTGTCCTTCAGGCTGTGGGTGGCCGGCAGGCTGAGTTCGACCTGCAGCACGCCGATGACCATCCTGCTCTGCCGGCGGGCCGGGCCCCGGCCGGCGCCCCCGGAAGGGTTACGCCGGCTCCTCCCGCACCTCGTACGCCTCCAGGATGTCGCCGACCTTGATGTCGCCGAACCGCTCCAGGGCGATGCCGCACTCGAACCCCTCGGTCACCTCCCGCACGTCGTCTTTGAAGCGGCGCAGGGAGGCGATGCGGCCGTCGTGCACCACCACGCCGTCCCGGATCACCCGCACGGACGCCCCCCGGGTCATCACGCCGGAGGCGACATAGCAGCCGGCCACCGTCCCCACCCGGGAGATGGTGAAGGTCTTGCGCACCTCCGCCCGTCCCAGGACCACCTCCCGCCGCCGCGGGGCCAGCATCCCCCGGATGCGCTGGCGCAGGTCGTCCAGGGCCTCGTAGATGATGCGGTGGCTGACGATCTCCACCCGTTCCTGCTCGGCCGCCTTGCGCACCGCGGGATCGGGCCGGACGTTGAAGCCCACGATCAGCGCCCGGCTGGCCGCCGCCAGCATCACGTCCGACTCGGTGACGTTGCCCACCGCCGCGTGGAGCACCCGGACCCCCACCTCCGGGGTCGCCAGGCGCGGCAGCGACTGCAGCAGGGCCTCCACCGACCCGTGGGTGTCGGCTTTGACGATGACCCGCAACTCCCGGGGACCGCCCTCGGCGGCCACGTCCTCCGGGGCCGCCGCCTCGGCGGCCCGGCGGCGCTCGCGGCGCTCCTCGATGAGGGCCCGGGCCTGCCGGTCGTCGCGCACGACCTCCAGGATGTCGCCCGCGGCGGGCACGTCGTCCAGCCCCACCACCTCCACCGGGGTGCCGGGTCCGGCCTCCGCCAGCCGCTCCCCCCGGTCGGTGATCATCGCCCGCACCCGGCCGGCGGTGGCGCCGGCCACCACCGTGTCGCCGACCCGCAGCCTTCCCTCCTGGACCAGCACCGTGGCCACGGGGCCCCGGCCCCGGTCCAGCCGCGCCTCGATGATGGTCCCCCGGGCGGGGCGGTCCGCCGGCGCCCGCAGGTCCTGCAGGTCGGCCACCAGGAGGATCATCTCCAGCAGTTCCCGGATGCCCTGGCGGGTGCGGGCGGAGACGGGGACCACCACCGTGTCGCCGCCCCAGTCCTCGGGCACCAGGCCCAGCTCGCTGAGCTGCTGCTTGACCCTGTCCACGTTGGCCTGGGGCAGGTCGATCTTGTTGATCGCCACCACCACCGGCACTCCCGCCGCCCGGGCGTGGTTGAGGGCCTCGACCGTCTGCGGCATCACGCCGTCGTCGGCGGCCACCACCAGGACGGCGATGTCGGTAACCTGGGCGCCCCGAGCGCGCAGGGTGGTGAAGGCCTCGTGTCCCGGCGTGTCGATGAAGACGATGCGCCGGCCGTCCACGTCCACCGTGGACGCGCCGATGTGCTGGGTGATGCCGCCCACCTCCCGGGCGGCCACATCGGTCTGGCGGATGACGTCCAGCAGCGACGTCTTGCCGTGGTCCACGTGGCCCAGGATGGTGACCACCGGCGGGCGCACCGGAGCCGAGGCATCCCGGCTCACCTCCAGGCGGCGGGCCGCGGGGGTGGCGGGGGACGCGGCCCGATCCGGCCGGCGGACCCGCGACCCCAGGGATTCCGCCACCCGGGTCGCCGCCTCCACGGAGATCTGCTGGTTGATCCCCGCCAGCACCCCCTGCTCGAGCAGCCGCTTGACCACCTCGCCGGCGGGCACGCCCAGCCGGGAGGCCAGTTCGCCCACGGTCAGCGGGCCGGTGAGCTCGATCTCGGGCGCCACCGTCGGCGGAGGCGCCGCCGGCTCCGGGGGCGGAGGCGGGGGAATGCGCTCTTTGACCTTGGGAGGACGCTCCTTGGGTATGGCGGGCGCCGGAGCCGGAGCCGCCGCGGGGGGAGGAACCGGGGGCGGTTCCACCGCCGGCCGCGGAGGGGCGGGACGCGGCGGGGCTTCTTTGCGCGGAGGCGCCGGCGGGCGGGGGGCGACCCGCGGAGGGGCCGCCGGGGCGGCGGC
>JBBIUY010000057.1:0-10913 GCA_037440005.1 Armatimonadota bacterium | reverse complement strand
GGATCAGCCCGGCCGCCAGCGCGGCGGCGGCGCACGCCGCGCCCGCCGCCGCCGCCAGGAGCCCCTCGGGGACCGGCGTGGCGGGGTTGTTGATCATCAGGAAGATCGGCGAGCGCACCGTCTCCCGGACCACGTCCAGGGTCAGCCGGCCCCGGACCACCACGCTGGCCTGCAGCACCGCCACCAGCGGGTACACAATGAACGTCGCCACGAACGCCGCGGCCCAGACCATCCCCGCGGCGATGACCGGGTCGGCGTGCAGGTACCCGCCCAGGGACAGGCCGATCCCCGCCATCGTCAGGTATCCCAGCACCGCGGCCCAGGCCGCAGGCCCCATGGGCGCGCCGCGGTGCGCCACCGCCAGGATCGTGCCGGCCAGCCCCAGGACGGCTAGGGCCAGCGCCAGCCGCCCGCGGACGGCCACAGGCGCCGGGGCGACGCCCGCGGCCGCGACCAGCACCCCGGCTGCCACCGCCACGGCCACGCGCCAGTCCTGCGCCACCAGGTCCACGCCCGCTGTCTGCGGGACGAACACCCACAGGTCGCGCCCGGGCCGGGCCCAGGGCAGGGCCAGGGCGCCCAGGGCGGTGAGGGCGCCCCACGCCGCCAGCGTCCCGTGGGCCCGCGCCGCCGGGCGGGCGGGAGCCAGGAGCACCTCAACCATGACCGCAGCCCCTACTTGGGCAGGGCGAAGACCTCCTTCGTCCAGCGGTTGACCAGCCCGTCCCGCACCGACGCCTTGCCGTACTTCAGGAAGTCGTACTTGATGACGTTGAACGCCTCAAACCGCGGCGCCACCGGCGGGATCGGCGTCTTGGCGTTGGAGGGGATCTGGTACGAGCCCGCCTGCGCCGCCAGGGCCTGCGCGGCCGGGGTGAGGGCCCACTCGATAAAGGTGATGCCGTTGGCGCGGTTGGGCGCGCCCCGGACCAGGCTCAGCCCGCCGATCTCGTAGCCGGTGCCGTCCCGGGCGGACCCGTAGGCGACCGGGAACCCCCGCAGGATCTGCAACACCGCGTCGTGCAGGAAGGTGACGCCCACCGCCACCTCCCCGCGCCCGGTCAGCACGCCGGGGTCGGCGCCTCCCCGGGTGTACTGGGCGACGTTGCGGTGGATCCGCTTGAGCAGGTCAAAGGCCTTCTCCTCCCCGTACAACTGCACCACCGTGGCCAGCATGGTGTACCCGGTGCCCGAGGTGTTGGGGTTGGGGTAGGACACCAGGCCCCGCAGCCGCGGATCGGCCAAGTCCTCCCACCGCCGGGGCTCGGGGATGTTCTTCTCCCGCAGGAGGGAGGGGTTGACGGCCCACCCCAGGATGCCGGCGTACAGGGGGATGTAGCGGCCGGCCACCGCCTCCCGCAGCTCGGGCCGCAGGTCCGCCCACGCCCGGGGGCGGTAGAACTCGGTCAGCCCCTCCTCGTTGGCCACGATGTGGGGGTCCCCGGTGCCGCCGAACCACACGTCAAAGACCGGGTTGGCTCTCTCGGCCCGCAGCCGGGCCAGGGCCTCGCCGGAGCTGAGGCGCACGAACTCCAGGGCGATGCCGGTAGCCTTGGGGAACTCGGCCCGGATGAGGTCGCACCACTCCACGTTGGGACTGCACAGCACCGTCACCTTCCCCGCCGGCGCCGCGGACGCCGCGCCCAGCGAGCCCAGCAGGACTGCCAGCACCACACTCAGGATCCGTCGCATGGTCTCCCTCCTTTAGGAAGGTGCGGTCGCGCGCAGGGCTCGCAGGAACCGCACGGCCTGCGCCGCCGCCTGGTCCGGGTCGGGCAGCGGCAGGATCTCCGCGGACAGGAACCCCCGATACCCGATCTCCTCCAGCACGTCCACCAGGCGCCCGAAGTCCAGGTGCCCCCACCCCGGCGCCCGCCGGTTGCTGTCGGCCACGTGCACGTGGAACAGCCGCTCCCCGCACCGGCGCAGGGCATCCTCCAGGGACGCCTCCTCGATGTTCATGTGAAACGTGTCGGCCAGCACTCCCACCTGCGGGGAGCCGACCCGATCCACCACCTCCAGGACCTCCTCCACCGTGACCAGGTAGTCGGTCTCGTACCGGTTGATGGGCTCGATGGCCACCCGCACCCCCAGCCGCCCGGCGTCGGGCAGCAGCCGGTCCAGCGCCTCCCGCAGGCGGCGGTCGGTGGCCTCCCGTCCGCCCGTGAGGCGCCCGCGCACCAGGCCCACGATCACCAGGGCCCCGCACCGGGCCGCCAGATGGAGGTGCGCCCGCAGGCGCTCCACCGCCCGGCGCCGGACGTCGGGGTCCGGCGCGGTCAGGCTCAGCCCGTCGGCCAGGTACGCCTGCCCGGTGCCCAGGGCCGGGACGGCCAGCCCGGCCCGGACCGCCTCTTCCAGCGCCGCGGCCGCGTCGGCGGATGTCGGGTCGCGCACGGCCAGTTCCACCCCGTCGTAGCCCAGTTCCGCCGCCCGCGCCAGGGCCTGCCGCCAGGTCCCCTGCGCGGCCACGGCGGCAAAGGACGTCTCCTCGATGGAGACCACCAGGCTGAGCTTCACAGATCCCCGATCTCTGATCCCTGATCCCGTGGTCAGACCCCTCAGGGCGGCCACCCCAGGCTGTAGATGCTCTTGCCCCCGCGGGCGGGACCCCGCAGGACGGCCTCCAGCTCCTGCGCGTCCCGCTCGGTCAGCAGCTCCGCCGGCGGCAGCTGGCCGGGGGGAAACTTCTCCAGGATGTCGGTGACCAGCCGCTCCAGGTAGTCCAGCAGCGCCTCCACTCCCGGCAGCGCCTTCTCGGCCCGGGCCAGGGTGGGCCGGCCCACGACCCCTTCCAGGTACGCCTTCACCTCGATGGGCCCGGCGCCCACGTGGCCGTACCAGGCGATGGGCCGCCGCAGCAGGTTGCCGGCCTTGTCCACGTGTCCTTCCGGCAGGAAGCCAAAGGGGGTGTTGTCCACCGCCCACTCCTGCTTCATCAGTTCCGGGAACAGGGCCAGGCACCAGCTGGTCTCCACCTCGTCGGCGTGGATGAAGGGCGTCTCGTAGGGTCCGCCCTGGGACCGCAGCCGGAAGTGGTCCGGGACCGCATGGTACCAGTTGACGTTGATGATGAGCGCCGGCACCCGGTAGCGCTTGGCGAACTGGTGGATGGCGGTGGGGATCACGTACTCCTGGCCGTGGCCGTTGAGCAGGATCTGTTTGCGGAACCCCATGTTCCAGAAGCCGGCGATCATGGCGCGCACGAACGCCGTGAACACGTCCTCGGGAATCGGCACGGTGCCGGGCATGCCGATGTGGTGGTAGGGGTGCGAGCCGAACCACAGGGGCTCGCTGACGGTGCAGCCGGTGCGCTCGGCCACCGCCTCCGCCATGCGGGTCACCAGGAAGATGTCCTCCCCCAGCGGCGCGTTGGGGCCGTGGGCTTCGGTGGCGCCCAGGGGCACGATCAGCACGTCGTTGGTCTTCAGGCGCTCCTCCACGTCCCGCATGGTCATGGTCTGCAGGTAGATGCCGGTGCGCTTGTCCATGTGGCCGCCCGGCGGCGGCAGGTGCCACTTGCCCATCGGTCGCCTCCTCCCCGCGGCGTTTATGCGGTCGCGTCGTCGGCCCGGAGCACGTGCACCCGCTCCGGGGGAATTTCCAGGAACACCTCCCCTTCGTAGACCGTCTCTCCGGGCGCGGGCACGTCCACGATCCAGGTGAGCCCTCCAGCCGCCACCCAGTACCGGGCCAGGGTGCCCAGGAAGCTGCTGCCGGTGATGCGGCCCGGCAGCACCACCCCGCCGGCGGGGGGCTGCCGGTGCAGCCGCAGGGCTTCGGGGCGGAGCATCACCGTCACCCGCCCCGGGGCCAGCCCGTCCCCCCGCAGCCGCACCACGACCCCGGCGCAGCGCACGGCGTCGGGACCGACCACCTCCCCCTCGACGAAGTTGGCCAGGCCCACGAAGTCGGCCACGAACCGGTGGGCCGGACGGTGGTAGATCTCCACCGGCGTGCCCACCTGCAGCACCCGCCCCGCCTCCATGACGGCGACGCGGTCGGAGATGGCCAGCGCCTCCTCCTGGTCGTGGGTCACGTACAGGACCGTCTTGCCCAGCTGGCGCTGCAGCTGGCGGATCTCCCCGCGCACCCGCACCCGCAGCTTGGCGTCCAGGTTGGACAGCGGTTCGTCCAGCAGCAGCACGTCGGGCTCCACCACCAGGGCCCGGGCCAGCGCCACCCGCTGCTGCTGGCCCCCCGACAGCTGGGAGGGGAACGCCCGCTCGACCCCCCGCAGGCCCACCAGCTCCAGGGCGGCGGCCACCCGGGACCGCACCTGGGCGTCGGGCAGTCGGCGCATGCGCAGGCCGTAGGCCACGTTCTCGCCGACGGTCATGTGCGGAAACAGGGCGTACTCCTGGAACACCATGGCCGTCCGCCGCCGGTGGGGCGGGAGGTGGGTGACCCGTTCCTCGCCGATGTAGACCTCCCCCCGGTCGGGGAGGTGAAACCCGGCCACGATCCGCAGGGTCGTGGTCTTGCCGCACCCGCTGGGACCGAGCAGCGTGAAAAAGCACCCCTCGGGGACGTCCAGGGTGACGTCCGCCACCGCCACCGTGACGCCGAACCGCTTGGTCACGCCCTCCAGCCGCACCCGCGCCATCGGTCATCCCACCGGCTGTCCGCGCACCGCCCGGCCCACCGCCAGGCCCGTCAGGCCCACGGCGGCGAAGGTGATGGCCAGCAGCATGGTGGTCAGCGCCGCCGCCGCGCCCCAGGTGTTGCTCTGGATCAGCCCCAGGATCACGAAGGTGGCCACCATGGTCCCGGGCGCCACCAGGAAGACGACGATGCTGACGTTGGTCACCGCCCGGATGAAGGAGACGGCAAACGCCTCCACCACCCCCCGGAGCAGCAGGGGCACGTACACGTCCAGCAGGACCCGCACCCCGCTGGCGCCCAGGTTCATGGCGGCCTCCTCGATCGCCCGCTCGATCTGCCGCAGCCGCGCCGCCGCCGCCTGGTAGCCCATGGGCAGGTGCCAGAAGGCCAGCGCGATCGCCACCAGCCAGGGGGTGCCGCCCAGGGGCGTGCGGTTGAAGGCCAGCACGAACCCCACGCCCACGAACACGCCCGGCATCGCCCCGGGCAGGACCGCCAGGAAGTCCACGGCCCGGCGCAGCGGGATGGTCCGGGACGTGAGGTAGGCCACCACCACCCCCACCACCGCCGTGATGACCCCGGCCAGGGCGCCGATCTTCAGGCTGGTCCACAGGGTGCCCAGGCGGTCCCGGGCCAGGTGCCAGTGGTCCAGGGTCAGGGACCAGTCGCGTCCCCACACCGCGGTGAACGCTCCCGCCACCACGCCCAGGTACACCAGCACCACCAGCGCGCTCACCAGGGCGCACACGGCCACCAGCGTCCACCGCAGGACCGGGGGCAGAGGGACGGGATCCAGGCGCGCGCCCCGGCCGGTCACGGTGACGTACCGGCGCCGGCTGACCCAGTAGCGCTCCAGGAGGAACAGGACCGTGGTGGGCACCAGCAGCATGGCCACCACCACGGCCGCCCCGGTCAGGTCGCCCATGCCCTCCATGCGGAACCACGCCTCGGTGGCCAGCAGGGGAAAGCCCCCGGCGATGAGGACCGCGTTGCCGAAGTCGGCCAGGACCGAGATGGCCACCACCAGCATGGCCCCCGCCACCCCCGGCCGCGCCAGGGCCAGGGTGACGGTGCGCAGGACCGCCCACTCGTCGGCCCCCAGGTTGCGGGCCGCGTGCTCGAGGGAGGGGGTGATGGACTCCAGCACGCCGGCGATGATCAGCATGGCCAGGGGGAAGAAGGCCACCGTCTGCACCAGCCACAGGCCGGGCCAGCCGAAGATGTTCACGTCCAGCCCCAGCAGGCTGCGGGTGATCAGCCCCTGGCGGCCGAACATGAGGATGTAGGCGAACGCCACCATGAACGGCGGCGCGAACAGCGGCAGCAGCGCCAGGGCCCGGAACAGCCGCCGGCCGGGCATGTCCGTCCGGGTGATGGCACACGCGAAGACCAGCCCCACCCCCGTGGCCGTGGCGGTGGACAGGACCATCATGACCAGGCTGTTGCGGGCGGCCTGCAGCCAGCGCAGGCTGCGGGGGATGGCCAGGTAGTCCGCCAGGGTGGGGTAGGCCAGGACCCGCAGGGCCGGGTACAGGACGAACGCGCCCAACGCGGCGGCCGCCCCCAGCAGCATCAGCAGCAGCCCCGGGTCGGCGGCCTGGCGCCGGACCTCCTGCCAGCGGATGACGGCCACGCGGGTCACCACCTGGTGCCGTCCGGGGGCGGGCCGGGCGTGGAGACGGCTCCGGCCCGCCCGCCCTCTAGCGGCCGATCTCGCGCGTCCACCGCTCCCGGATCCGGGCCTGGTTCTGGATGGCCCAGTCCAGGTCGTAGCGGACGAACTTCAGCTGCTCAAACGGCGTGGCGCCCATGGGCACGGGCACGTCGGCCCGCACGGGGTAGCGGAACCCGTAGCGGGCGTTGATGTCCTGGGGCACCCGGGTCATCAAGAAGTCCACGTAGGCCTTGGCGCCCTCGGGATTGGGCCCGCCCTTGATGATGGACACCGCCCCCACCTCAAAGCCGGTGTCGGGGGGCACGGTGACCTCCAGGGGGGCCGCCCGCAGGATGCGGGCGCCGATGGCCTCGTGGGCCCACATCATGCCCACGATGGCCTCCCCCCGCTCCAGCAGGGTGATGGTCCCCGGCGCGGTGGGCGTGTACTGGGACGCGTTGGCGTTGAGGGCCCGCAGGTAGGCCCACGCCCGGTCTTCGCCCAGCCGGAAGATCTGGGCCGCCACGAAGATGTAGCCGCCCCCGGTGGTGACGGGGCTGGGCATGACGAAGTGCCCTTTGAACTCGGGACGGATGAGGTCGTCCCAGGTGGCGGGCTTGCGGACGCCCCGGGGCGCCAGCTCCCGCTCGAACCGCTCGGTGTTGACGATGATGGCCAAAGCGCCCAGGTACCAGCCGTGCCAGTAGCCGTCGGGGTCCAGGTAGGCCGGATTGATCTTCGCCTGGGCGGCCACCGGCGAGCGGTACGGCAGCAGCAGCCCCTCCCGGGCCAGGGGGATGTGGAAGTCCCGGGATCCCCCCACGAACACGTCGGCCCGCGGGCGGTCCTTCTCGGTGCGGATCCGCGCCTGCAGCGTGCCCGCGGCGGGGACCACCAGGGCGTCCACCGGGATGCCGGTGCGGCGGGTGAACTCCCGGTGAATCAGCGACGTCTCCAGGTCCGGCAGCGCCGAGTACACGACCAGGCGCGGGGCCTGGGCGCTGGCGCCCGTGCCCGCCAGCACCAGCATCCCCACGAGTGCGGCCAGCAGTGCTGCCCGTCTGCGCATGCTCACCCCTCCTCCTCAGGTGCCGCCGCCTCCTCGGGAGGCGCCGGACCGTCGTCTCCGTCTGGGTGCAACACGAACCGCTCGATGACCTCCGCCAGCCCTTCGTCGTCGTTGGTGGCGGTGACGTAGTCGGCCTGGGCCTTGAGCTCGTCGGGGGCGTTGCCCATGGCCACTCCCAGCCCCGCCAGCTGAATCATCTCCCGGTCGTTGAGGTTGTCGCCCACGGCCACCACCCGGGCCAGCGGGATCCCCAGGTGGTGGGCCATCCACCGCAGGGCCGCGCCCTTGGACGAGCCCCGGGGCAGGACCTCCAGGTAGGTGTCCTCGGAAAACACCGTGTGGATCCCCTGGGGCAGCGCCCCGATGCGCGCGCGCACCCGCTCCAGTTCCGGCCGCGGGCCGATGATGAGGATCTTCATCGGTTCTCCCGACAGAGAGCCCAGCAGGTCGCCCACCTCCTCCACGGCGATCCCGTCCTTGCGCCGGTACTGGTCGGTGATCTCGCTGGGCCGCCCGGTGTACACCCGGTCGTCCACGTACAGGTGGGGCTGGACCTGCGGGTGCTCCCGGAGGATCTCCAGCACGGCCCGGGCGTGGTCCCTGTCCAGCGGGATGCGGCGCAGCACGGTGCCGGTGGCGAAGTCGTAGACCAGGCCGCCGTTGTACAGGATGACCGGAGGGTCGGCGCCCAGCCGGCGCACGTAGGGCTCCGCCGACGGCCACATGCGCCCGGTGGCCAGGCACACCCGCACGCCCCGCCGGCGGGCCGCCCGCACCGCCGCCAGGACGCGGGGGGTGATCTCCCGGGTGGAGGTCACCAGGGTGCCGTCGATGTCGGCCACCAGCAGCCGGTACCGGAGCGCCCCTCTCTGCCCGCGAGCCGTCGATTGTGGTAACGTCATTGTCCGTTGACTCCTGGTGACTGTCACCGCAAAGTGAGCGACGCTGTCTTCATCCACTGCCTCCGCCCGCCGGGGGGCCGCCCGGCTCCTCCAGGGGCAGCCGCACGGGCTGCCCGGTGCGCACCGCCCGATAGCACGCCTCCACCAGCTCGGTGGCGCGGTAGCCGTCGTCGGCGGTGACCGCCGGCGGGCGCTCGCCCAGGCACGCGTCGATGAACAGGCGGTCTTCGGCCACGTACCCCCATTTCTGTTCGACGGGCATCTGGAAACAGTCCACCGCCTCCACCGGCTCGCGGACACCCGGGGAAAACCACGCCCGCTCCAGCTCCTCGGTCACCACGGTCTTGTGCTCGCCGTAGATCTCCACCCGCTCGTAGGGAAACAGCCAGCTGGTGTGGGCCACGCTGGTCAGGGACGCGACGACGCCGCTGCGGTACCGCAGCAGGACCACAAAGCCGTCCAGCTCCCGGTAGACGCTCTGCCGGGCCCACCCGTACAGCTCCTGGACGTCCCCGAACAGAAACCGGCCCATGTCCAGCAGGTGGACCGGCGTCTCGTACAAATAGCCGCCGGTGACGGCGGGATCGGCGGTCCACGGCGGCTGCTGCAGCTCGCCGCGGTTGTGCTTCATCTGGGCCAGCAGCGGGGTGATCTTCCCCTCGTCGATGAGCCGCCGGGCGAACCGGTACACGTGGGCGAACCGGCGGTTGAAGCCCAGCTGGTAGACGCCCCGGGACCGGCGCGCCGCCTCCCGGATGCGCCAGGCGTCGGCGAGCGTGGTGGCCATGGGCTTTTCGGAGAACACGTGCAGCCCGGCCGCCAGGGCGCGCAGGACCGGCTCCACGTGGGCGGTGTTGGGGGTGCACACGTACAGGGCGTCGATCCCCTCCTCCAACAGCTGGTCCAGGGACTGCAGGGGCCGGGCGGCCACCTCGGCCGCCAGCCGCTGGGCGGCCTGGGGGACGGCGTCGGCCACCGCCACCAGCTGGACCCGCGGGTCCGCCTTCAGGTTGAGGGCGTGGATGCGGCCGATGAACCCGCAGCCCAGAATCCCCACCCGCACCGCCATGCCCTGTCCCTCCCCGTCCCGTCAGTCGACGAACAGCGCCTCCATCTTCGCCCGCGCGGTCCGGGCCAGCTCCACCGGATCCCACCGGTAGTACTCCGGGCGGAACAGTTCCACCGAGTACACGCCCCGGTACCCCAGCGCCTCCAGACGGCGGACCAGCTCCCGCAGGGGGATCACCCCGTCGCCCGGGAGCAGCCGGTGGGCGTCGGTGAGAGCGTGGCGGGGTCCGGGTTCCGCGTCGTCCAGGTGCACCACGTACAGGCGGTCGGCCGGCAACCCCTCCAGCATCTGCCAGCGTGATCCTCCCACGTAGAAGTGGAAGGCGTCCAGCACCAGTCCCACGGCGGGGTGGCCCACCG
The DNA here is from genome assembly GCA_037440005.1 of Armatimonadota bacterium. Classification (GTDB taxonomy): domain Bacteria; phylum Sysuimicrobiota; class Sysuimicrobiia; order Sysuimicrobiales; family Kaftiobacteriaceae; genus Calidihabitans. The sequence continues at coordinate 1,255 of JBBIUY010000057.1, read as the reverse complement.
CGTCCACGATCCGCCGGGCCGCCGCCAGGGTGCTCACCGAGCAGCCGGCAAAGCCCAGGAACTCAAATCCCACCCGCACCCCGTAGCGCTCGGCCGTCCGGGCCAGATCGCGCAGGGAGTCCGCCGTGAGCGCCTCCACCTGGTCCGGCCCGGGGGCGTCGGCCAAGGGGCTGGGCACCGCCACCACGTACGGGCAGTCCAGGGCCGCCGCCCACTCGCACAGGGTGCGGCAGCGGCGCAGCACCGCCTCCCGGGCGGCGCCGGTGGCCAGGGTGGCCCGCTCCAGGGCGTTGATGCTGGCCACCTCCAGGCCCGCGTCGGAGATCTGCTGGCGCAGCCCGTACAGGGTGCCGCCGCCGTCCAGGTACGCCTGCAGCTTGGCGTCCCGGATCTCCAGGGCGTGGTAGCCGGCCTGCTGGGCCGCCCGCACGTCGGTCAGCAGGTCGGCGGGCCCGGTGGTGGCTCCGTTGAGGCCGAAGCGGCGCATCAGCCCTCCAGCACCTCCCGGCTGCGCCTCAGCGCCGTCACCACGTCGGTGGTGGGCCAGCACTCCAGACCCAGCGCCCCGCGGTACCCGCCGGCCTGCAGCCGGTCCAGGACGGCGCGCCAGGGGATGACGCCGCTGCCGGGCTCTCCCCGGCCGGGCACGTCGGCCACGTGCACGTGGACCGTCCGGGGCGCGGCGGCCTCCAGCCGCTCCAGCAGGTCGTCGTGCATGATCCACATGTGGTAGACGTCCAGCAGCAGCCCCACCGCCGGGTGGCCGACGTCCTCCAGCAGCGCCAGGGCGTCGGGCAGCGTGTCCAGGAAGTAGCCCGGGTGGTCCACGAGGGAATTCAGCGGTTCCACCATCAGCGTCACCCCCGCCGGCCCGGCCAGGTCGGCGGCCTGCCGCAGCCCCGCCACCGCCGCCTCCCACTGGGCCCGGCGGGGGCGGTGGGAGGGGGCGTAGCCCACGTGCACCACCAGCCGCCGCGTCCCCAGCCGCGCCGCCACCTCCAGGGAGCGGCGCAGGTGCGCCAGCGCCGCCGCGTGGCCGGCGGGGTCCAGGAGAGGCTCGTCGAAGGTCGTCCCGCTGAAGGCGACCACCGACAGCTCCAGCCTGGCCAGCTGGCGGGCCAGCAGGTCGATGTCCCGTTCTCGCCAGTCCCAGAACTCCACCGCCCGGAAGCCCTCCTCGGCCAGCAGCGACAGCGCCGCGTCGGCGGGCCGGCCGGCGAAAAGCGCGTCCAGGCACGGGCACAGCTCACCCACC
>JBBIUY010000056.1:0-11164 GCA_037440005.1 Armatimonadota bacterium | reverse complement strand
TCTGGCAGCGGCCGACCTCAGCCTGTACGCCGCCAAGGACCAGGGCGGCGACCGGGCGGTGGTGTACGTACCTGACCCCTCCTGGCAGCAGCGGGTCCGGGTCCCGGCCGGGTGGGCGCAGCGCCTGGCCGACGCTCTGGCCCAGGACCGGCTGGTCGCCTACGTCCAGCCTATCCTGGACCTGCGCAGCAACCGCATCTCCCAGTACGAGCTGCTGGTGCGGCTGCGGGAGGAAGGTCAGGTCATCGAGCCCGGGGCGTTCCTGGCGATCGCTGAGCGGGTGGGGCTCATTCAGCGCATCGATCTGTGGATGTGCCGGCAGGCCCTGCGGCTGGCGACCCGGCACGGGGTGCGCGTGCACGTGAACCTGTCCGGGAAGACCGTCGGCGACGACGCGGCCATCGGGGCCCTGGTGGAGGCCCTGGAGGCTGCCCGGGTCCCCCCGGGCACCCTCGTTCTGGAGATCACGGAGACCGCCGCCGTGGCCGACATGGCGCAGACCGTGCGCTGCGTGGAGACCCTGCGGGCTCGCGGCTGCCGGCTGGCGCTGGACGACTTTGGCGTGGGCTTCTCCTCGCTGTACTACCTGCGCTACCTGCCGGTGGACTATCTGAAGATCGACGGCAGCTTTATCCGGACCCTGGTGGCCGACCCGCAGAACCAGCAGATCGTGCGGGCCATCGCCGACCTGGCCCGGGGGCTGGGGCGCGCCACCATTGCCGAGTGGGTGGAAGACGCCGCGACGCTGGAGCTGGTGCGCTCGCTGGGCGTGGACTATGCGCAGGGGCATCATGTTGGCCGCCCGGCGCCGCTGGATGAGACGTAGATTCCCGCCTGTCCTGCCCTCTCCACCATCGCGCTTCCCAGCGGGGACCGCTGGGAGGGCGCTCATCAGCGGAGCGGCGGGACGGGTGTTTTCTCCGCTCTCCGGACTCTAAAACCTCAAACCCGCCCGCGCGATCCCTTCGACGAAATACCGCTGCAAGATGAAAAAGAGGGCCAGGACCGGGAGCACCGCAAAGGTGGCGGCCGCCATCAGCAGTCGCGGTTGAGTCCCCCACTCGCTGGAAAAGGCCAGCAGCCCTACCATGATGGGCCGCATCTCTGGCGTGTTGGTGACGATGAGGGGCCACGTGAGCGCGTTCCAGGAGCCCAGGAACGTCAAAACCGCCACCGTGATGAAGGCGGGGGTGCTGAGGGGAACCACCACCCGCCGCAGGAAGGTCAGGTGGGAGGCCCCATCCAGGGTGGCGGCGTCCTGCAGTTCCTGGGGGATGGTGGCGAAATGCTGGCGCAGGAAGAAGATACCGAACACGCTGGCCAGCCACGGCACAATGAGCGCGGCGTAGGTGTTGAGCCACCCCAGCCGCGTGATGGTGATGTAGTTGGGGACCAGCTGGACCTCCCCCGGCACCATGAGGGTGCCGAGGAACAGCAGGAACAGCGTCTCCCGGCCCGCAAAGCGCATGCGGGAGAAGGCGTAGGCGGCCAGGGCGGAGGTCACCAAGACGCCGGCGGTCTCCGAGACCGCGATGATGGCGCTGTTGAGGAAATACCGGGCGAAGGGAGCGTGATTCCAGGCGTCCACGTAGTTCTCCCACGCCAGGCGGGACGGGATCCAGGTGAAAGGATCGGTGAAAATTTCCTGCAGCGGCTTCAGAGAGGTCACCACCATCAGGTAGTAGGGGAGCAGCATCGCCGCAGACCCGACGAGCAGCACGGCGTGGGCGGCGAGATTGGCGGGCGAGATCCGCCGGCGGTGCCTGGGGACCTGACGGGCGCCCGGAGTCATCGCTCGTAGTGCACGCGGGCGGCCAGGAGGCGGCGCTGGAGCAGCGTGAGCAGCAGGATGATGACGAACAGCGTGTAGGCCTGGGCAGCCGCGTAGCCCATCCGGAAGTACTGGAAGCCCTGCTGGTAGATGGAGTACACGACGGTGAAGGTGCGGTTGAGGGGGCCGCCGCCGGTGAGGAACAGGGGGAGGGCAAACACCTTGAACGCGCCGATCATGCTGATGATGAGGAGGAAGTACGTGGTGGGGGACAGCAGGGGGAGGGTGATGTGGCGGAACAGCTGCCAGCTGCTGGCCCCGTCTATCTGGGCTGCCTCATAGTACTCGGCGGGGATGGCCTGCAGTCCCGCCAGAAAGATCACCATGTCCCGCCCCAGCGTGCTCCACACGGCCACCACAACCATAGCCGGCATCGCCTGAACGGGATCCAGCAGCCATCGCTGGGGAGGCAGCCCCACCGCCCTCAGCAGGACGTTCAATAGGCCAAACTGGTCCGGGTGGTACAACCACTGCCACACCATCGCCGCCGCGGCCAGCGGCGTCACAGAGGGGATGAAGAACGCCGTGCGGTACCAGGAGATGCCGGCCAGACGCCGGTTCAGCAGCAGGGCGCATCCCAGGGCCAGCGGCAGCGCCAGTCCCACCGAGGCCAGCGCGAAATAGGTGGTGTTCGCCAGCGCCGTCAGGAACTTCTCGTCGGCCAGCAGCTGGCGGTAGTTGTCCAGGCCCACAAAGACCCGGCGGGGGTCGATCAGGTTCCAGCGCAGGAGGCTGATGTAGAACGCGTACCCGATAGGGAAGAAGTGGAACACCGCCAGCACGGCGGTGGCCGGCAGGAGGAACGCCATCGCCTCCAGGTGCTCGGCCAGACGCCGCACGCGGCGGGACCGCTCGGAGGCTCGCAGGCGGGCGGACAGAGCGCTGGTGGTCGCCACACTCCCCCCTGCCCGTGGGGTCTTCCGTACCTCGAAGCGTCGCTCTCGCCTACCGGGGCCGCTGGGCCAGCAGCCGGTTCGCCCGGGTGGCGGCGTCGCCCAGCGCCTGGGCGGCCGTCTTCTTTCCGAGGATGGCCTCCTCCACGGCGTCCTGGATGATGTCGCGGATCTCCTGCCACTCGGCGAGGGCAGGCTCGCTGCGGGCGAAGGCCAGTGAGTCCAACCCGGCCTTGTGCAGCGGATTGTCCCGCAGGTAAACCTTCATCAGGGTAGACTCCACCGCCGACCGGCGCACGGGCATGTAGAAGGTGCGCAGCGACCAGCGAGTCGTCCCGGTGGTGCCGGTCAGGAACTTGATGTACTTCCAGGCCGCCGCCTGTTGCTCCGGCGTGGCCCGGGCGAGGATGGCCAGATCGGTGCCGGTCAGGATGGTGGCCCGCTTCTTCCGATAGGGCAGGGGAGCCAGGCCGATGGTGAAGCGGCCCGCCACGGCAGCCCGGGCGAAGGCCAGGCCGGGGTTGGTGGCAAAGTACATGGCCACCTTGCCTGCCCCGAAGTCCGCGTCGGCGAACCCCGGAAGGACGTAGGCCACCTTGTGGGTCGCGACCAGATCCACCAGAAACTGCAGCGCTTCCACGCCCGCGGGGCTGTGGAACGCCACCTCCCGAGCCCCGGGGGCCAGGAAGTCGCCGCCGTTGGTGAGCAGCATGGTCAGAAAGTAGTCGGTGGTGGGGCGCACCACGAAGCCATAGCGCACCACCCGGCCACCCTCCTCCCGGGTCAGCGCTCTGGCCGTAGCCACCAGGTCGTCCCAGGTCTGCGGCACCTTCAGGTTCTGCTCCCGCAGCAGATCGGCGTTATAGAACAGGAGGTACAGGCTCTTGTTGAACGGCATGGTCCACATGACGCCATTGAAGGTGTTGGCCTGCCGCAGCGGAGGCAGGATGTCGTTAACCTCCTCCTCCGACAGCCCCTCCGGGCCCCGGATGAACTTCTCCACGGGCACGATGGCGCCGGCCCGGATAAGCTGGTCGGTCCAGTTGCCGAACACCTGGGACACCGTCGGCGGATTGCCCGCCGCCACCGCCGCGATGAGTTTCTGGTTGAGCGCCCCATAAGTGCCCTGGTACTGGGCGGTGACCACGATCCCGGGGTTGAGCCTGTTGAAGTCCTCGGTGAGTTCGTTGACGGCCGGTTGCAGGACCCCGCTCATGCCGTGCCAGAAGGTGATGGTCACCGGGCCGGCGGCGAGGGCTGGTTCCAGCACCAGCAGCGCGCCTGCCAGCACGGCCCACCAGATGTTCCATCTCCTGCCCATCACCTGCACCCCCTCGATGTCCCGCCACACGCCTTCGACGCTCCCCGTCGGCTTCCTCGGGCCTGCCGGCGGTTTGGGCCGGGTCATCCCCCGTCGGTCTGACGCCGGCTTTTCCGCCGCCACCCGCCCGCGGCTGTCCGGCCATCAGGGACCCGCGATCGTCCGGTACAGCAACCGGCCGTCGACATCGTAGATCTCCACTGCCAGTTGCCGGGATGCGGGGTCGACCCGCAACAGGCCGAAGGTGAAGCTGCCGTTGTAGCTGAACACGGTCTCGGGATATTCGGCGGCGCGGCGGCGGGTGTTGATGACGGCCGCCAGGGGCCCGGCGATGGCCTCCAGCACCCCCTCCGTGTGCCGGATCACCGCGGCGTAGTGCACGTCCCCGCTGACAGCCACCACGCCCCGGACACCCCGGGCCACGGCATCGAGGATCATCCGTCGCTCCGTGGTGTACCCCTCCCAGGAGTCGGCCCCGTGGAACTTCAGCGGGACGGTGGTGGCGATCACCTTGAAGGCGGCCTCGGATCGGGTCAGCCCGCGCAGCAGCCACCGCCGCTGGTCTTCCCCCAGCATCGTCTTGGCGGGGGTGTCCCGGTCGTAGGCGGGAGACCGGTACTGGCGGGTATCCAGGATGAAGACCTCGACCAGGCGACCCCACCGGAACGACCGGTACAGCCGTCCGGGATCCGCCGGACTGACACGCACCGGCCAGTACTCCAGGAAAGCCTGACGGCCTGCCGCCAGCTGGGGGTGGGTGCGGTCGAAGTTGTTGGCGACCTCGTGGTCGTCCCACACGGCCCACACCGGTACCGACCGGACAAACCGCGTGAACGGCTCGTCGCGGTTGCGCCGGTAGCACCGGCGGTAGTCGTCCAGGTCCCGTGCCCCGCAGTCCAGGTCGGCGTAAATGGTATCGCCCAGGAACAGGAAGGCGTCCGGGTCGGCGGATCGGATCGCGTCGAAGATCCGGAACGGCTGGAAGCGTTCGCTGGTGTCGGCGCCCCACGCCAGGGTCAGGCCCGATGAGGCGTCGGGCGGAGGGGCGGTGCGGAACTGACCCAGCAGGCTGGCCGCTCCCCCGGGATCTGCCACCACCCGGTAGAAGTACCGGGTGGCGGCCTGCAGCTCGGTCAGCTCCACCTTGGCCGTGAGGTCGGTGGCTTCGGTCACCGGGACCGGCGCGGTCGTCCGGCCCAGGGCGGGCGTGGGGCCGTACTCGACGCGGACCGCCCCCGGCGCGGCGGCGCGCGTCCAGATGATGGCCGAACTGGCCGTGGCGTCGCCGCTGGCGATAAGGAGATCCGGAACCGGCGCGATGCTGGCCGGAGCGATCCCCGCCAGGGCGACCGCGGCGGCCGCGCCGAGGACAACCAGCGGGCCCCGCCCGCGGAGAGGGGATCCCTGCCAGGCTCGGTCAGCCACACCTCTTTTCTTCGTCACGGGCAGGAGAATCCGTTCTCCCTCCGGGCCGCGGCCGGGGGCTGGTCGCCAGAGGCGGTCAGGCCAGGCGCTCGACGCGCACCTGGCGGGCCAGCGTCCGGGTCATCAGGGCGTCGACGGTGCCGGGGAGCAAAGTGGTGACATCCGACGCCGCAGCGGCGACGCCGAGCCGCACCGCCTCCGGCAACGGTATACCCCGGTGCAGTCCGACGGCGATGCCGGCGGACAGGCTGTCGCCCGCACCGATGGTGTTGACGCGGCGGACACGGGGGGCGGTCATCCGCCAGACACCGTCTTTTTGCGCCAACAAAGCTCCCCGGTCGCCCAGAGTTACGACGACCGCCTGGGCGCCGTCGGCCAGAACTTGACCCGCCGCAGCGGCAACGTCGTGCAACGATGAAAGCGTCCGACCGAGGGTGTCCGCCAGCTCCCGGCGGTTGAGCTTGGCCACGCTCGGACGTGCGCCGATCCCCAGTCGGAAAGCCTCTCCCGGGGTGTCGAGGATGACCGGACGCGGCTGCGCCTGGCGGATGAGGGAGGCGAAGAGCTGTGCTGGCAGCCCTGGCGGTCGGCTCCCGTTGAGGATGACCACCGTGCTGCGGGGAAGGTGCATGGCAATGCGTTGACGCAACCTGCGGACGGCGGCCGCATCCACCGGAGCTCCCTGTTCGTTCACCACGGTCTCGCTCCGGCCGGGATCGATAATGAGGGTGCACACGCGGGCCGGACCTCTGACGCGCACCACGTCCAGAGACAGACCCGCCTCTCGCGCGCCACGCGCCAGCACCCCCGCCGCTTCCCCGGCGGCGAATCCCACGACGGTCAACGGCGCGCCGAGGGCCTTCGCGGCCCGGGCCACGTTGAGCCCTTTGCCGCTGGCCAGCGGAATCGTCTGCTGTGCTCGATGGACCTGGCCGATGCGAAATCCCGGGACGACGAGTATACGGTCGTAGCAGAGGTTCGGGCACACGCACAGGATCATGGGGGTGCGTGCACGAGGCAGGCGGCGCCCAGCAGTCCCGCGTTGGGTCCGAAAACCGCCCGTTCCACCGCCGGCGGGGACGTGCCAGCCAGCCCTCCGGTCTGGACGGCCCGCCGGACGGCGTCGAGCAGGGGAGACCCGTCGAAGAACAGCCCGCCACCCAGGACCAGCCGTTCTGGATCCCACAGGCGCACCAGCAGGACCGCCGCCCTCCCCAGGAACTTTCCGGCTTCGCGGATCACGTCCCGTGCTCCGGGGTCACCCGCACGCGCCGCCTCGAAGACGGCCTCGGCGGACAGGGGACTCTCCGTTCCGGCCCTCCGTGCCGCTCTTCGGGCGATCCCCCATCCGCCCGCCACCGTCTCCAAACACCCCCGCTGGCCGCACCGGCACTGTTCCCCGTCGGGGACGACGACGACGTGGCCCAGTTCGCCCGCCGCGCCTGCGCGCCCGCGGTAGAGCCGTCCCTCGCAGACGGCGGCCGCCGCAATCCCCGTGCCGGCGCTCAGATAGACCATGTGACGGACTCCCCGCCCCGCCCCCCAGTGGAACTCCCCCCACGCGGCGGCACGGACGTCGTTTTCCACCACGACCACGCCCGGCAGAACCTCCTGCACAATGTCCCTTACCGGGAGGGCGTCCAGCTGCAAGTTGGCCGAGTAACGGATCATCCCCGCCTGCGCGTCCACCACCCCCGGAACCGCCAGGCCCACACCGGTGGGCTCCCAGTTGCACGGGCGGAGGGCCTCGCGGGCGTCGGTTACTGCTTCACGGAGCAGGCGGCCGATGGCGGTATTGCCGCGTCGGTCCCCCACGGGCCGGACCGTCTGGTGGAGGATCTCACGGGCCGCACTGACGACCGCCGTCCGCAGCAGCGTCCCCCCGAGGTCGACGGCAACGACGACCTGCATGACGCTCTACCTGGTGGTGGTTACCGCGATCAGCCCGCGCGTCACATACCGCCGAAAGGCCATGGCGAACGCCACAGGCGGCAGCATTGTCAGGGCCACGGTCACCGACACGACTCCAAAGCTGACGTCCGGGTTGATGGCGGTGTTGGCCACGATCACCGGGATCGTCTGCGAGCGGATCGTCGACGTGACGAAGAGCGCGAACGGAAAGTCGTTGTACGAGAACATGAAGCTGAACGCGGCGGCTGCGGCCAGGGCTGGCGTGGCGACGGGGACGACTATCTGCATCAGGGCCTGGAAGCGCGTACAGCCGTCCACGAGGGCGGCCTCTTCCAGGTCGGGTGGCACGCGCCGGAAGTAGAGGGTCAGGAACCAGACGGTGAACGGCAGCGTGAACACGGTGTGGATCAAGATCAGCGCGGCATAGCGGTCCAGCAGGCCGAGCCGGTTGATGATCAGGTAGTAGGGGATGGCGACAGCCATGGGTGGGAGAAGTCGGCTGGCCAGGATGAACGAGTACATCAGCCCGGCGCCCCGGAACCTGAGGCGGGAGAAGGTGTAGGCGGCGAGGGTTCCCAGGATCAAATTGGTCAGGGCCACGCTGGTCGCCACGACCGTGCTGTTCCGCAACGCGGGCAGGGCATCGCGGGCCTTCTCCGAGATGCGCCCCCGGGCGATTCCCGTCTCCTCGTATCCGGCGGGGAATTGCCCGGTGAACACAAACCGGTAGTTGTCCAGCGTCAGCTGCCGGGGGATCCAGCGGGGCGGCACCCGGAAGAGCTCCTTTTCCGGCTGGATGCTGCTCAAAGCGACCCAGACAAAGGGGGCCAGGACGTAGGCGGCCAGGACGAGGCTGAGGGCACCTGGAAGGCCGGATCGGAGGATGGCGCGCCCCTTCATGTGGCGTAGATCTCCTCGCTCCGGAGCAGGCGAAGGTATAGCATGATGAACGCCACCAGGACGAGGGCCAGCAGGACGGCGAGCGCGGCGCCCTGGCCGAAGTTGAACGCGACGAACATGCTGTTGTACAGATAGTATGAGATAAGCGACGTCGCGCCTGCCGGGCCGCCTCCCGTCATCACATACAGCAGATCGAAGGTGACGATCCCGACCATGGTCTCGTAGACCACGATGATCAACGTGGTCGGCAGCACCAGCGGGACCGTGATCCGGGACACCGCGGCCAGGGTGCCGGCGCCGTCCACCCGCGCTGCGTCGTACAGCTCTTCGGGAATCGCCTGCAGCGCGGCCAGGTAGAGGATGGACGTGAGGGGCACTTCCTTCCAGATGTGCGCGAACAGCACGCACGCCAGGGCCGACCGAGGCCGGGAAAGCCAGGGCACGTAGGAGTCGATCAGGCCCAGGGAGTACAGCAGCCCGTTGAAGGCGCCGTAACTGCTGTTGAAGATCCAGGCCCAGATGATCCCGCTGATGACGGTAGGAATGGCCCAGGGGAGAAGGATCGTCACATTCAGCAGAGGGGCCAGCCGCGTCCGGGCGTTGAGCAGGTGCGCGATGCCGAATCCGAGTACCGTGGTCAGGGGCACGGCGCCGGCCACGAAGGTCAGGGTGTGCCGCCAGCTGGCGGCGAAGAACTCGCTGCGGACGACGTCCAGGTAGTTCTTCAGCCCCACGAAAGGCTGACTGAAGGGTTTGTACAGGACGACCTCGCGGAAGCTCGTCAACAGGGCATAAAAGAAAGGGTAGATGGTGAACAGCGCCACGATCAACACGACCGGCAGCACGGTGCCGTACGCGTAGCGCGCTTCGCCGTACCTGGGGCGTCGCGAGGACGGGTCGCGCATCGGGATATGGAGAGGGGACGGCGGCTCCGCCGTCCCCTCTCCTAATGTCCGCCTTTACCTCTTCATCTCCCGCCACTTGGCGGCGGAAGCCTTTAGCGCGTCCAGGGCGCTCTTCTGGCCCAGGAGCGCCTTGTTCATTTCCTTCTGAAACTCCAGGCTCCAGGAGCCCCAGAACGGCGTCAGGGCCTCCTTGGCCCGGGCGAGTTTGGCCTGCTGCTCCTCCAGGGTGACGTTCCCCCACTTGTTGATGGCCGCACGGATCTGCGGGTCCTTGTAGAGGGGGAGCTGGGCGAACCCGAGCCCCTTCTCCAGGGCCCAGCGCTTGACGACGACAAACTCACCCCCGGTCTTGCCGCCGAAGTACTCCAGGAACTTCCAGGCTGCCTCGCGCACGGCCGGCCCCCGGTCGGCGGCCATCTTGGTCATGGAGTAGAAGCGGACGAACCCGACGGTTCCGTGAGTTTCCCCGGGCATCAGCGCGAACTTGAACTTTCCGGCCTGGGCGTGCGCCCCGGGCGTGTTCAGGTCGGCCAGGTTGTACTTGGGCAGAACGGCGAAGGCCACCTGCCCCGCGCCCATGGCCTTGACCAGAGGGATCTCGGTGGTCTCGAGCGAGGCGGGGTTGATGATCTTGTGGGTCCGCATGCCGTCCACGAGCCACTGGGCCACCTTATGGGCGGCGGATCCCTCGCGGTCATAGATGGGGTTCAGGTTGTCGTCGAACATGCGGTAGTTCTTGTACGAGTACACCATGGAGAGGAAGACCTCGATGTACCACGGGGTGATGTCCTGGAACTGGAACATGATCGGGTACTCGACGATCTTCTTCTCCTTCATGACCCGGGCCATGCGGGTCACGTCGTCCCAGGTCGCCGGAGGCGCGGTAAAGCCCGCCCGCTTCAGCATGTCCTCGTTGTAGATGAAGATGATGGTGTCGGCGTAGTAGGGCAGGCCGTACAACTTGCCCTTGTAGGTCATCCCTTCGATGGCATACGGTGCAAAGTCCGCCTTGTACGCCTTCACCTGTGGGAAGTAGTCCTCCAGCGGCACAATCCAGTTGGCCGCCGCCCACTGCTGCAACCAGTGGTCGGAGGAGTAGGCCAGGTCGGTCGGGGTCTTGCCGACGAACCGGGCGGTCATGACATCCACGTATTTCTCCCAGGCGAAGTCCTGCAGCGTGACCTTGATCCCGGGGTTGGCGGCCTCGAACTTCTTGATGTTGTCGAGGATGACGTCGGTGCTGTAGGACCAGACGGTGAAGGTGAGCTGAATGGGAGCGGCTCCGAAGGCCGCGCTGGCCGCGACGGCCAGGGTCACGAGCACAGCCACCAAGGCAATCCGACGGGTACCCATCTGTGCTGCCACCCCCTATCTCGGCTGAGTTTCGTCCCTCCCGGCCAGCCACAGAACCGCCTGACGCCAGAACTGGTGGTAGCCGGGCCACTTCATGAAGTTGACACCCCAATGCGGTGTGGTGTCGGAGGCGAACACCATGGTCCGCCCGCGCCCGTACTGGCGCACAGCAATGAGCGGATCTTCGGGCGCCCGCGGCGAGGGGCGCACCACCGCCAGAATGTTGGCCTCGGGCCGCGGCGTCGCCCGATTGTATCCCAGCAGCGGCGGGAAGGCGTCCCAGTCGATGCCCCTCATCACAGGATGGGTGCGATCGCGGGCCGTGACGATGGCTCCTTGAGGCGTTTCTACCCGGTCGTCAGTCGGCTGGAAGATCACGGGCAGCGCTTCCTCCACCGGCGTGCCGTGCCACACCCCGTGCCCGAAGCGCCCCTGAAAGGACAGCCAGCCGCCCACCATGAGCAGGCCACCGCCCTCCTCGACGAACTGGCGAATGAGCTCCAGCCGGTTGGGTAGCACGATCGTCTCCGGTGACGTCCAGGCCTCGGGCGTGTAGAACTCGGGATAGAAGTAGAAGATGTCCGCTTCGACCTCTTCGATCACGACGACGTCGAACTTCTTCAGC
>JBBIUY010000055.1:0-11360 GCA_037440005.1 Armatimonadota bacterium | reverse complement strand
GGGATGGCCAAACTTGCTAGTATATTGCCGGAAACTTCCCCACAGTCGTCCGCGGCGTTTGAGGAGGTGAGGGAGGTGGCTCGCCGACCCTACGAAGTCGTGGCCGAGTGCGAGCTGCCCGGGCTGCCGGCCGACGGCGAGACGGCCCGGCTGCGCCAGCAGATCGAGGACGCCCGCCGCCACCACCTGTCGGTGGTCCGGGCCACCCTACACCCGCCGGCCATCTGCCGGCACGGACGTTACCTGCTGCAGGCGAAGTTCGCGGTGTGGGCCGAAGACGGCGCGGCCGCCGCGGCAGCGGTGGACACGCTGCTGCGCCAGGCGGGGATCCGGGCTCAGGCGTACCCGTCGGGGCGGGCCCTCACCGAAACCGACGTGCCGCCGGAGCCGGCCGCCCCGGAGCCGGAGAGGGTGGCCTGACCCGCCGGGCCGGCGTCGGGGAGTTGTCGGCCCGCACGGCCCCCGGACGCCTCTGAGGGCCCGTTGCGTGTCTTTGTGGGCAGGAAGCCGTCGCCTCGGACCGGAACTTCTGCTGTGTCGCCTCCGAAGGGGGAGAGATCCATGCGCCGCCTGTGCGCGCTGCTTGCCGCCCTGGTCCTGCTGACCTCCCCGGCCCTCGGCGCGGCGCCCGTCACCCTCACCCTCCTGCACTTCAACGACGACTACCAGCTGGGCGCCGTGGACCAGGGCAAGGCGGGCGGACTGGACCGCCTGTCCACCCTGGTCCGGCGGGTCCGCCAGGGCGACCCGCAGGCGATGCTGCTGTTTGCCGGCGACCTGATCTCCCCATCGGTGGAGTCGTCGGTTTTCAAAGGCGCCCAGCTCATCGACGGCCTCAACCACCTGGGCGTGGACGCCGCCACCCTGGGCAACCACGAGTTCGACTACGGCCCCCAGGTCCTGCAGCAGCGCCTGGCCGAGTCCCGCTTCCCCTGGGTGATCACCAACGTGCTGAGGCGGGACTTCACCCGCCTGCCGGGCACCCACTTTCTGCTGACCCGCACCGTTCGGGGCATCCCGGTGGGCATCTTCGGGCTGCTGACCACCGAGACGGCCATCACGTCCTCCCCCGGCCCCGACATCCTGTTCCTGGACGAGGTGGGCACCGCCCGGGCGGCCGTGCCCGTGCTGCGCCGGCGCGGGGCCCGGGTGGTAATCGGCCTCACCCACGTCTCCATGGCCACCGACCAGGCGGTGGCGCGGGCGGTTCCCGGCATCTCGGTCATCGTGGGCGGCCACGAGCACGAGCCTCTGCGGGCGATGGTCGGCGGCGTGCTCATCCGCAAGGCCGGCTCCGACGCCCGGTACCTGGGAGTCATCCGCCTGACGGTCGCCCCCGACGGCACCGTCCTCAACGTGGAGGACGAGCTCCTGCCCGTCACCGACCAGATTCCTCCCGACCCCGCCCTGGCCGCCCTGATCCAGCGGTATGCGGCTCAGCTGTCCCGGGAGCTGGACGTGGTGGTGGCCCGGACCGAGGTGCCCCTGGACGCCCGCAACGCCACCGTGCGGGCCCGGGAGAGCAACCTGGGCAATCTGATCGCCGACATCATGCGGGCGGCGGTGGGCGCCGACGTGGCCATCACCAACGGCGGGGGGATCCGCACCAACGCCCTCTTCCCGGCCGGCCCCATCACCCGCAAGGACGTGCTGGCCTGGTTGCCCTTCGGCAACATCGTGGTGAAGATCCGGGTGACCGGCGCGACCCTCCGGGCGGCGCTGGAAAACGGCGTCAGCCAGGTGGAAAACCTCTCCGGCCGCTTCCCCCAGGTCTCGGGGCTGCGGTACACCTTCAGCCCCAGCCGGCCCGCGGGCCAGCGCATCCTGGAGGTCGCCGTGGGCGGCCGGCCCCTGGACCCCCAGGCCACCTACACGGTGGCCACCAACGACTTCATGCTCAACGGCGGAGACGGCTACGCCATGTTCCGGGACGCCGAGGTCCTGATCAGTCCCGCCGGCGGCCCGGTGATGGCCACCGCGGTCATCGAAGCCCTCCAGCGGATGCAGACGGTGGCCCCCCAGGTGGAGGGTCGGATCCAGGTGGCGCCCTAGCGGGCCCGCGCGGAAAGCTGCGGGGGCTCCACCGTCGCCCGGCCGGGCTGCCGGACCGGACTACAGCACGTGGGTGAGGAACTGGCGGGTGCGGGGGTCGCGGGCGGCGGTGAAGATCTGCTCGGGCGGCCCCTCCTCCACGAACTCGCCGGCGTCCATGAAGATGACCCGGTGAGCCGCCTCCCGGGCGAACCCCATCTCGTGGGTGACCACCACCATGGTCATCCCGTCCCGGGCCAGGTCCCGCATCACCGCCAGCACCTCGCCGATCAGTTCCGGGTCCAGAGCCGAGGTGGGCTCGTCGAACAGCATGATCCGGGGCTCCATGGCCAGCGCCCGGGCGATGGCCACCCGCTGCTTCTGGCCGCCCGACAGCCGCGCCGGGTGGACGTCCCGCTTGTCCAGCAGCCCCACCTTGGCCAGCAGCCGCTCCCCCAGGGCCACCGCCTGGTCCCGGGGCATCCCCCGCACCGTCAGCGGCCCCTCGATGACGTTCTCCAGGGCGGTCATGTGGGCGAACAGGTTGAACTCCTGGAAGACCATCCCCACCCGCATGCGCACCTGGCGCACCTGGCTCCACGCCCGGGCCGCCCGCTCGCCGGACGGCAGGGGGATCCCGTCCACCACCACCGTGCCCGCCGACGGTTCTTCCAGGTAATTCAGGCAGCGCAGGAAGGTGCTCTTGCCCGCGCCGCTGCGGCCGATGATGACCACCACCTCGCCCCGCCGCACGTCCAGGTTGACGCCCCGCAGCACGTGCAGGCGGCCGTAGAACTTGTGCAGCCCGCGCACCTGGATGATGGGCTCACCGTTCATAGGCTCTGGCCAGGCGTCCCTCCACCCGGGACTGCAGCGTCGAAAACAGGATGGTCAGGCCCCAGTAGATGGCCGCGGCGAACACCAGCATCTCCAGGGACCGGAAGTACTGCCGGCCGACCTTGGTGGCCCGGAAGGTCAGCTCCCACACCCCCATCACCGACACCAGGGCCGAGTCCTTGAGCATGGCGATGAACTCGTTGCCCACCGGCGGCACCACCACCCGCAAAGCCTGGGGCAGGACGATCCGCCGCATGACCTGGGTGCGGGTCATCCCCAGCGACAGGGCCGCCTCCACCTGCCCGCGGCCCACCGAGAGGATCCCCGCCCGGATGATCTCGGCGATGTAGGCCCCGTAGTTGATGCTCAAGGCCGCCACCCCCGAGGGGATGGCGTCCAGGACGATGCCCAGCTGGGGCAGCCCCAGGTAGATCAGGTACACCTGCACCAGCAGGGGCGTGCCGCGGATGAACGACGTGTAAAACGTCGCCACCCCGTGGGCCACCGGGTTGCCCGACAGCCGCCCCAGGGCCGCCACCAGCCCCAGGACCAGGGCCAGGGTGATGGACACCACCGACACCCCGATGGTGATGGGCACCCCCCGGACCAGAAACGCCGCCCACCCCACCATGAAGCCGTAGTCGAAGCGGAAGCGGGCGAACAGCCACCCCAGGGCCGCCGCCAGGCCCACCCACACCAGGGCCAGCCTGATCTGCTGCGCCCGTGCAAAGGCGGCCAGCCGACGGCTGACCGCCTGCTCGATGGCCGCCGCCTCACCGGCGTGGGCCATGCTGGTCCCTCCTCAGCCCGACCGAGTGTGCGCCGTCACTTCTTCTTGGTCAGGTCCACCCCGTACCACTTCAGGGACAGGCGGGTCAGCGTCCCATCGGCGTGCATGGCCTGCACGATCTCGCCGAGCCTCTGGACGAAGCGCGTCGGGTCCCGCAGGGAGAAGCGGTCCACGGCAAACGCCAGGTGCTCGTAGTACACCGGGTCGCCCAGCAGCTTGATGGGCACCCCGCGCTTGATGGCGAACACCAGGGTGGGCAGCGCCGACAGGACCGCGTCCAGCCGCACCCCGTCGCCCAGGGCCAGGTCCTGAATGGCGTCGGCGTCGGTCTCGTAGGTGCGGATCACGGCGTTGCGCACCTTGAACTCCACCGTCTCGCCCACCAGCTTCAGGGTCCCGCGCAGGTACAGCTCGTAGGTGCACCCGCCGCACACCCCCACCCGCCGGCCGGTCAGGTCGGTGACGGCGCGGAACCGGGTGTTGGCCTTGTGTACGGCGAACTGGGCCGGGGTGAAGTAGTAGGGCGGGGTGAAGTGCAGGACCTTCTGCCGGTCCTCGGTGATGGTCATGCTGCCGATGCTCACGTCCCACCGGCCGCCCCACCGCCCGCTGACGATGGCTTCCCACGCCGGCGTGACGAACTGCACCCGGACGCCCAGGCGCCGGGCCACCTCCTTGGCCACGTCCACGTCGAACCCGTCCATCTCGCCCCGGGCGTTGATGAAGCTCTGGGGCGCGTAGTTGGGGTCCGTGGAGACGAACAGAAAGCCCCGGGCCAGGACCTCGTCCAGCAGGTCCCGGGGCGCGCCCGCTCCCGCGGGCAGGACGGCCAGGCCGACCACCAGCGCCACCGCGACGGCTCCCATCCGCCGCCTCATGCTCTCCCCTCCCTCACCGGCTGTGTGGGCCCCGGAGGTGCGCGCTGAGGAGCGCGATGTGCTCCGGGGTCGTCCCGCAGCACCCCCCGACGATCTGCGCACCCATCTCCACCCACCGCCGCGCCCAGTCCAGGTACACCGGGGGCGGGTACTCGTCGGTGAACATCCACTCGGGCGGGTCGAACCGGCCGACGTGGGGATACAGGCCGACGGGCTGGCGGCGGTGGGCGGCCAGCTCCCGCAGTCCCGCGGTGGCGTCCGGCGGCGGGGCGCAGTTCACCAGCAGCGCGTCGGGCTGCAGGGGGCTGAGGGCGGCCACCGCGTCGGCGAGGGTCTCGCCGGTGAACAGCCGGCCGCGCTCGTCGCACACGAAACTCACCCACGCCGGCAGCCCGCGCTCGCGGACCGCCTCCAGGGCCACGCGGGCTTCGCCGACGCTGTTGACGGTCTCCAGCAGGACCAGGTCCACGCCGGCGTCCGCCAGCACGTCCACCACTTCCCGGTACTCCCGGCGGGCCTGGTCGGGCGGGGGCGCCAGGTCGGGCCGGAAGCACCACTCCAGGGTGGTCACCGATCCCGCGATGGCCACCGGGCGGTCCCCGACCGCCGCGGCGCGGGCGGTCCGGGCCAGGGCCACCGCCGCCCGCAGCGCGTGGGCCCACCGCACGTCCAGGTCCCGGGCGCCGATGTGGCGCATGTGCTCCAGGTCGCGGAAGTGGCTGGCGAAGCTGCGGCGGGTGAGCTGGAAGGTGTTGGTGGTGATCACGTCGGCGCCGGCGCGGATGTAGTCCTCGTGGATGGCGCGGATCTTGTCGGGGTGACTCATCACCTGGTGGTCGGCCCACGACAGGTCCCGGCGCAGGATCTCGGTGCCGATGGCCCCGTCCAGGATCACCACCTGGCCCCGCCGCAGTCGCTCCCGGATCGCGTCGTAGGCGCTCATGACCGCCTCACCGGGCCGCCGCCGCGTCCAGGGTCCGGCGGAGGACGGCGACGTGGGCGGGCGTGGTCCCGCAGCACCCTCCCAGGATCCGCGCCCCGGCCCGCCGCCAGGCGTCGGCGACCGCCGCGTACCGTTCCGGCGGCCACTCGTCGGTGCCGGTGAACTGGGGGAAGAACTCGAACTTCCAGCTGGGCGGGTCGAACCGGCCGATGTGGGCGAACCCGCCCGCGGGGACCGACACCGCCCGCAGCAGGACGGGCAGCGCCCGGGTGACGTCGTCGGGCGGCACGCAGTTGACCAGCACCGCCGCGGCCCCGCCGGCGGCGACCGCCGCCGCGGCGTCGGCCAGCGGCTCCCCTCCCAACACGCGGCCTTCGGGCCCCAGCACGAAGCTCACCCACACCGGCCGGCCGGTCTGCCGGGCCGCCCGCAGGGCCGCCAGCGCTTCCCGCACCGTGTTCATGGACTCCAGCAGGAACAGGTCGACGCCTTCGTCGGCCATCGCCAGCGCGATCTCCCGGTGCTCCGCTTCGGCCTCGGCGTCGGAGAGCGCCAGGTCGGGCCGGAAGCAGTGGTTGAGGGGCGACAGCACCCCGGCCACGGCCGGACGCCGGCTTCCCGCCTCCGCCGCCTGCCGGGCCAGCCGCACCGCCAGGCGGACGAGGTCGGTGGCCCGGCGGTCCAGATCGGGGGCGCCGATGCGGCGCATGTGGTCCCGGTCGCGGAAGACGTTCAGGTAGGTCCGGTGGTTGAGCTGGAAGGTGTTGGTGCGGATGACGTCGGCGCCGGCGCGCACATAGTCCTCGTGGACGGCCCGCACGGCCTCGGGATCGGTCCGCAGGCCGTGCCACCGCCACCGGACGCCCCGGCGGACCAGTTCGGTCCCGATCCCGCCGTCCAGCAGGACGGTGTCCCCGGAGGCCAGGCGCTGCCTGACCGCCTGATAGGCTTCCATGGTGGGATCTTGCGGGTGCGTTTCTCCCGTCCCGGGCGGCCTTCCTTCCCCGCGGGCCCCTCCTGTATCCTGAGGGCGGAGACGACCATGACGGCCTCCGACCTGGCCGCGGCCCTGGCGGGCTACCTGGCGGGCGGCGTCCTGCCCGGCGAGATCGCCGTGCGCCGCCTGCGGGGCGTCAGCGCGGCCGACCTGAACGACAACCCCGGTGGCGCGGGCACCTGGCGCCTGCTGGGCCCCCGGATCGCGGTACCGGTGATCGCCTTCGACATGGCCAAGGGGGCGCTGGCGGCCTGGCTGGCGGGCCGCTATGCGTCCTCTCCGACGGCCTTCGCCGTCATCGCCGCGTCGGCGGCGGTCGGCCACAACTGGCCGGCGTACTTCCGCTTCCGGGGCGGGCGCGGGCTGGGCCCGGCGGCCGGCGCGCTGCTGGTCATCCACCCCCGGGTGTTCCTGCTCGCCTTCCTGGTCGGGGCGCTGGCGGGGCTGCTCACGCGGTGGGTCCCCACGGTGGGGATCGTGGGACTTCCCCTCACGCTGGTCGGGCTCGCCCGCCTGGACGACCCCCAGGCCCTGCTGGCGGCCACCGTCATCACCGCCGTGGTGGCCGTCCGCCAGCTGCCCTGGCTGTACGCCCGGCTGACGTCCCGCCGGTGGGCGGTTCCCCCCTAAGGCGGGCCCGTGCCTGCGGCCGTCGTCACCGAAAGCACCAGCGGCGTCCCCCCGGACGTCTGCCGGGATCTGGGGATCGTCGTCGTCCCCCTGTGGATCGTACGCGGGGACCGCAGTTACCGCGACGGCGTGGACGTGACGCCCGACCAGTTTTACCGGTGGCTGCGGGAAGGCCCTCCGTACCCCACCACGTCGGCCCCCTCGCCTGCGGACTTCCTGGACGCCTACCGGGCCGCCGCCGAGGGCGGAGCGGCGGAGGCGGTGGTCCTCACCCTGCACGCCGACCTGTCGGCCGCCTGGCAGAACGCCCGCCTGGCGGCCGCCGACTCGCCCATCCCCGTCCACGTGGTGGACACCCGCACCGCCGCCGCCGCCGAAGGGCTGCTGGCGGCGGAGATCGCCCGCAGGCTTCAGGACGGGCAGGACACCGGCCGCGTCCTGGAATGGCTGCAGGAGGCCCGCCGCGCGGCTCGGCTGGTGGCGGCCGTCTCCGACCTGCGCCACCTGGCGCGCAGCGGGCGGGTGCCGGGCATCGCCGGCTCGCTGGCCGAGCGGGCGGGAGTGAAGCCGTTGTTCAGCCTGGCCGACGGCGTCGTGCGTCCGGCAGGGGTGGCGCGCACCTCCTCCGGCGTCCGCGCCCGCCTGCTGGCCGGTCCGGCCCGGGACCGTCGGCGCTGTCGCCGCCTGCTGGCTGCCGTCACCCACGCGGACGCCCCCCAGGAGGCCGACAGATTGGCCGCCGACCTGCGCTCCCTGGGTCCTGACGAGCTGTGGGTGGTCCCGTTCACCCCGGTGATGGCGGCCCACACCGGGCCGCAGGTGGTGGGGGTGGCCTGGCTTCCTCTTCCGGACTGACTCAGGCCGGACGGATGCGGGTCACGGTGAACTGCTCCACGGCGCCGAGGCCGCGCAGCGCGCGGACTGCAGCCTGCGGCGAGGCGGTGTGCAGGTGGACCCGGACCAGGCCTTCCTGCTCGGCGACGATCACCGCATCTCCCAGGTGCCGCACCGCCTGGGGGAGGTCGGGTCTTCCGGCGCGCAGCACCACCTGGGTGCAGAAGAGCGTTGAAAGGTCCCCCGCGCCGGCCTGCGCCACGGGGGCGGAGGGGGCGCCCAGGGGCAGCGGTTCACCCTCCTGCGGGTGGACGGTGGCAGCCAGCGCCTGCAGGAACACCACCAGTCCGGCCGCTCCGGCGTCCACCACTCCGGCGGCCCGCAGGACGTCCAGGTGGTCGGGCGTGTGGGCCAGCGCCACCCGCGCCGCCGCAGTGGCCCCGCGCAGCGCCTCGGCCGCCGTGGCGCCGTGCGCTCCCTCGGCGGCGGCGTCGGCCACGGTCAGAAACGTCCCCTCCACGGGATGGGCGACTGCCCGCCGCGCCCTCCGGGCTCCCCGCCGCAGGGCGTCCCGGACGACGTGGGCGCCGGCGGCCGTCACGCCCGCAAACCCCTCGGCCAGCCCGCGCAGGAACTCCGCCAGCAGGACGCCGGAACTCCCCCGGGCCGCCCGGAACGCGCCCCGGGCCAGGGCGTGACTGACGTCGTTGAGCTCCGCCGGCACCCCCCGCGCTTCGGCCACAGCCGCCTCCAGCGTCAGGGCCATGTTGGTCCCCGTGTCGTGGTCGGCCACCGGGAAGACGTTCAGAGCGTCCAGGCTCTCCCTCACCCGGCGCAGCGCCGCGAGGGCGGCCTCCGCCCCGGCCAGCAGCGCTTGCCCCGTCAGAGGACGCATCGCCGGCCCCCGCTCCCCCTGGCGTGTGCGGGATGCGGCGTCTTGGCCGGCGCGGAGCCGATCACCCGATGGATGAATGCCTCCCTGTGCGGGCCCGCCCCGGCCGCGCCGCTCCCACGACCAGCGTACCGCACCGGGCCGACCGCGGACAGGCCAATACCCGCGCGGCCGTCACCACCCGCGCTCGGCCAGCCCGGCCCGCACCCGGTCGTGAGCGGCGGCCGCGGCGGCGGCGAGCATGCGGGTGTCCGATCCCACCGAGATGAAGCGGAACCCCTGGTCCACCCGGGCCAGGGCGTCCTCCGCTCCGGCCGCCATGATCCCGGCGGCCTTGCCGTGGGTCCGGGCGGCGGTGAGGATGCGGTCCAGGGCCGCGACGAAGTCCGGGTGGTCGAACTGGCGGAAGCAGCCCAGGTTGGCCGACAGGTCGCTGGGTCCCACGAACAGCACGTCCACGCCGGGCACCGCCGCGATCGCGTCGGCGTGGCGGACGGCCTCGGGGGTCTCCACCTGGCAGGCGACCAGGACCTGGCGGTTCCACTCGGCCAGGTACTGGGGCAGGTCGCGTCCGTAGCGGCTGGCGCGGGTGCCGGCGACGCCCCGGATGCCGTCAGGCGGAAAGCGCGCGGCCGCCACCGCCGCCTGGGCCTGGGCGGCGGTGTGCACCAGGGGCACCACCACCCCCAGCGCGCCCCGGTCCAAAGCCTTCTTGATCAGCGCCGGATCGTTGGCCACCACCCGCACCAGCGGGGTGACCCCCGCGCCTTCGATGGCCCGGACGATGTCCTCCACCGTCTCCCAGTCGGCGGGACCGTGCTCGGTGTCGACCACCAGCCAGTCCATCCCGGCCAGGGCCAAGACCTCGGCCACCGCCGCTGAGGGCAGGCTCAGCCACTGGCCGATGGCCGGCCGGCCGTCCGCGAGCAACTGCTTCACCCTGTTGACGAGCATGGGCTCCTCCTTCCGGAAAGAGACGTCGGCGACAGCATGGATCAGGGCGCCTGGTACACTTCGGGATTGGCGACGTGCTCCGGCCGCCGGCCGGCCAGCACGGCCAGGACCTGTTCGGCCACGGCCACCGCCATCCGGCGCAGGGCGTCGGCGGTGTGGGAGGCCGCGTGCGGGGTCACCACCGTGCGCGGGGCCCGCAGCAGCGGGTGGTCGCGCGGGGGCGGCTCGGTGCCGAAGACGTCCAGCCCGGCGCCGGCCAGGCGGCCGCCGGCCAATGCTTCGGCCAGCGCCTCCTCGTCCACCACCTCGCCCCGGCTGGTGTTGACCAGCACCGCCCCCGGCCTCAGGAGCGCCAGCTCCCGGCGGCCCAGCAGGTGGCGGGTCTGCGGCGTCAGGGGGACGTGGACGGTGACCACGTCGGACTGCGCCAGCAACTCCTCCAGCGACTCCGCCCGCTCGACTCCCGCCGGCATCCCGGCCGCGTAGGGGTCGTAGCCCAGGACCCGCATGCCCAGGGCGCGGCACCGCTGCGCCACCTCGCGGCCCACCGCCCCCACGCCCACCACGCCGACGGTGCAACCGGCCAGCTCCAGCCCCCAGATCTCGTCCCGGGCCTGCCACCGCCCCTCGCGCACCGCCCGGTCGAACTCCACCACGCGTTTGGCCACCGCCAGCAGCAGCGCCAGGGTGTGCTCCGCCACCGACACGGCGTTGACGCCGGGGGTGTAGACCACCGGGATGCGCCGCCGGGTGGCCGCGGCCAGGTCCACGTTATCCACGCCCACGCCGTGGCGGCCGATGACCCGCAGGCGAGGGGCCGCTGCGATCTCCTCCGGCCCCAGGCGGGTCAGGCGGACGATCACCCCGTCGGCGTCGGCCAGGGCGGCCCGCAGGGCGTGGGGCTGCGGTGCGGGCAGGACGGTCACGTCGGCGGACTGCTGCAGCAGGGCGAGGCCGTCGGGGTGGATGGGTTCGGCGAGCAGGATGCGAGGGCGTCCCATGGGACACTCACAGATGTTGGACGCGCCGGGGGCGCTCCCCTGGCCGGGGCGTGCAGGAAAACAGCGGGGCCCGGGCTGTGCACCCGGGCCCCGGTCCACGTGCTCGCGCGATGCCCTCTAGCCGATGGGCCGCACACCCGTGGCCTGGGGGCCCTTCTGGCCCTGGGTCACGGTGTACTCCACCTTCTGACCCTCGGTCAGCGAGCGGTAGCCGGCGCCGTCGATGCCGCTGAAGTGCACGAAGACGTCCTTGCCGCCGTCTTCGGGGGTGATGAAGCCGTACCCCTTCTCGCTGTTGAACCACTTGACAGTACCTGTTGCCATCGATCTACCACCTTTGTCCTGCAGGCTATCACAGAGCCGTTCCGGTTCTGTAACGCCCGCTCAGTATCTCACGGAAGAGGACAAAACGCAAGCGCAATTTCGTGGCCGGGCCCCCTCCCCAGCCGCCTCGCGCGCAGCAGGGAACGGCCGCGCCTGCTCTCCGCTCGCTCGCGACCGCCTGGTGCAACAGGGCCTGGTGGAGACGAGGGGATTCGAACCCCCGACCCCCTGGTTGCAAACCAGGTGCTC
>JBBIUY010000054.1:0-11953 GCA_037440005.1 Armatimonadota bacterium | reverse complement strand
GGGCAGGGGTTCATGGCCGCCACCAGCATCAGCCGGGCCGGAAAGGTGACCGTGGACTGCACCCGGGCCACGGTCACCACCCCGTCCTCCAGGGGCTGGCGCAGCGCCTCCAGGGCGTCCCGGTGGAACTCCGGCAGCTCGTCCAAGAACAGCACCCCCCGGTGGGCGAGGGTGACCTCCCCCGGCCGCGGCACCGGCCCCCCGCCCGTCAGCGCGGCGGCGCTGGTGGTGTGGTGGGGGCTGCGGAACGGGCGGGTGCGCACCAGCCCGCCTCCGGGCGGCAGCAGCCCGGCGACGCTGTAGATGCGGGTCACCTCCAGCGCCTCCTCGGCCGACAGGGGCGGCAGGACGGTGGGCAGCCGGCGCGCCAGCATCGTCTTGCCGGCACCGGGCGGGCCCACCAGCAGGACGTTGTGGCCTCCGGCGGCGGCGATCTCCAGGGCGCGCCGGGCGTGGACCTGGCCGCGGACGTCGCTGAAGTCCTCGTCAGTCCCGGGCGGGTCTCCGACGTCCGGTACGCCGCCGCGCACGGCCGCCAGGGGCGCCGAGCCTTCCAGGTGTCCGACCACGTCCCCCAGAGACCCCGCCGGGTAGACCGTCAGCCCGTCCACCAGGGCGGCCTCCGCGGCGTTGGCCCGGGGCACCACCACAGCCCGCGCGCCCAGGGCCCGCGCGGCGAGCGCGATGCACAGGACGCCGGCCACCGGGCGGAGGGTGCCGTCCAGGGACAGCTCGCCCAGCAGCAGCATGCCGTCCAGCGGCACCGGTCGGATCTGCTCGGTGGCCGCCAGGATGCCCACGGCCATGGCCAGGTCGAACGCCGGCCCCTCCTTGCGGACGTCGGCGGGCGCCAGGTTCACCGTGATCTTGCGGGAGGGCATCTCGTAGTTGGTGTTGCGGATCGCCGCCCGCACCCGCTCCTTGGCCTCCTGGACGGCGGTGTCGGGCAGGCCCACGATGGCGAACGCCGGCAGGCCCCCGCCCACGTCCACCTCCACGTCGACGGGGTAGGCGTCCAGGCCCAGCACCGCCGCCGACCGCACCCGCGCCAGCATCGCCCCAGTAGCCTCCGGGCGCATTGTACCGACCGGCCGGGCGTGTCGCCGTAGCCCGCACCGGCCAATTCTGCCCGGCTAGTCCCGGTCACCCTCGAAGGCGTCGGTCAGCACCTCCACCCCGACCACCTGTCCCTGGGGTGTCACCAGGACCGAGACCGCGTCGAACCGACACGGCCGATCCAGCAGCCGGCGGGTGGCCAGATAGTAGGTGGCCAGACGCCACAGGCGCCGCCGCTTGGCCGGCGTGATGGCGTCCACGGGCGCGCCGAAGTCGGCCGTGCTGCGCGTCTTCACCTCCACAAAGACGAGCACCCCGCCGTGCTCGGCCACCACGTCCAGCTCGCCCATCGGGCAGCGGACGTTGCGGTCGCGGATGCGGTAGCCCCGGGCCCGCAGGTGGCGCAGCGCGGCTTCCTCTCCCACGGCGCCCAGCGCGTGGCGGTCCACACCCTGCGTCCTACCCGACGGCCCCGCCGGCCGCCATGACCGGACTGGGTCATTCGGTGATGGCCAGATCGGTCACTGCGGGGGACAGACCCCACGGGGGACAGACCCCGCCGGGGACAGACCCCTGCGGCCGCCGCGCCGACGCCGTCAGTACAGGACGTTGAGCAGCAGGTAGACCAGGATCCCCAGCGACAGGCTCACCGACCACAGGGCCACCGCCACGCGCCCCACGGCGGGATGGCCGGCGGCGCGGAGGTCGCCTGCGGGGCGGCTCAGTCCCGTGAGCACGTTGTACACCACCGGAGGTACCGTCAGGATGGACAGCGTCACGTGCACGGTCAGGGCGGGCAGGTACACGTAGCGGCGGACCTCCGGCGGCCCCGCAAATGCCTTGATGCCTCCCAGCGCGACGCGGGTGACGTACAGGATCAGGAAGGCACAGATCAGCGCGACGGCCGCCAGCATGAAACGGCGGTGGGCGGGGATCCGTCCGGCGCGCGCGGCCCGCCACCCGGCCAGCAGGCACGCCAGGGCGGCGGCATTTACCACCGCGATCACGGTCGGAAGAACCGCCAGCACCTGCCGGGTGGCCGGGGCCAGATCCGCGGGGGGCTGGCGGGAGAGGACGTAGCCCAGCAGGGCATAGGCGCCGAGGCTGATGGCCGCGGTCTGCAGCACGGTCGCGGTGATCCTGGCGCGGGACGGAGGCGGCGTCATGGCGGCGGCGTCGCGGCCAGATGCCACCCGCATCCGCCTCGCCTCCGTCTGGGCGGGCGGACCATGTGGCACAGACAGGGTGGGAGGAGGTCCGGATGCGCGTGGGTCCTGCCGTCCTCGCAGTCCTCCTGGCCGCGGCTCCGGCTGCTGCCCGCGTGGGAGATCCCGTCGGGGCGTTTGCCAGCAGCCCTCTGGTGCAGCAACTGCAGCTGTCCCCCGCCGGCCAGATGGCGCTGTCCGGGGAGCTGGCAGGCAGAGTGCTGTACCGCTACGTCTCCGACGACGGCGCCCTGACCGTGGACCTGGTGGTGCGCGCCGGCGTGATCGAGCAGCAGATCCTGTACCTTCCCCGGGACGCGCGGCGGGGCCATCAGGTCAGCTTCTTCCTGCAGGACGCGCTGGCCTCCGTGGTGGGCGCCCAGCAGGGGCTGCTGGGCTTCCAGGCCGCCGTCACCCGCGGGGTGGAGGCGGTCCTGCGCTTTGGGGGCTACACCATGCGCTTTTCGCCCCTGGGCGGGGGGGTGCTGCGGGTCCTGGTGACCCGCTAATGGCAACGGTCCCGCGCTCACCCTGACGTCTACCACGTCAGCGTCTGCTGGCGCTCCCACGCCGACGAGAACGACCGCCGGTGGGCCGGGGAGGGCCCGTACCGCCGGATGGCCCGCAGGTGGTCCCGGGTCGGGTAGCCCTTGTGCCGGGCGAACCCGTACTGGGGGTATGCGGCGTCCAACTCGCGCATCAGGCGGTCCCGGGTCACCTTGGCCACCACCGAGGCGGCGGCGATGCAGGCGCAGGTGGCGTCCCCGTCCACCAGGGCCGCCTGGGGGACCGGCAAGTCGGCGGGGTAGCGGCCGTCCAGCAGCACCAGGTGGGGTCGCACGCCCAGGCCCTCCACCGCCCGGCGGTGGGCCAGCCGGGTGGCCTGCAGGATGTTGAGCCGGTCGATCTCCTCCACCGTGGCCTGGCCGGTGCCCACCGCCACCGCCTGATCCAGGATGCGCGCGTACAGCGCCTCCCGCCGGGCGGGCGGCAGGCGCTTGGAGTCGTCCAGGTCCGGCCAGCAGGCATCCGCGGGCAGCACCACCGCAGCCGCCACCACGGGGCCGGCCAGCGGCGCGACCCCCGCCTCGTCCACCCCGGCGATGACCGTAAACCCCAGGAGCCGGTACTGGCGCTCCACCGCCGCCAGCGCCTCCCACCGGGCGGCCAGCCGCT
Organism: Armatimonadota bacterium; assembly: GCA_037440005.1. GTDB lineage: Bacteria > Sysuimicrobiota > Sysuimicrobiia > Sysuimicrobiales > Kaftiobacteriaceae > Calidihabitans. The sequence continues at coordinate 8,516 of JBBIUY010000054.1, read as the reverse complement.
CCTCCCGCTCCCGCCGGGTTCTCAGCGTCTGGAGCAGGCGCCGCACGCCCCGCCGGGGGTCGCGGGCCAGCGCCCGCAGCAGGCGCGGGTCCACAGGTCCGGCGCCGTTCAGCAGCCGGCGCACGTCGGCGACGGTGTAGCCGCGCGGGTCCACAGACCTTCCCCCAGCAGATATTCGCGGGAACTCGGCGGGCTTCCCGGGGCGGCGGGAGCCGGGGCGGACGCCCGCGACACCCGGGGGTGCTGGGGGGCGCCGGCGGCGACGGGGGCTAGCGCACCAGGCCGATCCGCTGCGGGGGCCAGTAGATGAGCAGGGCGCGGCCCACCACGTTCTGCTCGGGGACGAACCCGAAGTACCGGCTGTCCTCGCTGTTGCACCGGTTGTCGCCCAGCACGAACAGGTAGCCCCGGGGCACCGTCTGGGGTCCGTAGTTGGTGGTGCAGGCCCGCCCGGGGTTTTCGTCCTCGGGAGCGGACAGCTGGGGCACGGGGGTGTCGTCGATCAGGACCACGCCGTCCCGCAGCTCCACGGTCTCCCCGCCTAAAGCCACCACCCGCTTGACGAAGTCCTTGCCGGGATTGAGGGGGTAGTGAAAGACGATGACGTCGCCGCGGCGGATGGGGCCCAGGCGGTAGGCAAACTTCGCCACCAGGATCCGGTCGCCCACCTGCAGGGTCGGCTCCATGGAGCCGGAGGGGATGAAGAACGCCTGGACGACGAAGGTGATGATGACCAGCGACAGGCCGGCGGCCACGATGCTGGCGTCCAGGGTTTCCACCAGCGACGCGCGCCAGGCGGGGGGGATCACGTAGGCCCGGCGCACCAGCAGGCGCGCCACCACCAGCGCGACCGTCAGCAGGAGGATGAGGGTGGGAACGCCCAGAGGCAGGCGGTCCAGCAGTTCCAGCGGCATCGCAGGTGTCGTGCCGGCGCCGCCCGGCGTCGCCGGGGGGTCGGGGCGCCGGCGCTACCGGCTCTCCTTGACCCGGGCCTCGCGCCCCACCTTCCCCCGCAGGTAGTACAGCTTCGCCTGGCGCACCTTGCCCTTGCGCACCACCTCGATGCGCTCGATGCGGGGGGAGTGCAGGGGGAACGTCCGCTCCACGCCCACGCCGTGGCTGATGCGGCGCACGGTGAACGTCTCCCGCAGGCCGCCGCCCTTGCGGGCGATCACCACGCCCTCAAACGCCTGCACCCGCTCCCGCCCTCCCTCCACCACCTTCAGGTGCACCCGCACCGTGTCCCCGGGGGAGAAGTCGGGCAGGCCGTCCTTCCGCTGGGGACGTTCCACGACGGCCAGCGTGTCCATCCCGCGCACCCTCCTGTGCCGCGCCAGACTCGCGACGGAGCATTATAGCACATCGGGCCCGTCGATTTCGATGTCAAACTCTTCCAGCAGCCGGCGGTCTTCCTCGCTGAGGGCCTCGGCCTTGAGCAGGTCGGGACGGCGGCGCAGGGTGCGCGCCAGACGCTGGGCGTGGCGCCACCGCCGGATGGCCTCGTGGTCGCCCGACAGCAGCACCTCGGGCACCCGCATGCCCCGGAACTCGGCCGGCCGGGTGTACTGGGGGTAGTCCAGCAGGCCGTCGGCGAAGGAGTCGGCGGCCACCGACGCCGCATCCCCCACCACGCCGGGGATCAGACGCGCCACGGCGTCCACGATCACCATGGCCGGCAGTTCCCCGCCGGTGAGCACGTAGTCACCGATGCTGATTTCGTCGGCGCCCAGCCCCTCCCGCACGCGCTCGTCCACGCCCTCGTAGTGGCCGCACAGGATGATCAGGTGGTCCTCCCGGGCCAGCTCCCGGACCACGGCGTGGGTCAGCACCCGTCCCTGGGGCGAGGTGAGGATGATGTGGGGGGTGGTGTCCGGCACGGCCGCCCGGATGGCGTCCACCGCCCCGAAGAACGGCTCGGGCTTCATCACCATCCCCGCCCCGCCGCCGTACGGCGCGTCGTCCACCTGCCGGTGGCGGCCCGGGGCGAACTGGCGGAGGTCCCACACCACCACCTCCAGCAGCCCGCGTTCCCGGGCCCGGCCCAGGATGCTCAGGCCCAGGGGCGCAAACGCCTCGGGGAAGATCGTCACGATGTCCACCCGCATGCGTCCTCCCCCTGCCCTCCGGCGCCGTCGCCCGCCTGTCGGAGCCGTCGGTCAGTCCAGCAACCCCGGCAGCGGCCGGATGACCACCCGGCCGCCGGCGGGGTCCACCGCCACCACCACCGCGCCGACCGCCGGGATCAGGTGCTCGCGGCCGTCGGGGGCGGTGACCACGTACACGTCGTGGGCGGGCGTGCGCAGGATCTCGGTCACCGTCCCCACCTCCGCGCCTCCCTCGGTGACCACCGGCAACCCCAGGACCTCGAACACGAAGTGCGCGCCGGGCGGAGGGCGGACCGCGTCCTCCCGCCTGACCGCCAGGGCCGCCCCCCGCAGCGCGGCGGCCCGCTCGGGCGTGTCCACGCCGGCCAGCCGCACCAGCACGCGGTCGCCGTGGCGGCGCACCGCCGTCACCTGGACGGGCGTGGCCCGGTCCCCCTGCAGGACCACGGCCTGCGTCAGGTGGTCCCACCGGCCGGGGAAGTCGGTGTCCGGCTCCACCACCAGCTCGCCGCGCACGCCGTGGGGCCGCAGGATGCGGCCGATCACCACGAACGCCGGGCCCCGGCCCTCCACGCGCCTACCCGTCCCGGATCTCCACCACGATGCCGTCCTTGACGACGATCTCCGCCCGCCCCAGCTTGGTGAAGAGGTTGTCGCCCACGTTGACCTCCACCAGGCTCTCCACGGTGCCCTGGGCGAACTCGGTGTGGAGCTCCAGCTGCTCGGCTTCCCGCAGCCGCATCTGCAGCTCCGCCCGGGCCGCCTCCTGCCGCGCCCGCTCCAGCTCCAGCTGCTGGCGCAGGGCCCGCACCTGGGGGGTGATGGTCCGCTCCAGCTCCGCGCGGCGGATCTGGCTGTCCAGCTGCTGCTCGATGGCCTCCACCCGCCGGAGGGCCTCCTCCAGGTCCTGCATGTAGGTCCGCTTGAATCCCTCGGTGACGATGGCCTTGATGACCACCGGCCGGCTGATGGTGATGCCCATGCACGCCTCCCGTCCGATGACCCGGGACGGACCGCCCGCCCCGGTCACTGTAGTACTTCCAGAGTCACCCGCTTGCCCGTGCGCACCGCCGCCGCGCGGACCACGGTCCGCAGGGCGTTGACGATCCGGCCCTGTCGGCCGATGACCTTGCCCACGTCCTCGGGGGCCACCCGCAGTTCCAGGATGATGCTGCGCTCGCCCTCCACCTGCCGCACCACCACCGCCTCCGGGCGGTCCACCAGCGCCCGGACGATGAACTCCACCAGATCGCGGACGCCGGGCTGCGCCACGGCCGCTAGGTCGCGCTGCGGGACCCGCCGCCGGCCCGGGCCAGGATGCCGGTCTTCTGGAGCAGCACCCGGGCCGCGTCGCTGGGCCGGGCGCCCCGGCGCAGCCAGGCCAGGGCCTTCTCGGCGTCAATGTGGATCGTGGACGGCTCGGTGGTGGGGTTGTAGTACCCGATGGCCTCGATGTACCGGCCGTTGCGGGGCGCCCGCGAGTCGGCCACCACCAGCCGGTAAAACGGCTTGTGCTTGGCCCCCATCCGCATCAGACGAATCTTGACCATGTCCTCTCCTCCCTGAGATAGAGTGCGTGTGGCCCGCTCGGGCCCGTGCTCTCCGCCTTCCTCACCGACCGGGCCGGCCCCGGGTCCCGCCGGGGCCCGGGTCGTGCCGCCCGGCGACCTGGCGCAGCAGCCGGCGCACCTCCTCGTACTGCCGCAGCAGCCGGTTGACGTCCTGCACGGTGGTCCCGCTGCCCCGGGCGATGCGCCGGCGTCGGCTGCCGTCGATGATGTCCGGATGGCGCCGCTCCTGGGGCGTCATGGAGTTGATGATGGCCTGCGCCCGGCGCAGCGCCGCCTCGTCCACCGCCACCCCCGCCGGCGGGCGCAGGCCCGGCGGCAGCAGCGCCGTCCAGGACTGCAGCGGCCCCAGGCGCCGCACCTGAGCCAAGTGGGCCCGGAAATCCTCCAGGGTGAACTCGGCCCGCCGCAGCCTGCGCTCCAGGGCAGCCGCCTCCTGGGCGTCCGCGGCCTCCTGGGCCTTCTCGATAAGAGTGAGCACGTCCCCCATGCCCAGGATCCGGGAGGCCATGCGGTCCGGGTGAAAGGGTTCCAGCCCGTCCACCGTCTCGCCCACCCCGGCGAACAGGACCGGCGTCCCGGTCACCTCGACCACCGACAGGACCGCGCCCCCGCGGGCGTCCCCGTCCAGCTTGGTGACGATCAGTCCGTCCACCCCCACCGCCTGCCGGAAGCGCTCCGCGACGGCCACCGCCTGCTGCCCCGTCATGGCGTCCAGCACCAGCAGCACCTGGTGGGCCCGCACCGCCTCCCGCAGCCGGCGCAGCTCGTCCATCAGGGCGTCGTCGGCGTGGGGGCGGCCGGCCGAGTCCACGATGACCACGTCCCAGCCCTTCCGCCGGGCCTCCTCCACGGCCGCCGCGGCCACGGCCAGCGGGTCGGTGGCGCCGGGCACCGCGAACACCGGCACGCCCGCCTGCCGGGCCACCACCTCCAGCTGGGTGACCGCCGCCGGACGGCGTAGGTCGGTGGCCACCAGGATCGGGCGGCGGCCCCGCCGGGCCAGCCACCGGCCCAGCTTGGCAGCGGTGGTGGTCTTGCCGCAGCCGTGCACACCCGCCAGCACCAGGACCGTCGGCGGGGGGTCCGCCAGGGGGAGCTCCCGGGTCGTGCCGCCCAGCAGGCGCACCAGCTCCTGGTAGACGATCTTCACCACCTGGGTGCCGGGGGTCAGGTGCTGCAGGACCTGCTGGCCCACCGCCGCCGCCCGCACCCGCTCGGTGAAGGCGCGGGCCACCTGGTAGTGGACGTCGGCCTCCAATAGCGCCCGCCGCACCTCCCGCAACGCCGCGTCCACGTCGGCCTCGGTGAGGACGCCGCGGCCGGTCAGGCGGCCCAGGGCCTGCTGGAGGCGGCCGTGCAGTCCCTCAAACACGCGCGTCTTTCGGGGGCGGGCCCGACGCCTGCTGGCGCACCGCCTCGTAGACGCGGTAGCCCGCCTCCCGCTCCCTCTCCACCACGGTCCCGAAGACCTCCGCCACCTCCCGGGCCAGGGTGCGGGCGCCCTGGGCGGTCCGGGCCACGAAGTAGAACCGTCCTCCCGGGCGCAGGACCGTCCACGCCTCCCGCACCAGGCGCCGCCAGGTCGCCCGTCCGGCCCGGATGGGGGGGTTGGTCACGACCACGTCAAACTGACATCCGGCCACCGGTGCGCACCCGTCCCCCTGCAGGACCTCCACGTTGTCGAGCCCGTGGCGCCGGGCGTTCTCCCGGGCCAGCTCGACGGCCCGGGCGTTGATGTCCACCAGCACGGCCCGCCCCGCCGGAGCCAGGGCGGCCGCCACCAGGCCCAGAGGACCGTACCCGCAGCCCAGGTCCAGCACGTGGTCGGTGGGCTCGATCCGCACCGCCTCCGCCAGCAGGCGCGTCCCCCGGTCCACGCCGCCCCGGGCGAACACGCCCCGGTCGGTGACGAACTCCCACTGGCGGCCCCGCAGGCGCGCCCGCACCACCCGGGGAGACGACCGCACCCGCGGCGACGGCGCAAAGTAGTGGGTGTCCACGGCCGCCTCCGCTAGCCCAGGGCCCGCCGCAGGGCTCCCAGCGCCCGGGTGATCCGCGCCAGCACCGCGTCGTCCACCCGACCCCGCAGGTCCCCGATGGCCTCCTCCAGGGCCTCCAGCCGCGCGTGCACCTCGGCCCGCCGCCGGGAGGTCCGGTCGACGACCGCCACCAGCCCCACCGACGCCTCGATCCGCTCCAGCTCGCGCACCGACCGGCGCAGGCTGTCAAAGACCGCCTGCCGGGTCACGCGCAGGCGCTCGGCGATCTCGCCCAGGGACAGGTCCTCCAGGTAGTACATCCGCAGCAGGGTCTGCTGGCGGTCCGTCAGCAGTCCGCCGTAGGTATCCAGCAGCCGGGCCACCCACACGCGCTCGGCCAGCACCCGCTCCATGGCGGCACGGAGGTATGTCAAGTGAAATGACTTTACACCTGCGCGGGTATTCTACCGCCGGGGATGCCGGAATGTCAACCGCCGTCGGCGGAGGGCAGCAGGGCGTCCACGAAGGCGACGGGGTCGAACGGTCCCAGGTCGGCGACGTCCTCGCCGACCCCCACCAGCTTGACCGGCACGCCCAGGTCGGCGGCCACCGCCAGGGCGGCGCCGGCGCGGGGCGAGACGTCCACCTTGGCCAGGACGATGCCGGTCAGGCGCACCGCGTCGTGGAACGCCCGGGCCTGGGCCAGGGCATTCTGGCCGGTGGTGGCGTCCAGCACCAGCAGCCGCTCGACGGGCCCGACGGGCAGCGCCCGGTCCACCACCCGGGCGATCTTGGCCAGTTCCGCCATCAGGGGTGTGCGGGTGTGGAGGCGGCCGGCGGTGTCGGCGATCACGACGTCCATGCGGCGCGCCCGGGCGGCGGCCAGCGCATCATAGACCACCGCGGCGGGGTCGGCGCCCGGACCGTGGCGGACCAGGTCGGCCCCCGAGCGGGCGGCCCAGACCCCCAGCTGCTCGATGGCCGCGGCCCGGAAGGTGTCGGCGGCGGCCAGGATGACCCGGCGGCCCTCCTGGCGCAGGCGGGCCGCCAGCTTGCCGGCGGTGGCCGTCTTGCCGGATCCGTTGACTCCCAGGACCAGGACCGCGGCCGGGGGCGGGTCCAGGACCAGCGGCGCCGGGGGCCCGAGCAGGTCCAGCAGGATCTCGCGCAGCGCGCGCAGACGCTCCTCCGCGTCCCCAGCTGCCGGGCGGCGGGCCAGCTCCTCCAGGATGCGGGAGGTGGCGGCCACGCCCACGTCGGCCTGCAGCAGGGCCGCCTCCAGGTCCGACAGGAACTCGGCGGGCGGCCGGCCCAGCGCCGGCAGGACCCGGGACCGCAGGGCGTCGCGGGTGCGGGCCAGCCCCGCACGCAGACGCTCCGCCCACCCCATCGCCTGCCCTCCCGATTCCGTCAGGCGGGGGCCGCGGCCGCCTCGGGGACGGGGGCGGGGCGGCTGAGGCGCATGGAGATGATCTTCGACACCCCCGGGGTCTCCATGGTGACGCCGTACAGCACGTCGGCGGCCTCCATGGTGGCCTTGTTGTGGGTGATGATCAGCACCTGGGTGCGCTCGGCCAGCTCCCGCAGCAGCAGGGTGAACCGGCGGGTGTTGGCGTCGTCCAGGGCCGCCTCCACCTCGTCGAAGATGCAAAACGGGCTGGGGTGGACCCGCAGCATGGCGAAGATCAGGGCCAGGGCCGCCAGGACCCGCTCGCCGCCCGACAGGGCCGACAGGCTGCGCAGCGTCTTGCCGGGCAGCTGCACCTCGATCTCCACGCCGGCTTCGGTGCCGGGCTCGCCCTCCACCAGCACTAGCTGCGCCCGACCGCCGCCGAACAGGCGGGCGAACAGCCGGCCGAACTCGTCGTTGACGTCGCGGAAGGTCTTGCTGAACAGGTCCGCCACCATCCGGTCCAGCCGCTCGGCCAGCTGCGCCAGCGCCGCCCGCGCCCGCTCCACGTCCTGGACCTGGGCCTCCAGGCTCTGGACACGGGCCGCCAGGGCGGCGTGCTCGTCCACCGCCCGCAGGTTCACCGGGCCCAGGGCGGCCACCTGCGCGCGCAGCTCCTCGATCCGCCGGCGGGCCTCTTCCCGCCCCCCCGGCAGGGGGATGTCCCTGACGTCCTCCCAGCGGGCGCCGAACTCCTCGGCGATCCGCCGCTGAGCTGCGGCCAGTTCGGCGTCCACCTGGGCCTGGCGCACCTCCAGCCGGTGGGCCTGGTCCTCGACGGCACGCACCGTCTCCTGCAGCTCCCGCCAGCGCGCCTCCGCGGCCGCCATCTGCTCCTGCAGGCGGGTGCGCTCGGCATGGAGGTCTGCCAGGTGACGGCGGCTCGCCTCCTGGCGCGCGGCCAGATCCTCCCGGTCGCGGCGGGCGGTCTGGAGGGAGTGGGCGAGCAGGTGGAGCTCGCCGTCCAGGACCGTCATCTCCCCCGCCAGCGCCTCCGCCCGGGCGCGGGCGGCGGCGGCGGCCCGGGACTGCTCGTCGATGCGGGCGTGCACCGCCTCCAGGGCTCCGGCCGCTTCCGCCAGCGCCACCCGGGTCTCCGCCAGGTGATCGGCGGCCCGGCTCTGGGCTTCCTGCAGGCGGCGCAATTCGGCCTGGGCCTCCTCCACCGCCCGCTGGCGGTCGGCCACCGCCTGGTGGAGGTCGGCCTCGTCCTGACAGATGCGCAGCGCGTCGGCTTCGAGACTCGCCCGCTCGGCCTCCAGGCGGTCCCGGGCGGCCAGCAGCGCGGCGCGGCGGGCGGCCAGCTGCTCTCTGGCCGAGGCCGCCAGGCCGGCCGCCGCGGCCCGCTCGGCGCAGGCCCCGGCCAGCCGGTCCACCTCCTGGGCGGCGGACGCGGCCTGGTCGTCCAGCG
>JBBIUY010000053.1:0-12204 GCA_037440005.1 Armatimonadota bacterium | reverse complement strand
TACTAGCGGCCCACGTACTCCCGCACGTCCAGCATGTCTCGCAGGGCGTCGCCGACGAAGTTGATGCTCAACACCACCAGCATGATCGCCAGCCCGGGGAACACTCCCAGCCACCAGGCGCTGATGAAGAACGGCCGGGCGTCGTTGAGGATCAGCCCCCAGGTGGGGGTGGTGGGCTTCACCCCCAGCCCCAGGAAGGACAGACCCGCTTCCCCCAGGATCGCGTAGGAGATGCTGACGGTGCCCTGGACGATGATGGGCGCGCTGGCGTTGGGCAGGACGTGGCGGAAGAGGATCCGCGCGTCCGACGCCCCCAGCGCCCGGGCCGCCGCCACGTACTCCTCGCCGCGGATGGCCAGGACCATCCCCCGCGCGATGCGCGCGAAGTCGTCCAGGAAGGCGAGGGTGATGGCCACGATCACGTTGGCCAGGCCCGTGCCGAAGACGGCCACCAGCCCCACGGCGATGATGAAGTTGGGAAAGGCCCACTGGAGGTCGATGTACCGCATGACCAGCGTGTCCACCCACCGGCCGTAGTACCCCGCCACCAGTCCCAGCAGCGAGCCCACCGCGGCGGCCAGCGCCACCGTCACCAGACCCACCACCAGGGAGATCCGCCCGCCGTAGACGATCCGGGACAGCAGGTCGCGGCCGAGGTCGTCGGTGCCCAGCAGGTGGGCGCGCCCGGGGGCGACGAGGATGTCGGCGGTCTGGGCGCCCGGGTCGTAGGGGGCGACCCAGGGCGCGGCCAGGGCGGCGGCGGACGCCGCGGACAGCAGGACCGCTCCCACCACCGCCCGGCGGTCCCGCAGCAGGCGGCGGGCCAGGGCCCGCGCGCCGCGGCGGCGCGGCACGGCGACCGGGTAGGCCAGCTCCGCCACGCCCACGGCGGGTCACTCCACGTAGCGGATCTTGGGATTCACCAGCGCGTACAGCACGTCCACCAGCAGGTTCATGAAGACGAAGACGGCCGCGATCACCAGGATCATCCCCTGCACGATGGGGAAGTCGCGGTTCAGGATGGCCTCGATCAGCAACCGGCCCACTCCTTTGATGGCGAAGACGTTCTCGGCGATCACCGCCCCCGCCAGCAGCAGCGCGAAGGCGATCCCCATCACCGTCAGCACGGGGATCAGGGCGTTGCGCAGGGCGTGGCGCAGGATCACCACCCCCGCCGCCAGGCCTTTGGCCCGGGCGGTGCGGATGTAGTCCTCCCGCAGCACCTCCAGCAGCGCGGACCGGGTCATCCGGGCCAGGATGGCCGCGAAGGTCGTGCCCGTGGTCACCGCCGGCAGGATCAGGTGCGACAGCCATGTCCCCACGCCGGCCGACAGGGGCTCGTACCCGAAGGCCGGCAGCAGCTGCAGTTTGACCGCGAACACGATGATGAGCACGATGCCCAGCCAGAAGTCGGGCATGGACAGGCCCAGAAAGGCCAGGACGGTGAGGACGTGGTCGGCGGGCGAATACCGGCGGACGGCGGAGACGATGCCGGCCGGCAGGGCCAGCCCGACGGCGACCGCAAACGACAGCAGGGCCAGGGACAGCGTCCGGGGCAGAGCCTCCCGGATCAGAACCGACACCCTCTGCTGGTTCCAGATGGACGCGCCCAGATCGCCCTGCAGCAGCCGCGCCATCCACCGGGCGTACTGGACCGGGAAGGGCTGGTCCAGGCCCAGGTTGCGGCGGATCTGCTCCACCGTGGCCGGGTCCGCCTCGAAGCCGGCCAAAGCGCGCACCGGGTCGCCGGGAATCGCCCGCATCATGAAGAACACCAGGGTCGCCACCGCCCACATGACCAGCAGCGAGTAGGCGACCCGGCGCGCGATGTAGGCTTTCACGTCCGGCTACCGCACGGTCAGCGTGTCCAGGTCCCGCAGCCCTGGGATGTGGACGAACCCCCGGACGTTGCGCCGGTAGGCGGCCACGTCCACCCCGTGGAAGAGGAACACGCAGGGCGCATCCTTGGCGATCAGATCCACGGCGGCCTGCACCCACCGCACCCGTCGGGCGGTGTCCACCGTCTCCCGCTGAGCCGCGTTGAGGGCGTCCACGTCCCGGTTGGCGTAGCCGAAGGTGTTGAACTTGGCCCCGCTCCAGAACCAGTCGTCGATGGAGTCGTCGGGGTCGGGGTCGCCGCCTGACCCGATCTGGCACAGCTCGTACTGACCCTGGTCGAAGCGCTGGACCTGGACCGGGAAGTCCACCACCTCCAGCTCGATGTTCAGCCCCAGGGTGCGCTTGTAGATGTCGGCGATGACCTCGCCCCGCCGGCGTACCCCCGGACTCACCAGCATCTTGATGGAAAAGCCGTTCCGATATCCGGCTTCCGCCAGCAGCCGCCGCGCCTGGTCCGGGTCGAAGCGCTGGGGGCTGGTGGCCGCCAGGTCGCGGAAGTACAGCTTCTGGGCCTTGGGGATGGGGCCGAAGGCGGGCACCCCCAGGCTGAACAGCGCCCGGCGGATCAGGTCGTCCCGGTCCATCCCCTTGGCCATGGCCAGCCGCACCCGCACGTCGTCGGTGGGCAGCGAGGCCTTCCCGATTTTCTGCTGCTTGTCGGCGCGCAGGTTGAAGAAAATGGCCTGGAACCCCGGGTCGTCGGCCTGGGAGATCACCACGTCGCGGTTGGCGCGCACCCGCGGCAGCAGGGCCTCGGGGACCACGTTGATGAACTCCACCTGGCCCGACTCCAGGGCCGCCACCAGGGTGGCGGGCTCCTCGATGTTGAAGATGGTCACCCGGTCGACCCGCGGCCGGTCCTTCAGGTAGTAGTCGGGGAACTTCTCCAGGACGATCCGTTCGCCCAGGCGGTGCTCTGTGATCCGGAACGGCCCGGTGCCCACCGGCCGGCGGGTGTACTCCCGCCCCATCTGCTCGATGGCCCGCCGATTCACGATGGTCAGAGCCCGGCCGCTGCTGCGCTCGGTGATCTTGACCAGCATGGAGGCCCGGGGCTGCTTGAGGGTGAACCGCACCGTGAACGGGTCGAGCTTTTCCGCCCGCTCGAAGGGGTCCAGGATGCTGCGGTGCAGGGAGCCGACGCTGGGGTCCCGGGTGCGGTTGAAGGTGTAGATGACGTCGTCCGCCGTGAAGTCGTCCCCGTTGTGCCACTTGACCCCCCGGCGGAGCCGGAAGGTCCACACCAGCCCGTCGGAGCTCACCTCCCAGCTCTCCGCCAGATCGGGCCGGGGCACCAGCCCCTCGTCGATGTGGGTCAGCCCGCCCAGCACGTTGCTGGTGACCTGGAACTGCACCACCTGATTGATGAACGCCGGGTCCAGGTTGGTGAACTCCCGGACGTTCCAGGCGGCCTTGAGCTCGCCCCCGGGGCGGCCCTGGGCCCAGGCCGGACGCGGCCGCAACAGCGGCGACAGGTAGTGCAGAGCTCCCGCCGCCACCGCCAGTCGCAAAAACGCCCGGCGGGTGATCCGGTCGCTGCTGAGTTCGGACCAGTCCAGCCCCAGCCGCGGGTCGGCCGGATCAAAGTCCAGCGCCCACCGGAGGTCTGCCTCCCACTGCCCGATCGGGCGTTCGTCCGCCACGGATGCTCCCTCCCCTCGGTAGAGACCTCACCCCACCGCCTCGTCGCGCTTCAGCGCGTTCTCGATCATGTCAAAGTGCGCGTCCATGGCCGCGGCGGCCCGGATCGGGTCCCGGGCCGCCAGCGCCCCATACAGCTCCTCGTGGGCCCGGTAGGCGGTGGCGAAGAAGGCGCTGTCGGGCGTGTAGTCCCGGCGGCGCAGTTCCACCGCCAGCCGCTGCCCCATGATCTCCAGAAGCGGCCGGATGGCCTTCTCGACGAGCGGGTTGCCCGTGGCCCGGGCGATGGCCAGGTGGAAGGCGGCGTTGGCGGCGTTGAACTCTTCAAAGTGTGCCCGGTCCGCCGCCTCCCGCATCCCTTGTAGAGCCTGGCGGACGTCCTGCAGGGCGCGGTCGGTGGCGCGGCCGACCGCCCACACCACCACGGCCCGCTCCAGGACCCGGCGGGCCTCCAGGGCGTCCACGGGGCTGTCGTGCTCTTCCAGCCAGGACAGGACCTGGCCGGCTCCGTCCGGCCGGCGGACCACGTACGTCCCGTCTCCGGCACGGCTGTCCACGATACCCGCCAGCTGCAGAGCGCTCAGGGCCTCGCGCACCGACGGCCTGCTGACGCCCATCTGCTCGGCGATGGACCGCTCGGGCGGAAGGCGGTCGCCGACCCGGTAGACCCCGCGGCGGATGGCGTCGACGATCTGCTCGGCCACGTAGGTGCTTTTCTTTTTGGTCTCGATGCGCTGGAAGGACACCGCGGGCGTTTTCATCGGCCTTCTCCGCTGTATTTGACCAAAAATCTACGCGAGAATCTGTCAGGCTGTCAAGTGGTCAGACCACTTCGCCAGGCAACAGCCGCCACCCTCCCCTCTGTCCGGGGCAGGAGGCGGGCCGCCGGCCCCCGGCCGCGGCCGCTAGGACATCGCCCCCGCGGGGCCGAATCCCCACCGCGGGAGCAGATCCCGGGGAGGTGGAGGGAATGGTCCGACGGCTTGTCACCCTGCTCGCGGTGGCCGCCCTGGCCGCCGTGTGGGTCCCCGTGGTGTCCTCGGCGCCGACCGTGCGTCTATCCATCGCCACCGGCACCACGGGGGGCGTGTACTTCCCCCTGGGCGGCGGGCTGGCGTCGCTGATCTCCAAGGAGATCCCGGGGGTGACGGCGACGGCGGAGGTCACCCCGGCGTCGGTGGACAACATGCGCCTCATCGCCGCCAAGCGAGCCGACCTGGCCTTCACCCTGGCCGACACCGCCTACGACGCCTACAACGGGCTGGAGCTCTTCCGGGGCTCGCCGGTACCCATCCGCACCCTGGCCCCCCTGTACAACAACTTCAACCACCTGGTGACCATCGAGGGCACCGGCGTCAACACCATCCAGGACCTGAAGGGGAAGCCCGTCTCGGTCGGTCCGCCGGGCAGCGGCACCGAGCTGACGGCTCTGCGGATCCTCCAGGCGGCCGGGATCGACCCCGATAAAGACATCCGCAAGGAACGCCTGGGGCCCGCGCCGTCGGCCGACGCCATCAAGGACCGCAAGATCGTCGCCTTCTTCTGGAGCGGCGGCCTGCCCACCTCCAGCGTCCTCGACCTGGCGGTCTCGCCGGGGGTGCGCATCAAGCTCATCCCCCTCGACAGCGTCCTGCCGGCCATGCAGCGCCGGTGGGGGAATCTCTACTTCCGCGCCGTCATCCGCAAGGAGTTCTACCCGGGGATGGCGGCGGACGTGCCGACCATCGGCGTGGCCAACCTGCTGGTGGTCCACCGGGACTTCGACGCCGAGCTGGCGTACCGGATCACCAAGCTCCTGTTCGAGAAGCGCGACGAGCTGGCGCGGGTCCACCGGGAGGCCGCCAACATCACCCTCCTCGGGGCCGCCGGCCGCTCGCCGGTCCCGTTCCACCCCGGCGCGGTGCGCTACTACCGGGAGCGTGGCGTCGAAGGGTTCTAAGGTCGTCTTGCGCTCGGGCCGGGCGGCGGCCGCGGGCCTCGCGGTCGCCGCCCTGGCCGCGACCCTTCTCCCCGTCCCCACCCTGGAGGTCGTGCACGAGGACAGCGGCCGGCTGCTGTGGCGCGTGCCGGTCCGCGCCGGCACCCGGGTCGGCCTCCACTATGTCAACTCCCTGTACCACGCGCCCACCAGCGAGCACTTCGTGGTGGACGGCCTGGCGCTCCGCCTGGTGGAGGTGACCACGACCGCGGAGGCGGTGATGGAGTATCTGCGGCTCGACCCTCCCTATCAGAACCGCGGCGGGCGGCTGGTGGCGGCCACCTCCGGGCCCGTGCTGCCCGCCCTGGTCACCCGCATCGGCCAGACCGGCCGGCAGCGGCTGGACGTCCAGGGCCGGTCGTTCGCCCTGTACCAGGTCGGAGTCGGTGAGGCCGTGCGGCTCCAGGTGGTCCGCCGTCCCTGGCTGCTGACCCGCATCCCGCACCGTCAGGAGAACCCGTGATGGCAACCCCCGAGGGGTCCACCCCGACCGCCGGGCAGGCGGAACCCGACCAGCAGGTCAGGGAGATCGTGGAAAAGTACGAGGGCAAGACCCGCCCTCTGGCGGGCGGGTGGGGACTGCTGGCCACCGGCGTGGGCGTGGCGATGGCCGCCTACCACCTGTACGCCGCCACGGTGCCCTTCGTCCGGCAGATCCACCTGGTCCGGCACTTGATGTTCGTCCTGTTCCTCACCTTCCTCCTGTACCCCGGGACGCAGCGCGCCTCCCGCCGGTCCGCCCCCACCGGGTGGGACCTGCTCCTGGCCGCGGCCAGCCTGGTGTCGTTGGGCTACATCCTGGTGGACTTCGAAGCCTTCATCTACCGCGCCTACATCCCCACCCCGCTGGACCTGACCATGGGCATCATCACCATCCTGCTGGTCCTCGAGGCCACCCGGCGCACCGTGGGCAACGCCTTGGTCCTGGTGGTGGTGGCCTTTCTCGTCTACGCCTTCGTCGGCCCCTGGCTGCCGGAGCCCTGGACCCACCGGGGGTACGACCTGACGCGGGTGGTCGGGCAGCTGTACATCACCCTGGAAGGGATCTTCGGCGTCCCCCTGGAGGTCTCGGCCACCTTCATCATCCTGTTCACCATCTACGGCGCCGTCCTGGACGCCTCGGGGGCCGGCAGGTTCTTCGTGGACCTGGCCCTCAGCCTCACCCGCGGCCGGCGCACGGCCCCCGGCCAGGCCACCACCGTGGCGTCGTTCCTGCTGGGCGGGCCGTCGGGCAGCGGGGTGGCCACCACCGTCACCGTGGGAGCCATCACCTACCCGCTGCTGAAACGGGCCGGCTACGACCGGGAGACCGCCGGCGGGCTGCTGGCCGCGGGGGGCATCGGGGCCGTCATCTCGCCGCCGATTTTGGGGGCGGCCGCGTTCATCATCGCCGAGATCCTCAAGATCTCCTATCTGCAGGTCCTGATCATGACCATCATCCCCACCTTCCTCTACTACTTCGCCGTGATGGTGATGATCGAGCTGGACGCCCGGCGGATGGATCTGCAGCCGGTGGAAATCCAGGCCGCCGACGCCCGGGCGCTGGTGACGCGCTACTGGTACCTGCTGTCCTCCCTCGTCGTCATCCCCCTGTTCATGGTCATCGGGTTCACCGCCATCAAGGCGGTCATCTGGGCCATCGGGCTGGCGGTGCTCACCAGCCTCCTGCGCCCCGAGACGGCGCTGGTCGGCTTCGGGCGCGGTCGGGGACGGGGGCTGGGGGTGGGAGCCGGGGGCCTGCGGGTGGGGTCTGTCACCGTCGACCCGCGGCCGCTCATCCGCGCGCTGGACAACGGCAGCCGCCAGGTCCTGTCCGTCGCCGTGACCTGCGCGGCCGCGGGCCTCATCGTGGGCGTGGTCAACCTGACGGGACTGGGGCTGAAGGTGTCGGACATCATCATCACCTACGCCGGCGGCCGCCTTCTGCCCACCCTGGTGTACGCCGCCCTGGCCCTGTGGGTGCTGGGCCTGGCCCTGCCCATCACCGCCACGTACATCATCGCCGCGGTCATCGTGGCCCCCGCGCTGACCAAGCTGGGCGTCTCGGAGCTCGCCGCCCACATGTTCATCTTCTACTATGCGATCCTCTCGGAGGTGTCGCCGCCGGTGGGCCTGTCGCCCCTGGCGGCGGCGGCGCTGACCGGGGGCCGCCCGTTCCGGACCATGCTGATGGCGTGGAAGTACACCCTGCCGGCGTTTGTGGTTCCCTTCATGTTCACCATCCACCCGGCGGGTTTGGGGCTGCTCCTGCAGGCGCCCGCCGCCGACGCGATCAAGGTCACCGTCACCGCCCTCGCGGGCCTGACCGCCCTGGCCGCGGGGATCAACGGGTGGGCGCTGCGGCGCGCCACCTGGCCGGAACGGGCGGTCCTCATCGGGGCGGGCCTCCTGCTGATCTACCCGGCCACGGCCTTCGACCTGGTCGCCCTCGCCCTGGCCGGCGGGGTGCTGGCCGTGCAGGCGTTCACCCGCCCGACGCCCCAGCCCCGCTGACGCCGCCGGCCTGCGCCTCCCGCTCCCGGCGTGTATGCTAGGGGTGAACGCGCCACCGCGGAAAAGGAGGGGTGCGCCATGGCCGAAAAGACGGACACCGCCGAGACTCCCGAGCCCCCCGCCAACCTGGTGGACCTGCTGCGGTGGTTTGTGGGCGTGCTGGCGGGCAGCGCCTGGCAGCACCTGGGCCTGGTGCCGCACCCGACCACCAACAAGATCGAGCAGAACTTCGACGACGCGCGGCTGGCCATCGACGCCGTGGCGGCCGTGGTGGACCTGCTGCGGCCGCGCCTGGACGACCGCCAGAGGCGGGAGATGGAGGCGCTGCTGGCGGACCTGCGCCTGAACTTCGTGGAGCAGAAGACCCGGGCGCAGGCCGCCGCCCGCACCGCGCCCGAGGCGCCGGGGCAGCCGGCGGGAGGCTCCTAGGCCATGAACCGTCTGGCCGCAGAACGCAGTGCCTACCTGCGGGCGGCCGCCCACCAGCCCGTGGACTGGTACCCGTGGTCCGAGGAGGCCTTCGAGAAGGCCCGGCGGGAGGACCGGCCCATCCTGCTGGACATCGGGGCGGTGTGGTGCCACTGGTGCCACGTGATGGACCGCGAGAGTTACGAAAACCCCGACGTGGCCCGGATCATCAACGAGAACTTCGTCGCCATCAAGGTGGACCGGGACGAGCGCCCGGACATCGACGCCCGCTACCAGCAGGCGGTGGGCGCCCTGACGGGGGAAGGCGGCTGGCCCCTGACCGCCTTCCTGACCCCCGACGGCCGGGCCTTTTTCGGGGGCACCTACTTCCCCCCGACTGACGCCCACGGGCGGCCGGCGTTCGTCCGGGTCCTGCTCAGCGTCGCCCGCTACTACCGGGAGAACCGGTCCGACGTCCTGCAGGCGGCGGCGGACCTGTACCGGCAGCTGGCGGCTCCGCCCCGCCCGGCGGGCACCCTGAACCCGGACGTGCTGGCGGCGGCGGAAGACAGCCTCCGGCGGGCCTTCGACCCGTCCCACGGCGGCTTCGGACGGGCGCCCAAGTTCCCCCACCCTGCCGCGGTGGAGTTCCTGCTGCGCCGGCACTTCCGCACCGGCGCCCCCGACCTGCTGGAGATGGCGGTCCTGACGCTGGACCGGATGGCCCGGGGAGGCATCCACGACCAGGTGGGCGGAGGCTTCCACCGCTACGCCACCGACGCCCGGTGGATCCTGCCCCACTTCGAGAAGATGCTGTACGACAACGCGGCCCTGCTGCTGGCCTACACCCACGGCTACCAGGCCACGGGGCAGGAACAGTTCCGCGCGGTGGCCCGGGACACCCTGGACTTCCTGACCGGCGTCCTGTGGGATCCCGATCAGGGGGCCTTCCGCGGGAGCCAGGACGCCGACGTCGGCCCCGGCGACGACGGCGGCTACTTCACCTGGACCGAGCAGGAAGCCCGGGCCGTCCTCACCGAGGACGAGTTCGCCGTCCTGGCCGAGCACTACCACCTGCGGGGCCGGGGCGAGGTGCACACCGACCCCGCCCGGCACGTGCTGTACGTGGACCGGGACCCCGACGTGGTGGCCGTCTCCCTGGGGCGGGACCTGGAGGACGTCCGCCGCCTGATCGCCAGCGGCCGCGCCCGGCTGGCGGCCGCCCGGGCTTCGCGGCCGGCGCCGGCCACCGACCCCGCCTGCTACGCCTCCTGGAACGGCATGGCCATCTCCGCGCTCCTGGAGGCGTCCGCGGTCCTCGACGACGACCGCACCCGCGCGCTGGCCCTACAGGCGCTGCACAGCTTTTTGGACGGAGGGTTTTCCCCCGCCCGGGGATTCGTGCACGTGCTGGGATCCGACCCCGCTAGCGGCGTGCGCTTTGTGGACGATCAGGCGCAGATGGCCGGGGCGCTGCTGGACGCCTACGAGGCGACCGGGCAGGCCCGGTACCTGGCGGCGGCCCGCCAGGTGGTCGAGCTGATGCTGCGCGACTACCGGGAGGAGGCCGGTTTCCGGGACGTTCCCCGCGACGCGTCCGGGCCGGGCGTAGACCTCCCCCACATCCCGGTGCAGGACGCCCCCACCCCGTCGGCCAACGCCGTGGCCGCCCGGGTGTTGCTGCGGCTGTCCCGCATCCTCCACGATGAGCCGTTCCGGATGGCGGCGGAGAGGCTGCTGGCGACGTGGGCGCCGGCGCTGGCGCCGCACGGCCTCTTCGCCTCCACGCTGATGCTGGCCGTGGACGACCTGCTGACGGAGCCGGCCCACGTGACCATCGTGGGGCCCCTGGCCGACGAACGGACCGCCCGCCTCCACAGCGCCGCCCGCAGGACGTACCGCCCGGACAAGATCATCTCGGTGCACGGCGATGCAGACGCGGTGCCCCTGCCCCCGGTGGTCCGGGCCATGGCGGCTGCGGCGCGGGAGCCCACGGCCTACGTGTGCGCGGGCACGGCCTGCGCGCCGCCCGCCACCGACCCCCAGACGCTGGCTGCGACCCTGGCCGCGTTTGGCACCGGCCGCCCCTGACGTGTCCTACGCCCGCCTCAAGCACCTGCTGTCCGACCTGACGCTGCAGGCGCTGCGCGCTCCGTCCGCGGCGTCCTGGGCGCCGGTGGCCTGCGCCTACGGCGACCTGGCGACGTCCGACCGGCCCGCCGTGCGGGTGGACCGGGTGCTGGAGCGCGCCTGGCAGATCGGCCGGCGCTGCGGCCACAGCCCCGACGACACGGACGTCGCCTACCTGGTCGACCGGGGGCTGTACCTGCGCGGTGGGGACGACCTGCGCCTGCGGCCGGAGTTTCTCCCGCACCTGGACTACTACCGGCGCCAGACCGCCCGCCTGGTGGCGGCCCTGGAGCAGGCGCGGGGCGAAGGCGCGGGCGACGCGCTCCGGTCGGCGGCCATCCTGCTGGAGGCGGGGCTGTACTTCGAGTGCCACGAGCTGCTGGAGGAGGTCTGGCGGACCACCCGCGGGCCGGAGCGGGACTTCTACCACGGCCTGATCCAGGTGGCCGCCGCCTTCTACCACGCCGAGAAAGGCAACTGGCACGGGGCGCGGGTGCTGCTGGACAAGGGCCTGGACAAGCTGCGCCGGTATCCCGGACGCTACCTGGGGACGGACCTGCGGTCGCTGGTGGACAGCCTGGGGCCCTGGCGGGACTACTTCCTGGCCGCGGGAGCCGGACAGGTCCCCGACCGGCGGCCCGAACTGGTCTTCGCCGCCTGACCCCGGCGCCCGGGGGACCGCCGGGCGTGTCTGCCGTCGGTCCGGCGGGGGAATTCCGCGCCTGCGGCGTCTGCGGCTGTGTTACTTGTGTTACTATGGAGCAAGGCCGGAGGGGTGACCGAGTGGCCGAAGGTAGCCGCCTGCTAAGCGGTTGAGCGGGCAAAAACCCGCTCCGTGGGTTCGAATCCCACCCCCTCCGCCACCCCACGACCCGCGGGACCGGGGATCATCCGGGATCAGGGATCCGCAAGGCGCGGGCTGGCCCCAGATCCCGGATCCCTGATCCCGCAGTCGTCCCCGTTACAGACCTTCCACGATCGCCTTCCACTGGCCGGGCACGAAGACCATGATGGCCATCACCCGGCCGCGCATCACGCCGAACTTGCCGATGTCGAAGGCGATCCCCAGGCTGTCGTAGATCAGCGTGACGCTGCGCTGATCCTCGTCGGTGGTGAACTCGCTGCCGTAGGCCGCCTCCACCGCCGCCCGCTCCGACCCGCCGGTCAGGTCGCCCTTGTCGGTCCGGTAGGCGTCGCTGAGCTGGACGAGCACGAAGACGATCTTCCCGGTCTCCCTCTCGGCGATGAGGAGGAACGGCCGCAGCGGCCAGTCGTAGATCGAGTACTTCTCCCGGTCGGTCTTGTCGTAGAGGTCCCCCAGCAGGCGCACGGCGTCGTCCACCGACCCGCCCACGCGGATGCCCCCCGCCACCTGCCCGGCCACGATCACCGGCGACACCTGCGCCGCGGCCGGCACGCTCGCCAGCGCCACCACCAGCAGCCCTGCGCACAGAAAACGCACCACAGCCCTCACTCCAGTGGGGATCCCCTGAAAACGGTCCCCCCTCACACCCTGCCCCCGCCGGGCCCGTCCTAGCCCCGTCGGATTATCCCCACTGTACCACAGGCGGGAAGGGGGCCTGTGCTATAATCACCCTGCGCGCGCCCGTAGCTCAGTGGATAGAGCGTTGGCCTGCGGAGCCAAAGGTCGTGGG
>JBBIUY010000052.1:0-12542 GCA_037440005.1 Armatimonadota bacterium | reverse complement strand
CCTCGAAAGACCTTCGCTGTCGGGGGGCGCAGCGCTTGCATATAATCAGACCCTCCATGTTGTCGGGGCGCGGCGGCTGCAGCGCCGGCCTCAGCGCTGGGAAGTTCCGGCGTCCACCAGTTCCGTCAGAGCGCGGGCGTAGCGCGCGGCGGGGGCTCCGTCCTCGTGGGTGAAGTAGGCGTACACGTCGCGCCCGTCAGCCAGCCGTTCCGCGATCCACGCCGCCCACCGGCGCAGATCGGCGTCGTCATACCGCGAGCGGTGCAGCCGCAGATACACAAGCGGCCCCACCACCTCCGGGGCTGCCGGCCGGTCGTCGGTCTCCGCCAGGCACAGGGAGACTCCGTGATCTTCCAGCAGGGTGTAGACGGCCGGCTGGCGCCAGCTGGGGTGGCGGAACTCCACCACCGCGGCCGCGCCGGGCCGCAGCGCGGCCAGGAACGCGCGGAGCAGGTCCACCTGACAGGGCAGCGACGGCGGCAGCTGGAACAGGACGGGGCCCAGCCGGTCCCCCAGCCCCCGCAGCCGCTCGGACAGGAACGCCAGGTCCCCGTCGATATCGGCCAGGCGCTTGAGGTGGGTGATCCGGCGGTGGGCTTTGACCGCAAAGCGAAACCCCTCCGGCACCGCGGCGGCCCACTGGGCCAGGGTGTCGGCGCTGGGATACCGGTAGAAGGTGTTGTTGATCTCCACCGTGGGGAAGGCCCGGGCGTAAAAGCGCAGCATCTCGGACGCGGGCAGGTCGGCGGGGTAGAACTCCCCGCGCCACTCGGGGTAGCTGAAGCCCGAGGTGCCGACCCGGGCGCGCGCCACGGCGATCCTGGACGTCCCGGCCGGGGCACCGGCCGCGGTCAGCGGTGGCGCTCCCGCAGGGCGGCGGCCCGGGGCACCGAGCGCGGCCGCCGCGCCGCCGGCTTCTCCCGGCGGGTGAGTTGCAGGCTGCGGCGCAGGGCCTCCATGAGGTCCACCACCTTCTCCGGCCCCCGACCCGCCGGCGCGGCCACCGGCTGGCCTTCCACCTTGGCGGCGATGAGCTTCTGCAGCGCCTCCCGGTACTCGTCCCGGTACTCGGCGGGCGAGAAGGGCGCCACCAGACCCTCGATGAGCTGCAGGGCCATCTTCTTCTCGTTGGGGTGGACCTTGACCTGGACCGGCAGGTCGGGGACCTCCGCCACGGGGCGGACCTCGTCGGCGTAGTACAGGGTCGTCATGACCAGCGTCCCGTCGTAAGGGCGCACCGCCACCAGGTGCTCTTTGTCCTTGATGACGACCTTGCCCACAGCCACCCGGCCCGCGTCCTGCAGGGCGTCGTGGAGCAGGCGAAACGCCTTCTGGCCGCCCTGGTCGGGCGCCAGGTAGTAGGACTTCTCAAAGTAGATGGGGTCGATCTCGGCCGGGTCGGCGAAGGAGGTGACGGCCACCGTCCCGGCGGTCTCCAGGGGCACGCTCTCCAGCTCTTCGTCGGTCACCGGCACAAACTTGCCCTTGGCGTACTCGTACCCCCGGACCACGTCGTTCCACTCGACCAGCTGGTCGTGGTGGGGGCAGTAGCGGCGGTTTTGGATGGGCGTCAGGCAGCTGCGGTGCAGCAGCCGGAAGCGGATGTCCTTGGGCTCGGTGGCCGTGTACAGCCTGATGGGGATGGTCACCAGCCCGAAGGTCAGGTGGCCCTTCCAGATCGGGCGCATCGGCGGTCCCTCCGGTCCCCGCATCCGTACTGTGGAGAGGGGGATGGCGTAGGGCTATTATACCCTTTCGGGAGGCCGTTTCCTGGGGCCGCCCGGGCAGGTGGGCCGCCGGGACAGGGGTCTGTTGGCGGGCCGCGGCGCCGGGGGCAGGAAGCTGCGGGCGCCCCGGCCAATTCACCCCGCGATGCACGACGCAGACCACGGCAGGAGTTGACGGATGCCGCCGGCGCTGAAGGAGTTCTTCCGCTACTGGTCTCTGACCTTTGCCGTCCTGTTCTTCTACTTGTTCGCGTTCGTGGTGGCCGGCATGGACCTGTGGGACTCGCTGATGGAGACGGTCCGCAAGCGCCGCAGCCAGCTGGCCGCCCGCCGCCTGCTGCTGGATCCCAACCCCCTCAAGGGGAAAACGGTGGCGGACACGCTGGGGGCGGGGCCGGGCCAGCAACCCGACGAGCGCAGGGGGTGGGTCCTCGCGCGCGCCCGGGCCGCCGCCGACCGGCTGGGTCTGCGGGTGCGGATCGTGGTCCTGGAGGACTCCATGAGGCACGTCCTGGTCCACTTCGCCCGCGACGGCCAGCTGCGGACCTACCGGGTCGACAAGACCTGGGTGGCCGAGGCCCGGTCCGGCAACGCGGGGCGGGAGGCGCAGATCATCGACCTGCTGGAACGCTACCTGGCCAGCGACTTCCTCGGCCAGCACGACCGGCGGCCGCCCCGCACCACCGAGCTGGCCCGGGAGGCCGCCAGCAAGGCTCCGCCCGCCCGCCCGGCCCCGGCCGGGCAACCTGCGTCGGAGTCCTGAGGAAGAGGATGGTCGGGGCGGCCGGATTCGAACCGGCGACCTCGTGGTCCCAAACCACGCGCGCTGGCCGCTGCGCCACGCCCCGGCTCACGGCGATGGTAGCACGGCCCTGTGGGGGGGTCAAACGGGGCTCCGGCGGCACGGCGCCGGCGCCCGCCGCCCGCACCCGCCGATGACGGCCGCCGTCGCCGCCTCCGAGCCGGTGGCGTTTGTGATCCTCGGCGCCACCGGCGACCTCTCCCAGCGCCTGCTGCTGCCGGCCCTGTACCGCCTGTTCACCGAAGGCGCCATCTCCCGCTCCCTGGCCGTGGTGGGCATGTCGCGGCGGGCGATGAGCGACGACCAGTTCCGCGCCTTCGCCCGCGACGGGGTGGCGGCGGCGAGCGGCGGTCCGCCGGAGGCGGACCGGTGGGCGCCGTTTGCGGAGCGGCTGGTGTACGTCTCCGCCGACTCGACCCGGGAGGCCGACTACGCCCGGCTGGCCCGCACCCTCCACGCGGTGGAGGAGCGCTTCCAGACCGGCGGCAACCGGTTGTTTTATATCGCCGCCCCTCCGTCCACCTACGAGGCCGTCCTCACCCACCTGGGCCACAGCGAGCTGGTGCGCTACGGCAGCCGGCGGCCCTGGACCCGGGTGGTGATCGAGAAGCCCTTCGGCCACGACGAGGCGTCGGCCCGGCGCCTGAATGCCCTGGTGGACCGGTTCGTCGGCGAGGAGGCGGTCTTCCGCATCGACCATTACCTGGGCAAGGAGACCGTCCAGAACATGCTGGTGTTCCGGTTCGCCAACACCATCTTCGAGCCGGTGTGGAACCGACGGTACGTGGACCACGTGCAGATCTCCTTCGTCGAGGAGATCGGGGTGGGCGGGCGGGGGCGGTTTTACGAGGAGGTGGGGGTGGTCCGGGACGTGGTGCAAAACCACGTGCTGCAGCTGCTGGCCATCATCGCCATGGAGCCCCCCGCCGTGTTCGACGCCGAGGGGTTCCGCAACGAGAAGGCCAAGGTCTTCCGGGCCATCCCGCCGGTCCGCCCCGAGCACGCGGTGCGCGGCCAGTACGGCCGCGGGGTGATCCGGGGCCGGCCGGTCCCGGCCTACCGGGAGGAGGAGGGGGTGGACCCGCGGTCGCCGACGCCCACCTACGCCGCCATGCGGCTGCAGATCGACAACTGGCGGTGGGCGGACGTGCCCTTCTACCTGCGAGCCGGCAAACGGCTGGACCGCAAGGACACCGAGGTGGTGGTGGTGTTCCGCCAGCCGCCCCTGCGCCTGTTCCGGGACTACGACACGGCCGAGATGGACAACAACGTCCTGGTCCTCCACACCGCCGAGGACGAGCGGATCACCCTGCGCTTTGCGGCCCGGGTGCCCGGCCACCGTCAGCAGATCCGCTCGGTGCAGCTGGCGTTTTCCTACCGGGACTTCGGCGAGGCCGAGCACCCGGCCTACGAGCACCTGATCCTGGACGCCCTGCGGGGCGTGCAGACGTCGTTTCCGCGGCGGGACGAGGTGGAACTGCAGTGGGCCGTCGTGGACCCCCTGCTGCGCTACTGGGAGGAGCACCCGCCCCAGGACTTCCCCAACTACCCCGCCGGATCATCAGGCCCGGCGGAGGCGGACGCCCTGCTGGCCCGGGACGGGCGCGCCTGGCGCACCGGCTAGGCGGCGGTCCGCAGAGCACAGACGGCAGGCGGACCTCCTGTGGTCCCCCCCCGCGTGTGCCTAACGGACGGTGAGGACCTCCGCCGCGGCGGCCTCCCCCGGGCGGCCGGCCACCGCCCGCGAGCGGGCCACGCCCACGGCGATGCGGATGACGGCGTCCAGGCGGTCCGCCTGCACGTGCTCGGGGGTGTCCTGGGACGAGTGGTACCGCGGGTCGTCGGTCCAGTGCAGGAACACCGCCGGCACCCCCGCCCGCTCGAAGGACGTGTGGTCGCTGGCCCCCAGGCGGGTGCGGGTGGCGGGAATCCCCAGCCGGCGCGCCACCTCCACCGCGGCGTCCACCAGGCGGGTGTCGCCGGTGGTGTTGCCGATCAGCAGCCGGTCGCCCACGCCCACCATGTCCAGGTTGACCATGCCCGCCACCGACGCCAGCCGGGAAGTGTCCACGTAAAAGCGCGAGCCGTACAGGCCCGGCTCTTCCGCCCCGAACGCCACGATCTCCACGGCCACCGGCGGCTGCTCGTCCCGCAGCAGCCGGGCCACCTCCAGGGCCGCGGCCACTCCGGAGGCGTTGTCGTTGGCCCCGGGGCTGCCCTCCACCGAGTCGTAGTGGCCGCCGACCACCAGCCGCCGCCCCGCCACCCCCGGCAGCGCGCCCACCACGTTGGCGGACTGTCGCTGCTCGTTGACCGTGTCCACCAGCAGGGTGACCACCACGGGGCCGGCCTGCAGCCACTGGAGCAGCTGCCGGCCGTCGGCCTGGGAGACGGTCACCGCCGGGATGGGCGCGGGTTCCAGCAGCGTGCCCACCACCGACCCCGGCTCGTTGTTGTACACCACCACCGCCGCGGCGCCGGCCCGCGCGGCGTTGGCCACCTTGTCGGCAAAGCGCAGCCCTCCGCGCTCCACCAGGGCGATCTTCCCCCGCACGGCGGTGCCGGCGAACTCCTGGGGCGTGCCGCGGCCGGCGGCCACCAGCTCGGCGGTCAGCGGTCCCGGAGTGGACGGGGAGTAGACCAGGACGCGGGCGTCCATGGCGGTGCGCCGGGGACTGACCACCTCCAGGCTGACCCGCCGCGTCTCGAAGTAGGGGAAGGGAAACGCCTGCAGCGCCACCTCGTAGCCCATCTCCCGCAGGCGGGCGGCGATGTAGTCGGCGGCCAGCCGGTCGGCCGCGGTGCCGGCCACCCGCGGCCCCAGCGCCGCCAGGGCCCGGACGTGGGCCAGGGCCAGTTCGCCGGCGGTGGGGGAGGGGGCGGCGGGGGCGGTCGCCGCCGCCAGCGCGACCGCCAACAGCGCGAGGGTCAGGCGCGTCCGCAGGACAGTCTTCATGGGTGGTTCTATGATACGGAACAGGAGCCGGCGCGGCCACCGCGACATCCACCGGGCCAGCGGTGGGGGGACCACGGCCGGGGAGGCGCCGCGCCGGCTGCCGGAGTGTCCCGGCGGGATGATCGTATCCGGGGGCTGTAAAGACGGCATGAAGGCCGTCTTCACCGGCTCTTCACACCCCCGGCCTACCATGGCCGCAGACCGCGCGCGCCCCCGGCCTGCGCGTCCGGGATCGCGGGCAGGGCAGGCATAAGGGAGACCCATGCGTCAGTCTTCGGTTCTGGCCGCCCTCCTGCTCTTCGTGCTGGCGCTGCCCTCGGGCGCCCAGGACGCGCTGGCGCCCGACGCCGCCCTGGCGGCGGTGGACCGGGCGGTGGTGCAGGTCGGCGTGGAGTACCGCAGCGGCGCCCGCACCGTCCGCGGGTCGGGATCGGGCATCGTCGTAGACCCCGCGGGGGTGATCCTCACCGCCCACCACGTGGTGGACCGCGCGGTGGCCGTGGAGGTGCGGACCGCCGACGGCCGGGTGTTTGCGGCCTCGGTGGTGGGCGTGGATCGGGTGTACGACGCGGCGGTGCTGCGCGTCCCGGCCGACACCCCGCTGCCCGCGGCCCGGCTGGGGTCGGTGTCGTCCCTCAGCCGCGGGGACACGGTGGTGGCCGTGGGGCGGTCTCCCCGCCGGCGGGAAGGGCCCACGGCTGGCGTCTTCTTGGAGGTGGACCGGGAGATCCGGCCCGGAGCGCCGTACCTGGTCTCCACCGCGGTGGTCTACCCCGGCGACTCGGGCGGGGCTCTGGCGTCGGTCCGGGGAGAGGTGGTGGGGGTGATCGTCGCCCTCACCCGCGACGGCCAGCTCAGCCTCTCGGTGGCCGCCGACGCCGTCCGCAGCGTCTGGGACGACCTGCTGGCGGGAGAGGTGCGCCACCCGTGGCTGGGCATCGTCGGGCGGACCCTGACGCCCGAGGTCGCCTCCCAGCTGGGCCTGCCGGTGTTCGCGGGCGTGCTGGTGCTGGAGGTGGTGGCCGGCAGCCCGGCGTCTCTGGCCGGGATCCGGGGCGGGTCGGCGCCGGGACCGCGGGAACTCCCCCGGGGCGGGGACGTCATCGTGGCGGTCGACGGGCAGCCGGTGACCACCTTCGGCGCGCTGGCCGCCTACGTGCTGGGCCGGCGCATCGGCGACCCTGTGACCCTGCAGATCCTCCGGGACGGCCAGACCCTCTCCGCCACGGTGGTCCTGGCCGAACGGCCGACCCTGTGACGGAGGCTCAGGACGCGGCTTGACCGTCTCGCAGAGCGAGGTGTAGGATGCAGCCAACACAGAGCCGGGAGGGACGTCCCGTGACGCTGTCCGTGGAGGCGGTCCAGCAGGCCTCGGCCACCATGCGCCGGGTCCTGATGGAGATCAAGAAGGTGATCGTGGGACAGGACCTGATGCTGGAGCGCATCCTGGTGGCGCTGCTGGCCCGCGGCCACATCCTCATCGAGGGCGTCCCGGGCCTGGCCAAGACCCTGGCCATCAAGACCACCGCCCGGGTCATCGACTGCCAGTTCAAGAGGATCCAGTTCACCCCCGACCTGGTCCCCGCCGACCTGATCGGCACCCGCATCTACAACCAGCACACGGGAACCTTCGAGACCGAGCTGGGGCCGGTCTTCGCCAACCTGGTCCTGGCCGACGAGATCAACCGGGCGCCGGCCAAGGTGCAGTCGGCGCTGCTGGAGGCCATGCAGGAGCGGCAGGTGACCATCGGCCGGCAGACGTTCCCCCTGCCGGACCCGTTCCTGGTCCTGGCCACCCAGAACCCCATCGAGAGCGAAGGCACCTACCCGCTGCCCGAGGCCCAGGTGGACCGGTTCATGTTCAAGGTGGTGATCGGCTACCCCAGCACCCTGGAGGAGGTCGCCATCGTGGACCGGATGGCGGTCCGCCCGCCGGAGGTGGAGACGGTGATCCACGCCCAGGACCTGCTGGACCTGCAGCGCCTGGCCGACGCCGTCTACGTCCACCCGCGGCTGATGGAGTACGCCGTGACCCTCAGCAACGCCACCCGCCGCCCGCGGGACTACGGCCTGGCCGACCTGGCCCCCTACATCTCCTACGGCAGCAGCCCGCGGGCGTCGCTGAACATGATCGTGGGCGCCAAGGCCCTGGCGCTGATCCGGGGGCGGGAGTACGTGCTGCCCGAGGACGTTCGGGACATCGCCCCCGAGGTGATGCGCCACCGCCTGGTGCTCTCCTACGAGGCCCTGGCCGGCGGCGTGACCGGCGACCAGATCGTGGCCCGGGTCCTGGACCACATCCCGCCGCCCCGGGTGCACATCGGCGACCCCTACGAGGCGGCCCGCGCCGCGCCGTCCTGATCCGGCGCCGGGACCCGGGGGCCGCCGCCAGGGACGGGACCGACCGATGATGGAGACGCCCGAGCGGGTCCTGCGGCGGCTGGAGTTCACCGTCGTCCGCCGGCTGGACGGCTTTCTGTTCGGCGACTACACGGGCGTGTTCTACGGGCCCAGCCTGGACCTGGCCGAGGTGCGCGAGTACCAGCCGGGCGACGAGGTGCGGCGGATCGACTGGAACGTCACCGCCCGGATGGCCCGCCTGTTCGTCCGTCAGTACCGGGAGGAGCGGGAGCTGACCAGCTGGCTGCTGGTGGACCTCACGCCCTCTATGGCCTTCGGCACCCGCCGCCAGCTCAAGCGGCAGACCGCGGCCGAGTTCGCGGGGGTGGCCGCCTACATCGTCACCCGCCACGGCGACAAAGTCGGCCTGATGGGCTTTCCCGGGCGCGACGTGTACGTGCCCCCCCGGGGCGGGCGCGTGCACGCCCTGCGCATCCTGCACACCCTCGGCCGCGCGGCGCCGCGTCCCGGCGGGCTGGGCGACGGGCTGGCCCAGGCGGCCCGGGCGCTGCGGCGGCGCAGCCTGGTGTTCGTGATCTCCGACTTTCAGGGCGACGACGGGTGGGACCGCCCCCTGGGCCAACTGGCGCACCGCCACGACGTCATCGCCATCTGGGTGACCGATCCGGCCGAGCAGGAGCTGCCCGACGTGGGCGGGCTGTACGTGCGCGACCCCGAGACGGGCGAGCAGGTGTGGGTGAACACCTCCGACCCCCGGGTGCGCCAGACCTACCGGGAGCTGGCCGCCCGGGAACGCGAGCGGGTCCGGCAGGCGCTGGCCCGCGCCGCCGTGGACGTCCTGGAACTGTCCACAGCGGAGCCTCTGCTGGGGCCGCTGCTGCGCTTTATCACCCTGCGCAAGCGGAGGCGGCGGTGGAGTTTGGCTGGCCGGTGATGCTGTGGGGGCTGCTGGCGGCCCCGGCGCTGCTGCTGGCCTACGTGCGCGCCCAGCGCCTGCGCGCCCGCTGGGAAGCGGCCCTGGCGGATCCGCACCTGCTTCCGGCGCTGTGGAGCAGGCCGCCGGCGGTGCGCCGCCACCTGCCGGCGGGCTGTTACCTGACGGCGGTCGCCCTGCTGACCCTGGCCATGGCCCGGCCCATCGCCGCCATCCCGCTGCCGACCAACCGGGCGGCGCTGGTCCTGGCCGTGGACGTCAGCAAGAGCATGATCGGCGAAGACGTGCGCCCCAACCGGCTGGAAGCCGCCCGGGCGGCCGCGCTGGACGTCCTGCAGGCGGTGCCGGGCTCCACCCGGGTGGGGCTCATCGCCTTCAGCGACTACGCCCAGGTCCTGGTCCCTCCCACCACCGACCGGGAGGCGCTGCGGGAGGCGCTGACGGGCCTGAAGGTCCTGCAGGCCACCGGCGTGGGGGGCGCCATCGTCGAGGCCCTGCGGGTGCTGCCGGGCCGGGCGGAGGTCCTGGGCGACCGGCTGGCGGCGCTGACGCAGCCCGCCGTGCCGCGCCCACAGCCACCCGCCTCCCCTCCGGCGGCGCCGGCGGACCTGCCCCCCGCGGCCGTGGTCATCCTGTCCGACGGGGTCAGCAACCTGGGGGTGGATCCCGCCGTGGCGGCGCGTCTGGCCCGGGACGGAAACGTGAAAATCTACACGGTGGGGGTGGGCGCGCCCGGAGGCAGCGTGATGGAGGTGGACGGCCAGCTGGTCCTGGTTCCCTTCGACCCGGCCGTGCTGCAGCAGATCGCCCAGCTGACCGGCGGCAGGTACCTGGACGTCGGCCGGCGGGACGAGCTGCGCCAGGTGGCGCGGGACCTGGGCCGGGCCATCGGGTGGGAGCGCCGGCGGACGGAGATCACGTCGCTGCTGGCCGGCGCCGCCGGCCTGCTGGTCCTGACCGGCGCGTCGCTGTCGCTCGTGTGGTTCCGGAGGGTGCCGTGAGGCCGCGGGGACCGTCCGCTTCGGGGAGGAGCCGGTGACCTGGCAGTGGCCGGCGATGCTGGCGGGCCTGCTGGCGCTGCCGGCGCTGGCGGCCCTGTACCTGGCCGTCCTGCGCCGGCCGCCCCGCAGCCCCGTGGCCTACACCCGGGCCGCGCTGGTGGCGCGCGCGGCGGATGTCGGACGGTGGCGGCGGCACCTGCCGGCGGCGCTGGTGGCCGCCGGCCTGGGGATGGTGGTCCTGGCCCTGGCCCGTCCCGTGGCGCCGCTGCCGGTTCCCGCGGTGCAGACCACGGTGGTCCTGTCCATTGACGTCAGCCGCAGCATGCTGGCCGACGACCTGCCGCCCACCCGGATGGAGGCGGCCAAGGCGGCGGCGAGGGAATTTGTCCTGGGGCTGCCGCGGGGGCTGAAGGTGGGATTGGTCACCTTCAGCAGCTACGCCACCCTGCTGGTGCCCCCCACCGCCGACCGCGCCCGGGTGGCGGAGGCCATCGACATGCTGTCCACCGAGTTCGCCACCGCCATCGGCGACGGCCTGGTGGAGGCGGTGTTCGCCCTGCCCGGCCGCCGGCGGCCCCTGTCGCCGTTTGAGCCGCCTCCTCCGCCGGCTCCGGACGCGCCTCCGGGCACGGTGGTCCTGCTCTCCGACGGCCAGAGCAACCGCGGCGTCCCGCCCCAGGACGCCGCCCGCATCGCCCGGGAGCAGGGCGTGACCGTCTACACGGTCGGCATCGGCACTCCGGAAGGGACGTTTCTGAACCTGGGCGGCCGGGCCATCTGGGTGCGCCTGGACGAGGACACCCTGCGGGAGGTGGCCGAGATCACCGGCGGCACCTACTACCACGCCCGGTCGGCGGCCGAGCTGCGCCGGGTATACCGGCGGCTCAGCCGCGTGATCGGGTGGGAGGCTCGGCCCACCGAGGTCAGCGCGCTGGCGGCGGGCGCCGCAGCGGTCCTGCTGACGGCGGCGGTGGGGCTGTCGCTGGCCTCGGTCCACCGGATCTGACCCGCGCGCCCTACGAACGCCCCGGGGAGTGCTCGAACACCGTGACCCGGTCGCGGCCGCCCTGCTTGGCCTGGTAGAGGGCCTGGTCGGCGCGCCGCAGCAGCGCCTCCAGCGACGCGCACCCGTCGGCGGACGCCACCCCGGCGCTGATGGTCGTCCGCAGCAGGTGTTCCCCGGACGGCAGCCGCATCTCCGCCACCGCCTGGCGCAGCCGCTGGACCACCCACAGGGCGTCGTCCAGCCCGGTCTCGGGCAGCAGCAGGACGAGTTCGTCCCCGCCGAACCGCGCGGCGATGTCCACCCGCCGCAGTTCCTGCCGGCACTGGCGGGCCACCCCGGCCAGCACCGCGTCGCCCGCCTGATGCCCGAAGCGGTCGTTGATCTCCTTGAAGCTGTCCACGTCCACCATCACCGCGCACAGCGGGTGGCGGTAGCGCTGGTAGCGGGCGAACTCCCGCTCGGCCAGCTCGAAGAACGCCCGCCGGTTCAGCAGGCCGGTCAGGCTGTCGGTGGTGGCCATCTCCCGCAGGTTGCCCACCAGCCGGAGGTTCTCGCCCATCACCGTGAGCTGGCGGATCAGCACCACCCCCGTCAGGGCGATGGCGGCGTAGAGCAGGCCGCCCAGCGGGTACGGCGTCGCGTAGCGGCCGGCGACGAACAGCAGGACGTACCCCAGCCCCACCGCCAGGTAGGGCAGGGGGCTGATGCCGGCCGCTTCCCCGATGCCGGTCCGTTCCACCGGCGGACGCACCCGCGCCGACCACGTCTGGTAGTGGGCCGCGGCAGCAGCCAGCCCCAGGGCCCCCATCCAAAACGCATCGGGCCAGTCGCCCGGGCGGTACAGGTCCTGCAGGTCGAGGTAGCCGAAGCCGATGTCGGCGGCCAGGAACGCCCCCACGGCGGCGGCCAGCAGGCCCAGCGCCCGGCGGCTTCCCGCGGCGGGCTGGCGGAGCAGCAGCGCCCCCACGCCGAACAGGAGCACCAGGTCCCCGATGGGGTAGGCGGTGCTCAGGACGGCCTCCAGGGTCGTGGCCTGCACGGACAGGGCGATGGGGCCCAAGACGAAGTACCAGACCACCATCCACCCGCCCAGCAGCACGGTGGCCTCGTCCAGCCAGAACTTCGCCCTCTCGGCCGGCGAGGCGGGCGCGTGGGGGAAGAGCAGCAGGCCCGCCAGCATCAGCGGGTAGAACAGCAGGTAGAAGACGTCGGCCCCCGACGGGAACGGGGACACCCCGCGGACGACCTCCAGGTACGCCCACACGACGTCACCCGCGGTCCACGACGCGAAGGCCAGCGCGATCACGCGCCAGGCCATCCGCGCCCGGCCCGGGAGGACCCGCTGGCGGCCCGTGCGCCAGGCCAGCACAGATGCCGCCAGACCCATGGGCGGGAAGGCCAGGTCCCCGACGGCGGTGCGGTAGGGCAGCCGGGCCGCTCCCCACGCCACCCAGGCCACAAACAGCAGGGTGTAGACACCCAGGGCCAGGACGACGCGGCCGCCCGGGTCCCGCAGCCACGCCCCCAGATCCTCCGTCAGCGCCCGCCGCCCGCGCTCAGGCCCCACGCCCGCCCCCTCCGTCTGGCGGGTACTTCCGCCTACCTGGTCACTTACCCTCCGCGCCCC
This sequence comes from Armatimonadota bacterium, assembly GCA_037440005.1. GTDB lineage: Bacteria > Sysuimicrobiota > Sysuimicrobiia > Sysuimicrobiales > Kaftiobacteriaceae > Calidihabitans. The sequence continues at coordinate 128 of JBBIUY010000052.1, read as the reverse complement.
GTCACTCCGCCGCGGTCCGCCGGTCGGGCCGTGCTAGAATACCCCCGGGCGCGCGCCTGTAGCTCAGGGGACAGAGCGGCTGCCTTCTAAGCAGCGGGTCGCAGGTTCGAATCCTGCCAGGCGCGCCA
>JBBIUY010000051.1:0-12632 GCA_037440005.1 Armatimonadota bacterium | reverse complement strand
ACCGAGACCGAGATGAAGGAGAAGAAGCACCGCTTCGAGGACGCCCTCAACGCCACCAAGGCCGCGGTGGAGGAGGGCATCGTCCCGGGAGGCGGCACCGCCTACGTCCGCGCCCTGGCCGCCCTGGACCGGGTGGAGGCCGAGGGCGATGAGGCCATCGGCGTGAGCATCGTGCGCCGGGCCCTGGAGGAGCCGGCCCGCCAGCTGGCGGCCAACGCCGGCGTGGAGGGCAGCCTGATCGTGGAGCGGTTGAAGCGGGAGACCGGCCGCACCGGCTACGACGTGGCCCGCGGCGAGTTCGTGGACATGGTCAAGGCCGGCATCGTGGACCCCACCAAGGTCACCCGGCTGGCCCTGCAGAACGCCGCGTCGGTGGCGGGGCTGCTGCTGACCACCGAGGCGCTGGTGGTGGAGAAGCGGGAGAAGAAGAAGGCGGCCGCCCCCACCCCCGGCGGCGGCATGCCCGAGGAGGAGTTCTAAGCCGCGGAAGCGCGAGTGGACCTCCACAGGCGCCGGGGGCCGCCAGAACGGCGGCCCCCGGCACTTTCCGGAAACGGGGAAGCGGAAACGGCAAGCCCCCCGGGACCCACGCGATCACGCGGGGAACCCGGGCTTCCGCGTGCTTCCGCGCCTACCCCGTCACCGCCCCCTCCGACGCCGAGGAGACCAGGCGGGCGTACTTGGCCAGCGCGCCCGCGGCGTAACGCGGAGGCGGCGGGGACCAGCGGCTCATCCGGTCCCGCAGCTGTTCGGGGGACAGCTCGACGTCCAGCCGCCGGGCCGGGACGTCAATGGTGATCACGTCGCCGTCCTGCACGACGGCCAGGGGGCCGCCCCGGGCCGCCTCCGGAGCCACGTGGCCGACCATCAGCCCCCGGGTGGCTCCCGAAAACCTCCCGTCGGTCACCAGCGCCACCGACTCCCCCAGCCCGGCGCCCACCAGGGCGGCGGTCACCGCCAGCATCTCGCGCATGCCGGGGCCGCCGCCGGGCCCCTCGTAGCGGATCACCACCACGTCGCCGGGCCGGACCGCTCCCGCCCGCACCGCCGTGAACGCCGCCTCCTCGCCGTCGAACACCCGGGCCGGCCCCCGGTGCTGTTGGCGCTCCCCTCCGGCCAGCTTGACCACGCACCCCTCGGGAGCGAGGTTGCCCCGCAGGACGGCCAGGCCGCCCCAGGGCTTGAGGGGACGGTCCAGCGGCCGGATCACTTCCTGCCCCGGAGTCTCGCGGGCCAGGGCTGCCTCCTCGGCGATGGTCTTCCCGGTGACGGTCAGGGCGTCCCCGTGCAGCAGGCCGGCTTCCAGCAGGCGGCGGGCCAGCAGCCGGGTGCCCCCGGCCCGGTACAGATCGGGGGCGGTGAAGCGCCCCCCGGGCCGCAGGTCCGCCAGCAGGGGCGTGCGGGCGCTGATGCGGTCGAAGTCGTCCAGCCCCAGCTCCACCCCCGCCTCCCGGGCGACCGCGAGCAGGTGCAAGACGGCGTTGGTGGAACCGCCGCTGCTGGCCACGGCGGCAATGGCGTTTTCCAGCGCCTGGCGGGTGATGATGCGCCGCGGGCGGCGGTCCTCCCGCAGGACCTCCATCACCAGCCGGCCGGCGGCCTCGGCGGCGGCGTCCTTGCGGCCGTCCACGGCGGGGATCTCGTTGGCCCCCACAGGCGAAATGCCCAGAAATTCGAACGCCATGGCCATGGTGTTGGCGGTGAACTGCCCCCCGCAGGCCCCCGGCCCCGGGCAGGCCGCCGCCTCCAGGCGGCGCAGGTCCTCCAGGGTGATCCGGCCCGCGTGGTAGGCGCCCACGGCTTCGAACACGTCCTGGATGGTGACCGGCCGGCCGTCCACCTCGCCCGGCAGGATGGAGCCGCCGTAGATCATCACCGCGGGGATGTCCAGCCGGGCCAGGGCCATCACGGTGCCCGGGATGGTCTTGTCGCAGCCGGAGATCGCCACCAGGGCGTCCAGGGAGTAGCCCCGGGCCACGAGCTCGATGGAGTCCGCGATCACCTCCCGGCTCACCAGGGAGGTGCGCATTCCCTCGGTGCCCATGGAGATCCCGTCGGAGATGGCGATGGTGTTGAACTCCAGGGGGGTGCCTCCGGCGGCGCGCACCCCGGCCCGGACCGCGTCGGCCAGGCGGCGCAGGTGGACATTGCACGGCATCATCTCGATCCAGGTGTTGGCGATGCCCACCAGGGGCTTGCGCAGGTCCTCGTTGGTCAGCCCCAGGGCGTACAGGTACGCCCGGGCCGGCGCCCGGTCGGGGCCGTCCAGCAGGGGGGCGCTCCGGGACCGCAGGGTCATCGCTTCACCTCCTCCCCCGCCCTCAGGGCCTCCACCACCGCGGCGCCCACGTCCGCCGTGGAGGCCCTTCCGCCCAGGTCGGGAGTCCGCACGCCCGCGGCCAGCACCCGGTCCACCGCCTCCTCCACGGCCCGGGCAGCCTCGGCGTGCCCGACGGCGTGGCGCAGCAGCATCGCCGCGCTCAGGATGGCGCCCACCGGGTTGGCCACCCCCCGGCCCGCCAGGTCGGGGGCGGAGCCGTGCACGGGCTCGTACAGAGACGGCGGGCGGTCCCCCAGGCTGGCCGAGGGCAGCAGCCCCAGCGACCCGACCACGGCGCCCGCCGCGTCGCTGAGGATGTCCCCGAACATGTTCTCGGTGACGATGACGTCGAACTGGGCGGGGGCCCGCACCAGCTGCAGGGCGCACGTGTCCACCAGCATGTGCTCCACCCGGACGTCGGGCGCCCGCGCCGCCTCGGCGGTGGCCACCTCCCGCCACAGCCGCGAGGTCTCCAGCACGTTGGCCTTGTCCACCGAGGTTACCCGCCGCCGCCGCGCGCGGGCCAGGGCCACGGCCACCCGGACCACCCGGGCCACCTCGGCGGCCGAGTACCGCATGGTGTCCACGGCGCCGTCGTCGGTCCGGCCCCGGGGCTGCCCGTAGTACAGCCCCCCGGTCAGCTCCCGGACGATCACCAGGTCGGTGCCCGCCGCCACCTCCGGGCGCAGGGGCGAGGCGTCCACCAGGGCGGGTGCCACCCGCACGGGCCGCAGGTTGGCGTACACCCCCAGGGCCCGGCGCAGCTGCAGCAGCCCCGCCTCGGGCCGCGCCGCCCCGGGCAGGTGGTCCCACCGGGGGCCGCCCACGGCGCCCAGCATGACGGCGTCGCTGTGGCGGCAGATCTGGAGGGTGCGCTCGGGCAGCGGCACGCCCGTCCGGTCGACGGCGTCGCCGCCGACGGGGGCCTCGGTGAAGGCGATGGGGATCCCGAACCGCCGCCCGGCCGCCTCCAGCACGGCGGCGGCCTCCCGGATCACCTCCGGCCCGATGCCGTCGCCGGGCAGCAGAGCAACCCGGACCTCAGCCGGCACGGCTGTCGAAGGTCTCCTGGATGCGCTCGATCACCCAGCGCAGCTCGGCCGGATCGGCCGCCTCCCTCCCCAGGTCCCGGGCGAGGGTCTCGGCCAGGGCCCGCAGCAGCGACTCCAGGGGCTCGGCGCCCGCAGACAGGTCTCCCATCGTCGTCCTCCTTCACGTCCGCCGCCGCGCCAGCTCGGCCCGGACGTACCCGACCAGGCCTCCGGCGGCCAGCAGCCGCTGCATGAACTCCGGCACCGGCGTGCCGGCGTACGTCTCCTGCCGGGTGAGGTTGCGGATGGTCCCGGTGGTCAGGTCCACCTCCAGCTCGTCGCCGTCGGCCACCCGGCCGACGATCGGGCGGCACTCCACCACCGGCAGCCCGATGTTGAAGGCGTTGCGGTAGAAGATCCGGGCGAACGAGGCCGCCACGACGCACGCGATGCCCGCCCCCTTGATCGCCAGCGGGGCATGCTCCCGGGAGCTGCCCTGGCCGAAGTTCTCCCCGGTCACCAGGATGTCGCCGGGGCGGATGCGGGCCCGCAGGGACGGGTCTAAGTCCTCGAAGACGGAGCGGGCCAGTTCGGCCGGGTCGGTGGTGACCAGGTAGCGGGCCGGGATGATCACGTCGGTGTCCACGTGGTCGCCCAGCACGTGGGCGCGTCCGCGCAGCGCCATGGCGTCCCCCCTACACCGCCGCCGTCTCCCCGACCACCTCGTCGGGGTGCACCAGCCGTCCGGCCACCGCCGAAGCCGCCGCCACCGCCGCGTTGCTCAGGTAGACGCGGCTGCCCCGGTGGCCCATGCGGCCGACGAAGTTCCGGCTGCTGGTGGACACGCACACCTCCCCGTCGGCCAGCACTCCCATGTGCCCGCCGATGCAGGGCCCGCAGGTGGAGGTGCTCACCGCGGCCCCGGCGTCCAGGAAGACCTGCAGCAGCCCCTCTTCCAGGGCCTGCCGGTAGACGGCGGGGGTGGCGGGGATCACGAGCAGGCGGGTGTGGGGATGCACCCGGCGGCCGGCCAGGACCCGGGCCGCCATGCGCAGGTCCTCGATGCGGCCGTTGGTGCAGGTGCCGATGAAGCACTGGTCCACCCGCACCCCGGCGGCCTCCCGCACCGGCACCACGTTGCCGGGCGACGTGGGGGCGGCCACCACCGGCTCCAGGGCGGAGACGTCGTACTCCCGCACGTCGGCGTAGGCGGCGTCGGGGTCGCTGCGGTAGACGACCCACGGCCGGCGGGCCCGGGGACGCACCCACTCCAGCGTCCGCTCGTCGGGCTCCATGATGCCGTTCTTGGCCCCGGCCTCCACGGCCATGTTGGTGATGGAGAATCGCTCGTCCATGGTCAGGTGGGCCAGGGTGTCGCCGGCAAACTCCAGGGCCGCGTAGCGGGCCCCGTCCACCCCGATGTCGCCGATCACGGTGAGGACGAGGTCTTTGCCGGTGACCCACCGCCGCGGGCGGCCATGAAAGACGATCCGGATGGTCTCGGGCACCCGCAGCCACAGCCGCCCCAGGGCCAGGACGGCCGCCAGGTCGGTGGACCCCACGCCGGTGGCAAAGGCGCCCAGGGCCCCGTGGTTGCACGTGTGGGAGTCGGCGCCGATGAAGACGTCCCCGGGCACCACGTACCCCAGCTCGGCCAGCAGCACGTGGGCGATCCCCGACCGGCCCACGTCGAAGAAGTGGGGCAGGCCGTGGGCCGCCACGAACTCCCGGGTGATCTTGCACTGCTGCGCCGAGGCGATGTCCTTGGGGGGGACGTAGTGGTCGAAGACGAAGGCGACCCGGTCGGGGTCGAAGACCCGGTCCACCCCCATCTTCGCGAACTCCTGGATGGCCAGGGGGGCCGTGATGTCGTTGGCAAAGGCGAAGTCCACCCGGCAGTCGATCAGTTCGCCGGGGCGCACCGACGCCGCCCCGGCGTGGGCGGCCAGGATCTTTTCGGTGATGGTCATGCCCACGGGCTCACCCCCGGCCCACCGGCGCCTCCCCGGCGGGCGCCCCGGCCCGCCGGTGGACGATCTTGTTGACGGCCGCCAGGTAGGCCCGGGCGCTGGCCTCCAGGATGTCGGTGCTGCTGGCCCGCCCGACCACCAGGTCGGCGTCCCACCGCACCTTCACCACCGCCTCCCCCACCGCGTCGGCGCCCCCCGCGGCGGCGCGCACCGTGTAGTCCACCAGCGCCGGGCGCAGCCCCACGGCGGCGGCGATGGCCTCGAACAGGGCGTCCACCGGGCCATCGCCGGCGGCCGTGCGCTCCACCTGGTCTCTCCCCCGGGCCACCACCACGGCGGCCTGAGGCGGCCGGCCGGTGCCGGTGCTGACCTCAAAGCGGACCAGGTCCCAGGTCCGGGGCGCCGCGGCGAACTGCTCTTCCACCAGGGCGATCACCTCGTCGGTGAGCACGGTCTTCTTGCGGTCGCACACCTCCTTGAAGCGGGCGAACGCCCGGTCCAGCTCGGCGGGCCCCAGGCGGATGCCGGCGTCCTGCAGGACCTTCTCGAAAGCGTGCCGCCCCGAGTGCTTGCCCAGCACCAGCCGGTTGGTGGGCAGACCCACCGAAGCCGGGGTCATGATCTCGTAGGTGCGCCGGTCCACCAGGACCCCGTGCTGGTGGATGCCGGCCTCGTGGGCGAAGGCGTTGGCGCCCACGATGGCCTTGTTGGGCTGCACCTCCACCCCCGTCAGGGCGCACAGCAAGCGGCTGGTGGGGTAGATCTGGGTGGTGTCCACGCCGGTGGTCAGGCCCAGCAGGTCCGTCCGGGTGTGCAGGGCCATGATCACCTCTTCCAGGGCGGCGTTGCCGGCCCGCTCGCCGATGCCGTTGATGGTCCCCTCCACCTGCCGCGCGCCCGCCCGCAGGCCGGCCAGGGTGTTGGCGGTGGCCAGACCCAGGTCGTTGTGGCAGTGCACGCTGACGGTGACCCGGTCCATCCCCGGCACCCGCTCCCGGAGGGTGCGCACCAGGTCGGCGTACTCGTCGGGCAGGGCGTAGCCCACCGTGTCCGGGATGTTGATCACCGTCGCCCCCGCCCCGATGGCCGCCTCGAACACCCGGCACAGGAAGTCCACCTCCGACCGGGTGGCGTCCTCGGCGGAGAACTCCACCTCCGGGGCCAGCCGCCGCGCCAGCACCACCGCCGCCCGGGCCGCCTCCAGGACCTGCTCGGGGCTCATGCGCAGCTTGCGGGCCATGTGGATGGGCGAGGTGGCGATGAAGGTGTGCACCCGCGCCCGCTCGGCCGGCCGCACCGCCTCGGCGGCGGCCTCGATGTCCTGGGGGTGGGCCCGGGCCAGGGCGCAGATCACCGGCCCGCGCACCTCGGCGGCGATGCGCCGGACCCCCTCGAACTCGCCCGGCGAGGAGACGGGAAACCCCGCCTCGATCACGTCCACCCCCAGCCGGGCCAGCTGGCGGGCCAGCTCCAGCTTCTCCTCCGGCCACAGGGAAAATCCGGGCGACTGCTCGCCGTCCCGCAGGGTCGTGTCAAAGATGGCCACCCGGTCGTCCATCGCGGCCCTCCGTCACGACGCCGGCGCGGGCGCGCCGGGCCGGCTGCGGCGCGCCAGCCAGGGCATCATGGCCCGCAGCCGCCGCCCCACCTCCTCGATGGGGTGGCGTTCCTCCTGGCGGCGCTGCTCGAGGAAGTTGGGGCGGCCGGCCTGGTTCTCGCTGACCCACTCCCGGGCGAACGTCCCGTCCTGGACTTCCCGCAGGATCCGCTTCATCTCCGCCCGGACCTTCTCGTCGATGACCCGGTGCCCGCGGCTGTAGTCGCCGTACTCGGCGGTGTCCGACACCGAGTACCGCATGTAGGACAGCCCGCCTTCGTAGATGAGGTCCACGATGAGCTTCATCTCGTGCAGGCACTCGAAGTAGGCCACCTCGGGCTGGTAGCCCGCCTCCACCAGGGTCTCAAACCCGGCCTTGATGAGGCTGGCGATGCCCCCGCACAGCACCGCCTGCTCGCCGAACAGGTCGGTCTCGGTCTCCTCCCGGAACGTGGTCTCGATGACGCCGGCCCGGGTGCACCCCACGCCCCGGGCGTACGCCAGCGCCGTCTGCCGGGCCCGTCCGGTCACGTCCTGGTGGACCGCCAGCAGGGCGGGCACCCCCACCCCCTCGGTGAACAGCTCCCGCATCCGATGGCCGGGGGCCTTGGGCGCCACCATCACCACGTCCACGGTGGGGGCGGGGACGATCTGGCGGAAGTGGATGTTGAAGCCGTGGGCGAACAGCAGCGTGTCGCCGGGGTCCAGGTGGGGGGCCACCGCGGTGTCGTAGGTGGGCCGCTGGACGTGATCGGGTAGCAGCATGGCCACCACGTCGGCCCGGCGGACCGCCTCGGCGGCGGGGAACACCTCGAACCCGTCGGCGGCGGCCCGGGCCCAGGACGGCGCGCCCGGGTACAGGCCCACCACCACGCGGATCCCGCTGTCCCGCAGGTTCTGGGCGTGGGCGTGCCCCTGGCTGCCGTAGCCGATCACGGCCACCGTCTTGTCCCGCAGCGGGTCCAGTGGCGCGTCCTGGTCGTAGTAGATGGTCGCCATCGTCTTGTGCCTCCTCCGGTCCTCCCGTCCGACCCCGGCCCGTCAGGTGGCCTGGGCGCCCCGGACCAGGGTGACCTGGCCGGTGCGGGCCATCTCGCGGATCCCGTACTTTTTCAGCAGCTCGATGAAGGCGTCCACCTTCTCGTCCCGGCCGGTGACCTCCAGGGTCATGGTGCGGTCGGTGAGGTCCACCACGCTGGCCCGGAACACGTTGGCGATCTCCATGATCTCCAGCCGGGTGCCCGGGGTGACGTTGACCTTCACCAGCGCCAGCTCCCGGTCCACGGTGGGCAGCCCGTCGATGGCGGTGGCCCGCAGGACCTCCACCAGCTTGCGCAGCTGCTTGGCGAACTGCTCGGTGCGGTCGGGGGCCGTGTCCACCACGATGGTCATCCGGGAGATGGCGGGGTCCTCGGTGGGCCCCACCGACAGGCTGTGGATGTTCACCCCCCGCCGGCGGATCAGCCCGGCCACCCGCACCAGTACCCCGGGGGCGTTCTGCACCAGGACCGAGATGGTGGCCGCGTGGGTGCCCTCAGCCATCCAGGATCATCTCCGCCACCGACTGCCCCGAGGGGATCATGGGCAGGCAGTTCTCCTCGGGGTCGCACAGGATGTCCACCACGCAGGGGGTGCCCTCGGTGGCCAGCGCCGCCCGCAGGGCGGGCTCCACGTCCTCGGGCCGGTCCACCCGGATCCCCCGCGCCCCGAACACCTCCGCCAGCCGGGCGAAGTCGGGGTTGCGCAGCAACGACGCCGACAGCCGCCCGCGGTAGAAGAAGGACTGCCACTGGCGGACCATCCCCAGGGCGTTGTTGTTGAGGATGATGATGGGCAGGCTGAGGCGGTGCTCCACGGCGGTGATGAGGTCCTGCATGGTCATCATGAACCCGCCGTCGCCCACCACGGCGATCACCTGGCGGTCGGGACGCGCGAACTTGGCCCCCAGGGCCGCCGGGAACCCGAACCCCATGGCCCCCAGGCCGCCGGAGCTGATGAACGTCCGCGGCTCCCGGCAGCGGTACCACTGGGCCATCCACATCTGGTGCTGGCCCACGTCGGTGGCCACGATGGCCCGCCCCTCGGTGAGGCGGTTGAGCAGGTCGCAGACGTACTGGTGGCTGATGCGGCCGTCCCGCTGGCGGTACCGGAAGGGGTAGCGCTGGCGCCACTCCTCGATCTGCCTCCACCAGGCCTCGATCTGGGGCGGCTGCACCAGGGGGACCAGGGCGGCCAGGACCCGCTTGGCGTCCCCCACGATGGGGATGTGGGCGGGCTTGTTCTTGCCGATCTCCGCCGGGTCGATGTCGATGTGGATGAAGCGGGCGTGGGGGGCGAAGTCCTTCAGGCGCCCGGTCACCCGGTCGTCGAAGCGCACCCCCACCGCCAGGATCACGTCGGCGCTGTTGATGGCCCAGTTGGCGTAGGCGCTGCCGTGCATCCCCAGCATCCCCAGGCAGCGGGGGTGGGTCTCGTCCATGGCGCCCTTCCCCATCAGGGTGAGGGTGACGGGGATGCCGGTGCGGTCCACCAGAGCGGTGAGCTCGGGGGTGGCGCCGCTGGTGATGACGCCCCCGCCCGCGTAGATGATGGGCCGCTGGGCCTGGGACAGCGCCCGGGCCGCCTCGGCGATCTGGTGGGGGTTGCCGTCCAGGACCGGCCGGTAGCCGGGCAGCTGAGGCTCCACCGTCAGGTCCGGCTCGCACAGTTCCTGGGAGACGTCCCGGGGGATGTCCACCAGGACCGGGCCGGGCCGCCCGGTGCGGGCCAGGTAGAAGGCGGTGCGCACGGCCCGGGGGATGTCGGCGGCCCGCATCACCAGCATGTTGTACTTGGTGATGGGCATGGTGATGCCCGTGACGTCGGCCTCCTGGAAGGCGTCGTTGCCGATCACCGGGCGCGGCACCTGGCCGGTGATGGCCACGATGGGCACCGAGTCCATCATGGCGTCGGTGATGCCCGTGACCAGGTTGGTGGCCCCGGGGCCGCTGGTGGCGGTGCACACCCCCACCCGCCCCGACGCCCGGGCGTAGCCCACCGCCGCGTGGGCCGCCACCTGCTCGTGCCGCACCAGGATGTGGCGGATGTCCGGGGCGTCGTACAGGGCGTCGTAGATGGGCAGCGACGCTCCCCCCGGGTGGCCGAAGAGGATCTCGACTCCTTCCCGCCGCAGGGCCTCCACCAGGGCCTGGGCGCCGGTCATCTGCCTGCCGGCGGCCGGTGCCGGCGTCTTCGAAGCGGCCACCACCCGTGCCATGGCCATCACCTCACGCGGCGGTTGCGCCGGCGGGCGGCCCGGTGGCCGCGGACTGTCGTCTGCGGCACCAGGACGGCTCCTCCGCGCGACCGCGTGTCTGCCGGTCTGAAAAACACACCGCGGGACCACCCTAAGGACGGTGATCCCGCGGTACCACCTTAGTTCCCCAACGGCCGACCGCGCCGCCGCGTGAACCGGCGGCAGCCGTCAAGCGGCGCACTTGCACGGTCGCGCGACCGCGTTCGGCGGCGTTGGGGCTCTCAACCCGCTATCGGCGGGATCCGGCAGCGCCTGAGGCCGGAGGCCTGCGGCGCTGCAGCTCGGAGACGAGTTCGGCGGACCGACGCGGCCGGCTTGCACCTGCTCCGGCTCTCTGGGCGCGTCTCCTTGACCGCCTACTGCTTCTCCTCGTCGCCTGCGACCTATAGAGAAAAGCCTGGGCGATAGATCCACCGAGGAACCTATCCCTCAGGCTTTTGTCCTGACGGTGTAGCAGCCTGACCGGCTGCCTGCGCCGCTCGGACCGACCGGCCCTTGTGGGGCCGTGGAACCCTAGGCGCACTTCCTCACGCAGATCGGCCTGCTTTGCCCGCAAATGTAACAGGGGCAAGAGGGCGTGTCAACCCCCCGGAGGCGCGGCGGGCGGCGGAGTCGGACCGTCTCCCACCCGCCGGCGGGGGGCGTCCGTGTTCAGCGACGCCAACTACTGACCCAGAGCCCTGAGGGCCTGGCCCAGCAGGTCCGTCGCCCGGGCCGCGGCGGACTTCACCTGGGCCAGATCGGTCTGCTTCACGCCCGCCACGGCCACCTCGTCGGCCTTGCGCGCCGCGTCCAGCGCCGCATCCGCCCCCATCTGGTAGGCGCGGGATGCGGCCTCCAGGTCGGGGATGATGCCCCCGCCCTGGCCCTGGCACGGGTTGCCGGCCTGGGCGTCGTAGTTCTTGCCGCGGGGACCCTCCAGGCAGTTGACCACGTGACTGAGGTGCCACCGGGCGTCCCGCAGCGCCTCCGACCGGGCCGAGTTGGTGGCGTGGGCCTGGGCCGTCTTGAGCTGGTTGGTCAGGCCGGCGGGGGCCTGCTCATAGCCGTAGCCGCCGCCCCCGTACTGGGCGATGGCCGCCGCCCCCGCCCAGACCACCAGGGCGGCCGCGACCGGGAACGCCAGCACAAACCATCTTCTGACCACCTGACTCACCTCCGGCGAGGAACTCTCCACCCCGCACGGTGCTCCCGGCAGGTAACGGCTGCGTCACGGCCGGCGGGGGCGGGGCGCCGCTCCGCGGGACGGCGGCCTGTGCTAGAATGCCTGTGTGCGGTGACCGTAGCTCAGCCCGGTGAGAGCGCCTGGCTGTGGCCCAGGAGGTCGGGGGTTCAAATCCCCTCGGTCACCCCAGGTTCCGGGGCTTTGAGCGTGTCATCCGCATGACCCCGGTGCACTGACGATTCGAGCCCACGGCCAGGGACAATACGCGAGGATGCCCGCCGCCCCAGTGCGGAGAACGATGTCTAGTCCCCAGAGACCTACGTTCACCCTCAGAGGGACTTGCAGGCCGGCCGCGAATTAGTGGACACTAATAAAGGGTGACCCGACAGACGGGTCAGGGTGCCGGGGCATGGCTGGAGTCGGAGTTGTAGTGCGCCTGTACGAGGAGGACCTCCAGGAGGGGTGGCTGTACATCCTCTTCGACGACGAGGGCCGGCTGATCGTCCTGGACCGCGACCGCTGGGAGGCCCTGCACCGCCCCTCGCCGGAGGATCAGGGGCACTGATAACCGCGAAACTCCGGGATCCGAAATCAGGGATCAGTAATCAGGGATCAGAGATCTGGGATCAGTAACTGCGTGAAATGCACCACGATCTCCCATCCCTGATCCCGGATGCCTGATCCCTGATCCCAGGACCCCGATGCCTGATCCCTGATGCCAGATCCCGGATCCCCGATGCCGTTGTTCTCCCCGTCAGCCGGCCGCCGCCGGCGCCTGCACCCGGACCGGGGACCCGCAGGTGGCGCAGAAACGGGCGTCGTCCCGGTTGGAGGCGTGACAGACCCCGCAGACGATGCCCTCCACCACCTGGGTGCCGCAGTTGGAGCAGAACTGGTCCCGGGGCCGCACCGGGTGGCCGCAGGACGGGCAGTGCATCCCGTCGTCGGGGAGTCTGGCGCCGCAGGTTCCACAGTAGGTGCTGTCGTGCCGGTTCTTGGCGCCGCAGGCCCGGCAGACCTTCGACCGCAGGAGTTTGGCCCCGCAGGAACTGCAGAACAGGTCCTCGTCCCGGTTCATCCGCCCGCAGGAACGACAGAGCATCCCGCGCCACCCCCTGTTCCTGCCGGTGTTGTACCCCTCTCCCCGGGGCCGTAGACGGCCGGCTCCCGGGCCGCGGGCTCCCGACCGGTAGAGGCCGCTAGGGTGTCCAGTGCGGACTAGGTGTTTGCACTTTGAGACTCCAACCGAGCCCT
>JBBIUY010000050.1:0-14234 GCA_037440005.1 Armatimonadota bacterium | reverse complement strand
GCCCTCCTCCCTTTCCTTGGGGGAGGCTCCCAAGTGCAAACACTACATCCAAACAAGACACGCTAGGGCGGCGCGATCCGCAGGGGCGCGTCGTGGTCGTAGGCTTCGGTGGTCATGTAGTGGGCGAGGGCCACCATCAGCAGCCTGTACACCCGGTAGGTCTTCTCCCCCACCCAGGCCGCGAAGACGGCGGTCCCGCCCGGCGACCGCCACAGGACCGCCCGGCAGGACTCGTCCCCGCAGCGTCCCGGGCGTCCCAGGACGGTCCCCTGGGGCTCCTGCAGGTAGGTGGCAAACGGCCCCTGCAGGCTGACCGGGCTGGGGAGGGTGTCTTTCTCCCACGGCCCGCCGGCGGTGCGGAAATAGCGGGTGGAGCCGATGATGACGGCCTCGTTGCCACCGCCGGTGCGGAAGCGCAGGCGGTCGGGCCGGACCAGGTCCAGCTCAGTCACCGCCACGCCCCCCACCCCGTCGGCGATCTGCTCCCGCTCCCGCCAGGTCCGCACCCGGGAAGCCGCCTGGAGCGCCTGCTCCAGCGCACGCAGGGCCTGCGGGTCCGACGGGCGGTTCGGTACGGATCCCAGGAGCAGCGGGAACGTGGTGGTCTCGTCGCGGACACCCCGGCGGCGGACGACCACCTGCAGCTCCCAGACCCCCGCCAGGCCCAGCTCGCCGCCTTCGGCCACGAACCGACCTCCCTGAGGCTGCAGGGTGATGGTCAGGGGACTGACGTCCTCGTCCAGCTTCAGCGCCCGCACCAGGACCCGTGCGGAGAGGGGGTCCAGAGGCCCTTCGGGACCGCGCACGACGGCCTCCAGGCGGTTCCACCCCGGCTGAGCGGGGATGACGGTCAGATCCACCCGGAACGGCCCCGCCATCCCGGCCAGGGCGAGCGGGGGCTGCCGCGGCGCCGCCGGCAGGGTCACCGAGGCCGGCGGGGTGATGGTCAGCGCCGCGACCACCAGCAGGACCGCCGCCCCCAGGGAGATCTCGCCGGCGACGGTCCGCAAGAATGAGCGCACGGCGCGCTCGCCTTCGTGCGCGGCCAGCCGGGGGCGCAGGACGAGCCGGTTGTAGGCGCCCAGGGCGGCGGCCCCGAGCACAAAGACCAGCTTGGCTGCCAGCAGCCTCCCGTAGGGCGTCACCGCCAGCGCCCGCACGGCCGGCACGTGGACCAGGGCGCTGTACGCCCCCGTGACGACCAGCACGAGCAGGCTCGCCCCCGCCAGCCGGGAAAAGCGCGGGACCAGCGCCGCGGCCAGCGCCGGACGAGCGGACGGATGCGTCACCCGCACCGCCAGCCACAGCGCGGGCAGCCCTCCGACCCACGCGCCGGCGGCGGCCAGGTGAACCCAGTCCACCGCGGAGGCGGCCAGGCCCACCGCGGCGGCGTGAGAGTTGACGGTCATCCCTGCCAGGATCGCCCCGGCGGCCAGAGGACCCGACGCCCACAGCGCCGGCACCCGGACGCCGGGCACCAGGGGGATCACCACCGCCGCGGCGGCGCCCAGCAGGCCGTAGACGACCGCCACCAGGACCACCACCGGCAGGTGGGACGACCCCGCCAGCGCTGCCGGGCCTCCGAACAGCGCGGTGACCGCGCCGACGATCGCACACCACAGCACCAGCGCCACCCGGAACAGCCGCCCCGACGCCGTGGGCGGCACCAGCAGCATGGCCGCGCCGGCCAGCCGCACCAGCACGCTCCAGCCGGTCTTGGTGCCGCCCAGCATCGTCCACCCCAGGCCCGTCCGCCACACCGCCAGAGGCGGGGCGTCCAGCAGGGCGGAGGCCTGCAGCACGAACTCCCCCACCGTCCCGGCCGCCAGGACCGCGGCGGCGGCGACCTCCGCCCGGCGCAGCGCGCGGACGGCGTCGGATGCGTGGACGGCTGCGGGCGGGTCCAGGTGCGCCAGAGACGGGCGGAGCATGGCGACGGAAAACAGGGCGAGGCCGGCCAGGAAGATGGCGGCGCTGAAGTTGACCCACCGGAGGGCCACCTGAGCCGGCGAGGGCGGAGCCGCCGCGGTCCCCCCGCCGGCCGTCCGGCCCAGGGGCTGGCCCACCGCAAACAGGAAGAAGCCCGTGGTGGCGTGGCCGTCGGCGGTGGACAGAACCCTCCACCGGACCGTGTACACGCCCTGCCGGAGCGGGTGCAGCGACACGGTGAGGGTCCGCCGGTCGGCCGACAGGCTGGACGCGGTGGACACGACGGCTCCGGTGCCGTCGGTCACCGTGGCAGTGCTGAGCCCCGGCGCCACCGGCTCGGAGAACTCCAGGATGACCGCCGCAGGCGCGGCCGACAGGGAGGCTCCGGCGGGCGGGGCGGAACGCGCCAGCACGGCGTGGGCTGAGGCGGACGACGCGGCGCCCAGCACCGCCGCCGCTGCGATCGCCACCGCTGTCCAGCGCGAGCGAGCCATCTCAGCGCCTGATGGTGAACCGGAACCGGCCTTCGGCCACAAACCCGTCGTCGGCCGACACCGCCCGCCAGCGGACGGTGTAGGTGCCGGGGCCGATCGGGCGCAGGCGGGCCACCATGGACCGGCGGTCCAGATCCGTCAGGTCCACCCCGCCCCGGCCGTCGTCCACCTGCCGGCCCCGGTCGTCCCACACGCTCAGGCCGCTGCGGTCGGAGTCGAGCTCGTCGCTGAACCACGCCCGCACCTCACGGGGCGCGGTGCGCAGGACCGCCCCGGCCGCCGGCTCGGAGCGCAGCAGGCGGGCGTGGGCCGCGGCCGTCCCGGCCAGGGCGAGCGCGGCCAGCACCGCGGCGCCCAGGCGTGCCGTCCTCATTGTCTCCCTCCCCTAATCCGCCGGAGCGAAACGCACCACGATGGTATCTCCATCCTGCGGCACGTATGTGTCGAACGCGTCGCCGGACCGGCCGTTCGGACAGCGGTCGCCGGGGCGGGAAGGGATGCCGTGGGGGAACTCCGACGACCGCGCCGCACCATCGGCGGACACTTCGTCCTACTGGCCGGAGCCGAACTGGACGACGATGGCATCCCCGTCCTGCGGGACATAGCGTTCGAAGGCGGCGGAAGGGCGGCCGTTGACCAGCAGGCGGACCTGTCCTACAGACCCGTCGGGGCAGCGGTCGCCCGACCGGTACGCGGTGCCGTCGGGGAGGACGATTTCGTCCCGCGAGAAACGCATGCCCGCCGAGGCGAAAAAGCGCCCCAGGGTCGCGCGGGAGCCCCCTTCGGCCTCCGTGCGCGGCGCCACGTGGATCACCCCATCGCCGTCGGTGTACACGGGTCCGGTGGTGCGCGGCAGGTCCGCCACCGGCCGCCCGCAGATCACGATCAGGTACCGCGCCCGCCAATGCTCTCCCGGCCGGGGGTGGCTGGGACGCGACACCAGGGCCAGGACGACGCTGGTGGCCGCCACCGCCAGCAGGGGCAGGCCCAGGCGGACGGCGGTGCGGGAGGCAAGCGCAGGGCGGATCCGAAAGCGCATGGGGAGACGGTCAGTCCGACGTGTCATCGCACCACACAGTTCTCCACGCCCGGCCCGACCTCCGCCCGCCGCCTCCCCGATCCTGCACAACGGCCGACCGGCTGCCGGGGTTCCCCACCCGGCAGGGACGTCCTCCTCCCTCCCCGAACATGGGCTGAAGTGACGCCATGGCCTTTCGCTGGCCGACCGTCCTGTGGGCCCTGCCCCTGCTCGCCGCGGGGGCGGCCGTCTACCTGCGCCTGCTGCGCCGCCCGGCCCGCCATCCGGTCCTGCTGTCCACGCTGACCCGCGCCCGGCAGGCGGCGCAGGCCGCCCGCGGCCGCCACGTCCCCGCCATTCTGTTCGGCGCCGCGGCGCTGGCCACCCTGCTGGCCGCCGCGCGTCCCGTCGCCCCTCTGCCCGTCCCGGCCGATCGGTCGGTCATCGTGCTGGCCATAGACGTCAGCGGCAGCATGCGGTCCACGGACATCGCGCCCTCGCGGCTGGAGGCGGCGAAGGCCGCCGCCAGGGACTTCCTGCGCGCGCTGCCGCGCGGGGTGCCCGTGGGCCTGGTGGCGTTCGCCGGGTACGCGGTCGTGCTGGCTCCCCCGGGCACCGACCGCGACCGCCTGATGGCCCTCATCGACGGCATGGGGACCGCCCGGCGCACGGCCATCGGGGAAGGCCTGCTGGAAGCGGTGGCGGCGCTGCCGGGGCGCACCCGGCCGCTGCCCGGGCAGCCCTGGGTTCCGCCTCCCGGACCGTTCCCTCCCGGCGCCGTCGTGCTGCTCACCGACGGACGCAACAACGCGGGCACCGACCCTCTGGAGGCGGTCGGGGTGGCATCCGCCCAGCAGGTGACGGTGTACACGGTGGGCGTGGGCGAACGGATCCCCGCTCCGGGCGCGTGGGCCATCGGCGGCGGCATCGACGAGGAGACCCTGCAGGCGATCGCCGCCCACACCGGCGGAGCCTACTTCCACGCGTCGTCGGCCCACGGGCTGCGTGACGTGTACCGCCGGCTGGCCCGGTCCCTGGGATGGGAGCGCCGCCCCACGGAGGTGGGAGCCGCGCTTGCCGCCCTGGCCGCCGTCCTGCTGGCCGCCGGTCTGGCCGCCGCCTGGTTCCGCGCGTTCCCTCTGGCCACCTAATCGCCTCTGCCGCCCGACGGCACGGTGCCGCACCGCACCGGAGCCGGGTGCGCGATGAACGGGGGCGACCGCGCGTCCGCGCCATGGAGTGGCGGTTTCAGGGGGCGAGCGCCCGCACTCCCGCCGCCGCAAACGCGACGCTCATCGCCACGACCAGGGCGCCGCACCCCGCCAGCAACGCCCGGTAGATCCCCGGCGGCACCCGGCCCCGGCCGGCCCCCACCACCCCGGCCAGGACGCTGTTCCACGCCAGGTCGAGAGCGATGTGGCCCGCAAAGAACAGCCCCACCACCGCGGCTGTTCCGCGGGCGCGGAACAGGGCGTAGTAACCGGTCCCCACCGTCGCCCACCACAGCAGCCAGTAGGGGTTGGCCACCGTGGTGACCACCCCCGCCCGCACCAGCTCCGCCGGGCGCAGGGCCGCGCCGGCGGCGGCCCGCTGCGGCGCCTGCGGGTCCTCCCACGCCGCGCGGACCATCCGTCCGCCCATCCACAGCAGCACCGCTCCGCCCAGCAGCCCGACGGCGCCCACGACGCGGGGGTGCTGCAGCGCAGGCCCCAGGCCCACGGCCAGCACCACGACCAGGCACCCTTCGGCGATGGCGTGGCCCGCGGTCACCAGCGGTCCGGCCACCCCGCCCAGCCGCGCGCCCTGGCTGACGGCCATGGCCGTCACCGGTCCGGGCATCAGGATCCCGGACAGGCTCACCAGCCACCAGGTCAACGCCACGGGCAGCAGGTCAGACACGGGCCAGCGGGACCGGAGAGCCCCGGCGGGCGGGGGCGTATCGGACGCTCACGGCGGGCGGCGGACGACCACGAGCCTGTCCGCCCCGGACTCGGCGCCCCACACCTCGCTCGGCCGGCCCAGCAGCTGGCGGACGGCGGCGTTGGGGGCGGGCAACGGGACCGCCTCAAACTCTTCCCGGCCGGGGTCAAAGCGCACCAGGGCGTTGGCGCCGAAGTCGCTCACCCACACCATGTCCTGGTCGTCCCCGTAGACGGCGTAGGGCAGCGGGCGTGCCCCGGGCAGGCGCCACTCGCGCCACCGGCCCGAGGCGGGATCGTACACCGCCAGCTGGCCGGCGTTCCACTCGCTGACCCAGATGCGGCTCCGGGAGTCCGCCCACACCCGCCGCGCCCCCTGGCGGGGCGTGGGGGGCTCCAGGATCGTCACCGCGCCGGTGGTGGTGTCGATCCTCCCCACGTAACTGCCGGCCAGAGACGCGAAGTACACTGACCCGTCCGGCGCGGTGCAGATGCCGTACGGCCCGCGGCCGCGGGGCGCGTCGAACACCTCCAGGCGCCCTGTGGCCGGATCCAGGCGGCCGTAGACGCCGCTCTGCCCCGTGAACCACAGCCGGCCCGCCCGGTCGAAGGTCGCGGTGTTGAGGTTCGCCCACCCCCGCCCCGCGGGCAGCGGGAACCGCCGCACCTGGTGCGTCTGCGGGTCCACGCGGACGATGGCGTTCAGTCCCCCGTCGGTCACCCACGGGGCGCCGTCGGGGCCCACGATGACGCCGTGGGGGGCGGACCCCTCCCCCAGCGGGACGTGGCGGGTGCGGCCGGTGGTCGGGTCCAGGTAGCCCAGGTCTCCCGACCCCTGGGCGGTATACCACACGCCTCCGTCGGGCGCCGGGGCGACGTCGTGGGGCCGCGACCCCTCCGGCACCGGGTACTCGCGGAGCTGGTGGCGGAGGGGGGCGGCCGCGCGGCCGGCCCCCGGCACCGCCAGGGCGACCCCGATCAGGACCACGCTGGCCAGCAGCCTCACGAGACGGTCACCTCCCGGCCGGACCGGACGGGGGGAAGTGGGGCAGCACCGCGCCGGCGAGGGCCTCCAGCCCCTGCAGGTCGTCCAGGTCCAGCCACTGCAGCATGACGCGCTGCACCCCCGCCCGCGCGAACGCCGTCAGCTGGTCCACCACCTCCGCCGGCGTCCCCACCACCACGCCTCGGTCGCGCAGCTGCTCAACAGTACGTCCCCTCTGCTCCAGCTTCCGCCGCACTTCGCCCTCGGTGGACCCGAAGACCACCCCCGTCATCAGCGACCGGCGCACGGAGGACGGATCGCGGCCCTGCGCCCGCAGCAGCCCGTCCAGCCGGCGCGACAGCGCGCCGAACGACTCGGGCGTCTGAAAGGTGGCGTTCCACTCGGCGGCGTACCGGGCGGCCAGCGGCAAAGTCCTGCGAGCTCCGTTGCCTCCCACCAGGATGGGAGGGCCGCCGGGCCGGCGGGGCCGCGGCAGCAGCAGCGCGCCCTGCAGGCGGTAGTACCGGCCCGCAAACGTCACCGGCTCGTCGGAGCGCAGCAGGCAGGTCGCCACCTCCAGGGACTCCTCAAACCGGGCGAACCGTTCCCGCAGGTCCAGCAGGGGGAAGCCGAACAGGACGTGCTCGCGCTCCTGCCACCCCGCTCCCATCCCCAGGGTCAGCCGCCCGCCGGACAGGTCGTCCACCGCCGCCGCCATGCGCGCGGTGTGGACCGGGTGGCGGAAGGAGCACGGCGTGACCAGCGGCCCGAACGCGATGCGGGAGGTGTGGGTCGCCAGCCAGGCCAGCGAGATCCACAGCTCCAGGGAGTCCCGGTCCGGCGGGGCGGGGTTGGTGAAGTGGTCGGAGCGGTACAGCCCGCAAAACCCCAGGTCCTCCACCGCCCGGGCCAGTGCCTTCCAGCGGTCCCAGGTCAGGCCGTTCTGGCCCTCGACCATGATGGCGATGTCCATCGTTACCCTCCGGGGGCCAGGGTCAGCGAGGCGCCGTGCGCCCGGCGGACGTCCAGGTTGACCGCCCGGGGTCGGTCGGCCTGCAGGACGACGCCGATGACGCCCTCGCCGCGCTGGGCCAGATCCGCCCGCAGCGGGTGCGCGCGGCCCCGCGGCGCCAGGAGCCGGATGCGGGATGACCCCAGCCGGAACTCGGCGGCCAGGGTGTCGGGGATCGGCGCCACGGTCTCAAACGGCTCGCGCCCCAGCAGCTTCTGGTAGGCGTCCACCGCGCGGTCGAACGCCGCGGTGGCCACGGTCACCGTCTGGATGCCCGTCGCTCCGTTGGGATGCGTTGCCTCCGGGACCCGCAGCGACCGCGGGGTGCGGTCGGCGATCACAAACGGCAGCGCCGGGTCGGATGGATAGGCCACCGACCAGGCCAGGCGGACTCCGTCCGGCCGCACGCGCCCTCCTTCTTCCGTCCGCCACCGCACGGATGCGTCTGTGCCGGTCGCGATGCCCTCCAGGGAGGAGCAGGCCAAAGCGAAGTCCACCAGCCCCTCCCCCGCCCGGATCCGCCGCAGTCTGCGCCGCAGCAGCGCCGAGCCTCCCACGACCCGGGATGCCAGCGGTGTCCCGCCCAGCACCCGCAGCAGCCGCGCCGTCCGCGGGCGGGCGGGAGCCAGAAGCTCCAGGTAGGTGCCGTCGGCGAACGGGACCAGCGCGTTACGGGTCGCCCCGCCGGCGTGGACGCCTCCAGGCACCACCGTAAACCCCAGCGCCCGGTAGTCGTCCGCCGCCGCGTCGAGGTCGACGACGAAGACCACCACGTGGTCCAGGGCGTGCGGGAGCGGGCCGTCCATCGCCTGCCGGCGCGACCGGGGGCGACCGGGCGCGGTGGGTGCACCCTTCGACGCCCCGGCGGGGCCTTCCCCCCGCCCCAGGAACCTCCCCCGCCGCGGTGAACCGATACCCCCAGGTCTAGCGGTCGGACGGCGGGGCACAGTGATGGAGCAACGACGCCGCGACCACCGGTCATGATGAGACGCCGCATCCGTGGTGTGCTGGTGCTGGCCGCCCTGCTCGCCTCCGGCTGTGCCGGCGGGTCCTCCCGGCCGTCGGGGTCCCGGCAGGTCCCGCTGGCCGCGCGGTGGGTGGCCGAGCCCGCCGCCGCCACCGAGACGGCGTCCTGCGGGTGGGTGGCCGTGGTGGTGGACAACGCCATCCCGGCCAGGCCCCAGTCGGGGATCAGCCTGGCGGAGGTGGTCTACGAGGTCCCCACCGAGGCGATGATCACCCGCTACCTGGCCCTGTACTGCCGGTCCAGCCCGCCGGTCGTCGGCCCGGTGCGCAGCCTGCGGCTGCAGTTTTTGGACATCGCCCGGGACTACGGCGCCCCGGTGGCCCACGCCGGGTCCAGCCTCAGCGCCCTGGCCGCGGTGCTGTCAGGCGCCGGCCCGACGGTCAATCAGTTCTGGGTCCGCCAGCCGTTTCACCGGGTGCGCAGCCGGCCGATGCCCCACAACCTGTACGCCTCGGTGCCCGACCTGCGCCGGGTGGCCCCCCAGGGGCCGCCGGCGAGGCCGCCCTGGGAGGCGATTCCCGTCCTCCCCTCGCCCCGCCCCCAGACCGTGGTGCTTCCGTACGGCGATGGCTACACGGCGGTCTTCACTTACTCCCCGGCCACCGGGCGGTACCGGCGGACGGTGGGGTCTCGACCGGACGTGGACGCCCTCACCGGCGCCCCCGTCGAGGTCTCCGCCGTGGTCGTCCAGTACGCCCGGTGGTGGCAGGTCTACGAGGGGCCCGTCCTGGTCGGCCGCCTGGAGCTTACCGGCGAGGGCCGGCTGGAGGTCTTCGCCGCCGGCCACGCCCTGGAGGGGACCTGGCGGCGGCCGCGCCGCGACGACCGCACCATCTTCGCCGACGCCGCCGGCCGGCCCGTGCGTCTGCCCCCGGGTCCCGTGTGGGTGGCGGTCCTGCCCCCCGACCGCCCGGCGCGGGCCGTCGAGGGCGCCCCCTGAGCGGTTTGGCCGCACTGGAACTTCCCGCGGCATGGAAGTTGCTCCAGGGTCCTGGGTGTCGAGGCCATGACGATCCTGGAGGAACTGAAGGAGTTCGACAGCCTGGAGCAGCTGCAGGCGCTGTTCCGGGACCCCCGCGGGCAGGACCGGCTGTGCCGGCTGGGCGTCCGCACCGCCCTGGTGGCCACCTGGGACGGCCTGCTCATTGACTCGGTGGTCTGCGGCGACGAGCCCGTGGAGCTGGAGCCGCTGGCAGCCCACGCCGCAGCGGCGCTGCAGCTGTCCCACACCGGGGCGGTCTCCCGGGGCCGGGT
Organism: Armatimonadota bacterium; assembly: GCA_037440005.1. Taxonomy (GTDB): domain Bacteria; phylum Sysuimicrobiota; class Sysuimicrobiia; order Sysuimicrobiales; family Kaftiobacteriaceae; genus Calidihabitans. The sequence continues at coordinate 4,596 of JBBIUY010000050.1, read as the reverse complement.
GGACGGCGTGCTGGCCGAGTTCGACGACGGCGGCGTCATCATCGTGGACCCTGTCGGAGACAACTCGCTGGTGGCGTTCGTGACCCGCACTCCGGCGGACGTGGCGCGGCTGCGGGCCGAGCTGCGCCTGTTGGCCCACCGCCCGAGGGACGGGGTGTCCTCCAACGGCCACAACCGGCCCGCAGGCGCGCTGCCCGTCCTGGAGGGCACCGCGGCCGCGGAGGTGGCGCCCCCGGTGCCGCAGGCGGAGGCCGCCCGCCCGGCCCCCCGGCCCGCCCCGCCTCAGCCCGAGCACCCGAGCCCGCCCTCTGCCGCGGTCCCCTCCAGCCGGCCCACGGGCCGTCGCATCGTCCTTCGGGACGTGCGGGTGGAGGTCGTGGGCCGGGCGGCGACGGCCATGGTCACCTTGAGCCTCAACGGCCACACGGTCACCGGCAAGGCGGTGGGCCGCAGCGAACCGGACCAGCGCCTGTACATCGCCGCCCAGGCGACCGCCCGGGCCGTCACCGCCCTGCTGCCCCAGGGGTACGGGGTGGAGCTGGAGAGGATCGTCCCCGTCGCCTCCGCGCTGGACGCGAACATCCTCGCGGCGGGGGTCAAGGTGCTGTTCCTCACCCCGGCCGGAGAGGAGACGCTGCTGGGCATCGCCCGCATCGCCGGTGACGAGCCGGTGGCGGCGGCCAAGACGGTCCTGTCGGCGGTCAACGGCCACATCGAGACCGTCCTGGCCGGCGGCGCGTCCTCCTAGACCGGCCGTCCTCCTCCACCCGGACCCCCCGTAGACAGCCGGCCTGGGCCGTCCCATACTGGGACCGGCCCCTTGCGGGAGACGACCGATGCGCGCGCTTCCCGTCCGCCTGCTGGCCGCCGGGCTGACCGCGGTCCTGCTGGCCGCCCCGGCCGCCGCCCAGTCGTCGGTCTCCCGGGAGTTCGAACTGGCCGTCGGCCGGCAGGTGGCGGCCGACCTGGTCGCCCGCTACGGGATCCTCGCCGACGCCGGGTGGACGGCGTTCCTCACCGACCTGCGCGACCGCCTGGTGCCGTTTTCCGGCCGGCCGGACGTGCCCTACCAGGTCGTCATCCTCAACACCCCCCTGCCCAACGCGGCCAGCACGCCCGGGTACATCTTCGTGACCCGGGGCATGCTCGGACTCGACCTGGACGCCGAGGGGTGGGCATTCGTCCTCGCCCACGAGATCGCCCACACCGCCCGGCGGCACGTGGCGGCGTTCATCGAGCGGGCCTACGCGGGCGCGCTGTTCTCCCTGCTGGTGGCCATCCTCACCGGCAGCCGCTCGGCCGCCGACATCACCCGGTTGCTGCTGGACCTGGCCACGCTGGGCTTTTCCCGGGACAAGGAGCGAGAAGCCGACCTGGAGGCGCTGCGGATGCTGGTGGAAGCCGGATTTGCTCCCGAGGCCGCACCCCGCACCCTGGCGTGGTTCAACCAGGTCACCGGACGCCGCCAGGAGCGGACCCACTGGGCCGGCACTCACCCGGGCTTTTTGGACCGCGAGGAAGCCATCCGGGCCGCCTACCGCGCCTTCCCGTCCCGCGGCCTGCCGCTACGGGTGTGGCACTACGACAGGCCGGCCGAGGCGGACGGGTTGGTCGTCCGGCCCCACCGGCTGGCCGAGCTGGCCGATGCGTGGGCGCTGGACCTGGCCCTGGAGAACACCACCGGTTCACCGGTCACCGTGATGGCGGGGCATACGGCGCTGCTGTCGGAGGACGGGACGCTCTGGGTCCGCTTCCTGCGGTCCACGCTGCCCGGAGAGGTCGGTTCCGGGGCTGTCGTCTCCGGCCGGCTGGTCTTCGACAAGCGGTCGTCCTCCCCGCCCCGGGCGCTGCGGCTGGTGTTTCTGTCCGCCGACAGGCAGCTCGACGCGGAGGTGGACCTCACCTCCGGAGGACCCTACAGCCCCGGCCCGGAGCTCCGACCGCTGCCCGCCCCTCCCCCGCCTCCCTAGCGTCCGGCGGCGGTCAGCCGGGCCGCCCCAGCAGGCGGCGCAGGTCGGCGGCGATCCATCCGGGCAGGTCGTCCCGGTTCGCGGCGGTCACCTCCATCAGCCGGACGTCGGGCCGGCGGCGGACCTCGTCCAGAAACGGCAGCCTGGCCGCCTGGATCACCCCCAGCACCGGGCGCGGGCCGTCCAGGACCGCGCGCACCGCCTCCGCAAAACGCGGCGAGCACAGCTCCATCCGCGCAATCTCGTCCACCACCACCAGGTCGGCCGACCGCAGGGCCTCCAGCAGGGCCGGCACGGCCACCGCCTCGATGGCCTCCACGCTGACCCGGTACCGCCCCACGGCGTGCGGCGACCGCAGGTCCACGTGGGAGAGCACCGCCCGACGGCCGCCGGTGGTCACGACCGCAAAGCCCAGCCGGCGTCCTCCCTCGCGGATCTCCTCGGTGTAAAACCCTCCCGCCCGCACCGGCAGGTGCTCCAGGACCCGGCGCAGGACCGTGGTCTTGCCCACCCCGGGACGTCCGGTCAGCAGCACGTTCTTGGGCGCCACCATCTACCCTCCGTCGGCGGCGCGGGCCGCGCGGGCCAGGTGCCGGGCCAGGCGCACGGGCTCGGGCGTGCGGGCGGAGGCGGCGGCGTGCAGCACGACCTGGGCGGCCGTCTGCGGGTCGGTCCGCCAGGCGGCGTGGGCGACGACCGGGCGCGCGCGCGGCTGGGTGCGGACCCAGTACGCCACCACCTCCTCATCGAGCCGCAGCGGACTGAGACAGCCCCTGTCCGGCCCCGGCGGCGGCCCGGAGGCCAGGAGCGGACGGTCGGTGACGCCGACGGTCGGCAGGTCCACCACCGCCCCCAGGTGCAGCGCCAGCCCCGCCCGGCGCGGGTGATCGCGGCCGGAGGCGTTGACCAGCAGGACGTCGGGCCGGACGGCCAGCGCCCGCACCGCCTCCTCCAGGACCGGCCCCTCCCGCAGGGCCAGCAAGCCCGTGCGATACGGCGCGGCCGCCCGGGAGCGGATGACTACCTGCGCGACGGACCGGCCGTCCCGCAGCACCACCGCCGCCGCCCACGCGGGGTCTCCAGATGCACCTTCTCCCTCGTAGCCGCGCGGGAAGCACACAAAACAGCCCCCGACCAACAGGCCGGGCAGGTCCATCCGCCACGGCGGAGGCGACAACGCCGCCAGGCGCTCCTGCTCGCGGATCAGCTCGTCCGCGGTCGCGGGCCAGGGCATGCCGTCCACCTCGCCGGCCGGGCGGTCTGCCCGTGTCCCACCCGGCGGGATCACACCGCCGCCGCGGTCAGTCCGGGTGGGCGTCCAGCCAGGCCAGGACGTCGTCGGGGTTGCGGTCGGGAGGAAAGACGGGGTAGAAGACGTGCTCGATCCGGCCGTCGCGGACGACGGGGGTGAGCCGCGCACAGGCTCCGTCGTCGGTGGGGACCGGCAGACCAGCAGGCAGTCCCGAAGTCGAAGCGGACATGGCTCCGCTGGCGGGTGTTCCACGCCGCATCCCGCCCCCTCCTGCCGCGCAGACCCACGCCCGCAATGCACCGGCCGTCCGGGCAAGCCCGCCCATCATCGGCTGCCCGGACGGCCGTGGGTCTGCCCGGGGTCCGCCTAAAATGACAGCGAGACGCCCGCCACCCAGCCGCTGAAGTCGCTGGACGTGGTCGGCCCGCCCGACCAGCTCACTTCCCTGGTGGCGCTGCGGTACCCGGCGAACACCGCGGTGCGCGGCACGGGGCTGAAGACCAAGAGTGCCTCCAGGTCCCGGCCGCTGCCCGTTCCGGTGAACGAGCCCGCGGCGGCGGGGCTGCTGATGGAGTAATCGGCGCTCACGTCCACCGAGGGACTGATCGCGTAAGTGGCCCGCAGGCTGAGCGCGGGGGCCAGGGCGAGGGTCAGGTCCACGCCCAGACGCATCCCCAGGTCCTGCAGGACGACGCGGTCGGACGCCGCCGGCCCGGTGGCGTTGAGGACGTAGCCCCCGTAGCCCGCAAACCCCGCCACCCCCACCCGGCCGACACCCAGCCCCACCCGCAGGACAGCCTCGCCGGCCAGGGTCTGGCCGGAGAAGCCGGTGAGGCCGCTTCCTCCGAAGGTGAGGCCGCTGACCGGACCGTACTGCAGCGTGGTCCGCAGGCCCACCATGGGCGCCAGCCCCTGGTCAAAGCGCAGGCCGAAGACCGTGGACGTCCAGGCGAACTCCCCCCCGGGCGTCCCGAAACTCAAGGTGGCCGGCCAGACAGAGACCTGGGTAGCGCCGTAGGCGGCCGACGTCGCGATCAAGATCGCAATCAAGGCAGCACAGGCTATGAGTGCGGGTCTCATCGCAGCCCTCCCGGCAGTACTACGAATCCACCGACGCAGCCACCGGCCTTTATGCCCGTTCCCCCGGCTCTCTACTCTCGCTCATCCCCTGAGGATTGACGCGGTCGGACTACCTGCCGGCTCGCTGTAAGCGCGCGTAGCGTCTCGGCAGAGGACGTGACAGCAAACGTCGCAACCCCCTGAGTTCGGGTCTCTTCATTGCGAGGCAACGGGAACCCTGAACCCTGCCACAGGGACGCAGTACGTGGTGTCGCAATCCCCTGAGTTCGGGTCTCTCCATTGCAAGCCGCGCCC
>JBBIUY010000049.1:0-14301 GCA_037440005.1 Armatimonadota bacterium | reverse complement strand
GCAACGTCACCGTCGTAGACCCCCAGGGTGCCCGCACCGCCATCCTGCCCGCCCACGACATCGTCATCGCCGGGAACCGCATCGCCGCCATCCGCCCGACGCCCGACCACCCGGGACCCGACGTCTCTCCGGGACCCGCGGGGGCGGAGGGTCAGGCGGAGGTCATCGACGGGACGGGGCTGGTGGCCCTGCCGGGCCTGGTGAACTGCCACGCCCACGCGGCCATGGTGCTGTTCCGGGGCGCCGCCGAGGACGTCACCGTCGAGGCGTGGTTCAACGACTTCATCTGGCCCATGGAGAGCAACCTCACCCCCGAGGACGTGTACTGGGGGGCACTGCTGGCGGCCGCCGAGATGATCGAGAGCGGGGTCACCACCGTGGCCGACCACTACTTCCACATGGACCAGGTGGCCCGGGCCCTGCAGGACGCCGGGCTGCGGGCGCACCTGGCGCCCACCATGTTCGGCCAGAACCCCCGCCAGGAGCTGGACGCCGCCGCCGGCTTCGCCGCCGCCTGGGGCGGGGCCGGGGGCGGGCGCATCACCCCGTGGCTGGGACCCCACGCGCCCTACACCTGCCCCCACCCCTTCCTGCGGGAGGTGGCCGCCGAGGCCCGCCGGCTGGGCCTGGGAGTCCACATCCACGTCTCCGAGACCGTCCAGCAGGTCCTCAGCAGCCTGCAGCAGCACGGCAAGACTCCGGTGGGCGTGCTGGAGGAAGCTGGGTTGCTGGACGTCCCGCTGCTGTGCGCCCACGCCGCCCACGCCACCCCCGAGGACGTCGCCCTGCTGGCCTCCGCCGGGGCGGGCGTGGCCCACTGCCCCAAGACCTTCCTCAAGCTGGCCGCCGGGATCGCTCCGGTGGTGGCGATGCGCCGCCACGGCATCCCGGTGGGGCTGGGGACCGACGGCGCCGCCAGCAACAACACCCTGGATATTCTCGAGCAGATGCGGCTGGCGGCGCTGCTGCAAAAGCACGCCCAGGGCGACCCCCGGGTCCTGACGGTGGACGAGGCGCTGGCCCTGGCCACCGGGGAAGGCGCGCGGGCCCTGCGGCAGGGCGACGCGCTGGGACGGCTGGCGCCCGGCTACCTGGCCGACCTGATCCTGGTGCGGGTGGACGGGGCCCACGTGCAGCCCTCCCACGACCTGCGGGCGGCGCTGGTGTACTCGGTGCGGGCCGCCGACGTGGACACGGTGGTGGTGGACGGACGGGTGCTGATGCGCGGGCGGCGGCTGCAGACGGTCGACCGAGAGCAGGCGCGGCGGGAAGTTCTGGCCCGGGCGGCCCGGCTGGCCGAGCGGGGACACGGACGGCGGGTGCAGACCTACCGGGTGTAGAGCGCGCCGGTCCGCCCGCCTCGCTGCGGACGCGGGGCCCGGGAGCATACCCGCGCGCTCTTTATCGGAGGGCATCGGGAGGAGGAGCGATGGCGGCGATCCGCCGATTTCTCATCGACACCGACACGGCCAGCGACGACGCGGTGGCCATCCTGATGGCCCACCGGTGGCCGGACGTGCAGGTGGACGCGGTCACCGTCGTGGCCGGCAACGTCCCGGTGGAGATGGGCGCCCGCAACGCCGGGTACACCATCGAGCTGTGCGGGAAGGACACGCCGGTGTACGTGGGCTGCGAGCGGCCCCTGCTGCGGGAGCCCCGCTGGGCGTTCTTCTTCCACGGGCCCGACGGCATGGGCGGGATGAACTACCCGGCGCCCTCCCGCCCGCCGCAGCCCGAGCACGCCGTGGACGCCCTGGTCCGGCTGATCCGGGCGCGGCCGGGCGAGTACACCCTGGTGACCCTGGGGCCGCTGACCAACATCGCCCTGGCGCTGCGCCGGGCGCCGGAGATCGCGCGGCTGGTCCGCCAGTGCTACGTCATGGGCGGGGCGGCGTGTACCGTCGGCAACATCACCCCGGCGGCCGAGTACAACATCTGGGTGGACCCCGAAGCCGCCCGCATCGTGTTCCACTCGGGCATGCCCATCCTCATGGTGGGGTGGGAGCACTGCCGGGGCGCGGCGGCGTTCGACGACGCCGGGATGGAGGAGATCCGCCGCCTGGGCACCCCCTACGCCCGCTTCGTCCTGGACTGCAACCGGACGGCCATCCAGGTGGCCCGCCAGTGGCTGGGCGACCCGGGGCTCACCCTGCCGGACCCGGTGACCATGAGCATCGCCCTGGACCCGGCGGTGTGTACTGTCCGCGGCCGCCACTTCGTGGACGTGGAGACCGCCAGCGACCTCACCCGGGGGATGACGGTGGTGGACCGCCACGGCGTCCTCAACCGGGAGCCCAACCTGGAGGTGTGCTGGGCCATCGACGTCCGGCGGTGGAAGGAGACCCTGTTCCAGACGCTGCGGTAGCGCGGGCGGGGCTGCGCAGGCGGTGAGACATCTGCGACTGACGGTGGTGAACGAGGTCGGGCTGCACGCCCGGCCTGCGGCGGTGTTCGTGGCCGAGGCCAACCGGTTCGCGTCCCGGATCCGGGTGCGCAACGCCACCACCGACAGCGGGTGGGTGGACGCCAAGAGCATCCTCAGCGTCCTCACCCTGGGGGTGGAGCGCAACCACGACATCGAACTCACCGTCGAGGGGCCCGATGAGGACCAGGCGGCGGCGCATCTGGAGCGGCTGATCGTCTCCGACTTCGCCGGCGCCCTGTAGGACGCCACGGGCCGCGCCGGGCAGGGAGGACCGCCCGGGCCCCGAACCAGACACCAGGCGGAGCCTCTTGTGGACTCTGTTCCGTCTTTGTCCGACCTGCTGCCCCCCGAAGCCATCCGGCTGGGCGTGCGCGCCCGAGACTGGCGGGAGGCGGTGACCGCCTGCGGGGAGGCCCTGGCGGCGGCAGGCATCGCCACCCCGGCCTATACGGCGGAGATGATCGCCACCGTGGAGCAGCTGGGTCCGTACATCGTCATCGCTCCGGGCATCGCCCTGGCCCACGCCCGTCCGTCGGCGGCGGTCCTCCGCCCGGGGCTGGCGTGGGTCACCCTGGCGGAGCCGGTCCCCTTCGGGCACCGGGACAACGACCCCGTGGTCCTGGTGGTGGGGCTGGCGGCGCCGGACAGCTCCTCCCACGTCCGGGCGCTGGCCACCCTGGCCGCGCTGCTGGAGGACGAACAGCGGCGGCAGGCGCTGCTGGCGGCGCCGTCGCCGGCGGCGGTGAAGGAGATCATCGACGCCTACGAACGCTCCCTGGCCGGACCGGCAGGACCCCGGTCCGCGGACGGGTAAGGAATCCTCGATGCGCATCCTGGCGGTGTGCGGCATGGGACTGGGCAGCGGCCTGCTGCTGCGGATGCAGGCGGAAAAGGCGCTGCGCCAGCTGGGCGTGGAGGCCGACCTGGAGGTGGCCGACATCAACGTGGCCCGGGGGATGGCCCAGGGCGCCGATCTGATCATCACCTCCCGGGAGCTGGCCGAGCAGCTGGGCCCGCTCCGGGCCAAGGTGGTGACCATCACCAACTTCGTGGACCTGGCCGAGATGGTGGACAAACTGCGGGCGGCGCTGGCGGCCTCCTCGGCCGGCGACGCCGAAGGGAGGTGAGACAGGCCGGACCTGCGGGCAGAAGACGGTGAACAGCCCCCGGGCGCCCGAGAGCGACCGGACGGGCCAGTCGGGAGGGGGGACCGATGCAGGTCATCGTCGCCATCATCAAGTTCTTCGTGGACGAGATCTTCAGCAAGCCCTACTACCTGGTGGGCCTGATGACCGCCGTGGGTTTGATCGCCCTGCGGCGGCCCTGGAGCCAGGTGATCGGCGGCACCGTCAAGGCCACCATGGGGTTCCTGATCCTGGTGGTGGGCGCCGTGACCGTCATCAACGCCCTGGATCCCCTGGGCAAGCTCATCCTGGGCGCCACCGGCGCCCGCGGAGTGGTCCCCACCAACGAGGCCATCGTGGCCCTCGCCCAGCGGGAGTACGGCGCGCTGACGGCCTGGCTGATGTTCGTCGGCTTCTTCGCCAGCCTGCTGATCGCCCGCGTCACCAACCTCCGCTACGTCTTCCTCACCGGCCACCACATCTTCTACATGGCTACCATGCTGGCCGTGATCCTGGTGACGGTGGGCATCGGCGGGACCCTGGCGGTCATCGTCGGGGCGTTCCTGCTGGGCACCATCATGGTCATCATGCCGGCCTTCGCCCACCCGTGGATGAAGGCCGTCACCGGCGGCGAGAAGATCGCCATGGGCCACTTCGGCTCCCTGGGCTACATCGCCGGCGGCCTGATGGGACAGCTGGTCACCCGGGTCACCGGCCGCAAAGGGCGCAGCACCGAGGAGATCGAGTTCCCGGCCAGCCTGCGCTTCCTGCGGGAACCCATGGTGGGGACCGCGGTGGCCATGTTCATCATCTACCTGGTGTTCGCCCTGTGGTACCTGGCGCGGGTGGGGGCCGCCGAGGCGGTGCGGGGCGTGGGGCTGGCCGCCGGCACCACCGTGGCCGCCTACCTGATGGCCCAGGTCCTCAACGCCCTAAACTTCGGCGTGGGCGTGGCGGTCATTCTGCTGGGCGTGCGCACCATCATCGGCGAGATCGTCCCGGCGTTTGCGGGCATCGCCGAACGGGTGGTGCCCGGCGCCCTGCCGGCGCTGGACTGCCCGGTGGCGTTCCCCTACGCGCCCAACGCGGTCCTGATCGGCTTTCTGACCAGCGTGCTGGGCGGCCTGGTGAGCCTGGGGCTGATCGCCGTCTGGCTGGGCAGCGCCTGGGCGCTGGCGCTCATCCTGCCCGGCATGGTACCCCACTTCTTCACCGGCGGCACCGCGGGGGTCTTCGGTAACGCCACCGGCGGCCGGTGGGGGGCCGCGTGGGGCGGGTTCGCCAACGGCGTGCTGATCACGTTCCTGCCGGCATTCCTGCTGAAGGTGCTGGGGGCGCTGGGGTTTGCCAACACCACTTTCGGCGACACCGACTTCGCCTGGTACGGCATCGTGGTGGGCAACCTCTCCCGGGCCACGGGGATCGTGGGCGTGGTGGTGGCGGCCCTGGTCCTCATCGCCCTGGCCAGCTGGTTCCAGCGGGCCTACGTGGAGAAGGGCTGGTCGCCGGTGAAAGCACCCGCCGGCACCCGGTCGAAGTGAACCGTCCGAAGGAGGCTGCGCCGGCGGCGGGTCCGGCCGCCGGCGCCGCTGTGCCGCGCGCCTGCCGCTGACGTCCGTGCCGTCTTCTCCCCGCATCCTCATCGGCATCGCCGCCGCTCCGGGGCTGGCGTCGGGTCCGGCCGTCCTGTGGGAGGAAGCCGCCGTCGAGGTCCCCCGCCGCGGCGGCTGCCGGCCGGACGACGAGCGCAGGCGCCTGGACGCCGCCCGGGAGGCGGCGCAAGTCGAGATCCAGAGGCTGCGGGACAAGGTGGCGTCGGAGACCGGGCCGGCGGAAGCGGCGATCTTCGACGCCCACCTGTTGTTCTTAGACGACGGCGCCCTGCTGGGCCTGGTCCAGACCGCGCTGGAGCGCGGGGTCAACGCTGAGGCCGCCTGGCTGGACGCGGTGGAGCACTTCGCCGGTCAGCTGGAGCGGTTGCCCGACAAGACCCTGCGGGCCCGGGCGGCCGACGTGCGCGACGTGGGCCGGCGCGTCCTGGACCACCTGCTGGGCCGCCGCCAGTCCGGCCCGCCGCTCGCGCATCCGGCGGTGGTCGTGGCCAGGGACCTGGCCCCTTCCCAGCTGGCTGCCCTGGACGTGGAGCGGGTCCGGGCCTTCTGCACCGCCGAAGGGGGCCCCACCTCCCACACGGCCATCCTCGCCCGCGCCTGGGGGAAACCGGCGGTGGTCGCCCTGGGGCCGGCGATCCTGCAGGTGGCCGCCGGCGCGCTGCTGCTGGTGGACGGAGCCCGGGGGGAAGTGGTGGTGGACCCGGATCCGGCCACCGTGGAGGAGTTCTCCGCGCGCGCGGCCGCCGCCGACCGCCGCCGGCGCGAGGAGCTCCGGGCGGCCGCCCAGCCCGCCCGCACCCGCGACGGCCACCGGGTGGAGGTGGCGGCCAACGTGGGCGCCGTCGAGGAGGCGGCCGAGGCGCTGCGCCAGGGAGCGGAAGGCATCGGCCTGGTGCGCACCGAGTTTTTGTACCTGAACCGCCAGACCCCTCCGTCCGAGGACGAGCAGCTGGCCGCCTACCGGGCGATCCTGGAGACGATGGGCACCCGGCCGGTGGTGATCCGCACCCTGGACATCGGCGGAGACAAGCCCCTGCCCTACCTGCCGATGCCCGCCGAGGCCAACCCGTTTTTGGGCTGGCGGGCCATCCGGATCAGCCTGCAGCGGCCGGAGCTGTTCGTCCCCCAGCTGCGGGCGCTGCTGCGGGCCAGCCCGGGCCACGACCTGCGGATCATGTTCCCCTTAATCGCCACCCCTGCGGAACTGCGGCGGGCCAAGGCCGCTCTCGCGCAGGCCGCCGACGAGGTCCGCGCCGCCGGCCACCCGATAGCGGAACGGGTGCAGGTGGGGATGATGGTGGAGGTCCCGTCGGCGGTGGTCCTGGCGGACATCTTCGCCGCCGAGGTGGACTTCTTCTCCATCGGGACCAACGACCTGACCCAGTACACTCTGGCCGCCGACCGGGGCAACGAGAGGGTCGCCGCCCTCAGCGACGCCATCCACCCGGCGATCCTCCGCCAGATCCAGCGGGTGGTCGAGGCGGGCCACGCCGCCGGCCGGTGGGTGGGGGTGTGCGGCGAGCTGGCCGGCGACCCCGAGGCCGTCCCGATCCTGCTGGGGCTGGGGCTGGACGAATTGAGCATGACGCCCCGGGCCATTCCTGCCGCGAAAGCCGTCATCGCCCGGTGGTCGCTGGCGGCGGCCCGGGAGCTGGCACACAAAGCCCTGCAGATGGACTCGGCGGAGGCGGTCCGCGAGCTGGTCAGGCAGACGCCTCCGGCCTGAGCAGGGCGGACCCGGCGGGCACCCCGGGGCGCCGTCGCCCCGGACCCGCGGATCCTGCGACCCCCCCGGGTGTGTCCTAGACGTCGTCGGGCAGCTCGGTGGGGTGGGCCACCACCGTGAGGTGCCGGCCGCCCCGCAGGACCTCCAGTTCCAGCGGCTGGCCGACGGGGTGACGACCCAGGACCCGCTGCAGGTCGTCCGGCGACGCGGTCCGCGTCTCCCCCGCCCGCAGGATGATGTCCCCCATCCGCAGCCCCGCCGCCTCGGCGGCCGTCTGTGGCTGCACCTCCACCACCCGCACCGCCGCCGCGGGCGCGGGTCCCGCCACCCCCGCCGGCAGGCGGACGCCCTGTCCGACCACCCCCAGGTAGCTGCGCCGCACACGCCCGTCGCGGATCAGCTGGCCGGCCACCCACCGGGCGGTGTTGCTGGGGATGGCGAAGCAGATGCCCTGGGAGCCCAGGATGATGGCGGTGTTGATGCCGATCACCCGGCCCCGAAAGTCCACCAGCGGCCCGCCCGAGCTGCCCGGATTGAGGGCGGCGTCGGTCTGGATGACGTTTTCGATGAGCCGTCCGGTCTGGGCCCGCAGGGTGCGCCCCAGGGCGCTCACCACGCCGGTGGTGACGGTGGCCTGGAAGCCCAGCGGGTTGCCGATGGCGATCACCAGCTGCCCGACCCGCAGCGCCGACGAGTCCCCCAGCTGGGCGCAGGGCAGGCCCGTGCCCGGGACGCGCACCACGGCCAGGTCGGTGTGGGGATCGTCGCCCACCAGCTGAGCGGTCATCTCCCGGCCGTCGGGCAGGCGGACCTCGATGCGGTCCGCTCCGGACACCACGTGACTGTTGGTCAGAACGTAGCCGTCGGGAGCGATGAGGACACCGCTGCCGGCGCCCCGCATCTCCGGCAGGCCGCGCCGCCGCCAGGGTTCGGGGGCCCGCCGGGCCAGCCCCACGCTGACCACCGCGGGGCCCACCGCCTCCACCGCCCCCACCACGGCCCGGGAGTACGCGTCCAGGACGTCCGACGCGCCTGCGGGGCCGGGGGACGACGGCTGGTGGAGGTCTTCCTCCGAGGCCACCGGATACGCTCGCATGGGATCACCTCCGCCTCCCACCCGCGCAACGCGGCGCCGGGCTCTCCGTATTCCCCCGTCTCCTGCGGTCGGCCACATTCCGGCTCCGGCGACTTCCCGTCCCCCGGATTGTGGGGTCAGACGCCACATGTTGGCGGTGGGCGCGCGAGAGACCCCTCACCTCTGCGGAGGACGAGGTCGTCTGGACCGGCGAGGCAATCCGGGCGAGGCAATCCGACGGACGACTCCTCCTCGCCCGGGGCATACCGCATGAAACTCCGCCGGGCGCGGCGAAGGAGCCGGGCAGGGGAACCGGACGCGGCGTCCGGGCGCACAGCCGGCCCCGGTCCCCGAAGCAACGACGGGGAGGTGAACCCGATGGCCACAGTTCCGCTGGTGGAATACGAACAGGCGCCCGAGAGGGTCCGCCGGGTGTACGATGACATCATGGCCACGCGGCAGACGACCTGGGTGAACAACTTCTGGAAGGCCCTGGCCGTCCAGCCGGAGTTGCTGGAGCGGACCTGGCAGACGGTCAAGACCGTGATGGCTCCGGGCGCGCTGGACCCGCTGACCAAGGAGATGATCTACATCGCCGTGAGCGTGGCCAACGGGTGCACCTACTGCGTGTGCAGCCACACGGCCGCCGCCCGCCGCAAGGGCTTGACCGACCAGATGCTGGCAGAGCTGATGGCGGTGATCGGTCTCGCCCACCAGACCAACGCCCTGGCCACCGGCTTTCAGGTGGAGATCGACGAGGCGTTCCGACTCGGCGGACGCCCCGAATGACGAAGGCCCTCGGGTACTCGCCCGCCGACGCCGGAACACGACATTTGGGGTCAGACGCCTTTTGTCGCCGGAATGATGATCGTTGATCAACGTCATTTCCAGGGGCGGAATTTGGGGTCAGACGCCTTTTGTCGCGCACATGATGAGCAACGGTCAAAATCACATCCCGCCCGTCGCGTGGGGAAAGGGCTGCTGACGTGAAGGAGTGGGCGGCCTTCTGGCTGCTGGGGGCGATCTGGGGGTCGTCCTTCCTGTGGATCAAGGTGGGGGTGGCGGAGATCGGGCCGGCCTCCCTGGCGGCGTGGCGGCTGTTGTTCGGACTGGCGGGGCTGGCCGTGGTCCTGGGGGCCCGGCGCCAGCCGCTCCTGTTGCGGGGGCGTCATCTGCCCGCCTACCTGTTCATGGGGGTCTTCAACACGGCCCTGCCCTTCATCCTCATCCCGTGGGGAGAAACCCGGATCGATTCGGCGCTGCCCCCTGTGGCTGGCGGACGAGCGGATCACCTCGGCGCGCGTCCTGGGACTGCTGGTGGGATTCGCCGGCGTGGTGGTCCTGATGAGCCGCGACCTGCACGCCGGCGGGCTGACCGCCGGGGTGTGGGGACAGGCCGCGGTCCTGGCGGCGTCGGCCAGCTACGCCCTGGCCGCGACCTTTTCCCGCCGGTACCTGCGGGGACATCCTCCCCTGCTGCAGGCCGCCGCGGTGGTGGCGACGGCGGACGTGCTGGCCTGGGGGGCGGTGCTGGCCGCCGAACGACCGGTGCATCTCCCCGCGCTGCCCGCGACCTGGGCAGCGGTGGTCTGGCTGGGCGTGCTGGGATCGTCGGTGGCGTACCTGCTGTACTTTTACCTGATCGACCGCTGGGGGCCGACGCGGACCTCGGTGGTCACGTACGTCTTCCCTCTCATCGGACTGATCCTGGGCATCGTCTTCCTGCGCGAACGCGCCGACTGGCGGCTGCTGGCCGGCTCGGTCCTGGTGGTGGCCGGGATCGCCGCGGTCAACCTCCGACCCGCGCGGACCGCGGCGGGCCTGCCGGCGCCGGCGGACGACGCGGCACCCTGAGTACCTTAGTCCCGCTCCTCCTCCTCCACCGTCGCGGACTCGCTGACCAGAACGGGCACCCCGTCCGTCACCCGGTACTCGCGCACCACCCGCCGGCGCACGCCGCCCCACACCGTCACCGCCTCTTCCCTCCGCGCCACCAGCCGACCGCCGCGGTAGGTGTCCACGGTGCGGGTGATGGTGTTGCCCTCCACGGCGACGGTCACGGTGGTCGTCGTCGCCTCTGCGCGGCCGGACGACAGGCCGGAGGCTCCGGCCGCCGGGGGCGCGGCCGCCGGGGCGCCCGCCAGGTACGGGAGCGGGTCCACCGCGCGGCCGCCGACCCGCACCTCAAAGTGCAGGTGGGACCCGCTGCACCGGCCCGTGCACCCCACCCGGCCGACGGGCTGTCCGGCGCGCACCGCCTCCCCCGCGCGCACCAGCAGCGCCGACAGGTGGCCGTACAGCGTCTGGATGCCGCCTCCGTGGTCGACGATGACGGTGAGGCCGTACGCGTAGTACCAGCCCGCGTGGACCACCCGGCCCGCCCGGGCCGCCACTACGGCGGCGCCGTGGACTCCCTGGATGTCCACCCCGTCGTGGCGGGCGCCGCCGCGGGGACCAAACGCCGACAGGATCTCCCCCCGCAGGGGCCACACGTAGCCGGAGGGCGCTCCCGTCCCCCGCGCGGGTGCGGCCCTGACCGGCACCGGGACCACCAGCCGCTGTCCGGCGTAGATGCGGTGGGGGTCCTGCAGGCCGTTGGCCCGCGCGATGGCCTCCACCGTCACTCCGAAGCGGCGGGCGATCCGCCAGAGGGTGTCTCCCGGCTGCACCACGACGGTGATCAGCTGGACGGCGGGCTGCGGCTGAGCCCGCACGCCGGCGGGAGTCCCCAGCACCGCCGCCACCGCCACCGCGACCGCCGCCGCCGCGCGCATGGATCTCCGGGACCTCCACCCACACCCATGCCCGCGCCTCACGGATCTCACCCGTCGGGTCTGCCGGGATGAGGACCGGGGAACCATCCGCTGCGGAGGTCCAGGTCCCGCGCGGTGCGGCCGGACCCCCCGCCGCGGCGGCAGGCGGTCCGGGATGACCGGCGAACTACCACCCAGCGCTCCGATGGCGAACACCCGAACCGTCCAGAACACCCGGAGGTGGCGGCGTCCGCTCACCGCCCGGGGGAGGCGCGTCGTTCTGGTTGCCGCGGCGGTGGTCGTGCTGGCGGCCGTGATGGGGGCCGGCCTGCTGGTCGGCGCGGTCCTGGGGCTGGCGCGCAGCCTCCCCGACATCTCCCCCATCTACACCCCGCCGGGGGAGGCGACGCGCATCTACGCCCGCACCGGGGAACTCATCGCCAGCCTGTACCGGGAGAACCGCGTGGTCCTGCCCCTGGAGGAGATCCCCCAGACGCTGCGCCAGGCCGTCATCGCCATCGAGGACGAGCGGTTTTACTCCCATCCCGGGGTGGACGTCCGAGGGACGGTGCGGGCCGTCTGGCGCAACCTGCTGGCCCGCGAGATCGTGGAAGGAGGCAGCACCATCACCCAGCAGCTGGCCCGCTCGCTGTTTCTGACCAGGCGGCGCGCCCTCAGCCGGAAGCTGGCGGAGATGGTCCTGGCGGTGGAGATCGAGCGCCGGCTCACCAAGGACGAGATCCTGGAGCGGTACCTGAACGAGGTGTACTTCGGCCACGGCGCCTACGGGGTGCAGATGGCGGCCCGCATCTACTTCGGCAAGCCCGCCCGGGACCTGACCCTGGCCGAGAGCGCCTTCCTGGCCGGGCTGATCCGGGCGCCGTCGGCCTACGACCCGTTCCAGGATCCCGCCCCCGCCCGGCAGCGCCAGGCCCTGGTCCTGAAGCGCATGGCCGCCCTGGGATACATCACCCGCCCCCAGGCCGCCGCGGCCGCCGCCGAACCGGTGCGCCTGCAGCCGGAGGGCAACGTGGGATTGGTGGGGGTGCGGGCTCCGTACTTCGTGTCGTACATCCTCCCTTCGCTGCTGGAGCGCTACGGCGAGGAGACCGTGTACACGGGCGGGCTGCGGGTGTACACGACCCTGGATCCGGCCCTCCAGGCCGAGGCCGAGCGGGCGGTCCGCCGGGGCATCGAGGCGGCCCAGGCCGAGCAGCTGAACGTCACCCAGGGCGCCCTGGTGGCCCTCGACCCCCAGACGGGCCACATCCTGGCCATGATCGGCGGCTACGACTTCGCCCAGAGCCAGTTCAACCGCGCGTGGCAGGCCCGCCGCCAGCCGGGGTCGGCCTTCAAGCCCTTCGTCTACCTGGCCGCCCTCATGCAGGGGATGCCGCCGACCACCGTCATCGTGGACGAGCCCATCGAGTACGACACGCCCCAGGGCATCTGGAAGCCCAAGAACTACACCGAGGAGTTCGCCGGGCCGGTGCGGATGCGCCAGGCCCTGGAGCGCTCCATCAACATCCCCGCCATCCGCACCCTGGAGCAGGTGGGGCCCGTCCGGGTGGCGCGGCTGGCCCAGAAGATGGGCATCCGCAGCCCCCTGCGGCCGGACCTGTCCCTGGCCCTGGGGTCCTCAGAGGTCACGCCCCTGGAGTTGACGTCGGCCTACGGGGTGCTGGCCGCCCTGGGGGTGCGGGCGGAGCCTCTGGCCATCCTGAGGGTGGAGGACCGCACCGGCCGGGTGCTGGAAGAACACGCGCCCCGCCGGGAACTGGTGATCCCGCCCGAGTACGCCTACGTGATGACCGACATGCTCAAGGGGGTCATCACCCGGGGCACCGGACGCGGAGCCGCCCTGGGACGGCCCCTGGCCGGCAAGACCGGGACCACCGACGACTACCGCAACGCCTGGTTCATCGGCTACACCCCGTACCTGGTCACCGCGGTGTGGGTGGGCAACGACGACAACTCGCCGATGGTGCGGGTGGTGGGGGCCACGGTGCCGACCCGCATCTGGCGGGCGTTCATGCGGGTGGCCGTCGAGCGCTACCCGCCCGACGACTGGGCCGAGCCCCCCGGGGTGGTGACGGTGACCATGTGCGGCACCTCGGGCCTGCGCGCCACCAGCGCCTGTGAGGACCCGCGGCGGGAGGCGTTCATCCGGGGGACCGAACCCACCGGCTACCTGACGGACCCCCCGTCGGAGACCCGTCTGGCCCGGCAGTGGACACAGCAGCAGACCGCCTCTGCGCCCCCCGCCGCCGCCCCGCCCGCTCCTCCCCCGCCCGAGAGTCCCCCTGAGCAGGCGGCGGCCCCGAACCCGGGCGCCGGCGGCGGGCCTTTGCCGGCCCTGCGCCCCTGGCTGGTCCTGCTCGCCCCGCGGGACCGGGACATGGTCCGGTCTCCCTTCACCATTGAGGGGCAGACGGAGCCCGGGGCGGTGGTGTACGTCACCGTCCAGTACACCGCCGGGTCGGCGCCCGCCAGCGTCACGGACGTGGTGCGGGCGGGTGAGGACGGGCGGTTTGCCTACACCTTCGCGCCCGCGGACGTGGTGCCCGGCGTGCGGTACGCCGTCACCGTCACGGCGGTGTTCGCCGACGGCCAGCAGACGTCCGGGTCGTTCACCGTGGTGGAAGCGTCCGGTCCCGGCGACGGACTGCGGTGAGGGGCACACGGAAAAGGGGCCGGCCCCTCGGCCCCTTCCGTCCGGCGTCGCGCGCCTGGTGTGTCAGGCCGCCTTCCGCTCGGGTGTGCGGGACCGGGCCCCCCACCGGACGAAGGCGGGGCCGGCCTCCGCGCGCATGGCCAGCGCGCTCCAGACGAACCACACCGTCATCAGGGCGAAACTGGCCACGAACAGCACCACGTGGGGGATGAACCCGCCCAAGAACATGGTGGTGCCGGCCACCGCGCTGAGGTAGCCCACGCCGGCGTAGTTCTTGCTGCGCAGCATCACGATCCCCAGGACGATGGCGCCCAGCCCGACGGCCACCTGGCCGAAGGCGAACAGGGACATCTCCACCCCCTGCAGGGCCCGGAACATGTTGGCCGCGCCGGCCTGGTTGGCGCGGTAGATACCGGCCGCGGCGCTGTAGCCCACCTGGCGGATCAACGCGGCGGTGGCAAAGCCCGCCGCCCCTCCGATGCCGAACAGGGGGCCGATCCGGGCGCTGGCCGGGGCCTCATCCCCGAACCGGTCTCCCAGCGCCAGGAACAGCACGGCGCTCATCAGGGCGGCCAGCAGCCCGCCCAGGACGTTCACCAGCCAGAACAGGACCTGGTGCTTGGTGATGAAGGCGATGTACTTGTGGGGGTTGGTCTGGTCGGCCAGCGGCAGCCCGGCCTGGGGGAAGAACCACACCAGGCCCACAAACAGCAGCGCCGTCGCGAGTCCGGCCAGCACCCCCGCCTCCCCGCCCACGCGGCGAAGGTTTTCCATCGGGATCCCCTCCCTCAGACAGCCGGCGGCAGAGTCCGGGGCAGGCCGGCTGCAGACAGTAGTCTGCCCTCAGACGGACGGTCCTAGTCTGTCCAGTGCGGACTAGGTGTTTGCACTTTGAGACTCCAACCGAGCCC
>JBBIUY010000048.1:0-16136 GCA_037440005.1 Armatimonadota bacterium | reverse complement strand
CTTCGAGCTGGGGCTGCGGCTGCAGCGGCTCGGGCTGCGTCGTGTCTTCTGCCGCCAGGCGGTGGTCTTTCACCTGACGCCCCGCTCGGTGCAGGACGACGTCCGGTTCCTCCTGCGGAAGGAGGAGGCCCGGGCCCGGAGCGCGGTGTACTTTTACCGCAGGCACCCCACGCGGGCAGTCCGCTGGCTGGTCCAGGCAACCCGCGTCCACCGGGTCCTGTACTGGCTGCAGAGCGGCGGAGGGCTGCTCACCGCGGACAACGTCGGCCGGGTCGTGCGGCGGCTGCGCGGAGCGGGCTGCGCGGCGCTGGCCGACGTGGCCCTGCGCGGCGTCTTGAACCGTCACTACCTGCACACCCTGGAGGCCGAACTCGCCCGTGACCGCTCCCCTGCATAGCCGGGTCCAGCGCGGGCTGCTGGTCGCGACCGCCCTGGCGTACTCGGCGGGGTACGCGGCCGTCGGGCTGGCGTTGCTGCTGGGAACGCTGGGGTGGGAACTTCTCGCCACCCGGCGGGTTCCCTGGGAGCCCAGCCGGGCGGGCGGGCCTTTCGCGGCGTTTCTGCTGGCCTTCCTGCTGTCCGGGCTGGTGTCCGCTCACCGCGCCGTCGCTTTGGGGTCACTGGCCCTGGCGGCGGTGACCGTCGTGGCCGGCTACAATCCCATGGTCCGGCACATCCGCCGGGCTCCGGACCTGGTGCACCGGGTGCTCGCCTCGTGGGCGATGGGGGGCGTCCTGGCCGCCGCCTGGGGCCTGCTCATCCACCTGCAGACCCGCCGGCCGGCCGCGCTGCCGGAACTGGAGCGCAACAGCCTGGCCACGGCCCTGCTGGTGGCCTTCCTGCTGAGCCTGCGCCTGTGGTCCGTCTGGCGGGGATGGGCTGTTGCGGCCCTCGCGGGCGGCGATGCCCTGATGGCCCTGACCCTGCTGCGCACCGACTCCCGCGGCGGCTGGCTGGGCCTGCTGGCGGGCCTGGTGGTCTTCTTCGCGCTGGCGGGCCGGCGACAGGTCCGGGTCGCCGCGGTGGTCCTGGCCCTCCTGCTCGTGGCCGCAGCGCTGGGGACAGGTCCGGGCGGCCGGCCCCTGGCCCAGCGGGTGGAGTCCGTCCTGGACCCCGCCCTCAACGAGAACCGGATCGTCCTGGCCCGGGCCGCGGTGGCCATCTTCCGGGACCACCCGCTGGTGGGGACGGGGCTGAACACCTTCTCCCTGGTCCATCCCTCCTACACCGCCGCCTCCCGACCCCGGATGCGCCCGCACTCGGCAGCCCACAACATCTTCCTGAACATGGCCGCCGAAGGAGGCCTCCTGGGCTTGGCCTCCTTCCTGGCCGTGGTGGGGGCCCTGGGAGCCGCCGGGTGGCGGTGGTGGCGGCGGGCCCGCTCGCCCGGGGAAGCGGCCACGGCGGCCGCGGTCCTGGCCGCCTACGTCGGCATGCTCGTCCACGACCAGTTCGACGCCACGCTGAACACGGTCCACCTGGGCGTGGGGCTGTGGTGGCTGGGCGCCATCATGACCGCGATGGAGTCGGTGGTCACGCGGGCTGTGGATCCGGGGGGCAGGCGCGAGCGGCCGACCGTGCTGGTCGTCAGCAATGGCCACGGGGAAGACGCCGTGGGAATGGCGCTGGCCCGGATCTTCGGCCCCGGCGTGGATGTGACCGCTTATCCCCTGGTGGGATTGGGCGCTGCCTACCAGGAGGTCCCCGTGCTGGAGCCCCGGCGGATCCTGCCGTCGGGGGGATTCGGATTCCGTAACCACCTGCCGGGCCTGTGGGCCGACCTGCGCGCCGGAGTGCTTGGCCTGTGGTGGCAGCAGAGACGGAGGCTTGAGGCCTGCCGGGGTCGGTTCGACGCGATTGTGGCCATCGGAGACTTCTACTGCCTGTGGATGGCCGCCCACGCCGGACGGCCGGTGGTCTATGTGGCCACGGCCAAGTCCGAGCACGCAGAGCCTCACCGCTGGCTGGAACTGCGTCTGATGCGCCGGCTGCCGGCGGTGGTGTTTGCCCGGGACGAGAAGACAGCCGCGGCCCTGGCAGCCCGCGGCGTCCCCGCGCGCTACGTGGGCAACCCTCTCATGGACACCGTCGGCCCCGACGGCCCCGACCTCCGCCCGCAGCCCGGCCTGCCCACGGTCCTCCTGCTGCCGGGTAGCCGCGGCGAAGCCTACGCCAACCTGGCGCTGCTGCTGGCGCTGGCGGACCGCGTGGGCGCAGCGGAGCAGGTCAACGTCCTCTGCGCCCTGGCGCCGTCTGTGGACCTGGACCGCGTCCGCGCCACCGCGTCTCGGGCCGGCTGGCAGGCGGACGGAGACGGGCTGCGCTCCTCCCACGTCACCGTGCGGCTGACCCGGGCGTTCGGCGCGGCGGTGCGGGTGGCCGATGTGGTCGTCGGGCTGGCCGGCACCGCCAACGAGCAGGCCGCGGGCCTGGGCAAGCCCGTGGTGGCGTTTCCCGGGCCCGGCCCGCAGTTCACCCGTCACTTTTTGCGCCTGCAGCAGCGCATCCTGGGAGACGCGCTGGTGGCGACGCGTTCCTGGGAGGACGCCGCCGACGCCACGGTGCGCCTGCTGCGTGATCCCTCCGAAAGAGCCCGGCGGGGCGAGGCGGGGCGGCAGCGGATGGGCCCGCCGGGGGCGGTCGGGCGCATCGCGTCTGAGATCCTGACCCTGCTCGCCTGCCCGGGCACGGAGAGAGGCTAGTAATTCTTGACCACGACCAGCCGGCCCGGTGCGCCGCCCTCCACCACCGGTGCCGGGGGGAACGGCAGCGTGCCCAGCGCGTCCACGGGCATGACCGCCACCACCCGTCCGGCCGTCCACTCGGCCGCTAACTCCTCCCGGGAGACGAACCGGACCGGCCGGCGGACGTAGAAGCGGGCGAACGGCGTCGGCTCTCCGTCCACCAGCACGCGGGCGTCCTCCGTAGCCGCCGCCTCCACCATCCGGGCCACCGGCCTCCACGGCGAGATGCGGTCCCACTGGCGGGCCGTCGTCACCAGGAGCAGGCCGTATGCGGCCAGCGCCACCGCCGCGAGGACGACCACGGCGGACCCACGCCTTCGTGCCCACAACAGAGCTGATGCCGCCGCCAGCCCGCCGGCCAGCGGGAGGAGGAGGACATCCACCATCGGTCGGAACGGCGCCAGGTCCGCCGGCAGCGGCACGGCCCCCACCACGACGACGGCGGCCGCGAGCAGGCCAGACAGCCCCCCCGACACCCAGGCGGCTGGGCGGCCCCACCGGGGATCAGGCACGACGCGGGCGAGCAGGACCGCGGCGGGGGGAAACACCGGCAGCAGGAACCGGATCACCTTATCCCCCAAAGACAGGGACAGGAACACGACCACCGCCACGACCCACAGGAGGCACACCCGCACGACCCGGTCGTCCCGCGCGCGGATGCCGTCCCGCAGCGCTGGCCACAGCCATCCCGTCCAGGGCAGCAGGCCCAGGGGCAGGAAGAGCACGTACGCGAACAGCCCGGCCCCAGCAGGCACGGCCCCCGGCGCCGACAGCGCCGGATGGAAGTACCGGCCGACGCCCAGGGTGCCGCCCAAAAAGAACGTCTCCACGAACGCCCGGCCCTGGCGCAGCCCCGCCGCCACAAACCACGGAGCGGCCACCGCCAGGCATGCTGCGGCGGCCGCAGCCAGCGCGGCCGGCCACCGGGCGGGCAGGCGCGGCCGGTCGAGCAGGAGGCGCGCACCGACCACGACGGCCGGCAGGGCCAGACCGGCCAGCCCCTTGGACAGGACGGCCAGACCGGCGGAGACCCCCGCCAGCGCCGCAGATGCGAGGGCGCCCGTCTCCTCCCAGCGGATGTAGCCGTACACCGCCAGGGCCACAAACAGCGTCAGCGGCACGTCCTGCTGAGGGGTCAGGGCCTGGTAGAAGAACTGGGCCGAGGAGAGCAGGATCAGCGCCGCCAGCACCGACTGCGGCACCGGAAGCGCCAGGCGGGCCAGCCTGAAGGTGACCGCGGCCGTGGCCAGGGCCAGCAGCAGGTGCCACAGCCGGACCGCCCACTCGGACGGTCCGAACGCCGCCATGGACAGCTGCAGCAACCAGATGGTCAGCGGCGGCTTGTCGAAGACGCGCCCATCGGCAAAGGTGTAGGCGACCCACTCGCCCCGGGCGAGGGCGTCCCGGGCGACCGTGGCGTACAGCGCCGTGTCCCCGTCGGTCAGCGGAAGGAAGAGACCGAAGACCAGAGCGGCCACCGTGGCCGCCAGCAGCCAGAACGCCCAGGTGCCGCGCAGGGGACCGGGGTCGGCCATCGAGCGGCTGTCAGCCGTCCGCGTCGGAGACGAACGGGTCGGGGAAGCGGCGGACGACCTCCAGGACCTCCCGGCGCACCAGCCGCTCGGCGTCCCCGTCCCCCAGCAGCGCCTGTCGGAACCGGGTACCGCTGAAGTCCACCCGGGCGTCCTCGTGGGGACAGGTCTTCTCGTTGGCGATGCTGCCGCACCGCGCGCAGTAGAAAAAGGCGGTGAAGAACAGCGGGACGATCCCCAGGTCGGGGTAGTCGTCGAAGATCTCCTGCGCCGCGTAGGGGCCGTAGAACGATCCCACCCCGGCGTGGTCGCGTCCCACGATGAAGTGGGTGCACCCGAAGTTCTTGCGGATGATGGCGTGGAAGACCGCCTCCCGGGGGCCGGCGTACCGCATCTCGGTGAGCAGGACGGCGAAGACGGTACGCTCCCGCAGGTAGTAGTGGCGGATCAGCGCCTCGTAGGCCGCCAGGATGACCTCGTCCTTGAAGTCGCCGGGCTTCTTGCGGCCGATGACCGGGTTGATGAAGATACCGTCCACGAACGTCAGCGCCGTCTTCTGCACGTACTCGTGCCCCAGGTGCGGGACGTTGCGGGTCTGAAACCCCACCACCGTGCGCCACCCCCGGGCCGCGAACAGCACCCGGGTCTCCTGGGGCTCCAGGGTGTAGCGGGCATAGGGGTTGTCGGGGGCGGCCAGCAGCTCCACCGGACCCGCCAGAAAGACCGGCCGCATGGCGTACAGGGCGGCGACGCCCGGGTGGGCGGCACTGTCGGTGCCGAACACCTGGCGGGCCACCGCCTCCCGGTCGAAGGAGAAGCGCTCCCGCACCCGCATCACCGCCAGCGGCTGCCGCCGGTACGTCAGCACCAGCTCGTCGCCCACCCGGGTGGCGGCGGATTCGTCCACGTCCAGCACGATGGGGATGGTCCACGGCAGGCCGTCGGGCAGCCGCCCTGTGCGGGCCACCGCGTCCACCTCGGCGGCGCCCATGAAGCCCCGCAGGGGGCTGAAAACGCCGGTGGCGATGTTCACCACCTCGTAGGCGTGCTCGGTGGACACCTCCAGCCGGACCAGGCGCGGGTCCCGGCGCGCCCGCTCGGCGACGTCGGGCGCGGCGACCTGCCGGACCAGGGTCCCTCCGTGAGGAGCGGGCAGCATCGGGTCCTCCGGGTCAGTCCAGGTAGCCCAGGCTGCGCAGCCGCACGAGGATCTGCTGCTCCTCCTCGGGGGAGACCGGCTCTCCCTCGCCCTCGGCGTGCGCTGCCAGAACTTCCACCAGGCGGCGCTGGAATGCGTCCCCCCACCGGCGGCGCAGGCGGCCCGCCAGGTAGGCGGGCACCGGCACCAGGGCCATCCCCGGCTGCAGGTATCCCGCGCTCTCCAGGTAGGACAGGATGCGCTGCAGGCTCTCCTGGGGGGACTGGCGGTCGCTGTGGACGACTACCTCCGGCGACAGCGGCTCCTCGTAGGGATCCGAAATGCCGGTGAACTGCGGGATCTCCCCGCGCACCGCCCGGGCGTACAGGCCCTTGACGTCGCGCTGCATGCACACCTCCACCGGGCAGCTCACGTAGACCTCCACGAACCGGCCGATCTCCGCTCGGGCCCGCTCGCGGGCCGCCCGGTAGGGAGAGATGGCGGCGGTGATGGCCACCACGCCGTTGCGGGTGAGGACCTTGGCCACGTAGGCGATGCGCCGGATGTTCTCGTCGCGGTCCTCCCGGGAGAACCCCAGCCCGCGGGTGAGCTCCCGGCGCACCTCGTCGCCGTCCAGGACCTCCACGGTGCGCCCCCGC
Organism: Armatimonadota bacterium; assembly: GCA_037440005.1. GTDB lineage: Bacteria > Sysuimicrobiota > Sysuimicrobiia > Sysuimicrobiales > Kaftiobacteriaceae > Calidihabitans. Next base: position 10,063 of record JBBIUY010000048.1, on the reverse strand, counting down.
TCCCGCAGCGCCCGGGCCAGCAGCCCTGCCAGGGTGCTCTTGCCCGAGCTGGGCAGTCCCGTGAACCAGACGGTGAACCCCTCCACGCTCACGCCTCCTGTCCGGCGGGATCGAGGTCAAAATACCGCGCCAGCAGCGCCGCCATGTCCAGCAACCGCATCCCCCGCACCTCCCCCGGCGGCAGAGGCAGCCCGCAGGCGACGAACATGCCGTGCTGGGCGTGGTTGGCGTCGTCCGGCCCGGTGTCGTTCTCCCGCGTCCAGACCGACCCGATCCCCACGCTGCCGGCGCTGCGCCAGTACAGGTCGCCGAAGACGGCGATCAGGTCCGGCGGGATCCCCCGCCGCACCGGGTACAGGTCCTCCGGCCGGTACACCCGCGTGCCGATGGGCCGGCCCTGCTCGTCGCCCAGAGCTTCCAGGCCGGCGATCAGCTCGTCCCGCAGGCGGTCGTAGAACCCCTCTTCCACCATGCCCTCGGGCTCCCGGCCCCGGACATTCAGGAAGATCCGGCTGTAATAGCCGCCCTCCCCCCACGCGGCCGTCCGCCGCCAGTCCACCATGGCGGGCTCCAGCCGCTGCGGCCCGCGCGGTTCGTCCCGCAGCACCAGGTACCCCTCGCGGCGCAGCCACTCGTTGACGCAGATGGCCCCATCCATGCGCTTGGCCCCGTGGTCGGACACCACCAGGACGGCGGTGTCGGGGTCCAGCCCGTCCAGCAGCGCGCCGATCTGGCGGTCGAGAAAGGCGTAGTACTCCTCAAAACAGGAGCGGAACGGGCTGCCCGGCTCGTGCCTGACGTGCTGGGGGTCCCAGTACTTCCAGAAGCCGTGGTGCAGGCGGTCCGGCGCGATGTCCACGAAGGCCAGCAGGTCCCAGGGCCGGGTGGTCATCAGGTGCCTGACGATGGCGAACTTCTGGGCGGTGGCGTCGTAGATCCGGCGCAGCAGCGCGGCCTTGTCCTCGGTGCGGAAGTCGGTCACGTCGAAGAGGTACTCCCCAAACCGCGACTCCAGCTCCGCCTTCAGCTCCGGCGGCCAGGTGTACTCCGACCGGGCGCTGGGGGTCAGAAAGCACGACACCATCTGGCCGACCAGCGGCCGGGGCGGGTACGAGGGGGGCACGCCCACCACGATCGACCTCAGACCGCGTGTACCCAGCCGGTCCCAGAGGGTCGGCTCGCGCACTGCCGCGCTGGTGGCGATGGCCAGCCGGTCGTAGCTGTAGTCCATCCGGTTGCGGAAGCCGTAGATGCCCAGGGCGCCGGGGTCCCGACCGGTCATCAGGCACGCCCACGCGGGCACCGTGATGGGCGGGGTGATGCTCTCCAGGGCGCCGAAGGATCCCCGGCGCGCCAATGCCCGCAGGGTCGGCGTGTCGAAGCGGTCGAACACGAAGTCCGGGGGCACGCAGTCCAGACCGATGATGAGGAGGCGTCGAGCCATCCGGGTCCCCATTCTGCCATGTGGCGGCGGACTCACGCGAGGTCAGTGTACCGCGGTCGGGCGGCCCGCGTCACCCGGCCGCCTGCCGGACAGCAGGGCCGTCCACCCGTCTGCCGCCAGCAGGACCGCCGGCAACAGCACCTGCAGCCGGATGCGGAAGAGGGTCCCGAAGTTGGTCACCACGAAACCCAGGACCAGGCCCACCAGCAGGACGGGCGCGACCACCACGATGCCTCCTCCGGTCTCGCGTCTCCTCCACGCGGCCGCCAGCCCCCTCACAAGCCCCGGCAGCAGCACCCACAGCAGCACGGCGTCTGCCGCTGAAAAGTACCGGAACGCCCCCACCGACGCGCCCCGGGCCCACCAGCGCGGAAGCGGCTCGACGAAAATCAAAGAGTAGGCCCGGGGCACGTAGGCGATCAGATCGGCGCAGGAGGTGAACTGCACGTCGGGATCCACCTGGGTGGCGCCGCCGGCCTGACGGAACGACTCCCGGACGCGCAGCAGCGGAGCGGCCGGGGGGCAGATGATTCGAATCCTCACCGGCGCAGGCCGGATAGGACGCCACAGAGGCCGGATAGGACGCCACAGCAGGTATGAGGACGTGCCGGCAGCAAGCGCGAGAGTCAGGGCGGCGGTGGCGGCGACAGCCTGTCTCAAAGCCGTTCCCCGCTGACGCCCGAGCCACACGAAGCTAGCGAATAGCACCGCAGAAGCAACAGCTACGGCCTGAGGGAACTGATTCATCGCGCTCAGGTGCGCGCCAGCCAGCACCAGAAGTCCCCGTCCCAGGACCTGCCCGGGGGACGGCGGGCTCCGGACGGACAGGAGCCCCGCAGACCCGGCCAGCATCAGGAAGACGGCCAGCCATCGCAGAGGATCTTTGAGCAGCGTCCCGCTCCACGCCAACGACGACGGCCAGAACCCGACCAGCGCGGCAGCCCCCAGCGCCGCGCGCGGGGCCAGGCCGGCCCACGCCGCAGTCAGGTAGGCGAGGGGCACGCAGGAGGCCGCCACCGCCGCGTTGAGCAGGATCCCGTGTGCGAGAGTGTCCCCGAACACAGCATAGGCAACTCCCACCGGCCACAGCAGGACCTCCGTCACGGGCACGCCGGGCGGGCGGCCGGTGAGCAGCGCGGCAACCGCCCGGGCCTGAGCGTCGTAGCGGATGGCGTCGGTGGCGAACGCCCAGAATCCGCCGGGCACCTGCTGGCCGGGGAACACGGGGAGACGGAGAAGACTGATCAGGTAGAGTCCCTCCCCGACCGCCAGGCGCAGCCCGAACGAGCCCAGAGTCAACCGGAGCAGCCGGCAGCCGCCGACACGCCGCGCGGTCCAGGTGAGGAGCGCCGCAAGCAGGGCGGCCTCGAGCAGCCAGCCGCCGATCAATCGGACCTGCTCCACGCTCACGCCAGCCCCAGGACCTGACGGTGGACCTGCTGGTATCGGCCCACCATGCGGTCCACGGTGTATTCGGCGAGTACACGTTCCCTCGCCTTCTTCCCAAGCCGGGACGCCATGGCGGGATCCCGCAGCAACGCCTCCACCCCGTCCGCCAGCGCTCCGGCGTTCCCGGGGGGCACCACCAGCCCCTCCCGGCCGTGTCGGAGGACCTCGGGGACCCCTCCCACCCCGCTCGCCACCACCGGCCGGCCCAGGGCCATGGCCTCCAGCAGGGTCACGGGCATCCCCTCGCCCACAGACGGCAGGACGAAGACGTCGAAGGTCCCCATCACCCCGACGGCATCGGCCCTCTCGCCCGCAAACGTCACGTGGTTGCCGATCTGCAGGCGGGAGGCGAGACGGCGCAGGGCCGCCAGTTCGCCCCGGTCCCGTCCCACAATCACGCCGTGAACCTGCCACCCCCGGGCCCTCAGCAGAGCCAGCGCCGCCAGCATGTACCGGTGTCCTTTGACCGGCGCCAGGCTCCCCACGGTGCCCACCACGTGCACGCCGTCGGGAATTCCCAGGGGGCGACGGAGTCCTGTGGAGGAGGTAGCCTGTCCTTCGAGTCTCGTCACGTCAATGCCGTTCGGAATGGTGATGACCCTGTGGGAGGGCACCCGCGCGCCCGCCAGCACGCACCGCCGCACCGCCTCTGACACCGCGATGACCCGGGCATTCCAGCCGATGGTGGCGCGATTCAGGGTTCGGGCCACCGGGTGGTGATGGTCCCACAGGCTGTGCTCGGTGTAGACGACCGGGACGCCGGCCACCCGGGCGGCGACCCTCCCGACGACGCCCGCCTCGGGCAGGTGGCAGTGCAGCAGGTCCACTCCGTCGAGCCGCAGCCGGCGGGCGAGGCGCCCGGCGGCTGCCGGATCGAACGGCACCCGCGCGTCCAGCACGGCCACCAAGACGCCGATCTTCCGGAACGCGGCCGCCAGAGGTCCGCCGCGCAGAGAATACAGGACGTAGGTGAACTCCGCTCCCGCGGCACCGGACACTGCGCAGAAGTCGTGGAGGAGCACCTCGGCTCCGCCGACTTTCAGCTCGGTGGTGAGGAAGGCGACGGTGGACATCCGCCTCTGGAGGGGCCCGTCAGCCGGCGGCCGGCACCAGGTCTACCCCCAGGTCCCGGAACAGCCGCAGGTAGCGGTCGGTCACCCTGGGAATGGAGTACTCCTCCGCACGGGCCGGCCCCCGGGCCGACAGATCGGCGGCGAGAGCCCGGTCCGACAGCACCCGGTCGATGGCCCCGGCCAGATGGCCGGGCATGCCGACAGGCACCAGCAGTCCGTAGCGTCCGCCGTCGAGAATGTCCCGCGGGCCCGAAGGACAGTCGGTGGCCACCACGGGCACGCCGCACGCCAGCGCCTCGATGAGGACCAGCGGGAGTCCTTCGTAACGTGATGCCGAAACGAGAGCCTGCGCCCCGACCATAACCGGGTAGGGGTTGGGCCGGTAACCGGGCAGGTGCACCCGGTCCGCAAGCCCGACGCTCCGGGCGAAGTCCACAAGCGTCCGCCGCTGCGGGCCATCGCCCAGGATCCACAGGTGCACGTCATGGCGCCGGGCCACGTCGGCGAAGGCCCGCAGAAGGTCCAGGTGACCCTTCTGGGGCACCAGCCTCCCCACGGACACGAGGTACCGTCCGGGCGGGGCCTCACCGGCGCGGGCCCGGGCGGTAATGCCGGCGACGTCCACGGCGTTGGGGATCACCTCGACCCGACTCCGCCCCCGCCCCCGGAGGCGGCGCAGGCTCCGGGCCGCACCTTCGCTCACGGCGACGACGGCGTCGGCCTGGCGGTAGGCGAGGCTGCGAGCGAGGGGGAGCATGCGTTCCCTCAGCGAGCGGAAGGCGGCGGCCCGCGCCCGCGGGTCTATGTGCTCGACAAACACGACCCGGTCGGGCCGCCACCCCAGCCGCACCGCGACCGCCGCCGCCAGGCAGGCGTCCACCATGCCGGCGATCAGGACGGTGGGGCGGTGCTCCTTCAACCACAGGGCCAGGGGCCGGATGGCGCGGAGGACCCTCCCCGCGCCCAGGTCGGTCAGCGGCACACCGGCGGGAATCCGACCGGACAGCTGGCCCCCTGTTCGGGCGCAGACCACCTGCACCGGCACGCCGGCGTCGTGCAGCCCGCGGACGAGGTTCACCGTGGCGACCTCGGCCCCCCCGTGCCGCAGCGAGGGGATGAACATCGCCACCTGCGGTCCCATGGCCGACCGCGTTCAGTCCAGGTAACCGAGTTCCCGCAGGCGCCGGGAAATCTGCGCCTCCTCCTCCGCGCTGAGGGCACCGGAAGGCCGGGTGCCCCCTCCGCCCGGGTCCTCGACGCGGCGCGGAGGCCGGCGCTCAAGATAGCCTCCGTCAAACGCCTCCACCACCACGTCGCCGTCCATGGAGCCGGGCACCGGGAGGCCCAGCATGTACAGGGCTGTGGGAGCCACGTCTACGACCTGCGGGTGTGAGGCCACCTTCCCCCGCACGCGCACTCCGGGCCCGGCGGCCACGAGGATGCCGTCGCGGTGGTGGATCCCCAGCTGGTAGTCCCGGCCCGGAACGCGGGGGCGGAACAGGGGACCCGGCTCGTGGGCGCTCATGGCCGCGTAACCCGGCCGGAACCGGATCCACAGGGCCGGACCTCCCTTCTGACGTTCAGCCTGCAGCGGCAGGCACTCGGCCACTGCGGGCTCTGCGGTCTCGGGATCGACGAGGTTCTGCAGGGAGGCGGCGGCTTCCGCAGGATCGCGTCCGTTGAGCGCGTACAGACCCACGGTCGGCGACGACCCGTCCGACAGGGCGTAGGCCCGGGACTGACGCCAGTCCAGCCGGGCGCGGTGGAACCGGGTGGCCAGCCGCGCACGCCGCTCCCGCGGGATGCGGTTGACCAGCTTTCGCTGGGGGTCGAGGGCGCGGCGGGCGCGGGAGAGAGCTGTCAGAACCGACTGCCCCAGGCTCCGCCGCTGTCGCAGCAACCCCCGCCGCGCCAGCCAGCGGTTGGGGTAAACCTCCCGCCGGCAGGCCTGAAAGCCGTGGTCGGAGATCACCAGCACGCACCCTCCGGCGTCCAAAAGCGCTGCCAGGTCTCCGATCCCCGCGTCCACAGCGCGGTAGAAAGATGCCAGTGCCCGGCCGCGAGGGTGGTCTGGGTCCCACCGCTCCAGGTCCGGCCAGAAGGCGTGCTGAATCCAGTCCACCTCCTGGAACTGGAAGAAAGCCAGGTCCCAGGGGTGGGTCCGCAGGAGGTGTTCCGCCAGGCGGACGCGGCCGCCGACGGCGTCGGCGACCTTTTGCAGCGCGGCTGCCAGCTCGCCCGCGGAGCCAAAACTCACCCGGGGGAGGATCTCCGTGCGCGACGCCGGCACGACCCACGCGGTCTCCAGTCGGGCGATCTCCTCCTTCAGGTCCTCGGGATACGTGGCGACCGCCCGCGAGGAGGGCGCGGGAAAGCCCGGAAGCAGGATGCCGTTCACCGGGAACGGAGGGTACGTCATCGGGCATGCGAGTACCGCCACCCGGGCACCCTGCTCTCCCGCATACTCCCAGAGGGTCTTGACCCGGATCGTCGCCGACGTCGTGGGCACGAACTCCATCCCCTCCGGGCCTTCGACAAGGTTGTAGAATCCGTACACGCCGTGCCGCTCGGGCAACACCCCGGTCTGAATGGACGTCCAGGCCACCGGCGTCACGGGGGGCTCGGTGGACTGCAGGACCCCATGGCAACCCCGCTGGACCAGGGCAGCCAGGTTGGGCATCACCCCCGCGCGGATCAGGGGGTCGAGCACCGTCCACGTCGCTCCGTCAAGTCCGAGGATCAGCACCCTGGGCATCCTGATGACTCCTTCCCGTCCCGGCCCGCGTCATCCGGCCCGCAGGGACGCGGCGGCGCCGATCCACCGCCGCAGCCGGCGCAGCCCCGCCGAGAGGACCGCCCGGTCGCTGCGATCAAGCCCGTACAGCCACAGCCCTGCGCCGTACAGCCCCAGCAGCGCGGCGCTCCCCGTGATCCCGCGGATGGTGCCGTGGGCAGGGTTCCACCAGGACGTCAGCAGCCAGGCCAGGCCGGCCGCGGCCGCCGCCACCACCGCGGGACGCAGGCAGGCCCGGTCGAACCCCCAGATGCCGAGGCCGACCCGCACCTGAGCGAGCCGGGCCAGGTTCACGCCTCCCAGAGCGACCGAGCTGGCCACGGCCGCGCCCACCACGCCCCAGCGCGGAATCAGCCACAGGCCCAGGGCGATCCGAACTCCCAGTGCGGCCAGCCCGTTGACAACGTTGATCCACCCCTTGCCGGCCATGTTCAGCACCATCCCGACGGGGCCGGTTCCGGCGTGCACGCACATTCCCAGGGTGAGGATGGTCAGCGCGACGCTTCCCGCCCGGTAGCCTCTGCCCAACACGCCCAGAAGGGTGTCTCCGTAGGTCAAGAACGCCGCCGCGAACGGGGCCGCCCATATGATGGACCATCGAGTTGCATGCCGCAGGAGGAGTTCGCACTCCCGGGCACCCCCCCGGGCAAGAGCGCCGACCACGATGGGAGCGTACGACCTGACGACCGCCTCGATCCCCAGTCCCAGCACGGTGGCCACCACCGTGGCCGCCCCGAAGATGCCGACCTCCCTGCTCGTCCCCATCAGACCCAACAGGAACACTCCCACGTACTGGTCCGTGCGGGTGATGAGCTGGAACAGCAGGAAGGGGAGGGAGAAGGCGAGGACCTCCCGCGCACGGGCCCCCAGACCGCGAATAGGGCGCCGGAAGTAGTCGCGACACACCCACAGAGCCGCCCCGGCCGCGATCACGGCGGTTCCAAAGGTGACGGCGGCCAGGTCCGCCGCGGACAGGCGCGCCCGGACGGCTGCGACGACCACGACGGCCAGAAACAGGCCGTTCCGGAACAGGTCGTCGATGATCACCCGGACCCGCATGTCCGTCCGCGCATCGGTCACGGCCGTGAGCAGCGTCACAAGGCCAAGGGCGGGGATCGTGGCCGCAAATACCCGGAGCACCGGCGCCAGTGCGGGACGCCCACGTAGGAACCACCCGGCCACGTGGTCGGCGCCCAGGGCGACTGCCAGGGCCACGAGCACCGTGAAGACGAGTGCAAGGATCACCGCCCCCGCTACAGCCGCCCGTTCGTGTTCCGGACGCCCTGTGGTCCGGTAAACGGCGACATACCGAAGCAGACCCCGGTCCAGGGCGGCAAGGGCTACCGTCCCGGCGAGGGTCGTCGTCGCCAGGCCGAGAGTGTACAGCCCGTACTGCGCGGGGCCGAGAACTCGAGCCGCCAGGACGGCCGATGCGTAGCGCAGCACCGCCGCGCCGGCAACGCCGACCATGGACACCGCCGTCCCTCGCGCGACGACCGCAACGCGTCCGGGCACAGGAGTTCCACCTGGCGGTCCACCGCCGTGGGGGTCCGCCTGGTGCGCGACCAGAAGCTGTCTGACCCGTGCTGTCGGTGACAAACTGCTCAACCTCTCAGGGGTCACGGAAGGTACGGCATCCGGCCGACCTCAGGACGTCGGAACCTCTTGCGACCCGCATACACCGCTGCCGCGACGGACAGTCCCAGCAGCCCGAGGACCCCGAGGGTCCGACCCGCCGAGCCCGCGTAGCCGTCCAGGAACGCCACGGCGGCGCTGTAGGTCAATACCAGAGACACCGTCGGCGACAGAATCCAGACCTGCGCGATCCGCCGCACCGTGGGGGCGATGAGGCTCCGCCGCCCCCCACGGGCATAGCCCACGCCGACGACGGCGCAGGTGGTCGCCTGGGTGAGCGGGACCGGCAGTCCCAGCAGCGAGGCGACGATGACCAGAGTCCCGCTGGTGAACGATACACAGCACCCTGCCACGGGCGTGAGGGCGGTGATCCGCCTGGCGTTGGTCTCCAGCACCCGGGCCCCCAGGACCACCGCCCCCGCGGCCACGCACAGGCCGCCCAGCGGCAGACCGCGGCGGGCGTCAAGAAGACCCGCGCTCACCAGCGGCCCCACGGCATTGGCCACGTTGTTCATCCCCGCCGACACGGCTTCGTAGAACCCCGTCAGGACCAGGAATCCGGCCAGCACGGCCCGGAGCCGCGGCGGCACCCCCTCTTGCGGCAGACGCCTTTCCACCGGCGCCTGCACGACCTTTCCCAGGACGAAGGCCATGACAAACGCCAGCACGGGAACCGCCGCCCAGCTGACGACGATGACGGCCACCCGGGGCCAGTGCACGGCGCCGGCGGCGATCCCGATGCCGACGATGGCCCCAACGGTGACCTCGCTGGTGGACAGGGGGATGCTCAGCAGGTTGGCCGCGAAGAGCGTAACGCTGGCAGCGATCAGGACAACCAGGCCCTCGGTGGCCGTGAGCAGGCCCGGGGGGACGATCCCCGCCCCCAGCGTCGCCGCAACACGCCCCCCTCCGAAGGCGCCGGCGAAGACGGCGAGGGCCACCAGCCACACCGCCGCCCGCCGCGAGACGGCGCCGCCGCCGTAGGCCGCCCCCATCGAGGCCGCCGTCCCGCTGGCCCCGATATTCATGGCGAAGAAGACGGCAGCGACAAGCGTCAGAGTTTCCACCATAGCGCTCGCCAGGGCGGACAGAGAACCCGGCCGCACGGGCTCCGGAGGTACCCCTCAGCCCCTGCCCCAGGCCAATGTGCGCGAATCCGCATGACGGAGGACAATTTCCCGCACGCCCCGGCGGCTCCTGTCGGACGCCCGCCGGCCAGGGGGGCCGCGGGAGCAGGGTACCGATGCGGAAGGCGTAGAAAGGCTGTCGTGAACGTCATGACGGACGGGACCCACAAGGCTGATCGGCCAGGACAGCCACGCCCGGCGCGGGCCTTCGTCGAGATCCGCGAGGCTTTCGACCGCGGGCGTCCGCGGAAATTGGGGTCAATCTCTGCAAGCGCGGCGCCTGTCAACCCCCCCGGTGACCGGTACCCGGGATCTTGAGCCGTTCTCGTCGGAGTCATCTCTTCGCCCTCGGCGGAGCATGAAGATGTCCCGGGAGCGTGTCGCACTCAGACCCACGAGCCTGCAGCGGCTCACACCCCAATCGCGCTCACGCTCCCGTCGACGGGTCCGGCTCGCGGTAGGGCTCCCGCTTGGTCAGCACCCAGTACGTGGCCTCCGCCAGGTGCCGGGCCACCGCCCCGATGGCTTTGTGGTGGCCTCG
>JBBIUY010000047.1:0-16762 GCA_037440005.1 Armatimonadota bacterium | reverse complement strand
CCCGGCCGGGGGAGAGGGTTGGGGTGAGGGGGGTCCAACCTTCAACCTTCAACCTCCAACGCCGTGAGAGGTCGACGAGACGGGTGCTGAGACGATGCCGAGGGACATCATCACGCTGGCCTGCACGACCTGCAAGCGGCGGAACTACACCACCACCAAGAACAAGAAGAACGATCCCGACCGGATCGAGCTGCGCAAGTATTGCCCGTGGTGCCGCAAGCACACCCTGCACCGCGAAACCCGCTGACCTGACCGCCGTCATCTCCCCTGCCGCCCCGCCGGCCCGGGGCCGGGGGCGGCCGGGGAAGGTCGTCCCGGCCCCCGGGAACGCCGGGGGGCAGACTCCGGCCGGGGAGATTGATCACGACCGGAGGGATTGTGTAGATTTAGGACCGGTAGGGGCGTAGCTCTAACTGGCAGAGCGCCGGTCTCCAAAACCGGATGTTGGGGGTTCGAGTCCCTCCGCCCCTGCCATCTCGATCCCGCGTGAGCCTCCCGGAGCGCTTACGGAGGATCCGTCCCCCTCAGGGCTCGTCGGGGCAGACCGTCACCCGCTCCCCGCAGGGTCTGGGCGTACAATCCCGCGGGCAGGAGGGATGTAAAACCCGCGCGGGGGATGGCGACCGATGTCCCTGGCGAGGACGCTGCGCGAGCGGTGGCGTCGGATCCACGCCTCCACCAGCCTCGGCTTCAAGCTGTTCGCGCCTCTGGCCCTGCTGGTGGTCCTGGCCGCCGCCGGCCTCGCCGCCCTGGGATACCGCGCCCAGCGGGCGGCCCTGACCGCCCAGTACGCGGAGCGCGCCCGGGGAGCGGCGGCGGTCCTGGACCACGAGGTGGGCGTGCTCGGATTCGACGTCACCGACGTCGACCGGGTGCACCGGCACGTCTCCCACCTGCTGGTCCGGTATCCGGAGATCGTCCGCGTCACCCTTTACGCCCGGTCGGGGGACGCGTTCCCGAGAGTGTACAGCAGTGACGGGACCGCCGGCGGGCCGGTGGGCTCGCACGACGTGGAGCCGCTGCGGACCGGCCGGGCATCCGTCCACGAACTCACCGACGGCGGCCGCCGGCTCCTGGAGGTCGTCCTTCCCCTGCGCCGGGACGGTCGGGTGGTCGCCGCCGTGGGGATCTACGCCTCCCTGGAGGAGCGCGACCGCCGGCTGCAGGTCTTCATCCGGTGGGCGGCGCTCACGACGGCGGCGACGCTGGCCATCCTGGTGGGCCTGCTCTACCTGACCGCCCGGGTCACGGTGGTGGCTCCCCTGCACCGGGCCCTGGCGCGCGCGGAGCGTCTGGGAGTCGGCGGACACCTCCCCGGCTCCCAGGCGGGAGCTGCAGACCTCCCCGGTCCGGTGCGGGACGAAGTGCAGAGGTTCGAACGGGCCCTGGACGCGGTTATGGACCGGGTGCTGCGGGACCGGGCGCAGATCCGCCAGCTGGCGGTCACCGACCCGCTGACGGGGCTGTACAACCGGCACTTCTTCCACGAGATCGTCCGGCGGGAGGTCGTCCAGGCGGAGCGGTACGGCCAGCCGTTCGCCCTCGCGGTGGTGGACGTCAACGGGCTGCGGGAGGTCAACAACCGGTACGGTCACCTGGCCGGGGACGAGCTGCTCAGGCAGGCGGCGCGGTTCCTCCGGACGCACGTGCGGGCCGCCGACGAGGTGATCCGGTGGGGCGGGGACGAGTTTCTCATCCTGATGCCCCGGACCGACGAAGCCCAGGCGGGCGCCGTGGCCCGGCGCCTGCTGGACGCCCTGGACCGCCCGGCGGACGGCGCTCCGTCCCTGGCGCTGAGCATCGGGGTGGCCGCGTGGCGGCCGGGGCACACCGTGGAGGACGTGCTGCGGGAGGCAGACCGGCACATGTACCGACACAAGTCCGAGGCCCGCCAGCTCCGCCCCCTGTCCGGTCGGCGCATCCGCGGGTGACCCCGTGTGGGCGCCGCGTTGACACCCCGGACCCCTCCCCCTATAATGAGCGGTGGCCGTTTGAGTCTTTTTTTGTTTTGGCGAGGTCCCCATGGCCCGACTGACGCAGGCGAACGCGACGCCGACTCCCGCCCGGGTCGTTCCCCGGCCGGCGGCAGCCCGGCGGCTGCCCGCCCTGGTCGAGCGCGTCACCCGCTACCTGCGGGAGGTCTGGGTGGAGCTGCGGCGGGTGGACTGGCCCGGCCGGACCGAGCTGGTGGCCTCCACGGCGGTGGTGGTGGCGGTTCTGGTGATCCTGGCGGCGTACCTGGGCGCCTGGGACGCCCTGTTCACCTGGATCTTCACCCGGGTTCTGGTGCGCTGACCGAGGTCGCGGGCCGGGACGGCGTCCGGTCCCGGCGGTGGTGTTGATGCTCAACGACCCCTCCATCGAGCAGAAAATCAAGGAGATCTTCGCCGACGAGCCGGTGGCGGAAGCGCCTCCGGCGGAGCCGGTCGAGACGGAGCCCGAAGCCGCCCCGGAGGAGGCGGAGGAGAAACCCCGGGACCCCCGGGCCCGGTGGTACGTCATCCACACCTATTCGGGCTATGAGAACAAGGTGAAGTCGAACCTGGAGCGGCGCATGCAGTCCATGCGGTCCCAGGGCGGGGAGAAGATCTTCCAGGTGCTGGTCCCCACCGAGAAGGAGAAGGAGATCAAGGGAGGCAAGCGCCGGGAGGTGGACCGCAAGATCTACCCGGGCTACGTTCTGGTGGAGATGGTGATGGACGACGACTCCTGGTACGTGGTGCGGAACACGCCGGGGGTGACGGGATTCGTGGGGTCGGGCAACCGCCCGGTGCCCCTGGACGACCAGGAGGTCAAGCGGCTGCTCAAGCGGCTGCGGGAGGAGCCGCCCCGGTACCGGATCGCCTTTCAGAAGGGATCCCAGGTGCGGATCACCACCGGCCCGTTCGCCGACTTCACCGGGGTGGTGGACGAGGTCATGGTGGAAAAGGAGAAGGTCCGCGTCCTGGTGTCCATCTTCGGCCGGGCCACCCCGGTGGAGCTCAACTTCGGCGACGTGGAGAAGGTGTAGGCGGAGGAGCGCGGGATGGCCAAGAAGGTCGTGGCGGTGGTCAAGCTGCAGATCCCGGCGGGCAAGGCCACGCCGGCGCCCCCGGTGGGCCCGGCCCTGGGACAGCACGGGGTCAACATCATGGAGTTCTGTAAGGCCTACAACGAACGGACCGCCTCCATGGCCGGCACCATCGTGCCGGTGGAGATCACCATCTACGCCGACCGGACCTTCTCCTTCGTGACCAAGACCCCCCCGGCCTCGGTCCTGCTGCGCCAGGCGGCGGGGGTGGAGAAGGGGTCGGGGGAGCCCAACAAGACGCCGGTGGGCAAGATCACCCGGGCCCAGCTGCGGGAGATCGCCCGGCAGAAGATGCGGGACCTCAACACCACCGACCTGGAGGCGGCCATGCGCATGATCGAGGGCACGGCCCGCTCCATGGGGATCCAGATCGTCGGCTGACCGGCGCGAGGGTGATGAGGGAGGTCAGGTGACCGCCATGCCCAGGCACGGGAAACGCTACCTGCGCAACGCCGCCCTGGTGGACCGCAAGACCCTGTACAGCCCCCAGGAGGCCGTCCGGCTGCTCAAGCAGATGGCCTCCGCCCGGTTCGACGAGACCGTGGAGTGCGCCATCCGGCTGGGCATCGACCCCAAGCAGGCGGACCAGCAGGTCCGGGGGACGGTGGCCCTGCCGGCGGGGACCGGCAAGCAGGTCCGGGTCCTGGTCTTCGCCAAGGGCGAAAAGGCGCGGGAGGCCGAGGCCGCCGGCGCCGACTACGTGGGCGCCGAGGACCTGATCGAGAAGATCCAGGGGGGATGGCTGGAGTTCGACGTGGCCGTAGCCACCCCGGACATGATGGGGCTGGTGGGGCGGCTGGGGCGCATCCTCGGCCCCCGGGGCCTGATGCCCAACCCCAAGGCGGGGACCGTCACCTTCGACATCGCCCGCGCCGTCCGGGAGATCAAGGCGGGCAAGATCGAGTACCGGACCGAGAAGGCGGGGATCATCCACGCCGGGATCGGCAAGGTGTCGTTCACCGAGGACCAGCTGCTGGCCAACTTCACCGCCCTGCTGGACGCGGTGGTCCGCGCCCGCCCGGCGGCGGCCAAAGGCCAGTACCTGCGGTCCATCACCCTCGCCACCACCATGGGGCCGGGGGTCCGGGTGGACCCCCTCAAGGCCGAGGCGCTGCTGCGGGCGGCCACGGCCTGAGGGCCGGGCCCGACGCTTTCAGGCCCCCATCCGGTTGCGCGCCGGCGGCGGGGTGTGGTACACTGACCGGCGTTGCGCGGGTCAACTGAAGACGGGCCGCAGACAGCAGGTGCCCCGGAGGGGGGCCGAAAGACCCGGGCGGGTCGCCTGCCGAGGCGTCCGACGACCGTTCCCACGGCCGTCGCGGGTCCTCGCCTGCCGGAATCGCCGGGGTGTCCGCGGCGGCCAGCGCTGTGTCTGAGGCGGGGTGACCGATGGCGCCCACCAAGACGTCCGAACACCGGGCAGCCACCCACGTGGTGCGGCCGGAGAAGGTCCACCAGGTGGAGGCGTTTCGGTCGCGGCTCCTGGACGCCGCCGCGGCCATCCTCACCGACTACCGGGGCCTGAACGTGGGGGAGCTGTCCCAGCTGCGCGCCCGGCTGCGGGAGGTCGGGGCGGACCTGAAGGTGGTCAAGAACACCCTGTTCCAGCGGGCGGCGGACAGCCTTGGCCGGGAGGAGCTGGCGCCGTTCCTGCAGGGGCCCACGGCGGTGGTCTTCGCCGCCGCCGACCCGGTGGCTCCGGCCCGGGTGCTGGTGGAGTTCGTCCGCCAGATGCGCAAGCTGGAGATCAAAGGCGGCTGGGTGGAGGGGCGCGTCCTGACCGCCGAGGGCATCCGGCGCCTGGCCGACCTGCCGCCCCGGCCGCAGCTGCTGGCCGCGGCGGCGGGGTCGCTGCGGTCTCCCCTGGCGGGTCTGGTCGGGGCGCTGGCGGGACTGCCGCGCGCCCTGCTGTCGGCTGTGGAGCAGATCCGGCGGGCCCGGGAGCAGGCGGCCTGAGCCCGGCCAGGGCGAGGGCACGGAAACCTCCGGCCCAGCCGGAGGGCACAAAGGAGGCGGAACGACGATGGCGGAGGTCAGGGCGAAAGCCGCAGGCGCAAAGTGGAGCACCGAGGAGATCGTGGAGGCCATCGGCAACCTCACGGTCCTGGAGCTGGCGGACCTGGTGAAGGCGCTGGAGCAGAAGTTCGGGATCACCGCGGCCGCCCCGGTGGCGGTGGCGGCGGTCCCGGCAGCCGGCGCGGCCGCGGGAGCTCCGGCGGCGGTCGAGGAGCAGACCGAGTTCGACGTCATCCTCAAGAGCGTGGGGGAGAAGAAGATCCAGGTCATCAAGGTGGTCCGCGAGCTCACGGGCCTGGGGCTGAAGGAGGCCAAGGACCTGGTGGACGGCGCCCCCAAGCCCATCAAGGAGAAGATCAGCAAGGCCGAGGCCGAGCAGATCAAGGCCAAGCTGGAGGCCGAGGGGGCGACCGTCGAGATCAAGTAGCCGTTCCCCCGGCGGGTCTGGTCCCGGGCCGTGCCGGGTATTGACGGTGTGCGGGGACCCCGGTACTATAGGGGTTACGGTTTTGCGACCGGGACGCGGACGCCGGGACCCGACGAGGACGCCGACACCCGAAAGCGAGGCGCGCCGGCCTTGCTTTCGCTGTTTCATTGAGCGCCATCATCCCTGAGGACAACTCCATGCCCAGACCCGGCCGGGACGGGGCGGGGACGCCCCACCGGGGGTCGTGGCGTGCGTCCCCGGCCCGCGCGCTCCCGACGCGCTGACCCTGTGCTGGAGGTGACCGCATCCCCGTGAAGACCCGTGCCCGCCGGCTGCCGGTCCGTGCCGCCACGCCCACGCCTGCCCGCGCCGCCCTGGCGGTGGCCGGTCAGGTGGTGACCCGGGGTCGCCGCACCCGGGTGAGCTTCGCCAAGATCCCGGAGGTCCTGGACGTCCCCGACCTCATCGAAGTCCAGCGCCGGTCCTACGAGTGGTTTCTGCGGGAGGGGATCCGGGAGGTCTTCGAAGAGGTCTCCCCCATCACCGACTTCACCGGCAACCTGGAGCTGCACTTCGCCGTGGAGACCGGCCGCCGCCGCCCCGAGCCGGGCAGCGTCTTCGACGACGACGCGGTCCTGGACTTCGGCGGCTACCGGCTCGAGCGGCTGAAGTACAGCGAGGAGGAGTGCCGGGACCGGGACTACAACTACAGCGCCGCCCTGAAAGTCCGGGTGCGGCTGGTCATCAAGGAGACCGGGGAGATCAAGGAGCAGGAGGTCTTCATGGGCGACCTCCCGCTCATGACCCGCCGGGGCACCTTCATCATCAACGGCGCCGAGCGGGTGGTGGTCAGCCAGCTGGTCCGCTCCCCCGGCGTGTACTACAGCTACGTACAGGACAGTTCCGGCCGCCCCATGCCCACGGCCACCGTCATTCCCCACCGGGGCGCCTGGCTGGAGCTGGAGATGGACGCCAGCAAGGTGATCAGCACCCGCATCGACCGCACCCGCAAGATCCCGGTGACGGTGCTGCTGCGGGCCATCGGCTACGACAGCGACGAGAAGATCCTGCGGCTGTACGACGGCGACCCCGCCATCGAGGCCACCCTGGCCCGGGACCCGGTGGAGGAGCGCAAGGGGCCGCGGGCGGTGGAGGACGCCCTCATCGAGATCTACCGCCGGCTGCGGCCGGGCGACCCGCCCACCGTGGAGAGCGCCCGGCAGCTGTTGCAGACGTTGTTCTTCGACCCCCGCCGGTACGACCTGGGCAAGGTGGGCCGGCACAAGCTCAACCGCAAGCTGGGCCTGGAGGCGCCGCTGGCCTTCCGCACCCTGGTGCAGACCACCGGGGGCGAGCTGGCCGACGTCACCGTCCGCCGGGGCGAGCGCAAGGAGTTCACCCTCACCCTCAAGGACGGCCGGGAGTTTACGGGCCAGCTGGGGCGGGTGGCGGTGCGGGTGGACGGCGCGCCGGTGGACATCAGGAAACTGGACCCCGGGACCCGGGTGGTCCTGGGCATCGCGCCGCCGACCCGGGAGGTGCTGTACGTGGCCGCCGGCGACGGCGTGCGCCACCCGGCGGCGGTGCGGGACGACATCGTGGAGGTGGTGCGCTACCTGCTGCGGCTGCACCGGGGCGAGGAGGGGGCGCAGGTGGACGACATCGACCACCTGGGCAACCGCCGGGTGCGGTCGGTGGGCGAGCTGCTGCAGAACCAGTTCCGGATCGGCATGCTCCGCATGGAGCGGGTCATCCGGGAGCGGATGACCATCCAGGAAACCGGGCAGATCACGCCCCAGGTGCTGATCAACATCCGCCCCGTGGTGGCCGCCATCAAGGAGTTCTTCGGCAGCAGCCAGCTGTCCCAGTTCATGGACCAGACCAACCCCCTGGCGGAGCTCACCCACAAGCGCCGCCTGTCGGCCCTGGGGCCCGGCGGGCTGAGCCGGGAGCGGGCGGGCTTTGAGGTGCGGGACGTGCACCCCAGCCACTACGGGCGCATGTGCCCCATCGAGACCCCCGAGGGGCCCAACATCGGCCTCATCTCGTCCCTGGCCACCTACGCCCGGGTGAACGACCTGGGATTCATCGAGACCCCCTACCGGGAGGTGCGGGACGCCGTGGTCACCCGTCGGATCCGCTACCTGACCGCCGACGAGGAGGACCAGTACGTCATCGCCCAGGCCAACGCCCGGGTGGACGAGCGGGGCCGCCTCAGCGAGCCCCGGGTGTCGGCCCGGCACGGTCACGACATCGTCCTGGTGCCGCCCGAGCAGGTGGACTTCATGGACGTGTCCCCCAAGCAGACGGTATCGGTGGCCACGGCCCTGATCCCCTTCCTGGAGCACGACGACGCCAACCGCGCTCTCATGGGATCCAACATGCAGCGGCAGGCGGTGCCCCTGCTCCGCAGCGAGGCGCCCCTGGTGGGTACGGGGATGGAGTACCGGGCCGCGGTAGACTCGGGGGCGGTGGTGGTGGCCCGGCGGGACGGGGTGGTGGAGTCGGTGAGCGGCGACGAGATCGTGGTCCGCACCGACCGGGGCCGGGACGTGTACCGCCTGATCAAGTTCCAGCGCAGCAACCAGGGCACCTGCATCAACCAGGTGCCCATCGTGCGCACCGGCGACACGGTCCGGGCGGGCGACGTGATCGCCGACGGGCCGTGCACCGATCAGGGCGAGCTGGCCCTGGGTCGGAACGTGCTGGTGGCCTTCATGCCCTGGGAAGGGTACAACTACGAGGACGCCATCGTCATCTCCGAGCGGCTGGTGCGCGAGGACCTGTTCACCTCCATCCACATCGAGGAGTACGAGGTGGAGGCCCGGGACACCAAGCTGGGGCCCGAGGAGATCACCCGGGACATCCCCAACGTGGGCGAGGAGGCCCTGCGGGACCTGGACGAGCGGGGCATCGTGCGCATCGGGGCCGAGGTGCGGGCCGGGGACATCCTGGTGGGCAAGGTGACCCCCAAGGGGGAGACCGAGCTCACCGCCGAGGAGCGCCTGCTGCGGGCCATCTTCGGCGAGAAGGCCCGGGAGGTGCGGGACACCTCCCTGAAGGTGCCCCACGGCGAGAAGGGCAAGGTGGTGGCGGTGAAGGTGTTCAGCCGGGAGCAGGGCGACGAGCTGCCGCCCGGCGTCAACACCCTGGTGCGGGTGTACGTGGCCCAGAAGCGCAAGATCACCGTGGGCGACAAGATGGCCGGCCGCCATGGCAACAAGGGCGTCATCTCGGTGATCCTGCCCGAGGAGGACATGCCCATGCTGCCCGACGGCACCCCGGTGGACATCATCCTCAACCCCCTGGGCGTGCCCAGCCGCATGAACGTGGGGCAGGTGCTGGAGACCCACCTGGGGTGGGCGGCCGAGCGGCTGAACATCTGGGCCGAGTGCCCGGTCTTCGACGGCCCCAAGGAGGCGGAGATCAAGCGCCTGCTGCGGGAGGCGGGGCTGCCCGAGGACGGCAAGATCCAGCTGCGGGACGGGCGCACCGGCGAGCCCTTCGACCAGAAGGTGACCGTGGGCTGGATCTACATGATGAAGCTGCTGCACCTGGTGGAGGACAAGATCCACGCCCGGTCCACGGGCCCCTACAGCCTCATCACCCAGCAGCCCCTGGGCGGCAAGGCCCAGTTCGGCGGACAGCGCTTCGGGGAGATGGAGGTGTGGGCCCTGGAGGCTTACGGGGCGGCCAGTACCCTGCAGGAGCTGCTCACGGTCAAGTCCGACGACGTGGTGGGCCGGGTGAAGACCTACGAGGCCATCGTCAAGGGGGAGAACATCCAGGAGCCCGGCGTCCCCGAGTCCTTCAAGGTGCTGGTGAAGGAACTGCAGTCCCTGTGCCTGGACGTGAAGGTTCTCAGCGAGGACAAGCGGGAGATCGAGCTCAAGGAGATCGAGGAGGACATCGCCGAGACCGCCCGGGCGCTGGGGATCAACCTGGAAGGCGAAGAGGCGCTGGTGGAGGACTACTAGGGCGCGGACGTCACCGGGAGGAGACCGGCCATGCAGGACGTCAACAACTTCGACGCGGTGAAGATCAGCCTGGCGTCCCCGGAGACCATCCGGGCCTGGTCCCACGGCGAGGTGAAGAAGCCGGAGACCATCAACTACCGCACCCTCAAGCCCGAGCGGGACGGGCTGTTCTGCGAGCGGATCTTCGGCCCGGTCAAGGACTGGGAGTGCCACTGCGGCAAGTACAAGCGCATCCGCTTCAAGGGCATCATCTGCGACCGGTGCGGGGTGGAGGTCACCCGAGCCAAGGTGCGCCGGGAGCGCATGGGCCACATCGAGCTGGCCGCCCCCGTGTGCCACATCTGGTACCTCAAGGGCGTGCCCAGCCGCATCGGGCTGCTGCTGGACATGTCGCCCCGGGCCCTGGAGCGGGTGGTGTACTTCGCCTCCTACGTGGTCATCGATCCCGGGTCCACGCCCCTGCAGAAGAAGCAGCTGCTCAGCGAGACCGAGTACCGGGAGATGCGGGAGAAGTATGGGACCGCCTTCCGGGCGGGCATGGGCGCCGAGGCCGTCAAGGAACTGCTCCAGGAACTGGACCTGGAGAAGCTGTCCCGGCAGCTGCGGGCCGAACTGCGGGACGCCTCGGGCCAGAAGCGCATGAAGATCCTCAAGCGGCTGGAGGTGGTGGAGGCGTTCCGCAAGAGCGGCAACCGGCCCGAGTGGATGATCCTGGACGTCATCCCGGTCATCCCGCCGGACCTGCGGCCCATGGTGCAGCTGGACGGGGGCCGGTTCGCCACGTCGGACCTCAACGACCTGTACCGCCGGGTCATCAACCGCAACAACCGCCTCAAGCGGCTGCTGGACCTGGGGGCGCCCGAGATCATCGTGCGCAACGAGAAGCGCATGCTCCAGGAGGCCGTGGACGCCCTCATCGACAACGGCCGGCGCGGCCGGCCGGTCACCGGGCCCAACAACCGGCCCCTGAAGTCCCTGTCGGACATGCTCAAGGGCAAGCAGGGCCGCTTCCGCCAGAACCTGCTGGGCAAGCGGGTGGACTACTCGGGCCGCTCGGTCATCGTGGTGGGCCCCAAGCTCAAGCTGCACCAGTGCGGGCTGCCCAAGGAGATGGCCCTGGAGCTCTTCAAGCCCTTCGTGATGAAGAAGCTGGTGGACAAGAACCTCGCCCAGAACATCAAGAGCGCCAAGCGGATGGTGGAGCGGGCCCGCCCCGAGGTCTGGAGCGTGCTGGAGGAGGTGGTCAAGGAGCACCCGGTGCTGCTCAACCGCGCCCCCACCCTCCACCGGCTGGGCATCCAGGCCTTCGAGCCCGTGCTGATCGAGGGGAAGGCCATCCAGGTCCACCCGCTGGTGTGCACCGCCTACAACGCCGACTTCGACGGCGACCAGATGGCGGTTCACGTCCCCCTGTCGGCGGCCGCCCAGGCCGAGGCCCGGCTGCTGATGCTGTCCGCCTACAACATCCTCTCCCCCGCCTACGGCAAGGCCATCACCAGTCCCACCCGGGACATCGTCCTGGGGTGCTACTACCTGACCCAGGAGAAGCCCGGGGCCCGGGGCGAGGGCAAGGTCTTCAACACCCCCACCGAGGCGCTGCTGGCCTACGAGAGCGGGGCGGTGGAGCTCCACGCCCGGATCAAGGTGCGCCTGACCCGGGACAGCGAGCCCATCGAGACCACCGTGGGCCGGGTCATCTTCAACGAGGCGATCCCGGAGGAGCTGCGGTTCATCAACGACGTGTGCGACCGCAAGGTGCTGTCCCAGATCGTCTCCGAGGCCTACAACCGCCTGGGGTCCACCAAGACGGTGCAGCTGCTGGACGCGCTGAAGGACCTGGGCTTCCGCTACTCCACCAAGTCCGGCGTGAGCATCGCCATCGACGACATCATCATTCCCGAGGACAAGGCCCGGGTGCTGGCCGCCGCCGACCGCCGGGTGCAGGAGATCGAACAGCAGTACCGGCGCGGCCTGATCACCGAGACGGAGAAGTACCAGCAGGTGATCGGGGTCTGGACCAAGGCGACCGAGGACATCACCGAGGCCATGCTGAAGACCTTCGACCCGTTCAACCCCCTGTACATGATGGCCCAGTCGGGCGCCCGGGGCAACATCCAGCAGATCCGCCAGCTGGCCGGCATGCGGGGGCTGATGACCGACCCGTCGGGCAAGATCATCGAGATGCCCATCAAGGCCAACTTCCGGGAGGGGCTGACGGTCCTGGAGTACTTCATCTCCACCCACGGCCAGCGCAAGGGCCTGGCCGACACCGCCATCCGGACCTCCGAGTCGGGCTACCTCACCCGCCGGTTGGTGGACGTGGCCCAGGACGTCATCGTGCGGGAGGAGGACTGCAAGACCACCGAGGGCGTGGTGATGACCGCCATCAAGGAAGGCACCGAGGTGGTGGTGCCCCTCAAGGACCGCATCGTCGGGCGCGTGGCGGTGGAGGACATCGTCACCCCCCGGGGCCGGAAGGTCCTGGTGGAGGCCGACCAGGAGATCACCGAGGAGGCGGCCGAGCAGATCGAGCAGGCGGGCATCGAGGAGGTGCTGGTGCGGTCGGTGCTCACCTGCAAGACCCGGTACGGGGTGTGCGCCAAGTGCTACGGGCGCAACCTGGCCACCGGCAAGATGGTGGAGATCGGCGAGGCCGTGGGCATCATCGCGGCTCAGTCCATCGGCGAGCCCGGCACCCAGCTCACCATGCGCACCTTCCACACCGGCGGCGTGGCCGGGTTCGACATCACCCAGGGCCTGCCGCGGGTGGAGGAGCTGTTCGAGGCCCGCAAGCCCAAGGGCCAGGCCATCATCGCCGAGGCGTCGGGCCGGGTGAAGATCGTGGAGGCCAAGGGCACCCGGCGGCTGGTGATCGTCACCAAGGACGGCCAGGAGGTGGCCCACCCGGTGCCCTACGGGGTGCGCCTGCGGGTGGCCGACGGCGACCGGGTGACCAGCGGCGACCAGCTCACCGAGGGGTCGGTGAACCCCCACGACATCCTGCGCATCCGCGGCCTACACGCCCTGCAGAGCTACCTGGTGCAGGAGATCCAGTCCGTGTACCGGTCCCAGGGCGTGGACATCAACGACAAGCACATCGAGATCATCGTGCGGCAGATGCTGCGGCGGGTGAAGGTGGAAGAGCCCGGCGACACCGAGTTCCTGCCCGGCGAGCTGGTGGACAAGTTCACCTTCGAGGAGGAGAACGCCAAGGCCATCGCCGAGGGCCTGGAGCCCGCCAAGGCCCGCCCGGTCCTGCTGGGGATCACCAAGGCCTCCCTGGCCACCGAGAGCTTCCTGTCGGCGGCCTCCTTCCAGGAGACGGCCCGGGTGCTGACCGACGCGGCCACCAAGGGCAAGGTGGACCCCCTCATCGGCCTGAAGGAAAACGTCATCATCGGCAAGCTGATCCCCGCCGGCACGGGCATGTCCCGGTACCGGGGCATCAAGATCGCGGCGGAGATCTGACTCCTCCCCGGCGGCGCCCGGGGTGGCCGTGGGGCGGGCCGGAGGGTCCTCCGGCCCGCCGGCGTCTGTGGGCCCCGCCGCCTCTAGACACCGCGTCGGCCCGATGCTACAATCACCGAGTGCCTGCGCCGGGTCCCGGACGGGGCCCGGCGAACGCGTGGAGTGGCGGAACGATGACGCAGGGGACCGAGGCGCTGGAGCGCCTGCGGGCTGCGGAGTTCAAGGCCGTGGGGGCCAGCCAGACGGCGAAGGCGATCGGCAAGGGCCGGGCGCAGGTGGTGTTCGTCGCCCGGGACGCCGATCGGCGGGTGGTGGACGGGGTCCTGGCGGCGGCCCGGGATCGGGGCCTGGAGATCGTCGAGGTGGCCTCGATGCGGGAGCTCGGGCGCGCCTGCGGCATCGCGGTGGGCGCGTCGGCCGCCGCCATCCTGTCGTCCCCCTAGGCGGCCGCGCCGGGTGACCCCCGGCCGGACGCGAGCGGAGCCGCCGGTGTGTGGCGGGCTCCGGCGTGCGCCGCAGGGCACCGGCCTCCGGTGCCGCGTATGGCGCAGCGTCTCCAGCGTATCCGCCGCGCCCGCACAGGCGCGACGGTCAACTGAAGCGGGCCCGGGCGACGGGCGCGCGGGGGCCGGCACAGCCGGCCGGCGGACCCGTCTGCGCCCGCGGCCCGGCGGAACCGACGAGGAGGTGGGGAGAGGATATGCCCACCATCAGTCAACTTGTGCGGCACGGGCGACACCGGGTGAGGGCCAAGACCAAGTCGCCGGCCCTGGAGGGCAACCCCCAGAAGCGGGGGGTGTGCATCCAGGTCCGCACCATGACGCCCAAGAAGCCCAACTCGGCGCTGCGGAAGATCGCCCGGGTGCGGCTGACCAACGGGATGGAGGTGACCGCCTACATCCCCGGGATCGGCCACAACCTGCAGGAGCACTCGGTGGTGCTCATCCGCGGCGGGCGGGTGCCGGACCTGCCCGGGATCCGCTACCACATCATCCGGGGCGCCCTGGACTCGGCCGGGGTGGAGAACCGCCGCCAGGGCCGCAGCAAGTACGGGGCCAAGCGGCCCAAGCAGTAGGGCGGGGGGACGGGGATGCCCAGGAAGGGACCGGCGCCACGGCGCGAGATCGGGCCTGACCCGGTCTACAACAGCGTGGTGGTGCACAAGCTGATCAACAAGGTGATGATGCGGGGTAAGAAGAGCCTGGCCGAGCGGATCGTGTACACCGCCTTCGACCAGATCCGGGAGAAGGCCGGCCAGGACCCGGTCAAGGTGCTGGACCGGGCCCTGCACAACGTGATGCCGGTCCTGGAGGTGCGCCCCCGGCGGGTCGGAGGGGCCACCTACCAGGTGCCCATCGAGGTGCGGCCGGAGCGCCGGCTGTCCCTGGGGCTGCGCTGGCTGGTGGAGTACGCCCGGGCGCGCAAAGACAAGCGGACCATGGTGGACAAACTGGTGGCGGAAATCCTGGACGCGGCCGCCGGTCAGGGCGGGGCCGTGAAGAAACGGGAGGACACCCACCGGATGGCGGAGGCCAACAAGGCGTTCGCCCACTACCGCTGGTAGGGCGGGCGAGGCGGGACCGGGGTGCGGGCCGGGCGGGGAGTCCGGCCGGCGCGGGACCGCCGTGAGGTGCCATGATGGACGTACCGCTGGAGAAAATTCGGAACATCGGCATCGTCGCCCACATCGATGCGGGCAAGACGACGACCACCGAGCGCATCCTCTTTTACACGGGACGGGTGCACCGCATCGGCGAGGTGGACGAGGGCTCGGCCACCATGGACTGGATGGTCCAGGAGCGCGAGCGGGGGATCACCATCACCTCCGCCGCCACCACCTGTCTGTGGCGCGGCCACCGCATCAACATCATCGACACCCCCGGCCACGTGGACTTCACCGTGGAGGTGGAACGCTCCCTGCGGGTCCTGGACGGCGCCGTGGTGATCCTCAGCGCCGTGGAGGGGGTCCAGCCCCAGTCGGAGACCGTGTGGCGGCAGGCGGACCGGTACCGGGTGCCGCGCATCGTCTACGTGAACAAGATGGACCGCACCGGCGCCGACTTCCTGCGGACGGTGCGCATGGTGCGGGAGCGCCTGGGCGCCCGGGCGGTGCCGGTGCAGCTGCCCGTGGGCGTCGAGGACGGCTTCCAGGGCGTGGTGGACCTGATCCGCATGAAGTCCATCCTCTACCTGGACGACCTGGGCACCCGCTCCGACGAGACCGACATCCCCGCCGACCTGCGGGAGATGGCCGAGGAGTGGCGGGAGCGGCTGGTCGAGGCCGTGGCCGAGATGGACGACGAGCTGACCGCCCGGTACCTGGAGGGGCACACCCTCTCCGAGGAGGACATCCGCCGGGGGCTGCGCCTCGGCACCCTCTCCTACCGGCTGGTGCCGGTCCTGGCCGGGTCGTCCTTCCGCAACAAGGGCGTGCAGCCTCTGCTGGACGCCGTGGTGGACTACCTGCCCTCCCCCCTGGACATGCAGGCGGTGGAGGGCTGGCATCCGGTGACCCGGGAGGTGGTCCGCCGCCGCCCGGACCCCGCCGAGCCCTTCTGCGCCCTGGCCTTCAAGATCGTCACCGACCCCTACGTGGGCAAGCTCACCTACTTCCGGGTGTACTCGGGCACCCTGAAGGCGGGATCGTACGTCTTCAACGCCACCCGGGGCAAGAAGGAGCGGGTCAGCCGCATCCTCCAGATGCACGCCAACCACCGGGAGGACATCCCGGAGGCGGTGGCCGGTAACGTGGTGGCGGCGGTGGGCCTGCGGGAGACCACCACCGGCGACACCCTGTGCGACGAGAACCACCCCATCGTCCTGGAGGCGATGCAGTTCCCCGAGCCCGTCATCGCCGTCGCGGTGGAGCCCAAGACCCGCGCCGACGAGGAGAAGCTCGGCATGGCCCTGGCCAAGCTGGCCGAGGAGGACCCCACCTTCCGGGTGCGGTTCGACGCCGAGACCGGCCAGACGCTGATCGCCGGGATGGGCGAACTGCACCTGGAGATCATCGTGGACCGCATGCAGCGCGAGTTCGGCGTGCAGGCCAACGTGGGGCGCCCCCAGGTCGCCTACAAGGAGACCATCCGGCAGCCGGCCCGGGCCGAAGGCCGCTACATCCGCCAGACCGGCGGCCGCGGCCAGTACGGCCACGTGATCGTGGTCCTGGAGCCGCTGCCCCGCGGGTCGGGGATCGAGTTTGTGGACGAGATCACCGGCGGGGTCATCCCCCGGGAGTTCATCCCGGCGGTGGAGGCCGGCGTGCGCGAAGCGGCCGAGACGGGCGTGCTGGCCGGCTACCCGGTGGTGGACGTGCGCGTGCGCCTGGTGGACGGATCCCACCACGAGGTGGACAGCTCGGAGCTGGCCTTCAAGATCGCCGGGTCCCTGGCCTTCAAGGACGCCATGGCCCGGGCGCGCCCGGTGCTGCTGGAGCCGGTGATGAAGGTGGAGGTGCTCACCCCCGAGGCGTACATGGGGGACATCATCGGCGACCTCAACGCCCGCCGGGGGCGCATCGAAGGCATCGAGCAGCAGGGAGTCCTGCGGGTGGTGCGGGCGCTGGTCCCGCTGGCGGAGATGTTCGGATACGCCACCGCCCTGCGGTCCCTGAGCCAGGGTCGCGCCACCTACACCATGGAGCCGTCTCACTACGAGGAGGTGCCCCCGTCCATCGCCGAGGAGGTGCGGGGCCGGGTGCGGGTGGGCGCGCGGGCCTGAGCGGGTGACCGCAAGACGAGATCGACGGCGGGAGGCCAGGGATGAGCAAGCCGAAGTTTGAGCGGACGAAGCCGCACGTGAACG
>JBBIUY010000046.1:0-18814 GCA_037440005.1 Armatimonadota bacterium | reverse complement strand
ACCCCTGTCCCTAGTTGCCAGCGGGTCATGCCGGGCACTCTAGGGAGACTGCCGGCGACGAGCCGGAGGAAGGCGGGGATGACGTCAAGTCATCATGCCCCTGATGGCCTGGGCCACACACATGCTACAATGGCCGGGACAATGGGCTGCCACCCCGCGAGGGGGAGCTAATCCCAAAACCCGGTCCCAGTTCGGATCGCAGGCTGCAACTCGCCTGCGTGAAGCCGGAATCGCTAGTAACCGCCGGTCAGCCACACGGCGGTGAATACGTTCCCGGGTCTTGTACACACCGCCCGTCACGTCATGGGAGCTGGCTCCACCCGAAGCCGGTGGCCCAACCCGCAAGGGAGGGAGCCGTCGAAGGTGGGGTCGGTGACTGGGACGAAGTCGTAACAAGGTAGCCGTACGGGAACGTGCGGCTGGATCACCTCCTTTCTACGGAGAACCGGTGCACAGGTCACCTGCGGTGTGTGACCTGGGTTCCGCGGCCACCCGACCGCATGCAGTTTTCGCCGGAGGGCTGCTCGCATGAGCAGCCCTCCGTGTTTGTGCGGACGGCGCGACCCGCGCGCAGGACCTCCCGCCGGGCAGGGCCGCCGACACCCGGAGCCGAAAGCCACAGCGACCCTGTCCCGGTAAGAGGAGGTCTGGTCATGCACGCGCTGTTGTGGGCCGTCCAGCTCTTCCTGGCCGCCGGCTTTGTCTACCACGGCGTCATCAAGGTGGCCCCGCCGCCGTCCCTGCCGGACCCCCTGAGGTGGGTGTACGACCTGCCGCCGGGGCTGCGGACGTTCATCGGGGTGGCCGAACTGCTGGGCGCCGCCGGGCTGGTCCTGCCCGGCCTGGTGCGGGCGGGCCGGTTGCTGACGCCGCTGGCGGCGGCGGGCATCGCGGTCATCATGGTCCTGGCTGCGGTGTTCCACCTGCGGCGGGGCGAGATCCCCCTCATCGGCGTCAACCTGGCCCTGCTGGCCCTGGCCGCCTTCGTCGCCTACGGCCGCTGGCGCCTGCGGCCGCTGTAGGTTCTCCCGCATCCCGCGGGACAGCGCGCGGGAGGGGCCATGGCCTGGCGGGTGGGCGTCGACGTGGGCGGGACCTTCACCGACCTGGTGGCCCTGGACGAGGACCGGAGCGCCCTGTGGAGTGTGAAAGTCCCCACCACCCCCTCCGACCCGGCCGCCGGAGTGGGGGAGGCGGTGGCGGAGTGCCGGCGTCGGTGCGCAGGACCGGTGCGCCTGGTCGTCCACGCCTCCACCGTCGGCACCAACCTGTTCCTGGGGCGGGAGCGCCTGCCCCGGGCGGCGTTGCTGACCACCGAGGGGTTTCGGGACGTGCTGGAGATCGGCCGGCAGCGGCGGGCCGAGCTGTACAACCTGTTCTTCGAGCGTCCGCGGCCGCTGATTCCCCGCCGCTACCGGTTCGGGGTGCGGGAACGGGTGGACCCGTCGGGGGAGGTTGTGGTCCCGCTGGACGAGGCCCAGGTGACCGCCCTGGGGGAGGCCCTGGCCCGGGAGGACATCCAGGCGGTGGCTGTCTGCTACCTGCACAGCTACCGCAATCCGGCCCACGAGCAGCGCACCGCCGCTCTGCTGCGCGCCTGTCTGCCCCACGCCGCCATCGTCCTGTCCTCGGAGGTGGACCCGCACTACCGGGAGTACGAGCGCACCAGCACCACGGTGGTCAACGCCCTGCTGGTGCCGGTGCTCTCCGCCTACCTGCGCCGGCTGGCGGAGGACCTGCGCCGGCTGTCCATACAGGCGCCCGTGTACGTCATGCAGTCCAGCGGGGGGATGGCCACCCTGCGGGCCGCCGCCGCGCTGCCGGCGGCGGTGATCGAGTCGGGGCCGGCCGCCGGCGTGGTCGGAGCGGCCACTCTGGGTCAGGCCCTGCAGATCGGCGACCTGCTCAGCTTCGACATGGGAGGGACCACGGCCAAGGCCGGAGCTGTCGTCGGGGGCCAGGTCCAGGTGGTCACCGAGTACGAGGTGGGGGGGACCGTGCACGCCGGGCGCATCGTCCGGGGCAGCGGGTATCCCGTCCGGTTCCCGTTTGTGGACCTGGCCGAGGTCAGCGCCGGGGGCGGGACGGTGGCGTGGGCGGACGGCGACGCCCTACGGGTGGGGCCGGCCAGCGCCGGGGCCGACCCGGGCCCGGCGGCCTACGGGCGCGGCGGGACCGACCCCACCGTGACCGACTGCAACCTGGTCCTGGGCCGGCTGTCCGCCCGCGGTCTATTGGGAGGCCGAATGCCCCTGGACGCCGACGCGGCCGCCCGCGCCGTCGGGGCCCTGGGCCGTCGGGTGGGGCTGCAGCCGGTGGAGCTGGCGGAGGGGGTCCTGCGCATCGTGCACACCCAGATGGTGCGGGCCCTGCGCCTGGTGTCTGTGGAGCGCGGATACGACCCGCGGCGGATGACGCTGGTGGCGTTCGGCGGCGCCGGCCCCATGCACGCGGCGTTCCTGGCCGACGAGCTGGACATCGCAGCCGTGATCGTCCCACCCGCGCCGGGCCTGTTCTCCGCCCTGGGGCTGCTGGCCGCCGACGTGCGCCGCGACGGGGTGCGGGCGATCCTGCGGCCGGCCGGCCCGCAGGCCCAGCAGGACGTGGACGACGCCGTCCGGGACCTGGCCGGGCAGCTGATCCGCGCCCTGCAGGACGACGGCTTCCGCCCCGACGAGATCGTCGTCCAGCGGTCCCTGGAGATGCGCTACCGCGGGCAGAGCTACGAGTTGGCCGTGCCCTCCGACCGCGTCGCCGACGCCACTGGACTGTTTCACCGCCGCCATCAGGAGGTCTACGGCTACCACGCCGCCGACGAGCCTGTGGAGGTGGTGAGCGTGCGGGTAACCGTGCTCGGCCGGCTGCGGCGGCCTCCGCTCCTCCCGGGACAGAGGGCGGCTGCGGCGGCCCCGCCGGCCGAGGTGCGCCCGGTGTTCTTCGACGGCTGGCGGCCCACCCCGGTGTACCGGCGGGAGGAGCTGGCGGCCGGTCAGGTCGTCCCGGGCCCGGCCGTCATCGAGCAGTACGACGCCACCACCGTGGTCCCGCCGGGCTGGCAGGCGGCGGCGGACCCGTCGGGGGTGCTGCGGCTGGCCCGGTCGTGACGCCCGCGCAGGAGGCGCCGATGCCGGCGGATCCGGTGACGGTGGAGGTCGTCCGCAACGCCCTGATCTACACGGCGGAGGAGATGGGCGTGGCGCTGCGCAACAGCGCCTATTCGCCCAACATCAAGGAGCGCATGGACCACTCCTGCGCCCTGTTCGACGCCGCCGGACGGCTGCTGGCCCAGGCGGAGCACATCCCCACCCACCTGGGATCCCTGGCGTGGGGGATCAAGAACCTGATCGCCCACCTTCAGGAAGCCGACCTGCAGCCGGGAGACGTGTGGGTGGCCAACGATCCCTACCTCACCGGCACCCACCTCAACGACGTCACGGTCCTCGAGCCGGTGTTCTGGCAGGGCCGGCTGCTCGGCTACAGCGCCACCAAGGCCCACCACGTGGACGTGGGCGGGCGGGTGCCGGGCAGCCTCTCGATGGAGGCCGCCGACCTCTTCGAGGAAGGGGTGGTGGTCCCGCCGCTGCCGCTGGTGCGCAGGGACAAGCCGGTGGAGGACACCTGGCGGCTGATCCTGTCCGCCGTGCGCACCCCCGAGATGACCGCCGGAGACCTGCGGGCTCAGCTGGCGGCGTGCGCGCTCGGCCGCCAGCGGATGCAGGATCTCTGCGCGCGCCACGGCCGGCTGGAGGACGTCTGGGAGCGGATGATCGCCCAGGACGCCGCCCTGGCCCGCCGGCGGTGGAGCGCGCTTCCCCCGGGAGTCTTTCAGGCCGAGGACTGCCTGGAACTGCCCGAGGGCCTGGCGTGGCTGCGGGTGACGGTGGCCCGCACCGACGACGGCGTGGCGGTGGACTTTGCGGGGACGGACCCGCAGGTGCGGTATCCGCTCAACGCCGTGTTCGGGGTGACGGTGGCCGGCGCGGTGTACGCCCTCAAGGCGGCGCTGGCGCCCGACCTGCCCATGAGCGAGGGCGTGCTGCAGGGCATCCGGGTCAGCGCCCCGCCCGGCTGCCTGCTCAATCCGCGCCGGCCGGCGCCGGTGGCCGTGGGCAACACCGAGACCAGCCAGCGGGTGGCCGACGTGGTCCTGCGGGCTCTGGCCCGGGCGCTGCCGGGCCGCATTCCCGCTGCCGGGTGCGGGTCGATGAACAATGTGGCGATGGGCGGCGTGCACCCACAGACCGGGCGGCCGTGGGCGTTTTACGAGACCATCGGCGGCGGCATGGGCGCCCGGCCCGGCCGGGACGGGGTGGACGGCGTCCACGTGCACATGACCAACACCATGAACACCCCCATCGAGGCCGCCGAGCGCGAGCTGCCGGTGCTGTTCCGCCGGTACGAGTTCCGGCCCGGCTCGGGGGGCGCGGGGCGGTGGCGGGGCGGGTGCGGCATCGTGCGCGCCTGGACCCTGCGGGCCGAGCGGGCCACGGTGTCGGTCCTCACCGAGCGCACCGTCGTTCCCCCCTGGGGGCTGGCCGGCGGGCAGCCCGGGGCCGTCGGCCGCCACCTGGTGATCCGGGCCGACGGCACCGAGGAGGTCCTGCCCGGCAAGGGCACCGTGGAGCTGCGCCGGGGCGACACCCTGGTGATCCAGACGCCCGGGGGCGGCGGCTACGGCGACCCGGCCGAGCGGTCCCCGGAGCTGGTGGAGCGGGACGTCGCCGACGGATTGGTCGAGCGTTCCCCGCCGAGGTAGGCCCGCCGGACGTCGGGATGGTCCAGCAGCTCCTGGCCGCGCCCTTCGAAACGGATGCGCCCCGCCTCCAGCACGTAGGCCCGGTGGGCGTGGCGCAGGGCGGTGCGTGCGTTCTGCTCGACGAGCAGGACGGCCACACCCTGGCGGTGGATCTGGGCGATGACGTCATAGACCTGATCGATGACCCGGGGGGCCAGACCCAGGGTGGGCTCGTCCAGCAACAGAACCCGCGGACGCTGCAGCAGGACCCGCGCCAGTTCCAGCATGCGCCGCTCCCCGCCGCTGAGCGTCCGCGCCTTCTGCCGGCGTCGCGCCCACAGCGCCGGGAACAGCTCATAGACCCTCTGGATGTCGGCCCGCACGTGGGGGTCCCGACGGATGTAGGCGCCCAGCTGGAGGTTGTCGTCCACGGTGAGGTTGGGGAGCACGTTGTACCCCTGCATGACGTAGGCCACCCCGCGCCGGAGGACCTCGACAGGACGCAGTCCGGTGAGGTCCCCGCCGTCCAGCCAGATCCGGCCCCGGCGGGGGGGCACGAAGCCGAAGATGGTGCGCAGCAACGTGGACTTGCCGGCGCCGTTGGGGCCGATGATGGCCACGACCTCCCCGCCCCCCACCACCAGGCTGACGCCCCGGACCACCTCCAGCGGGCCGTAGCCTGAGTGGACGTCCTCCAGGCGCAGGGTGCCTCCCTCACCGGCCATAGTACGCCTCCAGCACCTGCGGGTTCTGCCGGACCTGCTGGGGGGTCCCCTCGGCCAGGACCCGTCCGTCGGCCATGAAGTACACCCGGTGGGCCAGGGCGTCGATGACCTCCATGTTGTGCTCGATGACGACGAACGTCTGTCCCCCGCGGTTGAGCTCCCGGATGCAGGCCACCACCTCCTGGATCACAGCGGGGTTCACGCCCGCCGTCGGTTCGTCCAGCAGGACCACGTCGGCGCCGGTCATCAGGGCCATCGCCAGAGATAGAAGCTTCTGCTGGCCGTAGGAGAGCTCCCCCGCGGGCACGTCCCGGTAGCCCTCCAGGCCCACCACGCGCATCCACCGCGCGGCGCGCTCCTCCACCTCACGCGGAGAGGGGCGCAGAGCCGCCCACGGGCTCTCCGCGCGGTGGGGTTGCGCCACCAGCAGGTTCTCCCGCACCGTCAACTCGGGGAAGATCCGCAGCAGCTGGAAGGTCCGCACCACGCCGTGGTGGACGATCCGGTGGGGCGGCTGGTGCCGCAGGGAGAGCCCGCCGACTTCGACGGTTCCGGCGTCGGGGCGCTGGAAGCCGGTGATGCAGTCAAAGAGAGTGGACTTGCCGGCGCCATTGGGCCCGATCACGCCCACGATCTCTCCCCGGCGCACCTGGAGCGACACCCCGTCCAGCGCCACGATGCCGCCAAACCGCTTGGTCATCCCCCGGGCCACCAGGAGCGCCTCTGCCGTCGGCGGTCCCGCCTCCGCCTCCGGCGGCCGGTCTTTGGCCGCTCCGGCCACGGGCAGCGGGGAGCGCCGGCGGAGCCGGCGGACCACCCCCATGGCTCCCCGGGGCTCGTACAGAGCGAGGAGCATGATCAGCAGGCCAAACAGGATGTAGTCATACCCCTGGCCCAGGTGTCCCAGGGTGCTGCGGGTGTACTCCGAGAGCAGGACGATGAACGCCGCTCCCACCACCGGCCCCCACACCGTGCCGCGGCCGCCGATGAGGGCGATCACCACCACGAGCAGCGAGATGCGGGCCGTCAGGACGTTGTACGGGTCGATGTACAGCACGTACTGGGCGTACAGCGTCCCCGCCAGGGCGGTGAGGGCGGCGCTGACCGCCATGGCCCACTGCTTGTACCGGAGGGTATCCAGGCCCACGGCCCGGGCGGCGTCCTCATCCTGGTTGATGGCCCGCAGGTAGATGCCCATCCGCCCCCGGTCCACCACCGCCGTCACCCCGACGGCCAGGACGCCCAGGGCGAGGGCGGCCAGGTAGTACGGCGGCTTGGCGTCCCACATGAGGTAGCTCAGCCGGTTGCGGAACTGCAGGGGAACGTACAGGCCGATGGCCGCGCCCACGTACTCCCAGTTGAGGAATGTGATGCGGGCGATCTCCCCCAGGGCCAGGGTGGCCAGGGCGAAGAAGTGGCGGCGCAACCGGAAGGTGGGGTAGCCGACGGCCAGGGACAGCGCGGCCGCCAGGACCGCCCCCACGGCTCCGCCGACCCAGGGCACCACGCCGTGGCGGCTGAGCAGCACCGTGCTGGTGTACGCGCCCAGGCCGAAGAACACCGCGTGCCCGAAGGACAGCTGCCCGGCGTATCCTCCGATCAGGTTCCAGGCCGACGCCAGGGTCCCGAAGAGGAACACCAGGATCATGGCGTTGAGGAAGAAGCTGTCGGCCACCATCCACGGCAAGGCCACCAGGACGGCCAGACCCAGCGCCGGGATCATCTCTCGCCCAGCAGTCCCGTGGGACGCACCACCAGGACCAGGAGGAAGACGATGAAGACGAACAGGAGCTTGAAGGTGGGAGCGATGAGGGCTCCCAGCACGTTCTCCACCAGGCCGATCCCCACGCCCCCGACCAGAGCCCCGCTGACCGAGTCGAACCCGCCCAGGACCACGCTGGCGAACGCCAGCAGGAGGAAGGTGTCCCCGATGGTCGGGGACACCTGGTAGAAGGGGGACAGGAACACAGCCGCGAGGCCCACCGTGCCCACCCCCAGGCTCCAGCTGAGGGCGAACATCCGGTCGGGATCGATCCCCAGCGTCTGGGCCACCATGCGGTCCTGGGCCGTGGCCTGCAGGGCCTTACCGGGCTTCGTTCGGTGCAGGAACAGCCACAGCCCTCCGTAGGCCAGAAGCGACACCACCGCCGCCGCCACCCGCGGACGGCTGAGGTACAGATCGCCTAAGGCCAGGCTGCCCTCCAGCCGTGATCCCCACACCCCGTGGACGTCCGGACCGAAGCCGGCAAACGCCGCGTAGCGCAGGAAGAACAGCAGCCCGAAGGTGGCGAAGATCTGGGACACCATGGGCGCGGCGAGCACCCGGCGGATCAGGAGGCGGTAGGTGAGGTACCCCAGCAGGGCGCTCGCCGGGACCACCAGGGGGACGGCGTAGACGGGGTCGAGCCGGCCCAGAGCCCACAGCCAGTAGGTGGCGTACAGAGCCCACATCAGGTACTCGGCGTGGGCCAGGTTGACGATGTCCGTCACGCCCCAGATCAAAGACAGGCCCAGGGCCACCAGGCCGTACACCAGCCCCAGGAGTACGCCGTTGAGGACAGCTTGAACGAACAGGTCCACGGGGCCGCCTCGGTGTGGAGGATGGGCCGCCGGCTGGGGGTCGGACCGCAACTCAGACGGCGCGTCCCCCGCGTCGCGGCACACAAGGGCCTGGGAAGCCGGACCCGGGGCCGGCCACGGACGGAGGCGCTAGCGCCGGTCCCAGGGCGGCGCCGGCCAGACGATGTCCGTCTCCGCCAGGTCAAACGGCCACACGACTTTGTACGCGCCGTCCAGGATCTGGGCCATCACCCCCGCCGCGTGCCGGTTCTGGCCCTTGGCGTCGAACTCGATGCCCTCCCAGGGCATGATGAGCTGCCGGCCGGGGATCTTCAGGGCCGCCAGCGCCTGGCGGATGGCCTCCGGCCGCGCGGACCCGGCCTCGTTGATGGCGGCCGCCAGCGCCAGCAGGCCGGTAAAACTGCGGGCGTTGGTCTCGTCCATGTCGGTGCCGTACCGTTGATGGTACAGCTCGTTCACCCGGGCCACCAGCGGCTTGCGGCGGCCCATCCCCAGCGCCCAGGAGACGCGGGTGATCACGTAGTAGCCGTCCCGCCCCACGGTGCGCAGGAAGTCGGGGACGACCCACCCCGCATCGTGGACGATGAACCCCGCGGGGAACCACCGCATCTCCTTGAGGGTGCGGGTGATGAGGATGGCGTCCACCAGGTAGTTCTGGCCGAAGACCACGTCGGGATTGGCCCGCCGGATGCGCAGCAGTTCGGCGTCCAGGCTGGCCGGCGGCGAGGTGTAGAACTCGCGGGCCACCACCTGGTAGCCGTAGCGGCGGGCGAACGCCTCCTCCACGCCGGTGGCGGTGGCGCCGAATTCGGTGTCCTCGGACAGGATGGCGATCCGGGAGATGGCGTGGCCCCGCTTCTTCAGGTCCTCCATCATGTCAAAGAACAGCTTGGTGAACGTGATGTCGTGGGGGCCGGTGCGGAAGAACCACTTGAACCCGCGTTCGGTGAGCCGTGGGGACGAGGACTCGGGGTTGAGGAAGGGGACCCCCCGGGCTTCCGCCGCGAGGCTGGCGGTGGCCGTCACGGCGCTCTGGTACGACCCCAGCAGCGCGACCACCCGCTCCCGTTCGATCAGCCGCTCGGCCTCGGCGCGGCCGGTGGCGGGGTCGCCCTTGGTGTCCGCCCAGACCAGGCGCAGTTTGGCGCCCCGCAGCCGCGGCAGGCCCTCGGTGCGGGCCAGGGGCAGGTCCAGGTCGGGGTAGGAGCTGTTGACGATGTCCGCGGCCAGCTCCACCGCGTTCTTGATGTCGGCTCCGATGCGGGCCAGGGCGCCCGTCAGCGGGTACAGGACCCCGATGGTGACCGGCTCCTGCGCCGGCCCCGGCGCGGCGGCGGCCACGGCCAGCAGCACGGCCAGGGCCGCCGCGCCCGCCCCCCGGACTGCCGGTCTCCGCCTGACGGCGGGTGCACGGTTGCTCGTGTCCACCGGCCGCTGTCTCACGGTTACCCACCTCCTCCTGTCGCGTTACCAGGCGGCCAGGTCTTCGTCCTGCATGTCCGTGACGAACATGTGCCCGGGCCTGTGGGTGATCATCAGGTCGGGCCTCGCGTGGCGAACGACCGCCTGAGGGGTGACCCCGCAGGCCCAAAAGACCGGGACCTCTTCCGGCCGCACGGTCACCGGCTCTCCGAAGTCAGGACGGTCCAGGGACGCAATGCCGATGGCCCCGGGGTCCCCGATGTGTACCGGGCCGCCGTGGGCCAGCGGGTAGCGGTTGGTGATCTGCACCGCTCGGGCGACGTCCCGGGACGGGATGGGTCGCATGCTCACCACCAGGGGACCCGAAAACGCGCCCGCCGGCCGGCAGGGAATGCGGGTGACGTACATGGGCACGGTGCGCCCTTCCTCGACGTGCCGGACCGGCAGGCCCGCCCGCTGCAGCGCCGCTTCGAAGGTGAAGCTGCACCCCAGCAGGAAGGCCACCAGGTCGTCGCGCCAGATGTGGGTGAGGGCGTCCACCTCGGCCGCCAGCTCGCCGTTCCGGTAGACCCGGTATCCCGGCACGTCGGTGCGCAGGTCCGCGCCGCGGGCGCAGGCGGGATGGGGAGAGCCTGGCTCCGTGACCTCCAGCAGGGGACAGGGCTTGGGATTGCGCTGGCAGAACAGCAGGAAGTCGTAGGCCAGAGCCCGCGGGACGATGACGAGGTTGGCCTGGGCGTAGCCGGGCGCCAGTCCGGCGGTCGGCCCCCGCCAGCGGCCGCTGCGGATCACCGCCCGCAGGGCCGCCGGCGACAGGGCCGCGAGATCCTCCTGGGAGCGGTCTGCGCCCCGGTCCCTCATGGGTGAACCCGATGGGGAATGCCGAGGACAGCGTTTGACGGCCGGGGGTACCCTCCCTGCCGCCCGGGCCGGGCGGACCGTGGCCCGAAGGGCGAACGCCGGATGCACGCACAGAGACCCATCTCGGCCGTGGACGACCGGGCGGTGCAGGACGACTTCAATGTGGCGGTGGACGTCCGGGTGATGGCCAGCACACGGTCACCGTCCGCGGCGAGGTGGTGGCCGTGCGTGTGTCCGAGGAGTCCGCAGTCGAGTGCCCCCTCCCTTGTACGGCTTCCCCTGCGGTGATAGCATGAAATAGCATTCCTAAACCCGCGGCACGGAACCTGCTCTCGCACCGGGGGGCCGGACGGTTCGGGGTAACCGGTGTGGATGAGGCGGACGCCCCGGCCGGCCGTCCGTCCCCGTACTTTCCTTCCTCCCGGCGGATGTCGGCGGTGAGGCCTGTGGAGGATGCCGACCGTCAGGTGGACGCCCTGGCCCGGGCCATCGTGACGGCCGTCCGCCACCCGCTGGTTGTCCTGGACGGCGGCTTGCGGGTGGTCGTCGCCAACCCCGCGTTCTGCCGGGCGTTTGGGGTGACGGCCGAGCAGGCCGAGGGGCGCCCGCTGGACGCGCTGGGCGGCGAGTGGGGCGCCCCCGCCATACGTCGCCTGCTGGAGCGCGCCCTCGCCGAAGGCCGGCCGGTCGAGGACGTCGAGCTGACCCACGACGTCCCCGGCCTGGGCCGGCGGACCCTCCTGGTCAGCGCGCAGCCCCTGAAGCGGCCCGGGGAGGCGGCGGACCGGATCCTGCTCGCCGCCGAGGACGTCACCGCCCAGCGGGAGGCCCGCGAGCGCCACACGGCCATCTCGGAGCTTATCTCCGACTACGCGTACGCCTTCCGGGTGCGGCCCGACGGGACTCTGCGGGGGGAGTGGGTGACCGATTCATTTGTCAGGGTCTTCGGGTTCACCCGGGAGGACCTGGAGGCTCGCGGGGGCTGGACCTCGGTGGTCCACCCCGACGACCTGCCCCGGGCCCTCCAGCACGCCCGAACGGTGGCCGGCGGGCAGGCGGACGTGTGCGAGCTGCGTTTTGTCACCCGCTCCGGCGAGGTGCGCTGGATCCGGGACCACGCGGTCCCCGTGCGCGACGCCACAGGGCAGGTGGTGCGCATCTACGGCGCCGCCCAGGACATCACCGTCGCCCGGCGGCTGGCAGACGCCCTGGCCGAGCGGGAGGCGTGGTTCCGCCAGCTGGCCGACACCGTCCCGACCGCCCTCGTCGTCTTCGATCCTTCCCGGGGGCGGCTTGTCGGCCGGCACCGCCCTGCACCGGCTGCGCCTGCACCAGGAGACGGTCCGGCGCCTGCAGCACCTGCAGGCCCTGCAGACCGTGGACCGGGCCATCACTTCCAGCCTGGACCTGCGCCTGACCCTGGGCATCCTGCTGGACCAGGTCATCGCCCAGCTGGGGCTGGACGCCGCCGGCGTGCTCCTGGCCCACCCGCACCTGCAGGTGCTGGAGCACGCCGCCAGCCGGGGCTTTCACGCCCAGGTCTACTCCGGCGGCCGGCTGCGGATGGGCGAGGGGGTCGCGGGGCAGGCGGCTCTGGAGCGCCGGACGGTGGTGGTGGCAGACCCACGGGAGGCCCCCGACTTCACCCGCCAGGCGCTGCTGGAGCCCGAAGGATTCCTCACCCACGTCGCCGTGCCCCTGGTGGCCAAGGGCCAGGTGGTCGGGGTGCTGGAAGGGTTTCACCGGCGGCCGTTTCGGCCCGACCGGGAGTGGGTGGGTCTGCTGGAGGCGCTGGCCCAGCAGGCCGCCATCGCGGTGGACAACGCCCGGCTGTTCGACGCCCTCCAGCGGTCCCACCTGGAACTGGCGGCGGCCTACGACGCCACCATCGAGGGGCTGGTCCGGGCGCTGGACGTGCGGGACCGCGAGACCCAGGACCACACCCGGCGGGTCACCGAGATGACCGTGCACTTGGCCCGGCTGCTGGGGGTGTCCGAAGAAGACCTGGTGCACGTCCGCCGCGGGGCGCTGCTGCACGACGTGGGCAAGATCGGCGTGCCCGATGCCATCCTGCTCAAGCCAGGGCCGCTGACCGACGAGGAGTGGGCGATCATGAAGCAGCATCCCCGCCTGGCCTACGAGATGCTGCAGCCCATCGCGTTCCTGCGCCCCGCCCTGGACATCCCCTACTGCCACCACGAGCGGTGGGACGGCCGGGGCTATCCCCGGGGGTTGCGGGGAGAGCAGATCCCCTGCCGGCCCGGATCTTCGCGGTGGTGGACGTCTTCGACGCGCTCACCTCCGACCGCCCCTACCGGCGGGCGTAGAGCCGGGAGGACGCCCTGGCCTACATCCGCCAGAACGCCGGCGCCCAGTTCGACCCCGCCGTGGTGGAGGTGTTCCTGCGGGAGGTCGAGCGCGGAGCGATCCCCCCGGGCTGAGCTCCGGGCGGTCTGCCCCCCTGGCGCCGTCCGGCGGCGTCGGGTACAGTGGTCCGCAAGGAGGATGACGATGTCGCAGGAAGTCGCCACCCTGGCCGGCGGGTGCTTCTGGTGCCTGGAAGCGGTGTTCGAGCAGCTGGAGGGGGTCATCGAGGTCGTGCCGGGTTACGCGGGCGGGTGGGTGCCCCACCCCACCTACGAGCAGGTATGCACCGGGCAGACCGGCCACGCCGAGGCGGTGCAGGTGACCTTCGACCCGCAGATCCTCTCCTACCGGGACCTGCTGCGGGTGTTCTTCGCCGTCCACGACCCCACCACGCCCAACCGGCAGGGACCGGACGTCGGACCCCAGTACCGGTCGGTGATCTTCACCCACACCCCCGAGCAGGAGGCGGCCGCGGGGGAAGTGATGGCGGAGGTGGAGGCCGCCGGGCTGTGGGACGACCCCCTGGTCACCGAGGTGGTGCCCCTGGACGCCTTCTACCCGGCCGAGGAGTACCACCGCGGCTACTTCCGCCGCCACCCCCAGCAGGCCTACTGCCGGGCCGTGATCGCGCCCAAGGTGGCCGCCTTCCGCCGGCAGTTCGCCGGCCGGCTCAAGGACCCCCTCCAGCCCGCCGCCGGCTCCTGACCGGAGAGGATGTCCATGGACCGGGCGGTGCAGGACTACTATCCGGACGCCTTCGCCCACTGCTACGGGTGTGGCCGGCTCAACCCCCACGGCTACCGCCTGCGCACCACCTGGGACGGGGAGGAGACGGTCACCCGGTTCACCCCGCAGCCCTATCACACCGCCCTGCCCGGCGTGGTCTACGGCGGGGTGATCGCCTCCCTGGTGGACTGCCACGGGACGGGGTCGGCGGCGGCGGCCGCTCTGCGGGCCGAAGGCCGGGAGATCGGGCAGGGCCCGGCGCCCCGCTTCGTGACGGCCGCGCTGCGGGTGGACTTCTTGCGGCCGACCCCGCTGGGAGTCTCCCTGGAGGTCCGCGGCCGCATCCGGGAGGTGTCCGGGCGCAAGGTGGTTGTGGACGTCCGGGTGATGGCCGGAGGCGAGGTCACCGCCCGCGGCGAGGTGGTGGCCGTGCGCGTGTCCGACGAGTCCGAGTCCGGGGGGAGCGCGCCTTGACAACTCCCCGGCCGGCCCTATAATGAAGGATGGTCTGCAAGGTACGGGAGGGACCACGGATCATCGGGACGCCGAGCGGCTAACCGAATACGTGGATCGTGATGGGCACCGAAGGGGATGGTTGCCCATCCCCTCTTTTTGTGCCTGGCAGGCCGTCCGGATTCCCCGGACAGGCACCTTGACAACCGAGCGCGCAGGGTTTCGGACGTTCCCGAGGCGTCTGGAACCGTTCCCCATCGCCGGATGGGGCCCGTCGTGCCTGGGTGTGCAGGCGCGAGGGGGCAGAGCAGGCTCTAGACAGCTACTCCTAAAGCGGGTGGCAAGCTAGTATGGGCGCACGGTGGATGCCTTGGCGCCAGGGGCCGATGAAGGACGCTGTCGGCGGCGAAAGGGCCGGGGAGGTGCCGAGCAACCGTCGATCCGGCCGTCTCCGAATGGGGAAACCCCCTGCGGGTCATACCGCAGAACCCACCGCTGAATCCATAGGCGGTGCGGAGGGCACCCCGGGAACTGAAACATCTTAGTACCGGGAGGAAGAGAAATCAACCGAGATTCCCCTAGTAGTGGCGAGCGAACGGGGACCAGCCCAAACCGCGCGGGTGCTCAAGCCCGCAGGCGTTGTCCGCGCGGGGTTGCAGGGCGCCACCAGGCCGGGCTGCGGACCGGCCGGGAAGTGAGCAATCCTCGCTGTAGCCGAACTGTCCTGGAACGGCAGGCCGCAGAGGGTGACAGCCCCGTAGGCGACACGGCGAGGACTTCCTGGGTGGCGTTCCTGAGTACCACGGGACACGGGGAATCCCGTGGGAAGCCGGGAGGACCACCTTCCAAGGCTAAACACCCCTGGCGACCGATAGCGCACGAGTACCGTGAGGGAAAGGTGAAAAGAACCCCGGGAGGGGAGTGAAATAGAACCTGAAACCGTGTGCCCACAATCAGTCGGAGGGCTATGCCGATCCGCAAGGATCGGAATGCCTGACGGCGTGCCTATTGAAGAATGAGCCGGTGAGTTGTCGCGTGTGGCGAGCCTAAGGCCGGCGACGGCCGGAGGCGGAGGGAAACCGAGTCTGAACAGGGCGCACCCCTCAGGGGCCCCCGGCTCCTCGCGAGAGGGGCCGGGGTGGAGTCGCACGCGGCAGACCCGAAACCGGGTGAGCTACCCCTGGCCAGGGTGAAGCGGAGTTAACCCTCCGCGGAGGCCCGCACCCGTTGGTGTTGAAAAACCATGGGATGAGCTGGGGGTAGGGGTGATATGCCAATCGAACCCGGAGATAGCTGGTTCTCCCCGAAAGGCATTGAGGTGCCGCCTCGGCGCCGAGCCGCGCGGTGGTAGAGCTCTGGATGGGCTAGGGCGGGAGGACCCGTACCGAACCCAACCAAACTTCGAATGCCGTGCGGTGCTCGCCGGGAGTGAGTCCGTGAGGGATAAGCTTCACGGACAAGAGGGAAACAACCCAGACTGCCAGCTAAGGTCCCCAAATGGTGGCTAAGTGGGAAAGGAAGTGGCACCGCCCAGACAGCCAGGAGGTTGGCTTAGAAGCAGCCATCCTTGAAAGAGTGCGTAACAGCTCACTGGTCGAGTGGTGCTGCGCCGAAAATCCACCGGGGCTCAAGCCACCTACCGAAGCTGCGGATCCGGCGCGGGTGTCGTCCCGCGCCGGGTGGTAGGGGAGCGTTCCGCGCTAGGGTGAAGGCAGACCGGAAGGACTGCTGGACGAGGCGGAAGTGCGACTGCCGGCATGAGTAGCGAAAAGACAGGTGAGAATCCTGTCCGCCGTAAGGCCAAGGATTCTTACGGAAGGTTCGTCCGCGTAAGGTTAGGCGGGACCTAAGGCGAGGCCGACAGGCGTAGCCGATGGACAGCCGGTCGACATTCCGGCCCCGCTCCGTACCCGTCATCAGCCACGGGGGGACGCAGGAGGGTAGGCCTACCGGGCGCTGGTTGTCCCGGGTTAAGCGGGTAGGCGGGGGGTTCAGGCAAATCCGGATCCCCGCTAACGCCGAGACGCGAACACGAGCCCGAGCGCAAGCGAGGGCGAAGGGGCTGAGCCCACACTGACAAGAAAAGCCTCGTGGTGAGGGTGCGGGGCGCCCGTACCGGACACCGACACAGGTGGCCAGGCACGCAACGTGCCCAGGCGCGCGAGAGAACTCTCGTCAAGGAACTCGGCAAAATGACCCCGTAACCTCGGGAGAAGGGGTGCCCCGGTAGGGTGACCGCGCACAGCGGGAGCCCGAGGGGGTCGCAGAGAATAGGCTCAGCCGACTGTTTAACAAAAACACAGGTCTCTGCTAAGCCGCAAGGCGACGTATAGGGGCTGACGCCTGCCCAGTGCCGGAAGGTTAAAGGGAGGGGTTAGTCCGGGGGCAACCCCGGGCGACGCCCCGAACTGAAGCCCCGGTGAACGGCGGCCGTAACTATAACGGTCCTAAGGTAGCGAAATTCCTTGTCGGGTAAGTTCCGACCTGCACGAATGGCGTAACGAGCTGAGCGCTGTCTCGACGAGAGACTCGGCGAAGTTGTGCGGCCTGTGAAGACACAGGCTACCCGCAGCTGGACGGAAAGACCCCGTGAAGCTTTACTGCAGCTTGTCATTGGATTTGGTCTTACCATGCAGAGGATAGGTGGGAGGCTGAGAAGCCGGGGCTCCGGCCTCGGTGGAGCCGTCCTTGGAATACCACCCTTGGCAAGGCTAAGTCCTAACCGGGGACTTCACCGGTCTTCGGGACAGTGGCAGGTGGGCAGTTTGACTGGGGCGGTCGCCTCCTAAACGGTAACGGAGGCGCCCAAAGGTCCCCTCAGCACGGTCGGAAACCGTGCGGCGAGTGTAAGGGCATAAGGGGGCTTGACTGTGAGGCCTACAAGCCGAGCAGGGGCGAAAGCCGGGCCTAGTGATCCTACGGCGGCAAGTGGAAGCGCCGTGGCTTAACGGATAAAAGCTACCCCGGGGATAACAGGCTGATCTCCCCCAAGAGTCCACATCGACGGGGAGGTTTGGCACCTCGATGTCGGCTCATCGCATCCTGGGGCTGTAGTAGGTCCCAAGGGTTGGGCTGTTCGCCCATTAAAGCGGTACGTGAGCTGGGTTCAGAACGTCGTGAGACAGTTCGGTCCCTATCCACTGTGGGCGCAGGTGACTTGAGGGGAGCTGCTCCTAGTACGAGAGGACCGGAGTGGACGGACCTCTGGTGTACCGGTTGTCCTGCCCAGGGCACGTGCCGGGTAGCCAT
Source organism: Armatimonadota bacterium (assembly GCA_037440005.1). Taxonomy (GTDB): domain Bacteria; phylum Sysuimicrobiota; class Sysuimicrobiia; order Sysuimicrobiales; family Kaftiobacteriaceae; genus Calidihabitans. The sequence goes on along the minus strand of JBBIUY010000046.1, from coordinate 1,696 downwards.
GTCCGGACGGGATAAGCGCTGAAAGCATCTAAGCGCGAAGCCCACCCCAAGATGAGGTCACCCACCGGGTCAACCGGGTAAGTCCCCTGGGAGACTACCAGGTCGATAGGCCGCAGGTGTAAAGCCGTAAGGCGCAGCCTAGCGGTACTAATAGGACGAGGGCTTGTCCTGCTCTAGGGGCAGCTGTGCGGAGCCTGCAACGCGCCGGTTTGCGGATGTGTGGCCGGTCTGGGGGCTCGTCGATCGAGAGCCTACCCTGTGAGGGTGCAGTAGTCCGACTCTCAGACCGGTGCACAGCCAGTGGGCGGCCCACGAGGGTCGCCGTGCATTCCCGGTGGCTATGCCGGAGGGGCCACACCCGTTCCCATTCCGAACACGGTCGTTAAGCCCTCCAGGGCCGATGGTACTGCGCTGGCAACGGCGCGGGAGAGTAGGTCGCTGCCGGGAGTCAACGTCGGGGGGAGGCGCATGCCTCCCCTCGACGTCTTTCTGACCGGTACGCTGCCAAGTGTGCAGGTAGCGCGCGCAAGCACCGCCGGCGTCCGCGCGCTGCGGCCGACCGGGGGCCCGTGCGGACGGCCCGGGGAGCAGGGACTTCGAGCATCTCGTGTGGGATGAACCGGACGTGCCGCCCCGGAGACCGTCGCAGCGTGCGTGGCGTGACGGCGCGTGGGGAGCGACCTGGTCGTCCGCCGGCTGTGGTGGTGAGTGCAGTCGTCGGGTGCGGCTGAGGACGGCGGAGGGAGGTCCCGATGCGGTACGCGGCGGTGGGCGACGCGCTGATCACCCGGCGGGTGACGCGCTGGGCCGGGGCGGGGTACGACGCCCTCCTGGCCGTGCTGCGTTCCGCCGATGCGCGCCTCGCCAACCTGGAGGTCTCGTTTGCCAACGGCGTGGGGGCGCCGGCGGCGGGCTGGAGCGGCACCTATCTCACAGCGCCCGCAGGCTGCCTGGACGATCTGGTGGCGATGGGCTTCAACCTGTTCGCCCGGGCCAACAACCACGCGGGCGACTGGGGACCGGACGGGGTGCTGGAGACCACCCGGGTGTGCGATGCCGCTGGCGTCTGCCACGCGGGCGCTGGCCGTGACCTCGCTGAGGCGCGCCTGCCCGCGTACCTCGACCTGCCGGCGGGCAAGGTCGCGCTGCTGGCGGTGGCGACGGCCACGCAGGGCGCGGGCTACCGGGCTGGCCTGCGACGCCATGACAGCCCCGGACGCCCCGGCGCCAACTGTCTGCGGTACGAGGAGTACACCGTCGTCCCACCCCGGACGATGGCGCAGCTGCGGGCCCTGGTGGCGCGCACCAAGGTCGACCAGGTCCGCCGCTACGAAGTCGCCCTGGGCTTTCGGGCGCCGGACCCCGAGGGCGTGCTCTCCATCGGGCCGGTGAAGTTCCGCGAGGGGCGCCGCGCCGGCGAGGCCTGGGAGGTCAACCAGCGGGACGTCGACGAGATCCTGCGGCACGTGCGCGACGCCCGCCGCCAGGCGGATGCCGTGCTGCTGTCGTTCCACGCGCACGAGATGGCCGGCGGCGATCCCGATGCGGTGCCGGCGTTCCACCGTGAGTTCTGTCGGCGGTGCATCGAGGCCGGCTGCGACGCGGTGATCGGGCACGGGCCACACCGGCTGCGCGGGATCGAGGTGTACCGGGGGCGCCCGATCTTCTACAGTTTGGGCAACTTCATCTTTCAGAA
>JBBIUY010000045.1:0-20225 GCA_037440005.1 Armatimonadota bacterium | reverse complement strand
GCCAGGACTCCGCTTCAATGGGGCCGCGGTCTTTCGACCGCGGAAATCGACAACCCGGCCCCACAGGGACACCTTCCCCCAGACGCTTCAATGGGGCCGCGGTCTTTCGACCGCGGAAATGCATATACAGCAGCCACGGGGTGACCGCATGGCAGCTGCTTCAATGGGGCCGCGGTCTTTCGACCGCGGAAATCGCCCGGCACCCAGCCGTAGGGAGCGAGAGCCTTGGGGCTTCAATGGGGCCGCGGTCTTTCGACCGCGGAAATGGCGGTCGCGGGAACAGGCTTCTGGCGCGGTTTCCCGCGTCCGCTTGCGAGACCCCCCTTTGATTTTCGGAGGATCCCCGGGCTCGGCCGCGGGAGAAACCAGCGCAACCCCGGCCTGATGCGGAATTCCGACGCGCGAGCGGCGCCAGTCTTTCCGGACACCACCTCGTCGCTCGCTTACCCATTATTCGTTATTCGATTGTCAAGGTTCGACCAGCCCGCCTAAACAACCTTATGCTTCGTTGGAACTTCTGCGAATCCCCCCGCAAGAGATCGAATCCGCAGGCTTCCACGTCCGCGAAGCGGGCCGAGGTCGATGACGTGGACGGCGTCCTCCGACAGTTTGACGACCTTTCGGACCGCCTCTTCCATCAGCAACCTCTCCGTCGCGGACAAATCACACACGAAAACCGAGTACTGCAACGGGTCTCCGTAACCGAGCAATCTGTCGTGAGTCCGCCGCAGTCGTTTGGGCTCTCGGACGTCGTAACATACCACAAACCGATGCCGCCGAGTATCTCTCATCGCGTCGTGAACGGGCGGTAGGACTTCAGTTCCCCCAGTACCACCCTGGCCAGTAGCCGCGCCTGGAGTTCCAGGATCCTGCGGTAGCTGACGGAGTACCCAAAGAGAGGATGGCGGATCAAGGTCTCCATGCGCGCTTCATAGGCGTCCAGTACCCGTCTTCGGGCATGGTCCTTCAGGGCGCAGGCTGGCCCCCGCCGGATGAAGTCCTCGCCTTTCACCGTTCCGGTATTTAGCACCGTTACCGCAACCGAGTCTGCGATAATCGGTCTGAACTCCTCGGCGAGGTCCAGCGCCAGCGAAGGCCGTCCGTAATGTATCCGGTGGAAAAACCCGATGTACGGGTCGAGCGCGGCGGCCAGAACCGCTCTCACACAGTCCTTGGCGAGGAGCGAGTACAGGAACGACAGCAGGGCGTTGACAGGATCGGTGGGAGGACGCCGCGTCCTTGCGGTAAAGTCAAAGTCGGCATTTTCCTTCAGCATGCCGGCGAAGCATTCGAAGTAGAGGCGCGACGCGTTCCCCTCGATTCCCAGCAGGTGCCCCGAGCTCCTGGCTCGCTCGGCCTGTGCCGCCAGATGATCCAGGCGGGCAAGCACATCTGTCGGTCGGGCTCGGTGGTTGCGTCGGAGCATGGTTCGCTGGTTCCGGATCTTCCCCGAAACGATAGATCGGGCAATTCGCAACGAACGACCATCGTCAGCAGCGGTCCGGTACTGGGCCAGCCGCGCCTGCACGTTTCTCTGCGCGGGGCCCGTCGTGACCGCAACCAGCCACCCACCGTATGTCAGGTGCATCACCGGAATGCCCCGGTCGGCCAACGCTCTGATGGCGCCGGAGGTCAGGTGAACGTTTCCAAATACAGACACTTCGGAGACGTCGATGAGTCGTACCTCTTGAGGTTCCGTGTCCGGAGCGCGGATGACCAGCCGTTCTCCTGTCTTCCCGATGGTGGCGCCCTGGGTGACGACATAAAGAGGTCCAGCTTCGTCGCGGGCGGGGACGAGCCGCCGCACCTCCTTGCCAACGGCACCCCGGAGAAGATTGACCTCGTCGGGCAGGCAGATGCCTACGAGACTGCATCGCGGACACTTGGGGCTGTCGACGAGCGGCGGTGGGGGGAGTGGTTGCACTGCAACCCTCAGCATTTCTGTCAACGCAGCAAGCGTGCGCTCCACAAGCGCGTTATCGAACGGGACTTCTATGCGTCTCTTGACCTCGGCATAGTAGATTACCCCCATCTCGCAGCGGTACCCATTCTCCCGAAGTACAAGGCCTTGAGCGCAGAGCTGGAGAACATCCGAGTCCCTCGGGCCTTCGGGACCTGGCGCCCCCTTCTTATAGTCGACAGGCCAAACCGACCCGTCCCTGCTTTCCACCACGTCGAACCGAGCAATGAGGCGGAGACGAGGGGCCGAGAGGTTCACAGATCGCGCCTCCAGACGGTCTTCGTGAGACAAGTCACGCGGTTGGGGCATTCGTCCAGACTCTTCATCAACCCGGTGATGTAATATCTCGCCCCGTAGAGTGTCCTCAGTCTCGGACCATTCACGGTGCACAAACTCCAGGTAAAAGAGCCTCGGACAATAGGCGTACTTACGGACCATGGCCGCAGGGATTAGCTCCGGTTCCTGCCCGATCATTCCCGATGCCTCCGATCTATCATTCCGTAGGTCCGCCCTGTTCCGAGGAGGAAGACCGCGGTACTCAGAGCAGGCAGAACACGACATGGCGCTCTTCCCTTCGGACTGCGGGCTACCCGGGCGCCGACAGGCCGTCCTTAAGGCTCATCGTAACTCCGGCTCCGGGTCGTGCTCCTGACCACAGCCAAATTTGGAGTGGATCCCTTTGCGTACATACTGGGGCTCTCGAGCTCGGACACCGAGGAGAGTCACGGAGGTGATGAGTCGGCAGGCAGGAACAGGCCCAGGCCAAAGTGGCAGTGGCGGCCGAGAGCGAGGGGACCCCGGACGGGCTCCGCGAACTCCACCTCGAAGCCCCAGGCACCTGGTGGACCGGGATCGCCACGCCGGTGTGTGCGATACTCGAGCCAGCGGAAACGCGCACCCCGCACCGGCCGCACGTTCGACGGAGCAGGCAGTCCTCGGCGCTCGAGCTCGAGCACAACCTGCGCAACCGGGTCGTCCACCAGCCGTCGGTCGTCGCTCCCTCCCCGCATCTTGGGATGGCGGACGAGCAGGAAGGGAGTGTGGGACCGCCAGCGCCGGGCGGGGCCGAACACAGGCGAGGTGAACCCCTCCGGGGTGCCGAATCCCACGAGGTGAAGGTGAAGTGGAGGCCGGCCGCGGCCCGGTTTAAGGATTCGGACGCGCCTCAGGGCCTCCCGCTCGGCACGCCCGAATCCCATGGGCGCATAGACCACCAACCGGTCTACGCGGCGGTCGTCGTCTTCGTCGAGGGCCAAGTAGAAGGCATGCCGGTGGCCCTCCAGCGGCCGACCCGAGGCGTCCTTTCCGGAAAGGACCGGGGAGCTAGTCCCCTCATTCAGCCGCCCGTACCAGGCCATGGCACTTCGCCGGAGGAGTTCCGTCACTGTGAGGGATTCGGTAAGGGGTAGCCGGGCGGCTGACTGAATCAGATAGAAGGCGACGGTGGGGGTGGCACCCGCCCCCCGCCGCAGCTCGGGCTTGGGGGGCGGATCGACCATGATCCGCGGGCGGCGGTAACGGACCCAGCGGGTCCCCGGAGGTCGGTCGAGCCCGGCGGCCCGCACCTTGTCGGTGGTGGCAAGCAGGGCGTCAAAGGCGTCGTTTTTGTAGGGGTCGGGGACGAGGAGGAGGGTCGCCTCCTCGTGCTCGCCGACGCGCTCGTCGGGCTTGAGCGGCAGCGAGTTGGGCGGTCCGGATGGAAGCTCCACAAGGCGGAGATCGGTCCAGGATTGCGACCGACCCAGGTATCCCACTGCATCCAGGACGCGGACCAGCAGGCTCGGGTTTGCCACGTCCCCGGGCCACGCCACCACGAGCGGGGCTGGCACGATAACAAAGGCGTCGAAAATCATGACCCGCTCGGTCTCCCCGCGGTTCTTTTCCCAGGGCATGTACTGGCGCGTGTGCGCGGCGGAGACATCCGGCAGCCAGTAGGAGGGCGGTTGAAGGAAGGGCTCCAGGAGCCGCCGAGAGACACCTGGATTCAGCCCCACCCGCATCGCTCCCGCCACCAGGGCCCGTGCTAGGCGCCATGGAGACGGCGGCCACTCCAGGGCCGCCTCGTTGACGTGGTATCCCCACGGCGTGGCGTGGAACCGACCGGTGAGAAACTGGATCTCGATGGCGGTCGGCATCGTCCCACCTCCCCGTGCACCCGAGTCCCCGGCCGCTACGAGCTCTCCTCCACGTCCTCGTCACGTTCGCGCTTGGCGGCTCGGTCGGGCACGACTGTGGCGATCTCCGTCACGGGCGGCTCCACGAAGAGACCCGCTTTCCGGCACGCCTTGATGGCTTCCTTCACGGCGGCGCCTAGCTCTGCCGTATTCGGCAGGGCCTCTCCGTCGGGGCGGATCACCCGCACCTCCTTGCAATCGAGGTCGCACGCGCTCCGGAGCCGCAGCCCGCCATCGAGGAACCGGCGGACCTTCCACAATGCGAGGGTGCGTATGAGTCGCTCGCCCTCCGGCGGGAGACCGTACGACGCAACCAACGCGGCGTCGAAGTTGAAGTAGGCGGTGATGCGTTCCGCGGTAAACTCAGTACGAGGAAAGGTAACGTTAGTGAAGCCTTCTTCAGATCGGATGCCTCGGTTCTGATCCGCTGCTGGAAAGACGCGGTCTAACTTCGCCCCCCCGGACTCCGCAGGTGTGACTCGGGTCGCCTCGATGAATGACGATAGGGCCCGGGGCAGACGAAAGCGCCCCGCCACTTTTTCGAGGAAGACCCCGTGGACGATAGAGTTAGGGTCGTACCGGAGACACAGCGCCGCAAGCTTCCGTATATCCACGACCCCGGGGACCTCCGCACGCTCTTTGGTCGCCTTGCCGGTTTGGCGCCCTCGGCGGCGCTGGCCCTCCACTCCGAGTGCCTCAGAGACGGACTTGTGAAATTGCTGGCGGCGTTCGTCCCCGTCGAGTTCCCAGATGTACGGCGAGTTTAACCGGTGGAACTCGAGGATCGACGACGTGATCCCGAACCTCCCGAGGTCGATGCGTACGTAAGGGAGGCCCTGGAGGTCTCCGACCAGGTCGTTTCGGGCCTCATCCCAGCACACCGCCTCCAACCGGTTGGCCATCGACTGCGGCGATTCCACCAGGAGCTTCTCCGTGCCGTCCGGCAGGCGGTAGGCCGCCGGGCCCAGATCGGGGAATCCGGTCGGCTGGAACCGCTCCCCCTGGACTGGCCAGAGGTCGGCCTCGATCAGGATCCGCGGAGCATTCACCTCAAGTAGGCCCATGACGCTCCCTCCTCCATCGTCTCTTCTTCCACCTCGAGTACCGCGTTCACCAGCGGGGTCTCAAGGACGGGAACAATCAAGGCGGCGAGGAGACGCCGTCCGAGATCGTGGTCCGGGATCGCTGGCGAACGTATGATCTCTTCGGGAATCCCGCGCACGACCAGCCCCGCGACCCGCAGTCGCCGGGTGGCTCGCGTGACCGCTCCCCAAATGTCACCTGCCCGGAGCAACCTCAGGATTGATGGGTCGGGACGGACAGCGACATCCAGGGCGCCAACGTGGATCGGGCGCCCGACAAACACCAGCTTCAGGACAGCGTAGGCTGCGGGCACCGGTGCCTCCGGCTGGCGACGGGGGATCACCGGCCTCACATGACCAGCTCTCGAACCGACGCCCTCCCAGTCCACAAGCGCCAACCCCTCCGCCAGTCGCCCCAGGCGCTCCAGATCGATCTCCCCCTCGAGAAGCGCAGCCACGGATGCCGGGTGAACGCGAAGATGGCCGTCGACCGGCAGGGGTACACCCTCGCGGTTCGCGTCCACGAGGCGCCTTTCCAAGACCGCGGCCAGGTCGCGCAGCGTATTCCGACCGCTCCAGACCACCTCGTGCGGGGTGGACTCAGCCCATGCCCAGCTATCGCCCCGGCGGACGACCGGTTCGATATGTCGACGGAACTCTCCAGGACCGCGCACGGCCGGGCGGAGCGAGGCGATGGACGCGGCCAGTTCGAACTCGGGAGACCCGTCATCACAAACTGCAATCCAGTCCCTGGACAGTCCCGGGAGGGGTCGGGGGAAACCCCGGGGTCGAGTGCTCGGTCGGCGAGCCAATCGGCGAGCCAAAGTGAGCTCGGCTCGGGATGTCGCGAGCAGGACCTCAAGGAGTCGGTCCCGTCCCCCGTAGGAAGCGTAGTTAAGAATCGCGGCTTCCAGGCGCCGAGTGGATTCGGTGAGGGCACCCGGCGCGTCGGTCCGCATGGTTGCCCGACGCAGGGCCGAGAGAAATTCGTCTAACTTCGCCAGGAGCTCCGCCTCCGGACGGTCAACAACCGGCCAGCGCCCCAATGGAATGGCGAGGTGCATTCGCCCGCTTCGCCCCTGGACACCGAAGCGACGGAACTCGTTCAGACCGCGGTCCACGCCGAGGCTCACGATAGCCCGGGCCATGTCGGTGGCCGTCGTAGCGGGCCGCCCGCGCCATTCCGCCCGACCTTCTCGGAACAGATACGAGAGTTCCCTGGCTGTCATGGGTCGCTCCCAGAGCGGGACCCAGATCTCGCCACGGGATGGTTCCACGCCAGCGCTCGTGTACCCGGCGCCGGCAGGGTCGACCGTGAACGGGAAAGCCGCGCGCGTGGAACCCACTGGGCCGAATCGCCGCGAGACAGCTCCCGACAGGTGGAGAGCGCCCTCCATGCCGAGCACAAAGTCCCACGGGTTTAGCTGCTTGCGGCCCACATAGCCCTGAGCAGCGTTCGGAGCGTCGACGCTCGCCGGTGCGAGCGGACCGCCCGTCGCATTGATCTTCGCGGCGGGCTCGGCCACGCCGAAGAGGGCCGCGCGCAGACCCTCAGAAGATGGCCGTATCTTTTGACGGCGTCCGCTCTCCAGCCCGCAGATGCGGACGATAGATTCAGCGTAAACCCGCGTAAATTCGAACCTCCCGTCCACCCCGCCCGCCACGAACGCCGGAGCCCACGTAGCGTCACCGGCCACTGCCACAAGCGCGTCCAGCCATCGTACAGACCTCTCGGGCAAACGCGCCCGCAGGACCGCGACGAACGCGACTTTTTCGTCCCCGCCCCCTGGCTTGTCGGACCACCCGAACTCCTTGATGAGGTGACGGGCGATGGCAATCACTTCACGGAACTCCGAGAGACGGCCGTCTGCGGAAGAGGCGATGATGTCGATTGGCGTGTCCTTTCTGTAGAACCCGCTATCTTTGTTCCAGGGCGCCACGATCGGGGTAGGCCGGTACTTCTCGACGAAAAACTGAACGAGGCCCTCTTCATCCAAGGAGCTCGACAAGACGAAGATGTCATGCCACCAGTGCCCCCGAGCCTCCGGGTCTACCTGCTCGGCCACGATCCGCAGCACCCCCAAGGCCTTCAGGTAGCTCGCCAGAGGTTCGGGCCGACACCCCTCCAGCCGCACGTCAGGCATCGCTTTCTTCTCGCTCTTCCGCGCTGGCCTCCCAGTCCGAGAGCCTCACCAGCGCCTCAAGAAAGCCGAGCCGAAAAGGCCCGAGCTGATCGCGTAAGCGCAGTGCCCGCTCTGCCCAGGAGGGCTGTCCGTCCGGCCCCCGGCCCGCCTCCATCGGGGAAAGATGTAACACGAGCCGTGGCAACGTTATCCCGTCCAACCTCAGCGGCCCTATCTCATCGCGGTCCCATACGCCTCGAGCGAAGCGTCGCCCGGGGTCGTTCGGTCGACGTTCTCCGGGTAAGGCTCGAATCGCCAGGCGGACCTTCCCGTGGTGAGCGGCGACCAGATAGGCGGCCAAGTCAAGAGCCGCGCCCTGAAGACCGTGCACCTCCATCGGACTCGCCAGTAGCGCGAGAGCGCTGGCCAGCTCGTGGCGGAAGTAACGACGTCCATAGACGAGGTGACCTCGGCCGCTTTTTGCCTTTGCCCACACCTGGTTGCGACGATCCGCCCGCTCGGACTCGGTCGCGAGCTGCAGCAACGCTTCCTGGAAGACGTTGTGAGCCTTGCCTACATCATGCCACAGGGCTGCGGATAGGACGGCTTGGCGTTCCCAATCCTCCAGCACGAGTCCGAGCTCATCCAAGAGTCGCGCAACGTGATCCCGTACGCGACGTAGGTGTTCGACCAGCGGCACCCACGCCCCAGCCACCTCCTCGACGGGATCATCCTCGATACTATCTTCGGGCTCGGCCGGTCCGTCTGCCTGCTTCAGAGGGTCCACCGGTGTGCGCAGCTCTCGGTTCCAGCCTACCCGGGGAGCATACCCGCCGACCTCGGCCGCCAGCAGGACGGTCATCCCAGGCCGCAGATCGTTGCTCGCGACGGTGCGCCATTGGCGCTCCAGGTGGTCCCAGATGTACGCGTCGGCTTCCCGCCTGCTCCGCCCTCGGTTCTCAAGGAATTGGCGCACCTCCCACGCGGGGACCGGGCACAGTTCCTCGGGGGATGGGGCGCGAAAATCCGGTGGCGGATGGTCGCCGTCCCACCGTCTCCAGTAAATGTGGATATCCACGTCAGCGTCGTCGCGGATGAAGCGGGATACATCCACGTCGTTGCCGGCCAGGTCGGATTCGGTGTCGAAGAGATCCACCAAGTCCATTCGTCGGATGACATGGCGGACCTGAGGCGGGCGGCCCGGTCCGAGACTCTCCAGTACCGCGGGGCTCACCGATCTGCCCTCAAGGGTCTCAAGCTCCTTCCGGGCTTCGGTCAACTCTTCCCAGAAGTATGGGGCCGCTTCCTTCTCCGTACGAAGGTCTACCCATGCGACTGTGGCGTCGGCGTGCTCGGCAAAGCGATTGCATCTCCCGAAACGCTGGACAAGGGATCCCCATGGGGCGAGCTCGGTTATAAGGGTCGCCGCCGAGAGATCAATGCCGGCTTCGACCACCTGGGTTGCCACCACGATGCGGCCCTCGCCGGTTGTTGGTGCGAGCACTTCCTTCACCGCCGCGCGCCGGTCCGGAGGCCGAAACCGGGAGTGGAGGAGTCGCAGTTCGACCCCCGCGGGCGTCAGGCGCCCAAGGCCGTCGAAGATCTTGCGGGCCCGCTCCACGGTATTCACCACCACGAGGGTGAGCGTTCCGGGCCGGTGGAGGTCCAGGACATGCCGTGGACCTTCTTCCGGCCAGCGGCTCACCTTCATCCTCCTGAGGGTCTTAGGGGCGTGCAGGCGCTCTCCGAGGCCGCCGGTGAGATCCTCTTTGGTGAGGTGAAGTTCGGACAACGATCCGTGGTGATCGACGGTGCGAAGCCACTCAAGGGCAGCCGTGGCCGACATCCACATCGAGTGACACGGCCGCAGGGTACCAAGCTTCTCGCGGAAGGCTGCGAGCTGCGCCGAGGTCGCCAGACCATTGCCCATGAGCTGCACCTCGTCGAGCACCCACAAGCAGTCGTTGTGCAGGAGACCGAACTCAACCGGCCATCGTGACCGTCCCACCGCATAACCGCGGTTGAGTGCGCGGGACAGAAGCATATCCATAGTTCCTACGAGGACCGCGTCACGCGCGGGTCGTTGTACCCAATCTTCCTGCACCACGCCCCCCATGAGTTGGTACACAACAATTTGGTCGGTTAGATTCAGACGCTTCAGCCAGTCGCGAATCACGTCGACGGTCTGTTCCACGAGGACCCTCATGGGCAGGCAATAGACGAGACGCCGAGGCGTTCGTTCGCGTAACCTCTCGTCCTTGTGAAAACGCCTGCGATACAGCCATCCGAGGACGGCGGCGGCCGTTTTGCCCGATCCGGTCGGCACCCTGAGCAGATTTGGCAGGTCCACCCCAGTCGCCATATCTGCCTGGTACGGGTAGGGCGTTTGCCCCGTTGCCGCACGGAAGACCTCGCGGAAGGACGCCCCCACATCAAGGGTGGGATTGGATCCTTCCATATCTCTCCTCCGTCTTCTCACAGTTCCGTCATGATCGCCGGTGCACTCCTGCGGACATTCCCTGGCGGTTTCGGCAGGAGAATCGTAGATTCCTGCTCAATAAACTCGATCGCCAGAAACGGGAGGAGTTATTGCGGTGGAAGGCGGCCGGCGCCCGGTGCAGGTCCGGAGGCAGGGGTCCTCGGTGGGCGTGTCCCTCCGTCACCGGGACTGCGTGTTCCCGACGGGCGGGAAAGAACCCTCTCGGACCAGGAGTTGCTCTTCGAAACTGCGGCGCACCTCGGCGGCGATCAGGCGGTGGATCTGCGCGCGCAGGGCGTTGAGCTCCAGGGACGCGAGGTCGCGAGGACGGGGCAGCGGAACGTCCACGACCTGGATGATGCGTCCCGGGCGGGCGGACATGACGTAGATGCGGTCGGAGAGGACCAGGGCCTCGTCCACGCTGTGGGTCACCAGCACTACCGTGGTCCGGGTGGACGTCCAGACCTCCAGCAGCTGGTCCTGCATGAGCTGCCGCGTCAGGGCGTCTAAGGCGGCGAACGGCTCGTCCAGTAGGAGGATGGACGGATTCATGACCAGGACCCGGGCCAGCCCCACCCGCTGGCGCATGCCGCCTGACAGTTCCCGCGGGTAGCGGTGCTCGAACCCGCCCAGCCCGACCAGGGCGATGGCGTCCCGGACCAGGCGGCGCCGCGTGTCGGGCGGCACCTTCTTGTTGCGCAGGCCGAACGCGATGTTCTCCTCCACGGTCAGCCAGGGGAACAGGGCGTACTCTTGGAACACCACCCCGCGGTCGGGCCCGGGCCCCCGGACCGGTTTGCCCGCCACCAGGACCGTGCCTGCGGTCGGCTCCTCAAATCCCGCCAGGATGTTCAGCAGCGTGGACTTGCCGCACCCGGACGGTCCCAGGACGGTGACGAACTCCCGTTCCCGAATCTGGCAGCTGACCCCGTCCAGCGCCAGGACATCCCGGCCCCTGCGGGCGTCCACGAACCGCTTGACGACCCCGTCCACCACCACCTGCACGGGTCAGTCTCCCTCGCTCCACCGCAGCAGGGGCCGGGTGGCCCAGATCAGCAGGCGGTCGGCCAGAAAGCCCAGCCCGCCCACGCTGGCCATGGCGGCGATGATGAGGTCCATGCGCAGAAAATAGTAGGCGTTCCACAGGGAGTAGCCCAGCCCCGACTTCACCGCGACCATCTCCGAGACGATCACCAGGACCCAGGCGGCGCCCATGCCGATGCGGCACCCGGTCACCACGTAGGGCAGCGCGGCCGGCAGCGCCACCCGGGGCAGCAGCAGACCCGGGGGCGTCCCCAGCATGCGGGCCGCGCGCACCAGGACGGCCGGCACGCGCCGGACGCCCGCCGAGGTGTTGACGAAGATGGGGAAGAACGCGCCCAGGGCGATCAGAAAGACGGCGGAGGCGGTGTAGAACCCGAAGAAGATGATGGCAAACGGCACCCAGGCCGTGATGGGGATGGGCCGGGCGACCTGAACGAGCGGGTCCAGCAGGTCCTCGGCCGCCCGGTACCACCCCACCAGGGCGCCGGCGGCGACTCCCGCCGCGGCGGCGATGAGGAATCCCAGCATCACGCGGATGGCACTGTCCCGGGCGGCCAGGAGCCAGGTCCCCGAGTAGGGGTCCGCCGCCGGGCCACCGCCCGCCACCCACACCACCCAGGTGGCCGCCACCCGGGTCGGCGGGGGGATGAAGCGTACGTCCAGGGCGCCGGCCCGCGCGAGACCCTCCCACAGAAGGATTACCGCCGCGGGGGTGACGATCCGGCGCAGGATCATGCCTACCGCCATCCCAGGGCTGCCTTGTCCTTCCCCGTCGCCCGCATCAGGTACGTGTAGTTCATGTATAGGTCCACCTGGTCGGCGTGGTTCGCCCGGGTGAGACCGAATTCCGCCATAGCCGCAGCCAGCCGCCGGGCGGCGTCCCGGTACATCAGGTAGGTGAGCTCCGAGTTCTGGATGGCGACGCGGGTGACCTCCAGGCTGGCACCGGTCTTGCTGACGGCCAGCTGGGCCCACGCCTCGGGGTTGTTCACCAGGGTCTCGGTGGCCTCCACGTACGCCTGCAGGAACCGGATCGCGCCATCGGGAGCGCGGCTCAGAAACCCGGTATTCGCGCCGATGAGTCCGTTGACGTTCCGCAGGGGAGTCTCCTCCAGCCGCAGGGGGGCGTAGGCGCCGTACCCCTCCACGGCAGCCGCGGCGCGCGCCGGCTCCCACCCCACAAAGCCGTCGATGGCGCCCGTCTTCAGGGCCTGCAGGACCTCCGGTCCCATGGTGGAGAACGCCACCCACCGGACCTTGCCCCAGTCGGCACCGTTCTCCCGCATGGCGACCTTCACCATGTTCTCCACGGTGCTGTTGGGCGCGCTGCCCAGGCGCAGACCCTCCAGGTCCTTCCAGGTGCGGACGGTGAGGCCGCTGCGCAGGGTGATGCCCTGCCCTCCTCTGGACTGCCCGGCGATGATCTGCACGTTGCGCACCCCCTGCTCGGCCATCAGGGGGATGTTGGCGTAGCCGAAGGCTCCGATGTCGATCTGCCCGGTGGCCAGGGCAATCTGGATCTCGGCGTAGCGGCGGAACGGAATCACCTGTACTTCGATGCCCCGGCGGCGGGCCAGGTCGGGCAGGAGCGGATCAAACGTCGACGCCGAGTGGGTCTGGTACAGGGTCCCCACCTTCACCGCGGGCACCCCCGGGGCGGCCGCGACCGACACCGCCAGCAGCCCCACCAGAACCCCCGCCGTCCATGCGCGCCTCACCATGCATGTCACCTCCTTGCGGTGATGGTCCCTGCGACCGTCTGCCGCCTACCCGGAGCGGTGGACGGCCGGCACCCTGTCCTGCAGGCGGAAGAGTTCCACGGCGTTGGTGACGGCGATGCGCCGACGGTCGGCGTCGTCCAGGTCCTGGGCGTTCAGGGACGCCCGCACGGCGCCCGCGTCGGCGATGCCAAACGGGTGGTCCGATCCGAACATCAGACGCTCCGGGCCCGCGGTCAGGAGGGCACACCGCACCGCCGGGGCGTGGTAGGTCAGGATGTCGTAGTACAGCCGCGGGAGGTAGGCGCCGGGCCTGTGGTGGAGCCAGCTGCCTCCCACCGAGGCGTACCAGACGTCCAGCCGCCCGGCCAGGTAGGGGAGCGTCCCTCCCGCGTGAGCCGCGATGAGGGTGAGCCCGGGCCATGCGTCCAGCGCGCCCGACAGGATCAGGCGCGCGACGGCCACGGTCGTCTCAAAGGGGAACCCGAACACCAGGGGCAGCCCGTGGTCGTAGCCGGACAGGTCGTCCCCGCCGACCGTGGCATGGGGGTGCAGCAGGACCGGGCAGCGGTGCTGGTGCAGCCGCTCCAGTAGAGGCCGCAGGCGGGGGTCGTCCAGGCGCATTCCCGCCGGCCGGGTGGACAGGATGACGCCCCGGGCCCCCGCCTGGACGACCCGGTCCAGCTCGGTCAGGGCCGCAGAGAGGTCCTGCACGGGCAGCGCGCACAGGACGCTGATGCGGTCGGGGTAGGCGCGGCTGTACGCCAGCAGGATGTCGTTGACCTCCCGGGCGACAGCCGGCGCTTCGTCCGCCGGCAGAAAGTCGTACCAGGGATTGCCCAGAGAGACCACCGAGTGGACGATCCCGTGCTCGGCCATCCACTCGAGTTTGGCCTCGATGCTCACGTACGTGGCGTCCATCGGACGCCCCCGGGCGGGTCTGTCCCCGCCCTCTTCGGAGGGGAAAATGACGAAAACGTCTCGCCCGCCCTGGGTCTCCACCCGCGGCAGGCCCCTCTGGCGCCTCAGTCGGTCCACGTACGGGTGAGGGTAGATGTGGGTGTGGACGTCCACGAACACGGGTCGGGCATCCTGTGCCGCGCGACGATCGGCCTTGTAGTTTCACTGCCCGAAAGAACATTTCCTGCTCGCCCGCGTCATGTGCGGCAGACGGGCCGCGGCCTGCGGTCACCGCGGGCGCGCGGGGGCTCTGGAGCGGGCGGGCAGAAGGCGGCGCACCCGGGAGAACTCGCGGCGCAGCAGGGTTTGCCAGCGCTGTCCGTACCGGGCCATGGCCGGGTGGTACAGGGGCAGGATCACCCGCTCCCCGACGCGCACCGGGCGGCCGTGGACGTCGGCCAGGCGGCGGCCGGGCAGGAAGTAGTCCAGGGCCACCTGGCCCAGGGTGACCACCACCGCCGGGCGGATGATGCGCAGCTGCTCGTCCAGCCACGGGCGGCAGGCGGCGATCTCGTCGGCAGAGGGCGCGCGGTTGCGGCCGGGCGGGGGACCGACATATGGACGGGACTTGACGACGTTGGTGATGTACACCTGCGCGCGGTCCAGGCCCGCCGATGCCAGCAGCGAGTCCAGGAACCGGCCGGCCGCTCCCACGAACGGGCGGCCCTGAAGGTCCTCCTGCCGACCGGGGGCTTCGCCGACCAGCATGACCCGCGCGTCCGCGGGTCCTTCCCCGGGCACGGCCTGGGTGCGGGTGCGGTGCAGGGGGCAGCGCTGACAGCGGCGGATCTGCTCGTGCAGGACCTCCAGTGCTGCCGTGCGGTTCATATGTTTACTGTCGTTGAAGGTTGAAGGTTGGAGGTTGAAGGTTGAAGGGAACCCCCTCACCCGCGCCCTCTCCCCCTCCTAAATGCGTTGAAGGTTGGAGGTTGAAGGTTGAAGGTGACTGTCCCCTTCACCCGCGCCCTCTCCCCCGAGGGGGAGAGGGAGTTTCATTTCGCGTTTCCGCGCTTCCGCGTTTTTGCGCTTCCGCTCCTACGCCGCCACCAGCGCCAGCTGGCGCAGGACGGCTGCGATCTGCTCTTTCTCCTTCGCCGTGGCCTCCACCAGGGGCAGTCGGGGCGCGCCCACCCGAACCCCGCTGAGGTTGAGGGCGGCCTTGACCGGCACCGGGTTGGTGGTGATGAACAGGACCTTGAACAGCGGGAACAGGCGCAGGTGGATCTGCCGGGCCCGGCCCACGTCGCCCCGCTCGTAGGACCGGATCATCTCCTGGATGTCGGGGCCCACCAGGTGGCTGGCCACGCTGACGACCCCGCACCCTCCCACCGACAGGATGGGCAGGGTCAGGCTGTCGTCGCCGCTGTAGATGTCGAAGGTCGGCGGGGTCTTGGCCCGGACCTCCGACGCCTGGTCCAGGCTGCCGCTGGCCTCCTTGACCGCCACGATGTTGGGGATCTGGGCCAGCCGGGCGATGGTGTCCGGCAGGCAGTTGACCCCGGTGCGGCCGGGGATGTTGTAGAGGATGCAGGGTTTGGTCGTCGCCTCGGCCACCGCCCGAAAGTGGGCGTACAGCCCGTCCTGGGACGGGCGGTTGTAGTAGGGGTTGACCAGCAGGAAGCCGTCGGCGCCGGCGCGCTCGGCCTCCCGGGTCAGGTGGATGGAGTGGCGGGTGTCGTAGGTCCCGGTACCCGCCACCACCTGGGCGCGGCCCGCCACCGCCTCCTTGACGGTCCGGACCAGGCGCAGCTTCTCCTCGTCGGTCAGGGTCGGCGACTCGCCGGTGGTGCCGGCCACCACGATGGCGTCCGAGCCCGACTCCGCCAGGCGGCGGGCCAGGGCCGCGGCCTGGCCGTAGTCCACCTGGCCGGCGTCGTCGAACGGGGTGACCATGGCGGTCAGCACGCGGCCGAAGACGGGCATAGCGATCTCCTCCTTTCCGCCCCCTCCCCCCGGGCGGAGCCGGGAGGATCGCACGAGGACAGGGGCCTTATCCCTCGCTTTCCTGCTGCGACCGGACCTCCTCGGCCAGCCCGAACTCGTCGTGCAGGGCCTGCAGGGCCGCCCGCATCTGGTCGCGCCAGACCAGGCAGGAGATGGTGGTGTGGGAGTCGGCGGTCTGGAGGATCTCCACCCCGGCCGCGTGCAGGGCCTTCACCACCCGGGCCATCACCCCCGGCCGCCCGCGCATCCCCGCCCCGATGATGGACACCTTGGCGCACGGCGCGCTCGTCTGCACGTCAAAGCCCAGGGCCGTCAGCACCTGCGCAGCCCGGGAGGCCACCTCCTCTTTGACGGTGAACGCCAGCACCTCCGGCAGCAGGTTGATCAGGTCGATGCTGATGCCGGCGGCGGCCAGGGCGTCCAGGGCCTGCAGGGGCCGGGACAGGTCCCGGTCTTCGTCGCGGCGGATCTTCAGCTGCACCACGTCGGGCAGGTGGGCCAGGGCCACCACCGGCCGCCCGTCCACGATCGGCACGCCCAGTTCCGGACCCTTCACGATGACCGTCCCCTCGTTGAGGCTGCCCAGCCGCCGGATCACCAGCCGCACGTTGTGCTCCCGCCCGATGTCGGCCGCCCGGGGGTGCAGGACCCGGGCGCCCAGGGCGGCCATCTGGGAGACCTCGTCGTAGGTGATGGTGCGCAGAGGCCGCGCCTGGGGGACCATCTTCGGGTCGGCGGTCATGATCCCTTCCACGTCCTTGTAGATTTCCACCACCTCGGCGCCCAGGGCCGCCCCCATGGCCACCGCGGTGGTGTCGCTGCCGCCGCGCCCCAGGGTGGTGATCTCTCCGTCGGCGGTGACGCCCTGGAAGCCGGCCACCACCGCCACCCGGCCCTGCTCCAGGTGGCGGCGCACCGGGCGGGGGTCGATGCTGAGGATGCGGGCGTCGTTGAAGTCGTCGGTGGTGAGGATGCCGGCCTGGCCGCCGGTCAGCGCCACGGCCGGGCAGCCCGCCCGCACCAGGGTGTGGGCCAGCAGGGCGGTGGAGATGATCTCCCCGGTGGACAGCAGCAGGTCCAGGGTGCGGGGGTCGACCTGGGGGTCCACCTCCCGCATCAGCCCCACCAGGGTGTCGGTGGCGTAGGGGTCGCCCTCCCGCCCCAGGGCCGACACCACCGCCACCACCTGGTAACCTTGCGTGCGGGTGGCGGTGATGAGCTCGGCGACCTGCAGCCGCCCCTCCGGCGTGGCCAGGATCGTGCCGCCGAACTTCTGGACGACGATGCGCATCCGTCCCGCTGTCTATTGTGCCCGCCCGGCCTGGGGACGTCGGCTCAGGGCCGCACGCCGGGAGCCAGCAGACCCAACTCCACCAGGTGCTCGGCGATCTGGACGGCGTTGAGGGCCGCCCCCTTGCGCAGGTTGTCGGCCACGGCGAAGAACGCCAGCATGCCGGCCTCGTCGGTGCGGATGCGTCCCACCAGGCAGGGGTCCCGTCCGGCGGCGGCCGCCGGCGTGGGGTAGGCTCCGGCGGCCGGGTCGTCCACCAGCTCCACCCCGGGGGCGGCGGCCAGCAGCGCCCGGGCCTGCTCGGCGGTCAGCGGCCGCTCGAACTCGGCGTGGACGGCCACCCCGTGGCCGACCAGGGTGGGCACCCGCACGCACGTGACCCCGGCCGCCAGCGTCGGCACCTCCAGCATCTTGCGCAGCTCGCTGGCCACCTTGACCTCCTCGCTGAACTGCGCCCCGCGCAGCGACCCGATGGCCGGGATCAGGTTGCCCGCGATGGGGTGCGCGAACGCCGTCCCCAGCGGGCGGGAGGGGACCCGGCGGGCCGTGGCCATGTGCTGGATCTCGGCCCACAGCTGCTCCACCCCCCGCTGCCCCGCCCCCGACACCGACTGGTAGGAGCAGGCGACCAGCCGGCGCAGCCCCGCCTCCCGGTGCAGGGGCGCCAGGGGGACGGCGATGGTGGCGGTGGTGCAGTTGGGGTTGGCGACGATCCGCCGGGGGATGTGGGCCAGGGCCGGGGCGTTGACTTCCGGGATGACCAGGGGGACGTCGGGGTCCAGCCGGAACGCCGCCGAGTTGTCGATGACCAGCGCGCCGGCGGCGGCGGCCCGGGGGACCCAGCGCCGCGCCACCTCGTCGGGGGTGTCGAAGATCACCACGTCCAGGTCGGCGAAGGCGTCCTCGGCCAGGGCCTCGACCTGCTGCGTCCCGACCCGCCGGCCGACCGAGCGCTCGGAGGCGAACAGCCGCAATGTGGCGACGGGAAAGCGGCGCTGCTGGAGGATGCGCAGGACCTCCCGGCCGACCACGCCGGTGGCGCCCACGATGCCCACACGAAAGCCCCGTGCCGGTATGGGTCCTCCCCCCTCATCCCGACCGCCGTGCCCGCGGGGCGAGGGGATTGGGGCAGCCCTCTCTCCCGCCGGCAGAGGGAACGGCGCGCTACAGGTCCAGCAAGTTCTCCAGGC
This sequence comes from Armatimonadota bacterium, assembly GCA_037440005.1. Taxonomy (GTDB): domain Bacteria; phylum Sysuimicrobiota; class Sysuimicrobiia; order Sysuimicrobiales; family Kaftiobacteriaceae; genus Calidihabitans. The sequence goes on along the minus strand of JBBIUY010000045.1, from coordinate 2,260 downwards.
CGTGCACCAGTCCCTGTAGGGACCGGACCCGGCGCACGGCCAGCAGCAGGCCCGGCATGAACGACTCCTCGCTGATCGAGTCGTGGCGGACGGTCAGGGTCTGCCCGGGCCCGCCGAAGATCACCTCCTGGTGGGCCACCAGGCCCGGCAGGCGCACGCTGTGGACGGGGACGCCGTCGGCCCGCCCGCCCCGGGCTCCGGCCACCATCTCTTCCTCGGCGACCGCGGGCGGGGGTGTCTGGCCGCGGGCGGCGGCCACGGCGGCGGCGGTTTTGAGGGCCGTGCCCGACGGCGCGTCGCGCTTGCGGTCGTGGTGCATCTCGATGATCTCCACGTGGGGGAAGAAGCGGGCCGCCCGGCGGGCGAACTCGATCATCAGCACCGCCCCCACGGCGAAGTTGGGGGCCACCACGGCGCCGGTGCGGTGGAAGGCGGCCAGCTCGGCCAGGGCCTGCAGGTCGGCGGCGGCGATGCCGGTGCCGCCCACCACCGGGCTGACCCCGGCGGGCAGCGCGGCGCGGGCGTGTTCGACGGCCGCCGGGCCCGGACAGAAGTCCACCAGGACGTCCGGGCGGCGGTCCAGGACCGCGGCCAGGTCGGAGGTGATGGTCACCCCCAGGGGCCCCGTCCCCGCCACCTCGCCGGCGTCCTGCCCCACCCCCCGGGACCGGCCCAGGGCCGCCACGAGGGTCATGTCGGGCTGGGCCGCCACCGCCCGCACCGCCGCCCGTCCCATGCGGCCGGCGGCTCCCGCCACCGCCACGCGGATCGTTGTGGCCATGGACCGTCACCCCGCCGCGGGCTCCCTACCCCGCCCGCGCCTCCACGTACCGCCGGAACGCGTCCCGCACCGCCGCCTCCAGCCGGCCGTCGGAGCGGAACGGGCCGATGGCCGCCAGGGAGAGCCGCTCCGGGCGTAGCAGCGTGTCGGCCATGCGCTGGATGTCGTCGGAGGTCACGGCGTCCACCCGGGCCAGCAGCTCGTCCAGGGAGATCACGCGCCCGTGGTAGATCTGGGAGCGGGCCAGCATGGACATCCGGCTGCCGGTGCTCTCCAGCCCCAGCATCAGGCTGCCCTTCAGCGACTCCTTGGCGCGCCGCAGTTCCGCCTCGCCCACCGGTTCGGCCCGCAGCCGGTCCAGCTCCTCCAGGATCAGCCGCACCACCTCCGGCCCGGCGTCGGGGCTCATGCCGGCGTAGATCACGAACAGCCCGCCGTCCCGGTAGGCGGCCGCGTAGGACGCGATGCTGTACACCAGCCCGCGCCGTTCCCGGATCTCCTGGAACAGGCGCGAGCTCATGCCCCCGCCCAGCAGGTGGTCCAGGACCGACAGGACGAACCGGCCCTCGTCGGCCTGGGCCAGCCCCTGGGTGCCCAGGCACAGGTGCACCTGCTCGGTTTCCTTGGACCGCAGGGCCACCGCGGCCTCCGCCCGCGGCGGGGGCTGGTCGGCGCGCCGGGCGGCCCCCTCCCACCCCCCGAAGTGCCGCTCGGCCAGCCGCACCACCTGCTCGTGGTCCAGGTCGCCGGCGGCCGCCAGGAGCGCGTTGTCGGGACGGTAGTGGCGGGCGATGTGGGCCACGAAGTCGTCCCGCTGCAGGCGGCTCACCGTGGCCAGGGTGCCGATGACGGGGCGACCCAGGGGGTGGCTGTTCCAGACCGTCTGGGCGAACAGGTCCTGGACCAGCTCGTCGGGGGAGTCCTCGTAGGACTTGATCTCCTCGGTGATCACCTGGCGCTCCCGCTCGATGCTGTCGGGGACCAGGGTGGCGCGCAGCAGCATGTCGGCGTAGATCTCCAGGGCCCGGTCCAGGTGCGCCGACAGCACCTTGATGTAAAAGACCGTCTGCTCCCGGTCCGTGAAGGCGTTCATCTGGCCGCCGATGTCGTCCACGGCCTGGGCGATCTCCAGGGCGGTGCGGGTGGCGGTGCCCTTGAAGAACAGGTGCTCCAGGAAGTGGGAGATCCCGTGGTGCTCGGGCGGCTCGTGGCGGGAGCCCACCCCGACCCAGATGCCCGCCGCGACGGTGCGGACGTGGGGGATGCGTTCGGTGAGCACCCGCATGCCGTTGGGGAGCGTGGACAGCGCGACGGCGGACGCGGCCATGGCGTTATCCTACCCCATTACCTGCCCGGCGGACAGGTTCCTGCGCCGGACCGGGGTCGGGGGCTCAGGAGCGCTCCGTCTGAGGCCCCGGGCGGGGGCGCCGGCGCCGCCGGCGGCGGCCGTCGGGGCCCCCGGGCCGGCGGCCCTCCGGG
>JBBIUY010000044.1:3823-20692 GCA_037440005.1 Armatimonadota bacterium | reverse complement strand
GGCAGCTATCCGGTGGAGATCGAGGTGGCGGCGTTTGACCGGGTGGGCCTGCTCAAGGACATCCTGGCGGCCATCGCCGACACCAAGACCAACGTGGTCTCGGTCAACGCCCGGGTGCGGCGGGACAGGATCGGCGTGATCAACGTGGTGCTGGACATCCGCAACCTGGCCCAGCTGCACACGGTGATGGAGAAGGTCGGGCGGGTGCCCGAGGTGTACTCGGTGGAGCGGGTCCTGCACGGGTAGGCACCCGCGCTCCCCCCGGCCGGTGCGAGGTCGCCCCGTGGGTGAGACGTCTCGGCCGCAGACCCGTCCGGGGACGCCCCGGCGGTCTGCGGCGTCCCGCCCCGATCTGGCCGGTCTGCTGGAGGCGCACCGGCGCGCCGTCAACGCCCGGGACCTGGACGCCCTGATGGCGCTGTACGCCGAGGACGCCGTGCTGGAGTTTCCCGCCAGCCCCCGGGTGGAGGGCAAGGCGCAGATCCGGCGGGCCTACCAGTCGTTCTTCGACAACTGGGAGGAGACCAGCGCCTACCGGGTGGTGATCACCCAGGGGCACACCGCGGCGGTGGAGGGCACCGCCACCGGCCGGCACCGCACCCTGCACCTGCGGATCCCCGGGCGGGTGCCCGCGGGCGGCCGGACCTACCAGCACGACTTCGCCATGTTCGTGGACGTCCGGGACGGCAAGATCGTCCGGCAGCGGGTCTACTTCGACGCCCGGGAGCTGGTGCGCCAGCTGCTGGGCCGGGACTGACCGGCAGGGTCCGCCCCGGCGGCGTCTAACACCTATCCAGCACGTCACAGCCCAGGAGGGGTGCCCGTGTCCCAGCGCGTCACCGCCGCCCGGGTGGGCGTCTTCACCGAGTCGGTCATCCGGGAGATGACCCGGCTCAGCCAGCTGCACGGAGGCGTCAACCTGGCCCAGGGATTTCCCGACTTCGACCCTCCCGCCGCGCTGGTGGAGGCCGCCGTGCGGGCCCTGCGGGACGGCTACCACCAGTACGCCATCACCTGGGGCTCCCCCCGGCTGCGGCGGGCCATCGCGGCCAAGGTGGCCTGGTACAACGGGCTGGAGGTGGACCCCGAACAGCACATCACCGTCACCTGCGGGGCCACCGAGGCCATGGTGGCGACCCTGCTGGCCCTGGTGGATCCCGGCGACGAGGTGGTCATCTTCGAGCCCTTTTACGAGAACTACGGACCCGACACGGTCCTGGCGGGGGCGACGCCCCGCTACGTCCGCCTGCACCTGGACGACCCCCGGGTGTCCTTCGACCCCGACGAGCTGCGGCGGGCGTTCTCCCGCCGCACCCGGGCCGTCATCGTCAACACCCCCCACAACCCCACCGGCAAGGTCTTCACCCGGGACGAGCTGGAGCTCATCGCCGACCTGTGCCGCCACTACGACGCCGTGGCGGTGACCGACGAGGTGTACGAGCACCTGCTGTACGACGGCCGCACCCACATCAGCCTGGCGGCGCTGCCCGGCATGGCCGAGCGGACGGTCACCATCAACAGCGTCAGCAAGACCTACAGCGTCACCGGCTGGCGGGTGGGGTGGGCCGTCTGCGCCAACGCCGCCCTGACCACCGGCATCCGCAAGGCCCACGACTTCCTCACCGTGGGCGCCGCGGCGCCCCTGCAGGAGGCGGCGGCGGAGGCGCTGGGATTCCCGCCGTCCTACTACACCGACCTGGCGGCCGCTTACCAGCGCCGGCGGGACCGGCTGCTGGACATCCTGCGGCGGTGGGGGTTCCGCTGCCTGGTCCCCGGCGGCGCCTACTACATCATGGCCGCCATCGACCGGTTCACCTCCGACGACGTGGCCTTCGCCCACTTCCTCGTCAAGGAGATCGGCGTGGCCACCGTGCCCGGCAGCAGCTTCTTCCACGACCCCTCCCTGGGGCGCGGCTACGTCCGCTTCGCCTTCCCCAAGCGGGACGAGACCCTGGACGAGGTGGACCGCCGCCTGGCCCGCCTGCCGGCGGTCGCCGGCGGCCTGTTCCGCTGACCGCCCCGGTTCCGGAGGACCCCGTGCAGACCCCGGATTCGCCTGCGCCGGCGGCGTGGGACGCGTACCGCGCCGAGTTCCCCATCCTCCGGCGCGTCACCTACCTCAACACCTGCTCCCTGGGCGCCCTGTCCACGCGCGTGGAGGCGGCGGTCCGCACCTTCCTGCAGGGCTGGCACGAGCGCGGGGCGGCGTCCTGGTACGACCGGTGGCTTCCCGAGGCCGACCGCCTGCGCGCCGCCGTGGCGTCGCTGGTGGGAGCCGACCCCGACGAGGTGGCCCTGTTCCCGTCGGTGACCGCCGCGCTGGCGGCGGTGGCCAGCGCGTTCGACTACCGGCAGCGTCCCGGGGTGGTGGCCTCCGAGCTGGAGTTTCCCACCACCGTCTACCAGTGGCTGGCGCGGGAACCGGAGGGCGTCCAGGTGGCACTGGTCCGCAGCCCCGACGGCCTCACCGTCCCCGTGGACGCCTACCGGCAGGCCGTGGACCGGCGCACCCAGCTGGTGGTGACCTCCCAGGTGTACTTCACCAGCGGCGCCGTCCAGGACGTCGCCGCCCTGGCCGAGGTGGCCCACCGCCAGGGGGCGCTGGTGCTGGTGGACGCCTATCAGGCCACCGGGCAGCTGCCCACTGCCGTGCGCGCCTGGGAGGTGGACTTCCTGGTCACCGGCGGGCTCAAGTGGCTGTTGGGCGGGCCGGGGATCGCCTTCCTGTACGTCCGCCGCGAGGTGGCCGAGCGCCTGTATCCCCGCAGCGTGGGGTGGCTCGCCCACCGGGACCCGTTCGCCTTCGACGTCCGGACCTTCACCCACGCGCCGGGGGCGCGGCGCTTTGAGGGCGGCACGCCCGCCGTGGCGGCGGTGTACGCCGCCCGGGCCGGCGCGGAGATGGTGGCCGAGGTGGGCGTGCAGCGGATCCGCCAGCGCCAGGTGGACCTGGCGGGAGAGCTGGTGGAGCGCGCCCGGCGGGCCGGCCTGCGCCCGCGCGTGCCGGGCGCCGTCGAGAACCTGGCCGGCATCGTCACCGTGCCCCGGCAGGACCCGCAGGCAGTGGTCCGGGCCCTGGCCCGCCAGGGCATCGTGGTGGACGCCCGCCCGGGGATCGTCCGCCTGTCCCCCTACTTCTACAACACCGCCGAGGAGTGCGCGCAGGTGGTGGAGGCGCTGGCCGACCTGGACCGCCGCGGCATCCGATGACCGGGATGTCCGCGGCCCCGGACCGGATCCGGCAGGACGGCGCGACCGTCCACCTGGTCCGCCACGGGATGCACGACTGGCTCCTGCCGGACCGCAACCGGCTGGCCGGCCGGCTGCCCGGCGTGCCCCTGAACCGGCAGGGCGAAGAACAGGCCCGGCGCCTGGCCGACCGGTTGAGCCGGGAGCCGCTGGCGTGGGTGGCCACGAGCCCCCTGGAGCGCACCAGGGAGACCGCCGAGGCGATCGCCCGTCCCCACGGCCTGGCGGTCACCGACGACCCGCGCCTTCTGGAGTGGGGGTTCGGCCCGTGGGAGGGGATGGAGATCGAGGCCATCCGGCGGGAGTACCCGCGCCAGTGGGACCTGTGGCGGCAGGCCCCCGACCTGCTGCGCCTGCCCGGAGCGGAGACGCTGGAGGAGGTGGCGGCCCGGATGGAGGCGGCCTACCGGGAGTGGGCCGGGCGCGGCGGAACTGGGGTCCTGGTCTCCCACCAGGACCCGCTGGCGGCCCTGCTGTGCCGCCTGATCGGCGCCCCCCTGCGGGCGATGCGGGCCCTGGAAATTCCCCCCGCCTCGCTGGCCACCTGCCGGGAGACCCCCCACGGCACCGTGCTGGTCCGCCTCAACCCCGGCCTCCCCGACACCCCCTAGCCCTTCTCTTTCTTCCCTCTTCCCTCTTCCCTTTTCCTTTTTCCCTTTTCCCTTTCACGCCAGAAAACTCATCATCAGCCGCTGCTCCAGCTCTTTGTGGACCTCCGACAGGTCCTTGACCGTGTCCACCGCCCGCCAGTAGGCGCGGGACTTGAACGCCGCCAGCCGGCGCTCGCTGGCCAGGCGGGGGAAGGTGGTGTCCTCGTGGTCGCCCTGGTCGGGCAGCAGCGGCTCGATCTCCCGGGCCAGCACGTAGATGCCGGCGTTGACCCAATAGGGCAGCTCGGGCTTTTCGTGGAAGGCCACGATGCGCTCCTCGCCGTCCACCTCCACGATGCCGTAGGGGCTGATGAAGGGCGTCAGGACCACGGTGGCCACGCAGCCGCTGGTCCGGTGGGTCTGGAGGAGGGGTTTGATCCGCACGTTGGTGATGATGTCGCCGTTGGTGGCCAGGCAGATGTCCTCGCCCTCGCCCACCAGGCCCAGGGCCATCTTCAGAGCGCCCCCCCGGCCCAGGGGCTGCGACTCCACCGCGTAGCGGATCCGCACGCCCCACTTCTCGCCGGTCCCGAAGTAGTCCTGAATCACCTCGTGGCGGTAGCCGCAGGCGATGATGACGTCGGTGATGCCCTGGGTCTGCAGCCACTGGAGCTGGTAGCCCAGGATCGGCACCCCCAGGATCTCCACCATGGGCTTGGGACGGTCCGAGGTGAACGGCCGCAGCCTCTCGCCCTTGCCCCCCGCCAGGATGATGGCGTGCATGCTCCACCTCCGTCCGACGGGCCCGTGTCGTCGGGCCGCTGCGCTTTGACAGCGCCGACACCTGCCAGTATAATCCATTCGAGCCGACTCCCGTCCCGGCTGCGGGGCGGGAGTCTCTGTGTGGCCGGCCGGGACGACCCCGGTCCGCGACAGGTGGACGCGTCCATGAAAGCCCCCCGCGGCATGCACGACATCCTGCCCGACGAGACTCCCCGGTGGCAGGCGCTGGAAGCTCTGATCCGGGAGTTCGCCGCCCGCTACGGCTACCGGGAGATCCGCACCCCGCCGGTGGAGCACACCGAGGTGTTCCTGCGCACCGCCGGGGAGACGTCGGACATCGTGGAGCACGAGATGTACACCTTCACCGACCGGGGCGGGCGCAGCCTCACCCTGCGGCCCGAGGGCACCGCCGGGGTGGTGCGGGCGTACCTGGAGCACGGGATGGCCTCCTGGCCGCAGCCGGTGCGGCTGTACTACATCGCGCCCATGTTCCGCTACGACCGGCCCCAGAAGGGCCGCTACCGCCTGCACCACCAGTTCGGCGCCGAAGTCCTGGGTTCGAGCTCGCCCCTGGCCGACGTGGAGGTCCTCAGCCTGCCCGTCCGGCTGGTTCAGGCCCTGGGCCTGACCGAGGTGGTGGTCCGCCTGAACAGCATCGGCGACCCGGTCTGCCGTCCCGCCTACCTGGAGCGGCTGCGGGCCTACCTGCGTCCCGCCCGGGACCGCCTGTGCGAGGACTGCCGCCGCCGCCTGGAGACCAACCCCCTGCGGGTCCTGGAGTGCCGGCAGGCCGGCTGCCAGACCGTGGTCCGGGACGCCCCCCGGATCACCGAGCACCTGTGTCCGGACTGCCGGGCCCACTTCGACCAGGTCAAGGAGCTGTTCGGCCTGCTGCAGATCCCCTACGTGGAAGATCCCTTCATCGTCCGGGGGCTGGACTACTACACCCGCACCGCCGCCGAGGTGCACTCAGGCCGCCTGGGGGGGGCCCAGCACCAGATCCTGGGCGGGGGGCGCTACGACGGGCTGGCCCAGCAGCTGGGAGGCCCGCCGGTTCCCGGGGTCGGGTTCGGCCTGGGGCTGGAGCGCCTGCTGCTGGTCCTGGAGGCGGAGGGGCTGGAGGTGCCCCAGGCCGCCGGCGCCGACGGCGTGGACGTGTACGTGGCCGCCGTGGGCGAGGCCGCCGGGCGGGAGGCCTTCCGGCTGCTGGACCGGCTGCGCACCGCGGGGCTGAGGGCGGTGGGCGATGTGGCGGACAGGGGGCTGCGGGCCCAGATGAAGCAGGCGGACCGGGTGGGCGCCCGCTTTGCCGTCATCCTGGGCGACCAGGAGCTGGCCGGACGCCGGGCCGGCATCCGGGACATGCGGGCCGGCTCCCAGCAGGACGTGCCCCTGGACGAACTGGTGGACCGCCTGACCGCCGCCCGGCAGGCCCGGTGACCATGGACGCCCGCGCCCGCACCGCTCTGCCCCGCACCCTCATCCGCGACCTGCGCCGGCACATCGGCCAGACGGTGCGGGTCTGCGGGTGGGTCCGGGCCATCCGAGATCAAAAGCGCGTCCAGTTCCTGATCCTCCGGGACCACACGGGGCTGGCCCAGGTCACCGTGGAGCGGTCTCCGGCCCACGCCGCCCTCAACGAAGCCGTCAGCGCCCTGACCCGCGAGTCGGCGGTGGCCGTGGTGGGGGTGGTGGAGGAGAACCCCATCGTCAAGCTGGGCGGGGTGGAGATCCGCCTGCAGGAGCTGGAGGTCCACGGCCCGGCCGACCGGATCCTGCCCCTGGACCCCTCCGGGACGGTGGAGCCCAACCCGGACGTGCGCCTGACCTGGCGGTTTCTGGACCTGCGGCGGCCGGAGAACCTGCTCATCTTCCAGGTGCAGACCGTGGTGGAGCACGCCATGCGGGAGTACTGGATCCGGGAGGGCTTCGTGGAGATCCACTCGCCCAAGCTCATGGGCAGCGCCAGCGAATCGGGGGCGGAACTGTTCGAGCTGTCCTACTTCGGCCGGCCGGCCTACCTGGCCCAGTCCCCCCAGTTCTACAAGCAGATGGCCATGGCGGCGGGGTTCGACCGGGTCTTCGAGATCGGGCCGGCGTTCCGGGCGGACCCGTCCTTCACCCCCCGCCACGCCACCGAGTTCACGAGCGTGGACGTGGAGATGTCCTGGATCGACTCCCACGAGGACGTCATGGCGTTTGAGGAGCGGTGGCTGCAGTACGTCCTGGAGGTGACCCGCGACCGCCTGGGCGAGCCGATCCGGCAGACCTTCGGCGTCGAGGTGGTGGTACCGCCGGTGCCCTTTCCCCGCATCCCGCTGGAGGAGGCCCTGCGCATCGTGGCCCGCCAGGGCCACACGTCCGCGCGGGCCGACCTGGACCCGGCCGGGGAGCGGCTGCTGGGGGAGTACGTGGCCCGGGAGCTGGGGCATCCCTTCGCCTTCGTCACCGACTACCCGGCCGAGGTCCGGCCCTTCTACCACATGCGCCACCCGGACCGGCCGTCGCTGACCAAGAGCTTCGACCTGCTGTGGAACGGCGTCGAGGTGACCACCGGGGCCCAGCGGGAGCACCGCTACGAGGTGCTGGTGGCCCAGGCCCGGGAGAAGGGGCTCAGCCTGGAGCCCCTGCAGTTCTACCTGGACTTCTTCAGGTACGGCTGCCCGCCCCACGGCGGGTTCGGGTTCGGCCTGGCCCGGATGCTGATGATCCTGCTGGGCCAGCCCAGCATCCGGGAGGTCACGTACATCTACCGGGGGCCGACGAGACTGTACCCGTGAAAAGGGAAAAAGGAAAAGGGAAAAGGGATGAGGGAAGAAGGAAGAGGGAAAGACAACTGCAGGACCAAGAAGACGCTTCAACGCTTCAACGTTCCAACGTTCCAACGCTCCACCCCCGGGGGTGGCTTGCGGGGGTGGGCGGTGGGGGGTAGGATAGGGGTGGACGCGGGATCCTGCCGTGCGCGTGCGGGTCACACGTTCCGACCCAACACCGACGACCACGGGAGCCCGCCTCTGACCGTGGACGACACGCCCCCCGCCCCCACGGGCGGCCCGGGGACGCCGGAAGCGGCCAGGAGGGCACCCACCTGCTGAGAGCAGGATCGGGAACGGCGACCCGCCGGCACGGCGGGAGAAACAGGATGAGGGGGACGTGGCACTCACGTCCCCCTCGTCCCGTCTGATGACGCCGGCCTACTTCTCGCTGCCGAGGATGGCCTCCTTGGCCACCTTGCTGATGCGGAAGCGCACCACCCGCTTGGCCGGGATCCGGATCGGCTCGCCGGTCTGCGGGTTGCGGCCCATGCGCGCCTTGCGGTTGACCAGCACCAGTTTCCCCAGCCCGGGGAGGGTGAAGGAGTTCTTGGCCTCCCGGTAGGCCAGCTGGGCCAGCTCGTCCAGGAAGGCCATGGCGGTCTTGCGGGGCACGTCCAGCTTGCCTGCCAGGTACTCGGCGATCTTGGCCTTGGTCATCGATCTGGGCATGCGCACCCCTCCTGAGCCAGAGTCGGTCACTGTGGTCCGGTCCGGATGCGGGATTTCCGCGCCAGGGCTGGATTTCCTGCCCCCGCCCCCGCTGGGGCGTCCGGCAGGGGCCCGGAGCGGGACGGGTGTGCTACCATCACAGGCGGGGTGAGGTCGGTGGACCTGTTCCGGCAGGACCAGCCGGGGCGCCCGCCCGAGGACGCCCCCCTGGCCGCCCGCATGCGGCCCCGCACCCTGGACGAGTTCGTCGGGCAGGAACACCTGGTGGGGCCCGGGCGGGTCCTGCGGGAGGCCATCGAGCGGGACGCGCTGACCTCGCTGATCCTGTACGGCCCGCCGGGCACCGGGAAGACGTCCCTGGCCCACATCATCGCCCAGGCCACCCGGTCGGAGGTGGAGCAGCTGAACGCCGTCACCGCCGGCGTGGCCGACCTCAAAGAGGTCATCGCCCGGGCCCGGGAACGGCGGGCGCTGTACGGCCGGCGGACCATCCTGTTCATCGACGAGATCCACCGCTTCAACAAAGCGCAGCAGGACGTGCTGCTCCCCCACGTGGAGGACGGCACGGTCATCCTCATCGGCGCCACCACCGAGAACCCCTTCTACGAGGTGAACCCCACCCTGGTGTCCCGCTCCCGGGTGCTGCGGCTGGAGCCGCTGTCCGACGAGCACATCCGCACGCTCCTGCGCCGGGCCCTCCAGGACGCCGAGCGGGGGCTGGGCAGCCTGCGGGTGGAGGTGGACGAGGACGCCCTGGCCCACCTGGCGGCCATCAGCAACGGCGACGCCCGGGTGGCGCTGAACGCCCTGGAGGTGGCGGCGCTGACCACGCCACCCGACGACCGGGGGGTGCGCCGGGTGACGGTGGCCGCCGTGGAGGACGCCACCCAGCGCCGGGCGCTGGTGTACGACCGGGAAGGCGACGCCCACTACGACCACATCTCGGCGTTCATCAAGAGCCTGCGGGGCTCCGACCCCGACGCGGCGGTGTACTGGCTGGCCCGGATGCTGGCCGCCGGCGAAGACCCTCGGTTCATCGCCCGGCGCATGGTGATCCACGCGGCCGAGGACGTAGGCCTGGCCGACCCCCTGGCCCTGGTGGTGGCCACCGCCGCCGCCCACGCGGTGGAGTTCGTGGGCCTGCCGGAGGCCCAGATCCCCATGGCGGAGGCCGCCATCTACATCGCCACGGCCCCCAAGAGCAACGCCGTCGTCCGCGCCATCGGCGCCGCCCTGCGCGACGTGCAGGAGCGCCGTGCCGACCCGGTGCCGGCGCACCTCCGGGACAGCAGCCACCCCCAGGCGGCCCGGGTCCTGGGCCACGGGCGCGGGTACCGGTACCCCCACGACCACCCCGGGGGGTTCGTCCCCCAGACCTACCTGCCCGACGCCGTGGCCGGCCGCATCTACTACGAGCCCACCACCCGCGGGTTCGAGGCCGAGGTGCGCCGACGGCTGCAGGAGTGGTGGAAGGACCTCAAGCGCTACGCCCCCGAGTGACCCGCGCCCCGCGGTCCGCCCTGGAACTGCGTTGAAGGTTGAAGGTTGGAGGTTGAAGGCAACTGCCGCGGTCGGGCGGGGGGTCGCGCGGGCGGGCGGGCTGTCGCGTGTCCGCGCTTCCGCGCGTCCGCGTTTCCGCGTATGATAGGGACGCCATGGGTCGGTGGGCCGTCGCCATGAGCGGCGGCGTGGACAGTTCGGTGGCGGCGGCGCTGCTGGTGGCCGACGGCCACGAGGTGGTGGGGGTGACCCTGAACCTGTGGCCGGCGTGGCTGCCGGAGCCCGACGACTCCTTCCGGGCCTGCTGCGGGGTCTCGGCCATCGAGGACGCCCGGGCGGTGGCCCGACATCTGGGCATCCGTCACTACGTCCTGAACATGCGCGACGCGTTCGAGCGGGAGGTCATCGCGCGCTTCGCCGACGAGTACGCCCGCGGCCGCACGCCCAACCCCTGCATCGCCTGCAACCAGGCCATCAAATTCTCCCTCCTGCTGGCCCGGGCCGACGCCCTGGGTCTGGACGGGGTGGCCACTGGCCACTACGCCCGCGTCGCGCGCGACCCCGCCACTGGCCGCTACCTGCTCCTGCGGGGGCGGGACCCCCGCAAGGACCAGTCCTACGTCCTGTACGGCCTCACCCAGAGCCAGCTGGCGCGCGTGCGCCTGCCGCTGGGCGACTACACCAAAGACCAGACCCGCGCCCTGGCCCGCCGGTTCGGCCTGCCGGTGGCCGACAAGCCCGACAGCCAGGAGATCTGCTTCGTCCCCCGGGGGTCCTACGCCGAGGTGGTCGGGCGGCTGCGGCCGCAGGCGCTGCGTCCCGGGCCCATCCTGGACACCGCCGGCCGCGTGGTGGGCGAACACCGCGGGATCGGGCGGTACACCGTGGGCCAGCGGCGGGGCCTGGGGGTGGCCGCCGGCGTCCCCCGGTACGTGGTGGCCATCGACGCCCCGCGCAACGCCATCGTGGTCGGCTCAGAGCAGGACCTGCTGGCGGAGGGGCTGGTGGCCTCCGCCATGAACTGGGTGGCCGTGGACGGCCTGGACGCTCCCCGGAAGGTCACGGCCCGGGTCCGCCACGGCGGTCAGGACGTCGACGCCACCGCCCTCCCGGGGCCTCAGCCGGGCCAGGTGACCGTCCAATTCGCCCGCCCCCAGCGGGCTCCCTCGCCGGGGCAGGCGGTGGTCCTCTACGAGGGCGACGTGGTCCTGGGCGGGGGGATCATCGACGCCGTCCGCACCCGCGCCGGCGCGCCCGCATAAGGGCCCGTCCGGGCGTCCGGAGGAGCCTGCCGTGCTGAGGGTGTACCGCCGGGTGTGCGTGGCGGTCGCGGTGGCGGTCGCGATCGCCGGGATCGTGCCGGCGAGCCTGGCCGGCTCCCCCGCCGACCTCGCCGGAGCCCTCGTCGCCGACACCGCCCGCCTCATCCGCGAGCAGGCGCTGTCCCCTCCGCCTTCCGATGCGGTCCTGGCCCGGGCCCTGGCGGCCGCGGGCCGCGCCCTGCCCGCCGGAGTCCCCGCACCCGCTCCCCCGGCCCTGGCCGGCGATCCCGACCGGGACCTGCCGGCGGTGGCGACGTACGTGCAGGCGGTGGTCTCCCTGTCCGCCCGGGACGCCGAGCGGGTCCTGCTGGAGGTCCTCCGGGCGATGGTCCAGGCGGGGGAGGATCCCCACAGCGCCGTCTTCGCTCCCGCCGACTTCTCCCTGTACATGCAGGACCTGCGGGGGGAGCACGCCGGCGTGGGCGTCCAGGTGGAGAGGGTGGACGGCGAGATGGTGATCCTGGACGTGACCTCCGGCGGCCCGGCCGACCGGGCGGGGCTGCGCCCGGGAGACGTCCTGGTGGCCGTGGACGGCCATCCCACCGCGTCCGAGGCCGCCGATCAGACCGCCGCCCGCCTGCACGGACCGGCGGGGAGCGCCGTGTCGGTGGCGGTGCGCCGCGGCGTCGCCGTGCGGACGCTGACGCTGCGCCGGGAGGTGGTGCGGGAGGTTCCGGTCCGCTGGCGCATGGCGGACAGCCGCATCGGGTACCTGCGCCTGCTGGAGTTCACCGAAGGAGCGGGGGCGGACGCCGACCGGGCCCTGGGACGGCTGCTGGCCGCCGGCGCCGCCGGCGTGATCTTCGACCTGCGGGACAACACGGGAGGGTGGCTGGACGAGGCGGTGGCGGTGGCCAGCCTGTTCCTGCCTGAGGGGATCGTGGCCATGGAGCAGAGCCGCAACGCCCTCACCCCGCTGCCGGTGTCGCCGGGAGCCCGCCGCTTTGCCGGTCCGCTGGTGGTGCTGGTCAACGTCTTTTCGGCCAGCGCGTCGGAGATCGTGGCCGGGGCGCTGCAGGACGAGGGGGTGCCGCTGGTGGGCTCCCGCACGTTCGGCAAGTCCACCGTCCAGACCATCTTCCCCCTGCGGGACGGATGGGGGGTGCGCCTGACCACCGCCCGGTACTACACCCGCCGGGGCCGGTCCATCGAACGGGACGGGTTGACCCCCGACGTCCCGGTGTCCCTGGCCGGCGGGGTCGTCGGCGGCCCCCGCGACCCCCAGGCGGACCGGGCCGTGGTCATGCTGCGGGCGACCCTGGCCGGGAGGCGGGGTCCGTGACCGCGCGGGAAGGCGCCCAGCTCGTGGTCCGCACCCTGCGGGCCGCCGGCCACCGGGCGTACTGGGTGGGAGGGTGCGTGCGCGACCTCCTGATGGGCCGCGAGCCCCACGACTACGACGTCGCCACCGACGCGCCGCCCGAGGTGGTGGCGGCGCTGTTTCCCCGCGTCCACCTGGTCGGGGCCCGGTTCGGGGTGGTGGTGGTGACCCTGGACGGTCACCGCTACGAGGTCACCACCTTCCGGACCGAAGGACCCTACCACGACGGCCGCCACCCCGACCGGGTGGAGTTCGCCGACCCCCGGGCCGACGTGGAGCGGCGGGACTTCACCGTCAACGGCCTGCTGTACGACCCCCTCACCGGCCAGGTGGTGGACCACGTGGGCGGGCAGGAGGACATCGCCCGACGGCTCATCCGCACCATCGGGCCGCCCGAGGTGCGGTTCGCCGAGGACAGGCTGCGGATGCTGCGGGCGGTGCGGCTGGCGGCGGAGCTGCAGTTCGACCTGGAAGAGCAGACCCGTCAGGCCATCGTCGCCCGGGCGGACGAGATCACCCGGGTCAGCGCCGAACGCATCCGCGACGAACTGCTGCGGCTGCTCTCCAGCCCCGGCCGGGGCAGGGGCGTGCGCCTGCTGCAGGAGACCGGCCTGCTGCAGGCCGTGCTGCCGGAGGTGGCGGCGACGGTCGGCGTCCCCCAGCCCCCCGAGTTTCACCCCGAGGGGGACGTCTTCACCCACACCGTCCTGACCCTGGAGCACCTGGCCGACCCCTCGCCGGTCCTGGCGCTGGCCGCCCTGCTCCACGACGTCGGCAAGCCCCTGACTCTGACCCGCGCCGACCGCATCCGCTTTCACGAGCACGACCGGGTGGGGGCGGAGCTGGCCGAGGGGATCTGCCGCCGGCTGCGCCTGTCCGCCGACGACACCGCCCGGGTGGTGGAGCTGGTGCGGGAGCACCTGCGGGTGCGGGACCTGCCGCGCATGCGGCCGGCCCGGGCGGCCCGCTTCCTGCTCGGTCCCGCGGCGGCCGACCACCTGGAGCTGCACCGGGCGGACTGCCTGGCCAGCCACGGCGACCTGAGCGTCTACCGGTGGGCCCTGCAGGCCCGCGAGCGGCTGCTGCGCCGGCCGGCCGGGGCGCGGCTGCTGACCGGAGACGACCTGATCGCCCTGGGCTACCCTCCCGGGCCGCGCTTTCGGGAGATTCTGGAGGCGGTGGAGGATGCGCGCCTGGAGGGCCGCGTCACCACCCGGGAGGAGGCGGTGGCCCTGGTCCGGGCGCTGTTCCCACCACCCGGGCAGGCGCCCGACGCCGCGCCGGCCGGGACGACACCCGCGGATCCCGCCGCCGGCACGGCAGGACCGCAGGAGCGGGCGGGGAACTGACTGATCAGGTGATGCCGGCGTGACCGAACTGGGAATCGTCTACCTGTTCGTTGGGCTGCTGGTCCTGTTCGTGGTCATCGGCGCCCTGCTGCCCCGCTACCTGCCCGGGCTGATCCGCCTGCTGGACACCACGGTCCTCAAGGAGGAACAGGGCTCCGACGGGCACACCGACGCCGGACGCCGCTGACCCGCCCGCGCCCCCCCGCTCCAACGCTCCAACGTTCCAACGCTCCAACGCCCCCTATTCGGACCGCACCGGCGCGCCCGCCGGCTCGGCCCGCACCACGAACTCCCGCTCCAGCCTCCGCAGTCGGGCCACGATGCCTCCGTACTCCAGCTCGGACATGGGCAGCATGGCCGGGCCGAAGAACCCCTGGCGCCGCATCTCCATGGCCTTGGCGGCGATCCGGTCCCGGACCGCCTGCCAGAACGGGTCGGCGAACAGGTCGGTGGGCCCGGTGAGCCGGCCCTCGTGGATGGAAAACCCCAGCCCGCAGACCATGGGGCAGCAGAAGAAGGTGGAGGCGGGGGTGTTCATGGGCACGGGCATCAGGGGCAGGTTGTGGCTGCCGCGGGTGTCGCCGGCCACGTAGGGGCCCAGGGCGAACGCCGGCCCCAGCTCCTCGGTGGCGGGGAAGATCTTCTGCACCCGGACCACGGCGCAGGGGTCGTCCTTGCCCACATACCGACCGGCGATGTTCCGCAGCCGCGAGGTGCTCACCGCCACCGCCTGCTCCCCGGGGTGCGCCCGGGACCAGATGGACTCGATCACGTACCGGTGGGTGTCCCGCAGCAGGGCGGCGATGTCGTACAGCCGCTCGGGCGCGTCCAGGGTGATCACCCGGTCCCCGGCGGTGTGGTCCACGTCCATGATCCGGAAGGTGAACCCCGGGTGCAGGGGCTCCGACAGCAGCAGGCCCGACGAGTACATGGGGTCGGCGAACACCAGGTACAGGGGCAGGTTGAACGCCCCCGGCTCGGTCTTGTCGGCGGTGAGGATGACCACGGCCTCGTTGGGCCGTTCCTCGAACTCGATCTCCGCCGAGCCCGGCCCCAGGCCCCGCACGTTGCCGGAGAAGGCGTCCTTGAGCAGGTCCTGGCCGGCGCCGTACAGGCCCTGCCGCCGGGCGACCTCGGTGGCGGCCCGGAAGGCGTCCCAGGCCAGCTGGTGGACGTCCGGGTGGTCCACCCCCCGGGTGTGGGTCATCACGATGGCGATGTCGTCGCCGGTGTGGTACACGAACGCGTCGATGAGCAGGCGGCCCTGTTCCGGGGCCACCCGGTCCCGCACCTCCCCCAGCACCTCGGCGCTGGGCAGGGTGTGCCCGCCGATGGCGCCGATGTCCGCCTTGATCACGCTCACCGTCAGCCGCATGCTCCCGCCTCCCCCCGCTGCGCCGGCGCGTCGTGGGTTCGGGGCCATTGTAGCATCGGGGTTGACAGAGGAAAACCTCCGCACGGAGTCGAACAGGCATCCGAACGACGGGAACGGTGCCCTGTCTCCCCCCGCAGGTCCGCGCCGTAACCTGACCAGCCAGCGGGGAACACGGTGGCGCGGGTACGGGTGGCAGGGGTGCGTGTCGAGCGGACGCCCGAGCGCGTGGCGGCCACGGTCACCCTGCTCTGCGGCGAGACGGCGCTGACGGGCCGGGCGGAGCGACCTCCCGGAGAGTCCGCGGGGGTCCTGGCCGCGGCGGACGCGGCCGCGGCGGCGGTGGGCCAGGCCCTGCCGGCGGGGGTGACGGCGGCCCTGCGGCGGACGGTGGTGCAGCGGAGCGCGGCCGGGCCGCTGGTGGTCGTGCACCTGGTGGTGGAGACGCCCCGGGGCTCCGAGCACCTGGTGGGCGCGGCCCTGGGGCGGGCCGGGCCCCTGGAGGACGCCGCGGCCGCGGCGGTGGTGGACGCGGTGGAGCGCCGGCTGGAGTGGTACCTCCGCCGGGAGCCGGCGGGCCGCTGAGGGCCGACGCCCGCGGCGGTCCGCAACGGCGCCGGGTGCGGGAGGAGAGCGTGACCGAGTCAGAACCCGCCCGGGTCATCGCGCTGGTCAACCAGAAGGGCGGCTGCGCGAAGACCACCACGGCCGTGAACCTGGCGGCCTGCCTCGCCGTGACCGGGCGGCGCACCCTGGTCATCGACCTGGACCCCCAGGCCAACGCCACCGTCAGCCTGGGCGTGGACCCGGCGGGGCTGGCGCGGACCGTCTACCACGTCCTGGTGGGCGGCGACGAGGAAGGCGGCGAGGTCACCCTGCCCCAGGTGATCGTCCCCACCACCGTCAGCAACCTCTACCTGGCGCCGTCCTCCATCGACCTGGCCGCCGCCGAGCTGGAGCTGGCGCCCCGGATCGGGCGCGAGAACTCCCTGCGGCGGCGCCTGGGGCCGGTCCTGGGGGAGTACGCGTACATCTTCGTGGACACCCCGCCCAGCCTGGGCCTGCTGACCCTCAATGCCCTGGTGGCCAGCGACGAGGTGATCATCCCCATCCAGACCCACTACTACGCGCTGCTGGGCATGCGCCAGCTGCTGCGGACCCTGAAGATGGTGCGAGAGGAGGTGGGCCACCACGTGGAGATCCTCGGGGTCCTGCCCACCATGTACGACGCCCGCACCAACATCAGCCGGGAGATCCTCCAGGGGATCAAGGACTTCTTCGGCGACAAGGTCTTCCAGACGTCGATCCACTTCAACATCAAGCTGGTCGAGTCGTCCATGGTGGGTGTCCCCCTGTTCATCCACAATCCGTCGTCCCGGGGCGCCCAGGAGTACATGGAACTGGCCCGGGAGGTTGTGCGGCTGCATGAGGAAAGAGCGCGAGGAGCTGCGGCGCGGCATTAGGGCCTTCATCCAGGACGCGTCGGCGGAGCTGGCCGAGCTCGCCTCTCCGGCGCCGCCGGCTGAGCCGGAGGGCTCCGACCGGGCGGCCTCCCGGACGCCCGACCGCCCCCTGCTGCGCCTGGTGCAGCCGCCTCCACCCCCCGCGCCGGCGGCCGCCCCGCAGCCCCAGGCGCTGACCCTGCACCCCCGCCGGGGGGTGTGCGCGGCCTACCTGGTCAACCCCCGGTGCTGGGAGATCCCCGACGCCTTCTGCAACCAGGCCCTGCACATCTGCCGCCTGAGGGAGTGCCCCATCTACGCCCTCCACCAGGAGGAACTCGAGCGCCGCTTCGCGGCCAAGTTCCGGCACCTCTGGTAGGTCAGCCCCGGCCCGGCGGCGCCCCGGCGCCTCAGCGGGTCTCCGCCAGGTCCAAAGCGAGGATCTCCCGCAGGTCC
>JBBIUY010000044.1:0-3723 GCA_037440005.1 Armatimonadota bacterium | reverse complement strand
CCCGGCGCCTCAGCGGGTCTCCGCCAGGTCCAAAGCGAGGATCTCCCGCAGGTCCGCCACCCACGCCCACACGGGCAGCCCGCGCGCCTCCACCGCCGCCCGCCGCGAGCCCACCCCGATGAAGGGGACGCCGGCCCGCCGGGCGGCCTCGGCGTCGATCCACGCGTCCCCGACCATGTAGGCCCGGCGGACCCCCGGCAGCCGCTCCAGGACGTAGCGGATGCCGGCTCCGGCGGGCTTGAGGTCGGGGACGTCGTCCCGGGTGGCCACTACGTCGAAGAACTCCAGCAGGCCCAGTTCGGCCAGCCGGTCCCGCAGGCCCCGGCCGCTGGTGTTGGTGAGCAGCGCCAGCCGGTGGCCGCGCGCCCGCAGGGCCTGCAGGACCTCCCGCGCCCCCGGGGCCTCCGTGGCCCGGGCCAGCCCCTCCGCCTCGGCCGCCCCGATCACCTCCCACATCCGCCGGCCCAGCTCCGGGTCGGCCTGCTCGCCCGCCCGCACCAGGTCCGGCAGGGACAGCGCCAGGAGGTCCTCCCGCGGCCCGACCCAGACCCCCGCCTGTTCCAGCAGGTCGATCAGGCGGTGGCGGACGGCCAGAAAGTCGGTGGGGGAGAGGATCAGGGTATTGTCCAGGTCGAAGATGACAGCCACGTCGCCCGCCGGAGGCATCCCCTCAGGGGTTTGGCGGGCCGGCGCGAAACCCTTCCGGGAGGAACGGGGATGCTGGCCGAAGGCGATCTCGCTCCCGACTTCACCCTGCCCGACGACCAGGGCCGACCGGTGCGGCTGTCGGCGTTGAGGGGCCGGCCGGTGGTCCTGTGGTTTTACGTCCGCGACTTCACCCCCGGCTGAACCCAGGAAGCCACCGCGTTCCGTGACGACTACGCGGCCTATCAGGCGCTGGGGGCGGAGGTCCTGGGCATCAGCACCGACAGCGTGGACTCCCACGCGCGGTGGAAGCGCAAGCTGGGAATTCCCTACCCTCTGCTGGCCGACACGCAGCACGAGGTGGCCCGGTTGTACGGGGTGTGGACCCGCAAGTCCCTGATGGGCAAGACCTCCTGGGGGGTGGCCCGCACCACCTTCCTGATCGGCCGGGACGGCCGGATCGCCCGGGTCTTCCCCAACGTGAAGGTCGCCGGACATTCCCGGGAGGTGCTGGAGGCCCTCACGCAGCTGGCCCCGGGGCCCGGCGGCGTTGCCTGACCCCCCATCCCGTGCTATACTGAGGTCGTCGCGCGCACGCGCGGCCGATCGGGTATCGGAGGAGCCCCCGCCTGGGGGCGCTGGTGAGTGGGTGACGGTGGCGACCCACTCTTTTTTATGGTGAGCGGGCCCCCGCGGGGGCGGAGACGACGATGCGGGACCAGATCATTGCCCAGGTCGAAAGCCTGCTCCGGCCGATCGTGGCCCGGCTGGGCCTGGAGACGGTGGAGGTGTCCGTGTCCGGGGAGGGCGCCCGGACGGTCCTGAAGGTCCTGGTCGACCGCCCGGAGGGCGGCATCACCGTGGAGGAGTGCGCGCGGGTCAACGAGCTGCTGGGGCGCCAGCTGGACCTGTACGACCTGTTCGACCACCCCTACACCCTGGAGGTGTCGTCTCCGGGCCTGGACCGCCCCCTGCGGACCGACGCCGACTTCCGGCGCTTTGCGGGCCGCAAGGCGGAGGTGAAGACCTCCGCCCCCGTGGAGGGACAGCGGGTCCTCCGGGGGGTGCTGCTGGGGGTGATCGGGGAGGACGTGGTCCTGCAGGTGGACCGCCGGCAGGTGCGCGTGCCCAAGGCGCAGATCGCCCAGGCCCGTCTGGTGGTGGACCTGGACGACCTGCGGGCGTAGGCGGCGAGGTGGGTGCCATGAATGTAGAGCTGATGAAGGCCCTCGAGCAGATCGAGGAGGAGAAGGGGATCAGCAAAGAGGTCATCATCGAGGCCATCGAGGCCGCGCTGCTGTCGGCCTACAAGAAGAACTACGGCGCCTCGGCCCAGAACATGCGCATCGAGCTGGACCGGGAGACCGGGGAGATGCGGGCGTACCAGATCCGCACCGTGGTGGAGACGGTGGAGGACGAGCACACCCAGATCTCCCTGGCCGAGGTGCAGCAGTGGGACCCCACCGCCAAGGTCGGCGACGTGGTGGAGGTGGAGGTCACCCCCAAGGACTTCGGCCGCATCGCCGCCCAGACCGCCAAGCAGGTGGTGGTGCAGCGCCTGCGGGAGGCCGAGCGGGACCTGGTCTACAAGGAGTTCCGGGACCGGGAGGGCGACATCGTCACCGGCACCGTGCAGCGCATCGAGCGCAAGAACGTGTACCTGGACCTGGGGCGCATCGAGGCCGTCCTGCCTCCCACCGAGCAGATCCCCCGGGAGAGCTACCGGCAGAACGAGCGCATCAAAGCCTACGTGGTGGAGGTGCGCCAGGGCACCCGCGGGCCCCAGATCGTGGTCTCCCGCACCCACCCGGGCCTGCTCAAGCGCCTGTTCGAGCTGGAGGTGCCGGAGATCTACGAGGGCATCGTGGAGATCAAGGCCATCGCCCGGGAGGCCGGCGCGCGCAGCAAGATCGCCGTGGCGTCCCGGGACAAGAACGTGGACGCCGTGGGCGCCTGCGTGGGGCCCAAGGGCTCCCGGGTCCAGGCCATCGTGGACGAGCTGAAGGGCGAGAAGATCGACATCGTGCCCTGGCACCCGGACCCGGCCCTGTTCGTGGCCGGCGCCCTCAGCCCGGCCAAGGTGTCCCGGGTGGAGATCGACGAGGAGACCAAGACGGCCCTGGTCATCGTCCCCGACACCCAGCTGTCGCTGGCCATCGGCCGGGAGGGGCAGAACGCCCGGCTGGCGGCCAAGCTGACCGGCTGGCGGATCGACATCAAGAGCGAGACCCAGATCAAGGAGATCGAGGCCCGCAAGCTCTTCGCGGACCTGCCCGAGGAGGAGACCGCCGCCGAGGCCCCGGCGGCCGCCCCGCCCGCGGAAGAGCCCGCCCCCGAGGCGGCCCCGCCCGTGGGGGCGGCCGACCGCGCCGCACCGAGCCCGACGGCATCCACCGATGGCTAGGGCGCGCAAAATCCCCACCCGCATGTGCGTGGCCTGCCGCACCACTCGGCCCAAGAAGGACCTGGTGCGGGTCGTCCGCACCCCGTCGGGGGCGGTGGCGGTGGACCCCACCGGCAAGCTGGCCGGCCGCGGGGCGTACGTGTGTCCTGCGGAGGACTGCGCCCGGTCCGGCGTGCGGGAGGGCCGTCTGGCCCACGCGCTGCAGGTCCCGCTGCCCGAGGGGCTGGAGGCGGAACTGCTGCGGGCGGTGGAGAGCGTGCTGGCGGCCCGATCGGGCGCCGACCGGCCCCGGGTGATCCGGATCCCGGCGGCGGGCCGGGGAGTGCGGCCCTAGGGGCGAGGAGGACGCGACGGCATGCGCGTGCACGAGCTGGCCAGAGAGCTGGGGATGAGCAGCAAGGCCCTGATGGACCTGCTGGCCAGCCTGAACGTCCAGGTCAAAAGCCACAGCAGCTCTCTGGACGCCTCCACGGTGGAACGGGTGCGCCGGCAGGTCAAAGGACAGGCGGAGCCCAAACCGGCCGCGCCCGCCCGGGAGGCGCGCACGCCCACGGGGGAACGGATCCTGGGACTGCGCAAGATCACGCCGCCTCCCCCTCCGCCGGAACCCCCGCCCCCGCCACCCGAACCGCCGGCGCCCCCCGCGGAGCCACGGCCGGCGCCCCCGCCGGTCG
>JBBIUY010000043.1:5523-22214 GCA_037440005.1 Armatimonadota bacterium | reverse complement strand
CCGGCTCCTTGATGTCCGCCCCGCGGACCCAATAGCCGCGTTCCACCAGGTATTTTACGAGATGGTGACCGATGAAACCACCTGCGCCGGTAACCAGGACGTGTGCAGACATGCCGGCACCTCCTGCCAAGCCCTCAATGGAGAACTGCATCCGATCAGACCCGTGATAGGGGAAGAGGAAGGGAATTCCTATGAAAAATCGCCAGGGGGATTTCCTCTACGTTTTTGAGCCCGCCCGCACGTCCATCGCCTGTCGGTAGATGTTCATCAACATCTGGTAGTTACGCTCCGCGGTGTACCTGGCCTCGTATTCGGCGCGGGCCTCGCGGCGCATTTTGGACAACTCCGCGGGGTGGGAGACAAGCCAGTCCACCTTGGCGGCCAGGTCGTCGGGGTCGCCGGGCCGGAAGTGCAGGCCGGTGCGGCCGTGGTCCACCAGCTCGGCCATGGCGCCCAGGTCCGAGGCCACCACGGGGAGACCGGTGGCGAACGCCTCGGCAATAGTCAAGGGGAAGCCTTCGTACCACTCCGAGGGAAAGACGAGGAACGCCGCCTCGCGCATGAGGCCCAGGACCTTCTCCCGGGGCAGGCGGCCCAGGTAGGTGACGCCCGGCTGGCGCGCCGCGGCGGCGGCCACCTCCGCAGCCAGGGGGCCGTCTCCCACCACCCGCACGGGCAGCCGGCCACCGAACTTCCTCCAGGCGGCGAGAAGCGTAGCGATGCCCTTCTCGGGCGCCAGCCGGCCCACAAAGAGGGCGTAACCGCCCTTACCCTCCCCCGGCCCCGGGTCGGGGTGGACGAAGTTCGGCTTGACCACGATTTTGTCGGCCGGAATCCCGCCCTCGACGAATTTTCGCCGCGCGAACTCGGTCAGGGCGACGTACACGTCCACCTGCTCCGTCCACGTCTTCAGCCACCGGTGGAGCGTGAGTACGGTGGCCACCACCGCCGTCTGCGACCGGGAGCCCCGCCAGCAGCCGTATACAACCCCCGGCCAGGGCACAGCCTTCCCCAGACACTTTTCGCAAACCCCGCCGTTTCTGAAAAACGTGGCCGCCGGGCAGAGCAGGCGGTAATTGTGGAGCGTCTGCACGACCGGCACGCCTCGCGCTCGCGCGGCGTAGTACACGGACGGCGAGAGGCGCACGAAGGTGTTGTGCACGTGGACGACGTCAGGCCGGGAACCCTCCAGCAGGCGGGTCAACGCCCGTCCAGCTGACACGGACCACACGGCCTGACAAGCGACCCTCAATGGGCCCGCGCCGTCAAACTCCCGGTTGTCCGCATCCAGCCGGTGCACCTCACAGCCAGCATCCCGCAGCAAGAAACACTCGGCCTCTACAACGGCATCCTCGCCGCCGGGCTCCCTGTAGCGGTTGTGAAGGACCAACACCCTCACCGAAGGAGTGCCACACCGAAGGACGAGGCCCTGGTTTCCTGCGCCACCGCCGCCCAATGCGCAACCGCCGCCCGGTGCGCGTCCCAAACGACGCCGAAGGCTGCACGGATGGCCGAAATCGCCTCAGGATCCAGCAGCCGCACCTCGTGGCCCGCCTCGCACAGCAGCCGCACCTCGTCGTCCACCACATGGTTCTCGCCGGAGGTTGGACCCGACCGGTACCGAGAGTAGAGGACGAGAACCCGCACCGCTAACCAGTCCACTGGTCAGTTATGGGGACGGGGGCGGCGAGTTTGGCGGCTTCCTCCGAGGACGGTCTGCCACTCGTCCAGCACCGAGACGATACGGTCCACGCCCGCCTCTCCAGGCAAGAAGAGATAGTTGCCGCTGGGACTCATGGCGGGAACGTTCTCCGGCGCCCTCTCCACGAGCCTCGCTTCCACATCGATCAGGTAGGGACGGTAGTCACACGACAGAAGTGCGGCAACCGCCTCCCCCCACGAGATGTCGCACCGTCCCTGAAGTCCATTGGCCTCGAGCCAGATGCCCTTCACCCCCGCCCTGATGGTACTGAGCCCCCCAGCGACGACGGCGGGCTCCCAGCCCTCCACGTCGATCTTGATGAAAAGCCGGCCGGGATCCAACCTGAGGCTGACGACGAGCTCATCCAGCGTCGAGGTCTCGACGGCCGGGTCGCAGCGATCCGACGGCGGCTGCACGAGATGCCCCGTCGTCGCGCCTGGGGAGTGCCAAGCGAGCTGGCGCTTGCGTTCCGCGAGCGGCCGGGGTTCGATCTCCCATGTTGCGCCGTTGAGGGTTCGTGTGTGGGCCAGCCACATTCGTTCGAGACGATCAGGCTCCACGCAGACGACCCTTCCCTCGCGGCCCACGAAAGAGCTGGCGACCACCGCGTGCAACCCGATGCCCGCGCCCACGTCGCAGAAGTGGTCGCCAGCGTTCAGGATCGCCGCATAGACGACGAAGGCGTCCACGTCCACGAGACCATGGCGGACGTACGTGCAGAGACAGATGGTGGGGTGCGAACTGGGTCCCACGATCGCGCCCTCAGCTACCCGGCGGCGGGCGCGGAGTCCGGGCGCCAATCGCTTCACGATCTGGTGTCCGATCCACCGCCGCAATACCCAGGCGCGATGGCCGTGGTTAGCGGGGTGATGGAGCGCCCACCGTAGCGCGCTCATCTCGCATCTCCTCGCTCGGGCGCGACGAGTAGGGGAACACGTGGCTCCGGAGAAACCTTAAGGGCGGCCCCCACGTAGGCGACGGCTACAAACCAGGCCGCGGCGGCCTGCCACCAGGCAAGCACGCGGAGCCCATGAGGGCCGGCGACCGTCACAACCAACAGGGCCGTGGCGGCCTGCCAGGCCCGGAGCGTGAGGAGCGCCGTGCCCGCACGCGCCGCCTTCAACAACAGCACGGCCCCCAGGGCAGCAGAGGCAGCTAGCTGTCCAACGCCGACGGGCCAGATCAAGTACTCGTACCTCGCGAACGATGCACCGAAGACCAGCGAGAGGATCCGGGAGAACGACGCTCCTACGGTGACGTAGACGGCGGTGAGAGCGACCGCCGCCACCGACAGCCCGGACGCGTACCGCCGCGCAGCGGACGCATCGGCGGAAAGCCGACGCGCAACCTCGGGGAGGCCCGGCAGGGCGATGGCGGGCCCCAGTAGGGACATCGGCGCGAACAGCGACTGCACCGCACGGATAGCTCCCAAGGCTTCGGCACCGAGGAAGCCCATGAGGAGCACTGTCGTTCCCCACGCGCCGGCGTGGAACACGATCCCCTCCAGCGCGAGCCACCGACCGAAGGGGAGCAGCTCGCGTCGCCACCAGCCTATGGCGCGGCCCAGCCTCGGGCGGCCCACCCGGACCAGCCACCAGCCGACGAATCCACCCACACCGCCGCCCAGCCCCCAGCTCGCGACGAGAGCCGCCGCCGAGGGCTGCCTCAGCAGCGAGATGCACGCGCCCATCACCGCCAGCCAGAGCAGGTCGAGCAGCGCCGCGGAGGAGCCGCGACGGTCCCTAAACAACGTGGATCGCCAGAGATCCTGGAGGAGGAGGAGAGGGAGCCACGCCGAGAGCGCCAGACCGGCGGCTCCCCACGGCCGGCGGAGAAGGAGAACCGAGACGAGCGCGACAAGCGCTGCGACGATGAGCCCCGCGATCAGCGTCAGGACGCCCGCGTGCGCCGCACCCCTGGCGCGTGCCTCGCCCGAGGACGGAGCCGTGGCGGCGATGAAGGGCTCGCTCACAAGGGCGCGGTGGAAGCCGAGGACGAACAGATAGGAGGTGAAGGCGATCGTTACGACCCCGACTCCCTCGGGCCCCATCAGCCGCGCGGCCGCAAGCGTCAGGAGGAAGTTACTCGCGGAGTTAAGCGCCTGTGAGGCGGCGCCCCATAAGGCGCGGGCGCTGGACGGTGGGCGCGCGGAGCGCGCCCACGGGGTCATCGCCTGAGCACCTCCTCCCAGAACGCGATAAGCCTCGTCGCCGCAGCGGTCGGCGAGAACCGGGATCTCGCCCGATGCAAGGCGCACGTTCCTAGTGCCGCCCTCCGCTCCGGCGATTCGGCGAGGTGCCCGACCGCCCTTGCCAGGCCCTCGACGTCTCCTTCGGGAACCAGAACACCACCTTCACCCACCACATCGGGAAGCGCCCCCGTCGAATAGGCGACGACAGGACGGCCGCACATCATGGCCTCGACAGCGACCCGGCCGAACTGCTCCTCGCAGCTCGCCGTGCGTCTGCTCGGCATCATGACCAGGTCGCAGGCATGAAGCGCCGTAGCAACCTCTCGGTGGTCAAGCGGCCCCAGGATCGCCCCCGCGCGGCCGAGACGTGCCGCGAGGGAAGCGCGGAGCGGACCCGCTCCCCACACGGCGAACGCGATACGCGAGCCACCGAGCCGCCTGGCGACCGCCACGAGGTCGTCCACCCCCTTCTCGGGCACGAGTCGGCCGATGAAACCAACGACCGTGGCGTGACCAGCCGGTGGGAGTCCGAAACGGGCACGGGCAGCGGCGATCTCATCGTCGGAGGGCGGGCGGAACACATTCGGGTCCGGCAGCACAGCAGGCACGACCGCGGTCGGCGTTTCCACCGGGAGGCCCGCCCGCCGCATGGCCGATACTGCCAGGGCTGACCACCCGACATAGCCGTCCAGCCACGTCAATGTTTGCCTCAGCACCTGGAGTCGCACCCATCGTTCCAACGTTCCTCCCTGCTCGGGCAGCGTCTCCGCCCCATGGGCCACCACCCTCGGTGCGCCGCGATGCCGTCTTTGGGCCAGGACTTGTATCACGGGAAGCCCCCAGGGCTCGATCGCGACATGGACGAGGTCAGGCTTCAGGCGGCCAAGCACATTCCCGAGGCCCCGATACCACCACCAGAGGTGTCCACGGCGCGTGGAGACTGCGGGCCGCAAGTCGGCAGCCACCACCTCGTGAGCGTTGGTCGGCCGCCAGGGAAAGACGCCGGAGTACGGACTCCACGTGGTCCCGATGACGCGGACGTCCACGCCGCGCGTGCGGCAGGCCTCCCACACCGGAAGGACTGCGGGGAAGAGCGTCCCGACCACTACAACGATCCTCACGGGGCTCAGCCCCCCCGCGCCTGCACCACGCGTCCAGCGGGCGACGACGCCGGCTGTGAAGACCGACGGGCGAGTTCCAGGCCCGTCAGCGTCGCCAGGAGCACCGTGAACGGCGGCTCCTCCCACCAGTCGAAGACGATGCCTAGGGCGAGGTGCATAACCCACGCCAGGGCGACGGCCCTGGCCGCGGGCGTTGCCGTCTCCCAGAGCCGACGGACGACAACAACCACGAACGAGAGGTAGACGACGAGGCCGAGAATACCCAGATCCCCCAGAACGCCCAGCGCGCTCGATTGCCCGCTGTTGAAGGACGTAGCTCCCACGCCCAATGCCTTGATCGCCGCGTCCACCTCGAGAGCGACGCGTGACGGACGGAGCCCCAGGAGAGCGACGGGGCTCTCGGGCTTCAGGAGCAGGTCGGTCGTCATGAATGAGGCGCGGCTCACGGTCGTCGCTGGGCCTGTCCCGAAGAGCAGGGTTGCCGGGGAAGCAGAGATCTCCCGCCATACGACCTCCGCCACCTTCAACTTGCCCCACTCACCAGCCCAGGCGCGGCGCAGGAAGTCCAGTGCAACTTGCCCAGGTGAGTATGCCAGCAATAGCGCAGCGAGCACTGCGATCACGAGGGTGCGAGGGCGCACGAAGCTACGCCTTCGTCCGCTGGCCAACAACATAGGCACCGATGCAAGGAGGGGAGTCTTGGCGTCGGCGAGGAATGACACGGGCAGAAGCATCAGCGCCAGGGGGCGGGCACGAGAGGACACTCCGCCGGGGCTCGCTGCCAGCCATAGCGCGACCATGAGCGTAAAAGCGCCGACCAGGTGGGCACCGGCGCCCTTGCCGTAGAGGGTGCCCTGGACCGGGTCGCTCAATCCCAGCGCGATCGCCTGGTACAGGGCTGTGGGCACCTGGATCGCCGCCAGGGCGATGACCAGCGATGAGAGCGACCGCACTGCCCGCATGGAGGGCGGCTCGATCACGAACGCTACGACCAGCGCGAGAGGCTGGCCGAGAAGAAGCAGGTATGAGATCGAACGGACGACCTCCACGGTCCCATTAAGTGCATGGGACAGGGCGACGACCCCAACCAGGGCCGCCAGCAGGCGCACGAAGGAACCGCCGGGGTTCGGCGCCCGACGGGCGGCGGCATGTAACCCCGCCGCGGCGAGCGCGCCCCAAGCCAGCGGAATATCGATGAGCCCGGCGAGTCGAGACACCCATCCGAGATTCGCGAGCCCGGGCAGAAGGATGGAGGCCAGGAGCGCCGCCGCCGCCCACGCGGCCACCGGACCGAGGAGCAGGGCTGAGCCCACGCCGACGGCTCCGACCACGAGCGCAGCGTCTGGGGCGAGCGGGATCAGGGTCCCAACGACGAACGCCCAGGCGAAGGACACCGCCCAGAGAGCCGCTGACCTGGGCCTGCTCGCGGCGATCACCTTCACGGCACCTGTTCACCTCGCCGGTCGCAGGGTAGGACCGGAAGCTGGGCAGACCGACGATCATGGCCCCGGCCATGGGTAGGCAACGACCTGCCCGGGTTCGACAGATTGACGCCAGTACGCTCGCGTATCACCCGCCCGGAGATGTGACCCCGCAGACGTTCAACCAGGCTTTCTTCTCCTGCGGCCAGGCGGTGGGCGCGCAGGACCAGAACGTCGTGCCTGCTTGCCCTCCTGAGGGTGTGTCCCAGTTCATGTACCGCCCCCGCCTGTCCTGGCCGGGTTGCCACCGCGCCGCGTGAGGTCGCCACCGGCGATCCGCCGCGGTCGAAGCAGATCACGGGCAGGCCGCAGGTGAGCACCTCCGCCACTACGAAAAGCGCCTCATCGTGGAGGCTCGGGAAGAGAAAGCCGTCCGCCTCCTCGCGCATCACCCGCAGCAGCTCATCCCGCGGGGCCCATCCCCGGAACCCGACCCGTTCAGCCACACCGAGGCGACGTGCGAGACACTCCAAGCGGCCTCGGTCGGGCCCGTCGCCGCAGACGACCAAGCGCCAACCGGTAGTCGCCGCAACCGCCCGGATCGCGAGGGCTAGGCTCTTCCAGGGGATGAGTCACCCGCAAACAGTGCAATCCCTCCACTCTTGCGAAAGGGACGGACCGCCCGCGGCGGAGCGTGGAGATCCAGCAGGCCACTGTTGGGAGGAAGCTTGGTCTTCACACGGTATCGGCGCGGCAGGAACGCGCGGGTTTCGGGGTTCTGGACAAGGATGAGGTCGGCCCGCCGCCAGCACAGCGAAGAGTAGCTTACCGAGCGCTGCCAGCGCTGCAGATGCTGCCAACGTACCCGCCGACGACCATTCGCGATGCCCACTTCCGATCACAATAGGGTCTCCCGGATATCGGAGCGGCTTGTAGGAACTCCCTCCGACAGCCAATCGGAGGTTCTTCCAACAAACGGCATCTTGAGAACCTCGGAAAGCAGTGTGGCTAGCTGAGACCGCCTTGTCTCCCACGTGAAATGCTCTTGCACCCTGTAGCGGGCCGCCTCGCCCATCTGCAATCCCAACTGGGGATCCCGCGCCAGCGTGAGCATGGCGCGTGTCATGTCGTCAATGGCCTGTTCCGCGTTGCGGGCCGGCACCTTGAAACCCGTCTCCTCCGTCACCTGCAACGCCGGGCCGCCCAGGTCCAGGCAGATCGCCGGCCTACCCGCCGCCATGGCCTCCAGGCACACCCAGCCGCCGGAGTCGTGGAGGCTAGGGTGCACCAGGGCGTGGCACTGGCCCAGGAGCTCCAGCACCCCGCTGCGGGGCAGCTGGCCCCAGAAGCGGACCCGGTCCGCGATCCCCAGCTGGCGCGCCAGCCGCTCCAGGCGGCGCCGCTCGGGGCCATCGCCCACCAGCCAGTACTCCGCGTCCCGGAGCCCGCTACGGGCGAAGGCCGCGAGGCCCAGGTGGAACCCCTTCAAGTGCAGCAGCCGGCCTACGCTGAGGAACCGCACGGGCCGCGGCGGCGGAGGCGAAAGGCGGGAGAGCGCCTCCAGCTCCTTCGCGGGCAGGGCTGCCTGGCTGAGCACCTCTACCGTCTTTGCTCCCAGGCGCCGGAGCCGGACCGCCGTCTCTTCCGTCGTGGCCAGGGCCAGGACCGCGCGGCGGGCCGTGAGGCGGACGAAGGGATCGTGCTCCCCCAGCCACCGTGCCAGGGTGCGCAGGGCCTCGTAGAGTATCCCCCGCGGGCCGAAGCTGGGCCAGAAGGCCAGCGGTACTGACTCGCCCCCGCCCACGGGCCCCCAGACGAAGGGCACCGGGAGCAGGGCCAGGAAGCTGGGCATCCAGTACTTGACGAAAGTCACGTGGTGGACCAAGTCGAAGCCCACCGCGCGGTGGACCCGCCTGGCGACGAAGTAAGCGCCCACCTGCCAGAGGAAGTAGTATAGGTGCACCCCGCGCTGGCCCCGCTTCCACCACCGCGCCCACGCCGGCAGGTCGTAATAGAGGAAGTGCAGGCCGGGTACCGGGTTGCGGGCCAGCTCGGCATCGATGGCCGGCCGGTTGTTGGCCCGGGTGAGGACCCAGACCTCGCAGTATCGGGCCAGGTGCCTGGCCAGGTTCCAGCCGACCCCGGGCTCGGAGCCCCTGCCGGGCTCGCAGGCGTAGGCGGAAACCAGGACCCTCACAGACTCGCCCCCTTGCTTGACAAAAGGGATGACTCTGAACGAGACGCGGTCGCAAGGCCCTCACTCAAGTCCTACGCACCTCCCCCAGGAGCATCCGCCGGGCGGCCAGGCCTCGGCGGCCGTCGGGCGTGCTTGCATTGAGGCTGGCAAGGGTCCTCTCGAGGTAGACGGCTAGCCCCGCGCAGAGAGCATCCCGGTCGATCCCCGCGCCCGCGGCGTAGGCCGCCACGGCCTCCCCGACCCAGCCCCGCCCGGCCAGGCCCTCGAGGATGGCCCGGTGCCGGGGCCGCCCAAGGAGGGCGTGGGCCTGGCAGACCCAGTGCCAGAGATCCCAGCCGGGAACCTCGCAGGCCGCCGCGTCCTCCCAGTCGCAGAGCACCCACTCCCGGTCGGCCCTGAGGAGGTTCCAGGGGGCCACGTCACCGTGGGCGTGGCCTGTCTGACGCCAGAAGGCCCCGAGGGCCCGCGCGACGGTCGGCTCCAGCCACCACGGCCGGCTCCTCGGCTGCCAGTCGACTGCATCCAGGAGCAACAAGCCGTCAGCCTCTTCGAGGACCCCTGGAGCGCGGAGCGGTGCTGGCAGCTCGCGCGGGAGCTCCCGAAGGGCACGCGCCTCGCGGGCCAGGGCTACCTTTCCCTCCGGGGTGACCGCTACCTTCGCGACCGCATGGGGCCGCCCGTCTTCGCGCAGGATCAGAGCCACCCAGCGGCCGCGGTGGTTGGCTCGCATAACCGCGTACGTGCTGCGAGGTGGTAGGATGCTGGCGAGCCGCTCCCTCACCTCACGAGGCGGCGCTGGCCCCAGCGGCAGGAGACGGAACCCACCGATGCTCGCCCCCAGGCGTGCCAGCTCCCACCCGACCCGTCCCTGTGGAGTGACCGGCTGGTAGATGGTGACGCCCTTCGCGGCCACACTCCGCGGGCCGCGCGGAAGCCAAAAGCGCGGGGAACTCCGCCTCGGGAGCGCCGCCCAGCCCCACATAGCACGCGCCTCTGTCCGCCGCTCGAGGTAGGAGACGATGGCCTCCCGGGCCGCAGCGACCACCTGCTCGGGCGTTTTGGTCGCGTCGATGACGACTTTCTCGGCACCCGGGATCGTCAGCTCGAGCCACGCCCGTCGCTGTCGGTCGAGCTCGGAGAGACAAAGCTCCTGCTTTCTACGCACGAGCACATCGGCGGGCGCGTCGAGCACGATGAGCATGTCCGGCTGTGGCGTCAGTCGCCCGAGGGCCCGAGTCAGCCAAGGCGGCACCGTCAGGCGATAGCGGCGCGGATCCACAGCCATGTCCCACCAGCCCCGCTCAACGAGGATGAGTTCCCCAGGGGGACGCACACGCCAGACCAAGCGAGCGACTACGTAGTCGGCGGCGAAATATATTACCCGAAGCGCTGAAACACCTACGCTGTGGGGCCGGCGTGCATGTGGCCTAGCGGCTTGGCTGGAGCCGTCCTGGGACCCCCTGTGGTGCGGGAGCAGTGCGGGCCGCCAGTGGAAGCGGTACACAGAGCCGATGGACACGGCCAGGGCTCGGGCGACGGTGGACTTGCCGGCTCCGTCCGGGCCGGCGATCACGACGAACGGCAGCGTGCGCATGAGGCGAGGCCACGTCATCGCTGTAAACCGACCACCTCGAGGTAACGTTGAGCGATCGCGCGCGGGTGGAACTCCCGCGCCCGCGCGAGTCCGGCCTCCCGCAGCTTCCGCCGCAAATCGCTGTCGCACATCAGCAATCGAATGGCCTCGGCCAGGGCGCTTGGGTCGCCCACGGGGACGACCAGCCCCGCTCTCCCGTCCTCGCAGATCCACCGCGGCCCGCCGGGACAGTCCGTGGTCACTACCGGGGTGCCCGCAGCCATGGCCTCCACCAAGACCATGCCGAAGCCCTCCGAACGACTCGTGAGTACGAAGACGTCGGCCCTCGAGACGAACGCGAGGGGATCAGGCTGGTACCCGAGGAACCGGACGCGCTGCCCGACGCCCAGGGCAGCGGCCAGCTGCTGAAGCTCGCGGAAGAGGACGGGATCATCGGGCCGCCCGATAATCGCGACTCGAACCGGTGGCTCCCGGAGCAGCGCCGCCGCTCTAATCAGCGTCTCGTGATCCTTACGGGGATGACGTTGCCGACGGTGACGACAAGTGGCCAGGACCTGTCCTCGGAAAACCAGGGGTCCGAAGCGCCTGGGAATGTGTCCTGGGGGCGCGGCTGCGCGATGAGAGGTGGCGGGATGACGACAACCTTCCCCCGCACCCCTGGCGCGATCAGCTGGAGTCCGGCGCACACGTCAGGCGACACCCCGATGACCACATCCGCCCGTGGATAGAGCGTGCGCGTGAAGAGCGCGCGAAGCCGCCGGTACCGCCAATTGGGGTGCGTGACCCACTCCACATGCTCGACCAGCGCGAGGCGAGGCACACGAAGCAATCCGATCGCCCGGCCCAGCGCGGCCGCGAGGTTCGGCCCGCTGACGTGGGCGACGAGCGCTGCCGGCTGGAGAAGAGTGACGGACCGCTGCAGCCGCGGAAGAACAGCCATCGTCGGACGCCCAGGGCCGCCGAGGACGACCACCCGCTCGCTCACCGCTGATGATTGCCCCTCGGTCCGCACGGTGATGATGGAGCACGGGACGCCCAGCTCCTCGATGGCATCTCGGAGGGTCATCACCACTCGTGCTACGGAGCGGCCATCGAGCGCGTGCACAAACATCGCGATGCCACGGGTCCGAACGTTGGCGTGCATCAGTTGCGGATCACCACCGCATGTCCGGAACGACGCGCGCGCTCCGCCAAGGCGGCCGGCGCGTCCGCCGCGCGAGATCCACGCCCGTACCGCGGGTCGAATGGACACGTCAAACCACACAGGCGCTCGCGTGCGCGGAACACCCCACGGCTGAGCGCCAAGTCCGGGTGCTTGAGCACCGCCGTCCCAAGCATGCCCAAGGCCAGCACGGCTGGCCAAACCCTCCCCAGGGCGGTATACAACGACCACACGGGCCTCAGGTGGCGCGGCGAGATCGAGACGAGGACCCTCTGCGCCCCGAGGCTTGGAGGGCCGGGTGCCCGCCGAAGCCATCGCAGCCCTGAAAGGAAGCGTACCGTCTCCTCCGCCTCGGGTGCCAGGCGCGGGACACCGTCCGTATCCCGCACCACGAAGGACTGGAGGCGTTTGAATGTGAGAAGCGGGTACCCGCGGAAGGGCACGACGGTGGCAAGATCGATCTCGAGCAGCTCCGCCTCGAAGCCAAGGGTCGGCGCGAGGGCTAAGATTCGAGGGACGTCTGGGATATGCGTGCATCGGAAGGCTACGAGGACTTGACGGTTATGCCTAGTTAGGAAGTACCAGATGCTCTTCTCGACCTCGGCGAGAAAGATTGGGTCGACAAGGAGATCTACGTCCCCCTTGGAGGCGGTCGGTTCGTCCCAGTCCTTCACCAGTGCCCAGCCGGGCAACGTACTCATGGAGCTGAGCAGGGCACGGACGGTTCTGTATCGTTGAGCGATCACGGACACAGCCTTAGGCGATTCCACGTACGCCCGCGGTTGAAGACCCGCTGCTGGACAAGGCGCCTCAGCGTATATCTGGGCCCAAGCCCCGCGCTGAGTAAACCGTAGAAAAGGCTCTTTGCCCATCGCCCTTCGGCGAGATGCAGGCCGGCCTGGCGATAGCACCAGGCCACCACGTCACCCCACCGTTGCCGATGAGAGAGACGGTATGTGGCAAGGAACTCGGCGATCGTCAGCTCACCCCCGGCGTCACGCCGGGCGAGACGCGCGCGGACGAACCGCACGCCGAGGCGTTGAGAAAAGAAATGACGGGCCGACGCCCCGCCACCGTGCACGCGGTACGCCCCCAACACCCGAGGGATACAGGCGACGCCGGAGACGCGGGCCGCTCGGGCGACCAGGTCGATGTCCTCCACCAGGCCAGGGAACGCGCGCTGCAAGGTCTCGTCGAACCCTTCTACCTGCTCGAGCACGGTGCGGCGCATGACCACCGACGAGATTGGGAAGGGCATAAGCTCTGCCCTGCGGATGCGTTCGACCTCGTCATCGGTGATCAGGGGTGTCCCAGTCACGCCTAAGATCCGACCCGAGTCGGTCATGTACTGCATGAGGCACCCGACCAGCCCGACCTCTGGCCTCTCGCGCAAGAGGGTGGTCTGCACTTGGAGCTTCTCAGGGAACCACCGGTCATCTGCGTCGAGGAAGGCGACGAGCTCCCCTCGTCCGAGGCGCCAACCGCAATTGCGCGCCGCACCAACGCCAGCGTTGGGGGTACTGACCAGTCTCACCCGTGAATCGGTGAACGCACGGACGACGGAGGCCGTTCCGTCCGTCGAACCATCGTCGACAACCACAACCTCGAGGTTCCGGTACGTCTGGGCCAGGACGCCCCCAAGCGCATCTCCGATGAAGCCGGCGGCGTTGAACGCGGGTATGACCACCGTGACCAACGGTGACTGCATAACCTACCCCCGGGGTTCAGCGACTACATGAATGCAGGAAGGCATCCGTCCAAGTTCGCGGATCCTGTAGCGGTGCTCTCTGAGTATCGTCTCCGCGGCCCTCCGTGCGGGCTCGTCGTTGAATTCGGCAATGACGAGAGGTCGGAAGCGCTTGAGCGTCCTGCCCGCCCCCTGCAGGACCTGGGGCTCCAACCCCTCCACGTCGATCTTGACGAGGTCGAGACGCTCCCATCCCCGTTCGGCGATCCAATCGTCCAGCCGCATGGTTTCGACTTCGATGGCTGAACCCGGGAAGTTTCGACGAACAAGCGAGTTCGTACCCCCCGGCCCAGAGGGGGTCCGCTCGACCCAAAGGGTGGCGCGGCCCGGTGAGTCTCCAAGCGCCAGGCGCTCCACCGCTACCCACCGGAGTCCGTTAAGGGCCGCGTTGCGCTCAAGCCGCGACGCCAGGACGGGTTCCGGTTCGAAGGCGACCACCTGGCCCATCTCACCGACGAGATGCCCCAGCTGAACCGCATAGAACCCGATATGGCCGCCCACGTCGACGCAGCGCCAGCCGGGCTTGACTGTCTCGCGCAGCCACCGAACGACGTACGGCTCGTGATGACCCATGATGAGAGCGCGTTCGCGGGGATTCCTCGCATCGATCTCAAGGAGCACGCCGAGGCCAGGGATGGGCGCCGTGACGAACCCCCGATGCGCGTACACCCGGTCGGCGAGGGCTGCCACCCCGGGGAGGCGGCGGAGCGCGCCCTTGAGTCCTGGTGGGATAAACCGGGACACCCAGAGGAAGGCCCCCAACCTCCGCCCTGGGGAGGAGGCACGGCGTGGAGCCGCTCCGACATCGGGATCTCTACTGGAGCGGCGGGGAAAACGCGTGCCGCTCATCTGGGGATCTGACCTCCGGCCTCGGCGATCGTCCCACGAAGCCCCGTCTCAAGCGAAGTCGTGATAACCCGTCGTGATAACCCAAAGTCAGTAGCTCGCGTGCACGCGCAAGGCCCGGACGCCTTCGTGTCGAGTCGTCAACCGGTACTGGCAGCGTACGGACCCCGGACTTCCGCGCCACGATGCAATTCACGTGATGGGCGAGCTCGAGGATCGTGGGCTCCTCCGCATCTCGGGATTGGTCGGCTCCTTGTACCCGCTGCCGAGCAGCCACCAAGGGGCCCGTAGAGGCCGGCTAGGAGATAGAATATCAAGAGGGCCACGGCGAAGGCTCAACTCCTCGGGCGAAAGCCAGCGGGCCAGGAGGAAGTTCAGAACGAAGTTCGAGCCGGCGAACGGGCCTAGTCAGCAACGGCCCAAAGATCCCTTCCGGCCCAGATGCGAGCACGAGCAAGGGCGGCAGGACCAACGACATGACTTTCCAGGCTGTCCATGAGATGGGGACTCAGCGCCGGCCGACTCCGTAGTAGTCGAACCCGGCGGCGCGGGCGGCGGCGGGGTCGTACAGGTTGCGGCCGTCGACCATTACCGGGGTCTCCATCAGGGCGGCCAGCCGGGCGAGGTCGAGGTCGCCGTACTCCGGCCACTCGGTGAGGACCACGACCGCGTGGGCGCCGCGGGCGGCGTCGTAGGCCGACGCGCAGTAAGTGACGCGGGGAGGGTCTTCGGGGACGACCACCCGCATGCTGTCCTGCGCCCACGGGTCGTGCAGCCGGAGCAGGACCCCCTCCTCGCGCAGCCGGGCGATGACCTTCAGGCTCGGGGCTTCGCGGACGTCGTCGGTGTCCGGCTTGAAGGCAAGGCCCAGGATACCCACCGTCTTGCCCCGCAGGATCCACAGGGCCTGCTCGAGCTTGCGGACGATGCGCTCTGTGCGCCGGCGGTTGACCTCCTCGACGGCCCGCAGCAGCCCGACGTCTATGCCCAGGTCCTCGCCGATGCGGATCAGCGCCCGCAGGTCCTTGGGCAGGCAGTAGCCGCCGAACCCCGCACCCGCCCGGAGGTAGGCGGAGCCGATGCGGGGGTCCAGCCCCATGCCGCGCGCCACCTCGGTCACGTCGGCCCCGGTGGCCTCGCACATGTCGGCGATCATGTTGATGAAGGAGATGCGGGTGGCCAGGAAGGCGTTGCTGGCGTGCTTGATGAGCTCGGCGGTGTGCAGGTCGGTGACGACCACGCGCTCCGGGGGCAGGCGGTCCAGCAGAGGGCGGTACACCCGCAGGAGCAGGTCGCGGGCCCGCTCGGAGTCCACGCCCAGGACGATGCGGTCGGGGTGGAGGACGTCGGCGCAGGCGCTGCCCTCCCGCAGGAACTCGGGGTTGACGGCCACGTCGAAGGCGTGGTCGCCGTTACGGTACCGGCGGATGGTACGGCGGATCTGCTCGGCGGTCCGCACGGGCGTGGTGCTCTTCTCGACGATGAGTTTGTAGCCGTTGAGGTCTTTGGCGATGGTGCGGGCCACCGCCTCGACCTGGGAGAGGTCGGGGGAGCCGTCGTCGCGCTGGGGGGTGCCGACGCAGACGAACAGGACGTCGCCCTCGCGCACGCCGTCTCTGACGGTGGGGGCGACGGTGAAGCGGCCGGAGGCGAGGTGCCGGCGCAGCAGGTCGGCCAGGCCGGGTTCGTAGAACGGGGGCTCGCCGCGGCGGATGCGGGCGGCTTTGTCCTGGTCGTCGTCGGCACCGACCACCCGCCAGCCGAGTTCGGCGAATCCCAGGGCGGTGGGGAGGCCGACGTGGCCGAGGCCGAGAACGGCGATGGTGGGGGCCGTTATGGCTTTTACTACGGGATCAGGCATCGGGGATCAGAGATCTGACTGCGTTGGGGGGTTGGGGGTAATCGAGTCTACCCGGTCTACACGGTCTTCCCGGTCCTCCCGGTCCAAATACGGGTCTACATGGTCTGCCCGGCTTAACGGCGTTGAGGGTTGGAAGGTTGAAGGTTGAAGGTTGAAGGTTGAAGGTTGAACCCCCCCTCACCCGAGCCCTCTCCCCCCGGCTGGGGGGAGAGGGGAGTTATATCGCGCTTCCGCGTTTCCGCTTCAGGATGGGGGTATTGGGGGTTGGAACCCCCCCTCACCCGAGCCCTCTCCCCCCGGCTGGGGGGAGAGGGGAGTTATATCGCGCTTCCGCGTTTCCGCTTCAAGATGGGGGTATTGGGGGTTGGAACCCCCCTCACCCCCCGGCTGGGGGGAGAGGGAACTGTGGTCCCCCTCGCCTGGCCCTCTCCCCCAGGGGGAGAGGGAACGTCCACTTGGGGTATTGGGGGTTGGGGCCCCCTCACCCGGGCCCTCTCCCCCGAGGGGAGAGGGCGAGTCTTCCCGGTCGACCCGGTCTGCCCGGTCTAACGGCGTTGAAGGTTGGAAGGTTGAAGGTTGAAGGTTGAACCCCCCCTCACCCGAGCCCTCTCCCCCCGGCTGGGGGGAGAGGGGAGTTATATCGCGCTTCCGCGTTTCCGCTTCAAGATGGGGGTATTGGGGGTTGGAACCCCCCTCACCCCCCGGCTGGGGGGAGAGGGAACTGCGGTCCCCCTCACCTTGGCCCTCTCCCCCAGGGGAGAGGGAACGTCCACTTGGGGTATTGGGGGTGGGGGCCCCCTCACCCGAGCCCTCTCCCCCCGGCTGGGGGGAGAGGGGAGTTATATCGCG
>JBBIUY010000043.1:0-5423 GCA_037440005.1 Armatimonadota bacterium | reverse complement strand
CCCTCTCCCCCCGGCTGGGGGGAGAGGGGAGTTATATCGCGCTTCCGCGTTTCCGTGCTTTTGCGATTCCGCGTGGTGCGGGGTCATGTGGGGGTTAGGGTTTTCTCCTCCTTGGCGTCGTAGTAGTGCGAGTAGTAGTAATAGTAGCCGCGGCGGGTGGGGGGGACGGCGTTGACCACGACCCCCAGCACGCGGGCGCCGACGGCCTCCAGCTGCTGCTTCGCGCGGCGGGCGGCGTCGCGGTGGGTGCGGCGGAGGTTCACCACCAGGACCACCCCGTCCACCGCCGGCGCCAGCACGGCGGCGTCGGTCACCGGCAGGACCGGCGGGGCGTCCAGGATGACGTAGTCCGCCCCGTCCGTGTCGCCCGACAGGAACGCCCGCATCTTGCGGCTGCCCAGCAGTTCGGCCGGGTTGGGCGGGGTGCGGCCGGCGGGGACGAACCACAGGTTGGCGACCTCGGTCCTGTGCACGGCCCGCTCCAGCGGGATCCCGTCCACCAGCAGCTCGGACAGGCCGAACTCCGTCTCCGGCTGTAGCGCCAGGGCCAGGTGCGGCCGGCGCAGGTCGCACTCCACCAGCCACACCTTCCGGTCCAGCTGGCTGAAGGCGACGGCCAGGTTGGCGGCGACGGTGCTCTTGCCTTCCTCGGGCCCGGGGCTGGTGACCTGGATGGTGCGCAGCGGCCGGTCGGGGCTGAGGTACAGCAGGCTGGTGCGCAGGTGGCGGAACGCCTCGGCGAAGGGCGAGCGGCGGTGCTCGGCGGCCGCCAGCGGCACCGTGCCGTCGCCCGCCGCGCGGGCGCCCTCCTTCCACAGGGGGACGGTCGCCAGCACGGGCACGCTCAGGTACTCGCCGACCTGCTCGGCCGTCTTGAAGGTGGTGTCCAGGGCCTCCAGGGTGTACGCCGCCCCCACGCCCAGCATCAGGCCCAGCACGGCGCCCAACAGGGTGTTGAGGGCGGTCCGGGGCCGGACTGGGGCCTCGGGGGGCACCGCGCGGTCCACCACCCGCAGGTCGCCGACGATGGACGCCTCGGCGATGCGGGCTTCCTGCAGTTTCTCCGACAGCAGCAGGTAGGTCTGCTCGGCCACCTTCACGTCGCGGGTCAGGCGGGCCAGCTCGACCTCGCGGGAGGGCAGGACCTGGGCGTCGCGGGCGTAGCGGCGGACGATCCCCGCCAGGGCCGCCTCGCGGGCCTGCAGCGCCTGGCGCTCGACCTCCAGCTTGATCACCTGGGCGGCCAGGTCCTGGTGCAGCGGGTTCAACGCGATGGTCTGGGACGCGAGCCGCCGGGCCGCCAGCTGCTGCAGGCGGGTCTTGACCTCCTCGATCTTCGCCCTGACGGCGACCACCTGGGGGTGGCGGTCGGTGTATTGCTCGCGCAGGCCGGCCAGGTCCACTTCCAGCGTCGCCAGCTGCTGGCGGAGGGCGGCGGCGACGGGATCCTCGCTCACGATGAACGAAGACGGCACCGTCGGGGCCTGCTGCGCCAGGGCCGCCCGCGCCTGGGCCAGGCTGGCCTCCACCGCCTGGCGCTCGGCGGACGCGGCGCGGCGCTGGGCCTCGAAGTCGGCCAGCTTGGTCACCGCCAGGGTGGTCTGCTCCGACAGCGCCACCTGGCCGGCGCGCGCCTTGTAGGCGGCCAGGGCGTCCTCGGCGGACCGCAGTTCGCGGCCGACCACCTCCAGCTGCTGCTCGATGAACGTCCGGCCGGCGGCGGCCTGGGCCCGGCGGCCCTCCACGTGCCAGGCCAAAAAGGCTTCGGCGACGGCGTTGGTGGTGGCGGCGGCGGCCTCGGGGGTGGGGCCTTCGGCCTGGATGCGGATGAGGTCGGCGTTGCGGACGCGCTGGACCCGCAGGCCGTCCTGCAGGCGTCGGAGGGCCTCCTCGCGCTCGGCGGCGGGGACGCCCAGGCGCCGCAGGGCTCCTTCGCCGACGGCGCGGCTCCGGACGATCTCGGCGAGGGTGTCCACGAACGTCTGCTGGCTGATCCCGGTGATGTCGGAAATCAGGCCGAAGGAGCTGCCGGTGCGGTCCACCATGACGGTGGCGGTGCCCCGGTACACGGGCGGGGCGAGGGTGCTGAACGCCAGGGCCGCGACCAGGGCGGCGATGGTGGTGGTGGCCACCAGCCACCAGCGGTCGAGGAGGACCTCGACGTAGTCGCGAAGAGTCGGTTCTCTTTCAGGAGTTAATGGGGTGGTGTCCATTTGAGTCTACCCGGTCTTCACGGTCTACCCGGTCTGCCCGGTCTGAATACGGTCTGAATACGGGTCTTCCCGGTCTACCCGGTCTACATGCGCAAAACAGGGATCTGGGATCAGGCCCCCTCACCCTGACCCTCTCCCCCTGCCGGGGGAGAGGGAATTCCGCTCCCCCTCACCCGCGCCCTCTCCCCCAAGGGGAGAGGGAATTCCGCTCCCCCTCACCCGCGCCTCTCCCCCAAGGGGAGAGGGAATTCCGCTTCCCCTCACCCGCGCCTCTCCCCCAAGGGGAGAGGGAAGAGATATCGCGGTTCCAGTGTCATTTGATGATCGTGGCGAGGCCGGCCAGGATGCTGACGATGCTGCTGATGCTGGTCAGGCCGGCCTGGGGGACAACGATGATGTCGCCCGGCTGCACCCGCAGGTCGCGGCTGAGGTCGCCGCGCTGCAGGACGGCCTGCAGGTCTATGGTGATGAGCAGACCGTTGTTGGGTAGACGCTCCACCTGGCCGGCGCCGGGCAGGGGCTGGGCGCCGTTGCGGCGGACGATGTGCACCGTGCGGGCGGTGGCGGCCCCGCGCTGGACGGGTCCGCCGGCCATGGCCAGGGCCTGGAGGATGGTGACCTCGCCCCGGAGGGGGAACAGGCCGGGGCTGCTGACGTCGCCCAGGACGTAGAAGCGGTTGACGGTGTCCTCGGGGACGATGAGGGTGTCGCCGGCCTGCACGGGGACGTTGTGCTGCATCTCCTGGCGCACCAGCAAGGCCTCCAGGGCGAGGGGGCGGCTGTCGCCGGAGGCGGTGACCAGGCGGGCCTCCGACAGCGACGCCCTCTCGGTCAGACCGCCGGCGGCCGACAGCGCGTCCAGGACGGTGGCGCCGGGGCGCAGCTCGTACGTCCCGGGCCGGGTGACCTGGCCGATGACCGAGACGCGGATGCGGCGGAACTCCTTGACGACGACGGAGACCTGGGGGTTCTTGAGGTAGACAGAGTAGGCCTCGGTCAGGCGGCGGGTCAGTTCCTCGATGGTGAGACCGGCGGCGCGGACGATGCCCACCAGGGGCAGGGAGATGGTGCCGTCGGGCAGCACGGCGACGGTGCGGCTGAGGTCGGGCTGGCCGTAGACGACGACCTCGATGACGTCTTCGGGGCCAAGGGTGTAGGGGGCCGGGGCGGCCGGGGCTGGCTGGGCGGCTATGGTGGCTATCGGGACTGGGGCGGCAAGTGTGGCGAGCGTGACGGCGATGACCAAGGCCAGGCTTAAACATCGGCTCCTGGTGATCATGAGGGATCCTCTCCGTCGCGAAACTCGCGAAACTGCGGGATCTGGATCAGGGATCAGGCCCCCCTCACCTAACCCTCTCCCCCCTGCCGGGGGGAGAGGGGAGTTATATCGCGCTTCCGCGGTAGGTAGACCCGATGACCCAACGACCGGGGAGAATGTTTATGAGTCTACCCGGTCGCCCGGTCTGCCCAATCTTCCCGGTCGACTGCCTGAGCTGCTTGACTGCGGGATCAGGGATCGGGGATCAGGCCCCCCTTCACCCTAACCCTCTCCCCCCTGCCGGGGGAGAGGGAACGAGGTGGCAGCACCCGATGCTGGCTCCTCTGGCCTCTCCCCCCTGCCGGGGGAGAGGGAACTCCGCTCCCCCTCACCCTGACCCTCTCCCCCAAGGGGAGAGGGGCCTCACCCCGGCCCTCTCCCAGAGGGAGAGGGGGCTGGTTTGACAGGGGGAGAGGGGGCTGAGAAGTGATTTGACGGGCGCCGGGTGTTGTGCCATCATGATGTTGTTGAAAGCCTTGATGATGGAGAAGCGAATGATCCGGACCCAGATCCAGTTGACCGAGGCCCAGGCTCGGGCGCTGAAGCGGATTGCCGCCGAGCGGGGGGTCTCTGTCGCCGAACTCATCCGTCAGAGTCTCGACCATTTCTTGCAGGCCGCACGAGCAGGCGACTCCGAGGAGCGTCGGCGGCGGGCGCTGGCCGCTGCGGGTCGGTTTCGCTCCGGCCTGCGTGACCTTGCCGCCGAGCACGACCGGTATCTGGAAGACGCGTACCGTCCGTGAGCGTGTTTCTCGACACTTCGGCG
Source organism: Armatimonadota bacterium (assembly GCA_037440005.1). GTDB lineage: Bacteria > Sysuimicrobiota > Sysuimicrobiia > Sysuimicrobiales > Kaftiobacteriaceae > Calidihabitans. The sequence goes on along the minus strand of JBBIUY010000043.1, from coordinate 1,126 downwards.
TTCCTGGCAGTTCTCGACGCCGATGATCAGTTCCACCCGCAGGCCCGCGCAATCTGGGAGCGGCTTGTCTCCGCGTCGGAGGACCTCCTTTTCTACGAACTACGTCCTCCTCGAGACCGTGGCTCTCGTGCAACGGCGGCTCGGGATGGAGGCGGTCCGAACGCTGGAGGAGGATATCCTCCCGCTCGTCAGGGTTATCTGGGTCGCCGAAGGACATCACCGTGCGGGTATGGCCGCGCTCCTCACTGCCGGGCGACGCGACCTCAGCTTGGTGGACTGCGTCAGCTTCCTCATCATGAGGGCATCGGCGATCAGAAGAGTCTTCGCGTTCGACGACGATTTTCGCCGCCAGGGGTTTGAAGTGCTGGGATGAGTTGTGTTCTCTCCCCCCTCTAACTGCGTTGGGGGTTGATGAGCCTCCCCGGTCTGCCCGGTCTGCCTTGCCGCCTAACTGCGGGATCAGAGATCGGGGATCGGGCCCCCTCACCCTGACCCTCTCCCCCTCTGCCGGGGGGAGAGGGCGACCCGGTCTGCCCGGTCTACATACTGGGATCAGAGATCTGGGATCAGGCATCAACTGCGTTGAAGGTTGAAGGTTGGAGGTTGGACCCCCCTCACCCTAACCCTCTCCCCCTGCCGGGGGAGAGGGAACTCCGCTCCCCTCACCCTGACCCTCTCCCCCAAGGGGAGAGGGGCCTCACCCCGGCCCTCTCCCAGAGGGAGAGGGTAGTGTCGCGTTCCCGCAGGCATGGCTCCGCCCTCCCGGGTAGGGTCGGGTGTCCGCGCCCGGTGGGTGGTATGTTAGGTTGTCCTGCAGCCGGTACGGCAACTGCGTTTACCGGCGTGTTACGGCGAGGGGGTGCGGGGTCGGGGATCAGGGATCTGGGATCAGGCCCCCTCACCCCAACCCTCTCCCCCGAGGGGGAGAGGGGAGTAGTGTTGCGTCGTCAGAGCCCCTCACCCCAACCCTCTCCCCCGAGGGGGAGAGGGGAGTAGTGTTGCGTCGTCAGAGCCCCTCACCCCAACCCTCTCCCCCGAGGGGGAGAGGGGAGTAGTGTTGCGTCGTCAGAGCCCCTCACCCCAGCCCTCTCCCCCGAGGGGGAGAGGGAGTTGTAAAGCGGTTCCG
>JBBIUY010000042.1:0-23719 GCA_037440005.1 Armatimonadota bacterium | reverse complement strand
CTCCCTTTCCTTGGGGGAGGCTCCCAAGTGCAAACACTACATCCAAACAGGACACACTAGATGGCCCGGGTCAGGCCGTCCCGCCCTCTGCCGTCGGCCCCTCCGCTCGGGCCCCGGGGCACGCCCCTCGGCGAAGACGAGATGGCGCGGGTGTCGGTCACGCCGTGGACGCCGGCTCTGGAGTACGCGTGGGACGCCGGCGAGGCCATCTCGCGGTTCTTGCAGGGGCTGCAGGAGGGGCGGATCCTGGGGGTGCGCTGCCGCCGGTGCGGCCGCACGGTCACTCCGCCGCGGACGTTCTGCGAGGTGGACTTCCGCCCCATGGACGAGTGGGTGGAGCTGCCCGACACCGGCACCATCAACACCTTCTCCATCTGTTACGTCACCTGGGACATGAAGCCGCTACGCCGGCCGCAGATCCCCGCCGTCATCGAGATCGACGGCACCGCGCCCCGGGTCGGCTTCCTGCACCTGATTGGCGGCGTGCGGGGGCGGACGGTGGACGACGTCCGCCGGCAGATCTCGGTGGGCACCCCCGTGCGGGCGGTGTGGAAGCCCCCGCGCCAGCGCACCGGCGCCATCACCGACATCCTGTATTTCACTCCGGTGAAGTCCCGTGCCCGCCCCTAGGCGCACTCCCCGCCCCCCGGCCGCCGTCGCCGCCGGCCGCTACCGGGTCTGGCCCGGGACGATGCCGGTGGCCTACCGGTACACGGCGGGCATGGCGGGGGAGCGCTTCTTCCAGACCCTGCGCGACCGCGGGCGGCTGGCGGTCACCCGGTGCGCCGAATGCGGCCTGACCTACCTGCCGCCCCGCCTGTATTGCGAGCGCTGCCTGTCCGACCTCTCCCAGACCTGGGCCGAGGTGGACGCGGTGGGAACGGTGCACACGTTCACCGTCGTCCACCACGACCAGGACGGCCGCCTCCTGCCCCGTCCGGAGGTGGTGGCCCTGGTCCGCATCGACGGCACCGACGGCGGCCTGGTCGGCCGGCTGGTGCGGGTCCCCCCATCCGCGGTGGCCATCGACATGCCCGTTCAGGCCGTGCTGCGCCCGCGCCGCCGGCGGACCGGCACTCTGGCCGACATCGTCGGGTTCGCCCCCCGCCGGTAGCGGCCGTGCACGGCTGGCTGGTGGCGGCGGGGGTTCTGGCGGCGGCCGCGGGCGCCGTCGGATGGGACTTCGGACGCTTCCGCGCGGGCGTGCGCTCGGCCCTGTCCGCCACCGCCGACATCGCCTGGCGGCGGAACACCGCCTCCGGAATGGTCTGCGGGGTGTGGGGGTACGACCTGGAGGTGGACCTGCGGCCCGCCTACCTGGACGCGCTGTGCGGGCGCGTGGACCCGGCCTCCGTGGCCGCCGACCTCGCTCGGGCCCTGCGCGGCCGGGTCCCTCCCCCCGCGGCGCCGCCGTTTGAGCTGGTCAGAGACCGCCTGCTGCCCCTGCTGCGCCGGCAGGATCGCCTGCCTCCCCCTGACGGCTACCGACCTCCGGTGAGGCTGCTGCGGCGGAGGTTGGACGACGAGGTGGCCGTGATCTACGTGGTGGAGGGGCTGCACCACCTGACCTACGTCACCGAGGGGATGGCGCACGCCTGGGGGGTCGGTCTCGACGGGCTGCACGCCCTGGCCTGCTGTAACCTGCGGGCGCGGACCCGCCACCTCCTGCAGGAGATCGGCGGCCCGCGCGCCGACTACGTGGCCCTGGACGGCTACGACGCCGCCCGGCTGCTGGTGGGCGAGATGCTGGTACCCGCCGGGGTGGACGACCCGCTGCTGGCGGTCCCCCACGAGCACGCCTGCCTGATCGGCCCGTCACGGCAGCGCGACGCGCTGGCCCGGGCCGCCCGGGACCTGTTCGCCCGAGGGCACGCGCCCCTGACCTGCCGTCTGTACCGCCCGGGCCCCGCCGGCCCGGTCCCGGCCTGACCTCCCGGACGCCCTTATCCGGCCTGCTCGTAGTCGTAAAACCCCCTGCCGGACTTGCGCCCCAGCCGGCCGGCCAGGACCATCTGCTTCAGCAGCGGCGGGGCCGCGTAGCGGGGGTCTTTGAACTCGGCGAACATCGCCTCGGCGATGTAGTAGGTCGTGTCGATCCCCACGTAGTCCAGCAGCCGCAGGGGACCCATGGGGTGGGCCAGTCCCAGGACCACGGCGGTATCGATGTCGTCCCGGGAGGCGATCCCCCGCTCCAGGGCCCGCACCGCGTCCAGCAGGTAGGGGACCAGCAGGTAGTTGACGATGAACCCCGGGCTGTCCCGGCACTCCACCACCGTCTTGCCCAGCGACTCGGCGAACCGCCTCCCCACGGCCACGGTCTCCGCCGACGTCTGCAGGCCCCGCACCAGCTCCACCAGCTTCATCACCGGCACGGGGTTGAAAAAGTGCAGCCCCAGGACCCGGTCGGCCCGGCCGGTGGCCGCCGCCAGCTCGGTGATGGACAGCGAGGAGGTGTTGCTGGCCAGGACGGTGTGGGGCGGGCACAGGCGGTCCAGCCCGGCGAACACCTGCTTTTTGGCGTCCATGCGCTCCACCACGGCCTCGATCACCAGGTCCGCCCCGGCCAGGTCCTCCAGGCGCGTGGTGCCGGCGATGCGCGCCCGGGCCGCGTCCCGCTCCTCCGGCGTCAGTTTGCCCCGCTCGACGGCCCGCCCCATCGACTCCTCGACCCGCCGCAGACCCCGGGCCAGCAGGTCCTCGGTCACCTCCACCACCGTCACCTGGTATCCGCTGCGGGCGCACACCTCCGCGATGCCGGCGCCCATCAGCCCGCACCCCACCACCCCGACCCGTCGGATCTCCATCGCCACCCTCCTTTCCCTCACGTCTGTGCGGCCTCCGGGACCCCCCGCGCGGGCCGCGGCGGGGCCGGCACCAGGTCCACCCGGCAGCGGCGCATGTCGTCCTCGCCCAGGACCACCACCTGGTCGAACCCCTCGGCGGGGACGCTGCGCAGCACCTGCTGGAACCGCTCCCACTGGCGGTGGATGACCGGGCGCCCCACCGTCCGCGGGCGGGCGGCGTCCCACCGCACGCAGGTCTCCTCGGGGACGTCGAACAGGACGGCCACCGCCGGCACCTCGTACCGCCGGGCCAGCTGGCGCAGGGTCCGGCGGACGTCGGGCTGCAGGGCTGTGCTGTCGGCCACCGCCAGCCGCCGGTGACGCAGCCGCAGCTCGATGATGCGGTAGAAGAGCTCGAAGGCGTCCCGGGAGACGCGGATGTTGGCCTCGTCGTCCGCGATCATGGCCCGGCACCGGTCCGAGGACACCACGGCCGTGGGCGGAAAGTGGCGCCGGGCGAAGGTGGACTTGCCGCTGGCGGCCGGCCCGCACAGCACCACCAGGGAGGGATCGGGGATGCGCACGATCACCCGCCCACCACCTCCCAGATCAGCGGGCGGGCGGGCGGCGGCGCCGGCCCGATCCGGACGGCCCGCTGCACCCGGGCCACGGCCTCGGCGGCGCGGCCGCGGTCGGCGGCGTGCACCACGGCCAGAGGCTCGCCCCGGCCGACCGCCTCGCCCACCTTGCGCTCCAGGACCACGCCCACCGAGGGATCGATGACGTCGGCGGTGGTGGCGCGCCCCGCGCCCAGCCCCATGGCCGCCAGACCCACGGCCTGGGCGTCGATAGCTTCTATGATCCCCTCCTGCGGGGCCGGGACGGGGACGACCACCGGCGCCCGGGGCAGGCGGGCGGGATCCTCGGCCACCCGGGGGTCGCCTCCCTGGGCGGCGACCATCCGGGCAAACCGTTCCAGCGCCTGACCTCCCTCCAGCAGCCGGGCCAGCGCCGCCCGGCCCTCGGCGGGCGAGGCAGCCCGCCCGGCCAGGACGACCATCTGGGCCCCCAGGGTCAGACACAGCTCCCGCAGGTCCGCCGGACCCCCGCCCCGCAGGGTCTGCAGCGCCTCGTCCACCTCCAGAGCGTTGCCCACGGCCCGCCCCAGGGGCTGGTCCATATCGCTGATGACCGCCACCGTCCGCCGGCCCACCTGCACGCCGATCTCCACCATTGCCCGCGCGAGGCCCCGGGCCCCGTCCAGGGTCTTCATGAACGCCCCGCTGCCGGTCTTGACGTCCAGGACGATGGCGTCGGCGCCCCCGGCGATCTTCTTGCTCATGATGCTGCTGGCGATCAGGGGGACGCTGTCCACGGTGGCGGTGACGTCCCGCAGGGCGTACAGCTTCTTGTCGGCGGGCACCAGGTCGGCGGTGGCGGCGACGATGGCGCAGCCGATCCGGGTGACCTGGGCCACGAACGCGGGGATGTCCATCTCGGTCCGGAACCCCGGGATGGCCTCCAGCTTGTCGATGGTGCCGCCGGTGTGGCCCAGCCCCCGCCCGGACAGCTTGGCCACCGGCGCCCCCGCAGCCGCCACCAGGGGGATCAGGACCAGGGAGGTCTTGTCCCCCACCCCGCCGGTGCTGTGCTTGTCCACCTTGGTCCCGGGGATGGCGCTGAGGTCCACGGTCCGGCCCGAGCGGACCATGGCCAGGGTGAGCTCGGCCGTCTCCCGGGCGGTCATCCCCCGGAAGTACACCGCCATCAGGAAGGCGCTCATCTGGTAGTCGGGGATCTGCCCTGCGAGGTAGCCCGACAGCAGCCCGGCGATCTCCTGGGGGGTCAGTTCCCCTCCGTCCCGCTTTTTCTGGATGAGCTCGTAAGCGCGCACCGTCCTACCGCCCCAGCGCCCGGCGCACCGCCAGCCCCGCCAGGATGGCGAGGGTCATGCTGGTGAGGGTGCCCACCAGAAAATAGTCGCCGAACTCCTTCTCCTCCTCGATCCGGCGGTACCGGGCGATGGATTTGGCTGCCAGGACGAAGCCCGCCGCGCCGTACTGATTCAGCGCCACCAGGGTGGTGACCGCCAGCCGCTCGACGACGCCGATGTAGGCACCCGCGCCTTCGGGGTGTCCCGCCCCGGGGGAGGACGGCGGCCGGAAGACGTCGGTGACGAGCCGCACCAGCACCGCGCCTCCAAACAGGGCGGCCACATACACCGCGGAGACGACGACGACCTCGGGGGCGCGCGCGGCTGCCAGGGCCGGCGCCAGCGGGCTGGCGTCGGCGAAACCGTACGCCGCAGCGAGTCCGACGGTGGCCGCCAGATGCGCGGCCTGGTCGCCCAGGAAGGTGGCCACCGGCCAGTAGCCGCCGCCGACCCGGCGGTCGAGCCGGATCTTTGCCGCGTCCACCGCCAGGTGGGCCGCTGCGAGCGTGGCCGCCAGGAGCAGGTACCGCAGGGACCAGTATCCGACTCCGACGCCCGCGACCAGAGCGAGGTGGACGGCCCCGTGGACAAGCAGGCCGAGGGGAGTGCGCGCCTTCCAGGCCGCCAGACGTGCGGGCTGGAAGACGAAATCCCCAAGGAGGCTGGCCAGGATCAGTCTCCGGACGAGCACTCCTCTCCCTCCCCCCTAGCCACGCCCGAAATTGTCAACATAAAAATATTGACTGACGCCATTGGAAACATAAGAATGTTGACACTGAAAGCCGTGAAATGCGCGTCCGACAAGATGTTGACAGCCCGCTTTGTCAACATAGAAATGTTGACAGGACTTTCATTTAAACAGCCCTGCCCTCGCCGCGAACACTCCGGCCCGGAGCGGGTCCTTCAGGCAGCCCCAGCACCGAAGCCACGATCTGCGGAAGCCGGTCTTCCACCTCCAGGACGCGATCCCACAGGGTCAGCCGCAGGTCGCGGCTGATCGCCTGCTTGCTGACACCCACGATATCAGCGACCTTCTCCAGGGATCGGTGCGTGCGGTACAGATTCACCCGCTCCCACTGCTTGTCCGTCCACCGTCTCTGGACGCCCCCCATCAGGGCGTACAGAGCGTTGAGGACCGCGTCGGCGAGAGGCAGACCCGAAACCACCACCACTTCCCGCCCGGCGGCCTTGCCGGACTCCACAGCCTGCCGCGCCCGGACGAACGCGGGCCCGTCCATCTCCGTGACGCGGACCCGCAGCTCCGTGGCCACCGTCCCGATGCCCACCCCGACCGCGATCATGTCGGGACGGATCGCCGAGTGGATGGCGGTCACCACCTGGGGGAACCCGGTCGGATCCCGGACCAGACCCTGGATCTCGTCGCCGAGCGTGATCATAAACGGGGCGGCCAGATCGTCTGCGTGACGGTCGTTCAGCCGCTCCACCAGGGCACGTAGCCGTCTTTGCCACTCGCCCCGCTCCGAAAGAGCCCGGGAGTGCACCAGATCCGCGGTCACCACCGCGTACAGGTGTCCGGACTCGGTTCCCGACGGAGACGGACCGCTCACACCGACATCTCCCGCACGATCCGGCGGACCAGGCGCACGAACTTGGGTTCGATCTCGCGGGCGGCGGCGATGACCTCCTCATGGCTGACGGGCTGGACCTGCTCCCCGGTGGCCATGTCGGTGATGGCGGTGATCCCCAGGACCCGCATGCCCATGTGCCGGGCCGCGATGACCTCGGGGACGGTGGACATCCCCACCGCGTCGGCCCCCCACCCCCGCAGCATCCGCAGCTCGGCGGGGGTCTCGTAGCTGGGCCCCGGCACCCCCACGTAGACGCCCTTGCGGATGGGGATCCCCTCGGCCAGGGCCGCCCGCTCGGCCAGGGCGATCAGGTCCGGGTCGTAGGCGCTGGACATGTCCACAAACCGCGGGCCCAGGGTCGGGTCGTTGGGCCCGATCAGGGGATTGGTGCCGAAGAAGTTGATGTGGTCGGCGATGATCATCAGGTCGCCCCGGTACCACTGGCGGTTGAGGCAGCCGGCGGCGTTGCTCACCACCAGGACCCGGGCGCCCAGGGCCCGCATGACCCGCACCGGGAAGACCACCTCGGCCAGGGTGTAGCCCTCGTAGTAGTGCACGCGGCCCTGCATGGCCACCACCGGCTTGCCCTCCAGGTGGCCCAGGATCAGGTTGCCGGCGTGCCCCTCCACCGTCGCGCGCGGAAAGCCCGGGATCTGGGCGTAGGGCAGCACCGCGTCGGCGTCGATGTCCCCGGCCAGGGCCCCCAGCCCCGAGCCCAGGATGATGGCCACCTGCGGGGTCACCCGCGTGCGTTCCCGGACGTAGCCGGCGGCGGTCTGGATGCGCTGGCTGTGCTCCACGGCCTCCCTCCTCGCTTGGAGCGGTGTGCGGCCGGGACTGCCGGCAGTTCCGCCGGGTCCCCGGTCCTGGCAGGTCTATTCGGCAAGGAGGGGCAGCATGCTTTCTCCCGGCCCCTCCCACCGGACCCCCAGGGCTGCCGCCACCGTGGCGCCCACGTCGGCGAAGGTGGGCCGCGTCCCCAGGTCCACCCCCGGGCGCAGGCGCCGCCCGGTCACCAGCAGGGGCACGTACTCCCGGGAGTGGTCGGTGCTGGGCGTGGTGGGGTCGTTGCCATGGTCGGCGGTGATGACCAGCAGGTCGTCGTCGCCCAGGGCCTCCAGGAGCCGGGGCAGGGCGGCGTCGATCGCCTCCAGCCCCCGGGCGTAGCCCGCGGGGTCGTTGCGGTGCCCGTAGCGCGAGTCCAGGTCCACCAGGTTGGCGAAGACGAGCCCCCGCCGGATCCGGCCCACCGCCTCGGCGGTGCGGGCCACGCCGTCCAGGTCGTCGTGGGTGTGCACCGCCTCGGTGACGCCCCGACCGGCGAAGATGTCGGCGATCTTGCCCACCCCCACCACCGGGTAGCCCGCCGCCACGAGCGCGTCCAGCACCGTGGGGGCGGGCGAGGGCAGGGCGAAGTCCCGCCGGCGGTCGGTGCGCACGTACGCGCCGGGTGAGCCCACGAACGGCCGCGCGATCACCCGGCTGACCGCGTGCTCGCCCGTGAGGATCCCCCGCACCACCCGGCACATCTCGTACAGTCGCTCCACCGGAATGACGTCCTCGTGGGCGGCGATCTGGAACACGCTGTCCGCCGAGGTGTACACGATGGGATAGCCGGTGCGCTGGTGCTCCGGACCCAGGCGGGCGATGATCTCGGTGCCGGAGGCCACCTCGTTGCCCAGCACGGGCGTCCCCAGGGCCCGCTCCACCTCGGCGATGAGGTCGGGGGGAAAGCCTCGCGGGTAGGTGGGGAACGGCCGCTCCAGGATGACCCCCATCAACTCCCAGTGCCCGGTGGTGGTGTCCTTGCCCGCCGAGCGCTCCGCCATGCGGCCGTACGCCGCCCGGGGGTCGGCGACCGCCGCCACCCCGCGCAGGGGTGCGATCCGCCCCAGCCCCAGGGCCTCCAGGACCGGGACCCTTAGCCCGCCCGCGGCCTCGGCGGTGTGGGGCAGGGTGCTGCTGCCCTCGTCCCCGTAGCGGCCGGCGTCCGGCAGCTCTCCCACCCCGGCGCTGTCCAGGACAAGGACGACGGCGCGGGCAAACGGCCTCACGAGCGCGGGCGGCCTCCCCGCCGCGGCCGCGAGGGAAGGCGCATGCCGTCCCGGGGGTGGGCCGCGCGGTAGACCTCGCGGATGCGCGCCCGGGTCAGGTGGGTGTACACCTGGGTGGTGGCCACGCTGGCGTGGCCCAGCATCTCCTGCACCGCCCGCAGGTCGGCGCCGCGGTCCAGCAGGTGGGTGGCGAACGAATGGCGCAGCACGTGCGGGCTCAACGTCCGGGTGATCCCGGCCCGCCGGGCGTAGCGGCGGACCAGCTTCCAGCACGCCTGCCGCGACAGCGGCCGCCCCCGCCGGCTGACGAAGACCGCCTGGGTGAGGCGGTGGCGGACCAGCGCCGGGCGCGCCCGCGCCAGGTAGGCCCGCAGGGCCCGCACCGCGTGCGTGCCCAGCGGCACCAGGCGCTCCCGAGAACCTTTCCCGACCGTGCGCACCACCTCCTGGGCCAGGTCCAGGTCCGACAGCTGGAGGTTGATAGCCTCGGAGACCCGGAGCCCGCTGGCGTACAGCAGCTCCAGCAGGGCCCGGTCCCGCAGACCCTCGGGCGTGGACGGATCGGGGGCGGCTAGCAGCCGCTCCACCTCCTCCACGCTCAGCACCCGCGGCAGCCGGCGGGGCAGCCGGGGCGGAGCCAGGTCCACCGTGGGATCGACTCCCACCGCGGTCTCCCGCAGCAGGTACCGGTACCACGCCCGCAGGGACGCCGCCCGCCGGCGGACGGTGGCCGCCGACAGGCCGCGGCGGCGCAGGGTCGCCAGGTACAGGCTCACGGTGGCCCGGCTGACCGCCCCCGGCGCGGCCGCTCCGCGGCCGACGGCGAAGGCGGCGAAGTCCGCCAGATCCCGCCGGTAGGCCTCCACGGTACGGGACGCCAGCCCCGCCTCGGCCAGGGCGTGGGCGCAAAACCCGTCCACGGCCCGCAGGAACGCCTCCGGCAGCGAGTCCCTCACAGCCGCCGGTCCCACCCCTGGGCCAGCCACAACAGCCCGATGATGGACTTGCTGTCCACAATCTCCCCCGACCGCACCAACGCCTGGGCGTCCCCCAGCGGCATGCGCACCACCTCCAGGTCCTCCTCCTCGCCGGGGAGGCGGCGGGGAACCAGGTCGGTGGCCAGGTAGACGTGCACCGCCTCGGTGAGAAATCCCGGAGAGGGATAGAAGGTGACCAGGTGCTCCAGGCGACCCGCCTGCATGCCGATCTCCTCGGCCAGCTCCCGCTGCAGGCAGGCGGCCGGCGATTCGCCGGGCTCCACGGTGCCGGCGGGGATCTCCAGCAGGTCCCGTCCCACCGCCGGCCGGTGCTGGCGGACCAGCAGCACGTCTCTGCCCACCAGCGGCACCGCCGCCGCCGCCCCCCGGTGTTCCACGATCTCCCGGGACACCCGCCGGCCGTCGGGCAGCTCCACCTCCTCCACCCGCAGGGCCACCACCCGGCCCTCGTACACGCGGCGGCCGCCGGCGCCCATGGCGCGTTAGGGCCGGGCCTCGGCCGGCGCGGGGTAGATGGGCGTGCCCTCCCGGGCCACCAGGTCCCGGAAGGCGGCCATCAGGCGCCGGGTGACGGGGCCGGGGCGTCCGTCGGCGATCGGCCGGCCGTCCAGCTCCACCACGGGGCCCACCTCGGCTCCGGTGCCCGTCAGGAAGCACTCATCGGCGGTGTAGATGTCGTACAGGGTGAACACCCGCTCGGCCGCCGGCAGCCCCAGCTCCCGGGCCAGGTCCAGGATGGCGTCCCGGGTGACCCCCCGCAGGATGCCCAGGTAGGCCGGCGGCGTCCACACCTCCCCGCCCCGGACGATGAAGATGTTGTCGGCGCTGCACTCGCAGACGTACCCGGTGGCGCTGAGCATCACCGCTTCGTCCACGCCGGCCCGGTTGGCCTCCAGGCGGGCCAGGATGTTGTTGAGGTAGTTGAGGGTCTTGGCCTGGGGCGCCAGCATGTCCGGCCGCACCTTGCGGGTGGTGGCGGTGACGGCCCGCAGGCCCCGCTCGTAGGCCTCGGGCGGGTACAGCTGGATGGCGTCCACGATGATGACCACCGTGGGGCTGGCGCACTTGCGGGGGTCCAGCCCCAGGTCCCCGACGCCCCGGGAGACGATGGGACGGATGTAGGCGTCCTGCAGGCCGCACCGGCGCACCGTCTCCAGGATCGCCTCGGCCATCTGCTGGCGGGAGAGGGGGATCGGCAGCTGCAGGTACCGGGCCGACGCGTACAGGCGGTCCAGGTGGGCGTCCAGGCGGAAGATGCGGCCCCGGTAGGCCCGAATGCCCTCAAAGACACCGTCGCCGTACAGGTACCCGTGGTCGTACACCGATACCCGGGCCTCCTCCTTGGGGACGAACGTGCCGTTGACGTAGGTCACCAGCGCCATGGTCCTCCTCCTCAGGTGATGGTGTCCGCCGCCTCCCGGGACCCCACGGCCACCCGGGCCCGCCGCAGGGCCGCGCCGATGAAGTCGCGGTACAGGGGGTGCGGCCGCGTGGGCCGGGAGCGGTACTCGGCGTGGAACTGGGTGCCCACGAACCAGGGGTGGTCGGGCAGTTCGATGATCTCCACCAGGTTCTTCTCCGGGTACACCCCGGTCACCCGCAGGCCGTGCCGGGTGAGGACGTCCAGGTAGGCGTTGTTGACCTCGTAGCGGTGGCGGTGCCGCTCGGCCACCTGGTGGGTGCCGTAGGCGGCGGCCGCCAGCGATCCCGGAACCAGGCGGCAGGGGTACAGGCCCAGCCGCATGGTCCCGCCCTTGTCGGTCACGCCCACCTGCTCGGGCAGCAGGTCGATCACCGGGTGGGGCGTGTTGGGGTCCACCTCGGTGGTGTTGGCCCCGGACAGGCCGCAGACGTGGCGGGCGAACTCCACCACCGCCCACTGCATGCCGTAGCAGATGCCCAGGAACGGCACCTTCTGCTCCCGGGCGTAGCGGATGGCCTTCACCTTGCCCTCCACGCCCCGGGCCCCGAACCCGGGGCAGACCAGGATGCCGTCAAACCCCGCCAGCCGCTCCGCCACCTCGGCGTCGGTCAGGGGCTCCAGGCTCTCGGCGTCCACCTTGGTGATGGCCACCTCGGCCCGGTGGGCGATGCCTCCGTGGCGGAGAGCCTCCACGATGCTCACGTACGAATCCTCCACCCCCATGTACTTACCCACCAGGGCGATGCGCACCGCGGCCGTCGGGTGCAGGATGCGGTCCACCATCTCCTGCCACTCGCTCAAATCCGGGGGGCCGCACTCCAGCCCCAACCGCCGGACGATCAGGTCGCCCAGCCCTTCCCGCTCCAGGATCAGGGGCACCTCGTAGATGGTGGCCGCGTCCATGGCCTGGATGACCGCCTCGGGGGAGACGTCGCAGAACAGGGCGATCTTCTCCTTGACGGCCCGGGACAGAGGACGCTCGGTGCGGCAGACGATCACGTCGGGCTGGATTCCGATGCTGCGCAGCTCCTTGACGCTGTGCTGGGTGGGCTTGGTCTTCAGTTCCCCCGCCGCCCGCAGGTAGGGCACCAGGGAGACGTGCACGTACATGACGTTGTCAGCGCCCACCGTGTGGCGGAACTGCCGGATGGCCTCCAGGAAGGGCAGCCCCTCGATGTCGCCCACCGTCCCCCCCACCTCCACGATGGTCACGTCCGCCCCCGCCGCGGCCGCCACCCGCCGGATCTCGTCCTTGATCTCGTTGGTGACGTGGGGAATCACCTGCACGGTCCCGCCCAGGTACTCGCCCCGGCGCTCCCGGGCGATGACCGCGCCGTAGATCTTCCCGGTGGTGGTGTTGTTGTCCCGGCTGAGGTTGGCGTCGATGAACCGTTCGTAGTGACCCAGGTCCATGTCGGTCTCGGCGCCGTCGTCGGTCACGAACACCTCCCCGTGCTGGTGCGGGTTCATGGTCCCGGCGTCCACGTTCACGTACGGGTCGAACTTCAGCATGGTCACCCGCAGCCCCCGGGCCACCAGCAGCCGCCCGATGCTGGCCGAGGTGATCCCCTTGCCCAGGGCCGAGGCCACCCCGCCGGTGACGAAGATGTACTTGGCCACTAGCGTTCCCCCCAGGTGAGTTTGGTCCGGAGAATGCCGTAAAAGCTGTGCCGGCGCAGCCGGACGAACCGGGTGACCTGCGCCGCCCGGCGCACCCGCAGCCGCTGGCCCGCCCCCAGCGGCACCCCCGCCCGGCCGTCCACCGTCACCGCCGCCGCCGACGCGGCCTCCACCTCCACCACGTCGTCTCTGTGCACCACCACCGCCCGGGCGTTGAAGGTGTGGGGGCAGATGGGGGTGATGAGCAGGGCCTCCACCCGCGGATGCACCACCGGTCCCCCGGCGGACAGCGAGTAGGCGGTGGACCCGGTGGGCGTGGCCACGATCACCCCGTCGGCGGGGTAGCTCGCCAGGTGCTCCCCGTTGACCCACACCCGCAGCCGCAGGACCCGCGCCACCCCGCCGTGGGAGACCACCACGTCGTTGAGGGCCAGCAGCCGTCCCTGTCCGTCGACTTCGGCCTGCAGCATCATCCGCTCATCCAGGCTGTAGCGGCCGCCCACCAGGTCCCCCACGACCTCGGGCAGCTCCCGCACCGAGACCTCGGAGAGAAAGCCCAGCCCGCCCAGGTTGACTCCCAGGACCGGCACGTCGGCCGCCGCGGCCAGCCGGGCCGCCCGCAGGATGGTCCCGTCGCCGCCCACGGCCACCACCAGGTGCGCGCCGGCGGCCAGGGCCTCCTCCGACCAGCCCGCCCCGGCCAGGTCCAGGACCCGGGCGCCGTCCCGGTCCACCCGCAGCGCCGCGCGCGCCCCCAGCGCATCCAGAGCCGCCCGGACCGGCGGGACCAGGTCGGGTTGCTCGGCCAGCCGGGTGGCGTTGACCACCACCGCGACGGTGGTCATGGCTCCGCCCGCCCGACGTCGGCGTGGGCCCGGGCCACCACCGCCTCCACGTCCAGCGCCGCCGGGCGCGCCTCTCCCCGCCGGAGGTGCACGAAGAACTCCAGGTTGCCCTCCGGGCCGCGCAGCGGGGAGGGCACCAGCCCCAGCGGCGTCAGTCTCAGGTCCCGCGCCGCCTCCAGCACCCGCCGGATGGCCTCGGCGTGGAGGGCAGGGTCCCGCACCACCCCCCGCCGGGTGCGGCGCGGTCCCACCTCAAACTGAGGCTTGATGAGCGCGATGATGTCCCCTCCCGGCCGCACCAGGGCCGCCACCGCGGGCAGCACCGTCCGCAGGGAGATGAACGACACGTCCACCGTCGCCAGGTCCGCCGGCCCGCCCAGGTCGGCGGGGGCCACGGTGCGCACGTCGCGGCGTTCCAGGCTGACCACCCGGGGGTCGCGGCGCAGCCGCCAGTCCAGCTGGCCTCTGCCCACGTCCACCGCGTAGACGCGCGCGGCCCCGCGCTGGAGCAGGCAGTCGGTGAACCCGCCCGTGCTCGCGCCCACGTCCACCGCCACGCGCCCGGTCACGTCCACGCCGAACGCCTCCAAAGCCGCCAGCAGCTTCTCCCCGCCCCGGCTGACAAAGCCCGGCCGCCGGGGCCGCAGCCGCACCTCCGCGTCGCGGTCCACCAGCTGGCCTGGCTTGGACGCCACCACACCGCCCACGACCACCTCCCCCGCCAGGATGGCCGCGGCGGCCTTGGCCCGCGACTCGGCCAGGCCGCGCTCCACCAGCAGGGTGTCCAGGCGCACCCGCCGCCGCACCGCCGGGACGCTCACCGCCACGGACCCCTCGCCCTCTCGTCCGGTCGCCCGCATCCTGTGCTCATCTACCTGTCCCGCACCAGCAGGTCGCGGGCCAGCCCGGCCAGGATCTGTCCTGCCGGGCCCAGCCGTCCGGCGGCGTCCACGGCCTCCTCGGTCAGGCGGGCGGCGGCGGCTCGCGAGCCGTCCACCCCGTAGGCGGCCGGATAGGTGACCTTGCCGGCGTCCCGTCGGGTCGCCTTGCCCAGCTGCGCGGGGTCTCCGGTCACGTCCAGGACGTCGTCGATGATCTGAAAAGCCAGGCCCACCTTCTCCCCGTACACGGTGAGCGCCTCCAGAGTCTGCGGATCCGCCCCCGCCAGCAGCCCCCCCGCCCGCGCGCAGGCCCGGATCAGGGCGGCCGTCTTGCGCCGGTGGATCTCCACGACCAGGTCCGGCAGCGGACCCAGGTCTTCGGGCGTCCCGTGGGGGAAGCGGCGGCCTTCGCCCAGCAGGTCCAGCACCTGCCCCCCCACCATGCCCTCGGTTCCGATGGCCTCGGCGATCTCGGCCGCCACGGCCAGGACGCGGTCGGCCCCGCAGGTCGGCGCGGCCTGAGGGATCAGCGCGAAGGCCAGGGCGTGGAGGGCGTCGCCGGCCAGGATCGCGATCGCCTCGCCGAAGGCCACGTGACAGGTGGGACGGCCCCGGCGGGTGTCGGCGTCGTCCATGGCCGGCAGGTCGTCGTGGATCAGCGAGTAGGCATGGATGCACTCCACCGCGCAGGCGACCGGCAGGACGGCCCGGGGCGGCAGCCCGCACGCCTCGGCGCTGGCCAGCACCAGCAGGGGCCGCAGGCGCTTGCCTCCGGCCAGCACGGCGTGCCGCATGGCCCGGTGGAGAATCCGGGGCGGCCGGTCGGCCGGCGGCAAGGCCGCGTCCAGGGCCTCGTCCACCTGGCGGGTGCGCTCGGCCAGGTAGGCGGTCAGCTCCGTGTCCACCCGCGCCACCTCAGCGCGCCTCCCCCCTCACAGGATCCGAAACCCCACCAGCCCCGCCGGCGTCTCCCACTCCACCTGCACCCCGGTCACCACGGCCCCCGCCGGTCCCCGCCGGACCTCGGCGATGAACTGGTCCAGGGCCGCCCGGGGTCCTTCGGCGATGATCTCCACCCGGCCGTCCGGAAGATTGCGGGCCAGACCCGCCAGCCCCAGGCGTCGGGCCACCCGCTCGGTGAAAAACCGGAAGCCCACGCCCTGCACCACGCCCGACACCCACAGGCGGCAGCGGGCGGTGGCGGCGGCGGCCGGCGAGCGCGGTTCATCCATCGGGCACCCCGCTGCGCTCCTGAATCCGGCGCAGCACCGCGGCCAGCACCCCGTTCACAAACCTGCCGGAGGCTTCGGTTCCGTAGGTCTTGGCCAGCTCCACCGCCTCGTTGATGACGACGCCGGGGGGCGTGTCCATGTGCTGCAGTTCGTACGCGGCCAGGCGCAGGACGGCCCGGTCGGTGCTGGCCAACCGGTCCACCGCCCACCGGGGCGCCACCTCGGCCAGCAGGGCATCCAGTTGTCGCCGCGCCCGCCAGGCTCCCTCGCACAGGGCCCGCAGGAACGGCCGTTCCCGCTCGGGGACCTCCTGGAGGATCCGGTCCAGCACCGCCGCCAGGGGCTGCCGGCCGACGTCCGCTTCATACAGAGCCCGCAGAGCCAGCTCGCGGACGCGGCGGCGCACGCCCGCCATGGCTAGCACGCTCCCGCCGGCGCGCGGGCGGGATATGCCTCCATCAGCCCGGCGGGGGGCGCTCCGGCGGGGCGCCGGATGGCGTCCCCCCGGGGCAAAAAGAAACGACCACCCAGCACTGGCCGGGTGGTACGCCGCCCCGGTTGCCCCGCGGCAACCAGTCCCGCGGACAGACGCGGTGGACGGCCCTGCACGCGACAAGTATACCAGAGCGGTTCGCACCGAACAACCCGACCCGGCGCGCCCCGCGCGGTTTGGAGACGGTGCCCGGTCCCGTCCTCTACTTGACCCGCTCCAGGTACTCGCCGGTCCGGGTGTCGACGCGGATGCGGTCTCCCACCGAGACGAACAGGGGAACCTGGACGGTGATGCCGGTCTCCAGCCGGGCCGGCTTGGTGCCGCCCGAGACGGTGTCGCCCCGCACGCCCGGGGCGGTGTCCACCACCTCCAGCTCCACGCTGTTGGGCAGCTCCACCGCGATGGGGCGGCCCTCGTAGAACACCACGGTCACGTCGGTGTTGTCCTTTAAGTACCCCACCGCGTCCCCCAGGATCTGCGCGGGCAGGGCGAGCTGCTCGAAGGTCTGCCGGTCCATCATCACGTAGTCGTCGCCGTGCCGGTACAGGAACTGCATCACCTTGCGGTCCAGGGAGGCCTGGGGAACCACCTCGTCGCTGGTGAAGTTCCGCTCCAGCACGGCGCCGGTCTTCAGGTGGCGCAGGCGGGCGCGCACGAACGCCTGGCGCTGCGCCCGTTTGTGGTGGTGGGTCTCCACCACGGCGTACAGCTCGCCGTCCAGCTCGATCACGATCCCCGGCCGAAAGTCTCCGCTGGCGATCATGGCTCCTCCGCCGACCTGCGGGTCTCCGACTGCCCCGACGGCTTGGGTCTGCGCAACGGCACTCCCGCCCGGACAGCCCGCGGCCGCACCCGCCGGCCCCCGCCGGACTGCGACGCGCCCGTCGGGCGGCTCCTGAGAACTCCCGTCCCCCCGAGGCCGGATGAATTCTAGCAGAGGGAAGAAGGAAGAGGGAAGAAGGAACACCCTGACGCCCCCGTTTCTTCCCTCTTCCCTCTTCCCTTTTCCTTTTTCCCTTTTCCCTTTTTAGAGTTCCACCAACTGCTTGGGCGCGCGGGTGAGGACCTCGCAGCCGTCCGGGGTCAGGACCACCAGGTCCTCGATGCGCACCCCGCCCCACCCCGGCAGGTAGACGCCCGGCTCCACCGTCACCACCATGCCGGCCTGCAGCACCGCCTCCTCCCGGGGCGAGAGGGTGGGGCCCTCGTGGATGGCCAGGCCCACCCCGTGGCCCAAACCGTGGCCGAAGTGCTCGCCGTGGCCGGCGTCGGCGATGATCTGGCGGGCCAGGGCGTCCGCGTCCTTGCCGGTCAGCCCCGGCCGCAGCCCCTGCAGGGCACCAGTCTGCGCCCGCAGCACCAGGTCGTAGATCTCCCGCTGGCGATCGGTGGCCCGGCCCAGGACCACGGTGCGGGTGCAGTCCGAGTGGTACCCGTCCACCACCGCCCCGAAGTCTACGGTGACGAAGTCGCCGGCCGCCAGGAGTTTGTCCGAGGCGCGGCCGTGGGGCAGCGACGAGCGGGCGCCGCTGGCCACGATGGAGCTGAACGCCTCCCGCTCGGCGCCGTGCCGCCGCATGAAGAACTCCAGCTCGGTGGCCACGTCCCGCTCGCTGACCCCCGGCCGCAGGAATCCGAGGATGTGCTGGAAGGCGGCGTCGGCCACCTGCGCGGCGCGCCGGATCCGGTCCACCTCCGGCGGGTCTTTCACCCAGCGCAGCCGGTCCACCCCTTCCACCGGGACCATCTGGGCCGGCTGCAGCAGCCGGGCCAGCTCGTCGTGCTGGCGAACGGTGAGGCCGTCGGGCTCAAAGCCCAGGCGGCGGATCTCCCGGCCCCGCACGATCTCCGCCAGCGCCTCCGACGCCTGCCGGGGGACCTGCACCACCTCGAGCTCCGGCGCTTCGGCCCGGGCCTGTTCCACGTAGCGAAAGTCCACCAGCAGCAGCGCCTCCCGGGGCGTGATCAGGACCGCGCCGGTGGTGCCGGTGAACCCGGTGAGGTAGCGGAGGTTGGGGGAGTCCAGCCGCTCCGCCTTGACCACCAGGAGGGCGTCCACCTGGTGCTGGTCCAGCAGATTGCGGGCGCGGTCCAGTCGGGTCATCGCGGTCTCCTCCTTCGGCGACCTCGGATCCAGCGGCGACTGACCAGGGGGATTGGCCTTGGAGGAGGCGTTCTCCTCCGTGCGGGCCACAACCGGAGGCGGGCGGACCGCAAAACGACCGGGGCCCCGCAGTGCGCGGGGCCCCGGAGCCGGTGTGGAGGCAATTCGCCTATGGGACCACCCGGACGGCGTCGGTGCCGCTGAAGGGCGACCCGTCGCTCATCTGGCCCTCCAGGGTCACCTGGGTGTCGGCGGGGCCGACCTGCATCCTGTCCGTCTCGAAGTGCAGGACCAGGTCGATCAACCCGTCGCCGTTGACGTCGTCAAAGGACTCCATGTAGGCTCCGTTGGGCTTGCGACCCACGGGCGCCCCGGCCAGGCGCACGCTGGACACGTCCACCTGGGTAACGTCGTAGCTCGGCGAGCCCAGGATGGCCACCGGCGTGGTGCCGCGGGATTTGAGGTTGATGGGGTTACTGTCGCTGCCGGGCTTGACGTCGATCTGGACGGTGATGGTCTGTGGACCGACGACGAAGGGGCCGAAGGCGACGGGGTATCCGTTCTCGGGCAGCTCCACATTACGCACGAAACTGTTCGTGGAAGCGTCGATGATGCTCACGCTGTGGCCACCGAAGTTTGCCACGAACACCCGGGCTCCGTCAGGGCTGACGGCCACCCCGTGAGGCCTGGGCCCCACCGGCACTGTTTTGATCACCGCCTCGGCACCCGGGCGGGAAATGTCTACCACGGAGACCAAGCCTGTGGACGTGTGAGTGACGTAGGCGCGCGTCCCCGCCGGGTTCACAGCGATGGCGTAGGCAGGAGACCCCAGGGACAGCCGGTTAATAACCGCATCGCTGGCACCGATTCTAGCCGTATCAATGACCCACAGGGTGCCACCGGAGAAGTCTGTCACGAACAGCCGCGAACCGTCTGGCGACCTGGCAATTCCGGAGGGCATGCCCCCCTCTGATGGGACTACCGCCGATGTCCCCCTGACCAGGTCGACATCTACGACCAGAGCCCGAGAAAGTGCACTGGCGTACAACCGGCTGTCATCGGGAGAGAGGACCAGTCCCCACGGCACCGCCGGCAACTCCAGGCTCGCAAGGGCTGTTCCGGAACTGCCGACACCCGAAGGATCTATCACCGAAATCGAACGTCCCATGACGTTGGCCACGTATACACGGTCGCCGGCCCGGTTGACCGCAACCCCGTGGGGCATCGGACCGACGCGGACGGACCCCACATACTGTTTCGTCGACAGGTCGATGACGTGAACTCTCCCATCGGAGAAGTGATGGTCCGTGACGTATGCCCGAGACGCTCGCGGGTCCACTGCCACTCCGTACGTAACTCGCCCCACGGAGACGGGCGTGACCGCGCCCGAACCCAGTTCTACGACTAAGACGCTGTTGTCGCCTGCGTTCGTCAGCACGGCGACAGCCGACGGATTCCCTGTCCACGCAGGGGCCGGAAATAGCACGAGCGCCACCAGCGCGACCACGATCAGATGGCGCATCAGGTACTCACTCCTGCATTGTCAACCGGATAGGCAGCCTGGGGGGCTGGGCTACCCTCACCACTCGCATGCCCGGTACCCGCGACCTCCTAGACATCGAGCGCGCGCCAGCGCAAGGCCCCCCGACGACAACAATCGGGGTCTGACCCCAATTTCCGTGGAAGATGCGGGGAGATTCGCGCGAGGTAGGTTCCGTGTCAATTCAAGAGAGACATAGAACCGGCCCGAGCTCTTCGGCCTTTACCCGGGCCTCCGCCGATGAGCCGCCGCAGAGCCGCCTGCGGCGGACAGGACATCTCGCGCCCGCACGACGCGCTGCATCATTTGCCGACTGAGAGACCCCGCCCGCACGCTGCGCACAGACCGCCGTATGCTCTCCACATGCACTCCCAGCAGGCGGGCCACCCGGAAAGGAGACACGCCCAGCGCGTCCACCAGCAACCCCGCCGCAGCCGGGCGCACCTGAGGGATCCGACGCTCCAGCACATCGGCCCGCAGGACGCCCAGCGCATCCGCGACCGCAGCCAGGGCGGCCCTCTCCCAGGCGGGCGATCCGCGCCGATGACGGCCGAGCAGCACCACCAGCGGCTCCTCCACGAACCGGCGGTATGCCCTGCACTGCGCCTGTCGGTCGGAGCCCAGCAGCCCGAGGACCATCCGGGGGTCGGCCAGGCCGTTGCCAGAGCCTGTCAGGTACTGCCGGTAGCTGCTCCAGGGAAATTCTTCCGGCCGGCCCACCAGGCCGGCCCGCACGGGATTCAGGTGCGCGTAGCGCGTCACTTCCAGAAGGTAGGCGTCCGAATCGATCACCGTGCTGTAGAAGCGCCCGCCGAACAGGTGGCCCCGCCGCCGCGCCTGCCTGTTGAAGAGTGCCGCGTGCCTTCCGTGGAGCCACTGCACGGCCGAGGAGACGTTGGCCAGGGAGGTGCGGAGGACCAGGTGCACGTGCGTGTCCATCAGGACGAAGGCCAGGAGCGTGACCTGAGCGCGCTGGATCACGTGGCGGAGGAGATCGAGGTAGCCCCGCCGGTCGGCGTCGTCGGAGAAGAGGAGATCCCTGCCCACCGCATGCGCGGTGATATGATACACGGCACCTTCAAACCGCACGCGAGGCGGACGCGGCATCACCGCCACCTCCCCCACATTTGGGGTCTGACCCCAAATTCCGGGCGGGCGGGGGGCGTGTCGCTCATGTGAGGGACACCTCCGGTCAGGGACAGCCGGTGGTGGCGACGCGGATCCTGCCGGTCGCCGGCAGGAGCCGCACGCACACGCGGACCTGCCCGGCGGCGAGGGTCACCGTGCCGCCGCCGGAGGGAGCGCCGAACAGGCTGCGTCCGTGAAACAGGGCTTCGTCGGGCAGGGCCCCGCCAAAGCGGGCGTAGGCGATCCGCACGCCCGGGGGCAGGGGTCGGTCGCGGGAGGCCAGCAGGCGGGAACCGTCGCGGACGACGACCTGGTAGTGCGCGGATCCCGCCGGGAACCGCACGCCGTGGGCGACCGTCGGCCGGCGCTCGGCCATGGCCCGGGCCTGGCCGGCGCGCAACTCGGCCACCACGATCGTCGCCGCCGCCCGCACCCGCAGCCGGTCCGCCAGAGACCCGGCCTGCCAGGCGGCCACCGCGGTCAGCAGTCCGGCCAGCCCCAGGACGACCAGGACGTCAACGGTGGTGAATCCCGCCCGGCGCGCGCGCAGATTCCGCCTCGCCGCTCCGCGCCCATTTCACCACGGAGCAGCGCGCGGCCGCCATGGCCCGACCTGGTCAAAAAACCCGCCGGCCCGGGGGGCCCCCGGGCCGGCGAAGACGGGTCGCGGTACCCGTCCGGCCTACTTGACCGGCGCGGGCCTCGCCAGCGCGCCCAGGCGGTCGATCAGCGCGTCGTAGCGGGCGCGGTCGCCCACCAGCCCGTAGGCCTCCAGCAGCGCCAGCAGCACCGCGGGCTGCGGGTCCAGCTCGGCCGCCCGTTGCAGGGACTGCACCGCCCGCGCGCCATGCCCGGCCGCGTAGGGGGCCAGCCCCCACCGGTACAGCTTGAAGGCGTGCAGGTAGGCCACCCCCAGCCAGTAGTGGGCCCGGGCGTCGTTGGCGTTGCGGGCCAGGGCCTCGGTGTACGGCCGGATGGCCTCCGCAAACTCGCTCTCCGAGTACACCCGGGTGGTGTCAAACACGGGCACCTGGGCCGCCGCCGGCGCCGCCAGCAGGCCCGCCAGGATCAGGACCGCCGCGCACCTCCGCATCGCCCCCTCCTACTGACCGCCGTCCTTGAGGATCTGCGGGGTGATCAGGAAGACCACCTCGCTCTCCCGGACGTCGGTGGAGGTGGAGCGGAACAGCTCGCCGATGATGGGGATGTCGCCCAGCAGCGGCACCTTACGCAGCGTGCGCCGCTCCTCCTGGCTGATCAGGCCGCCGAGAACGATGGTCTGGCCGTCGCGCACCGTGAGCACCGTCTCGGCGGACCGGGTGGCCACCCGGGGCGCCTGCTGGCCCCCGGGCCCGGTGACGATCTCGGCCACCGAGCTCACCTCGGGCCGCAGGGTCAGGGTCAGCAGGCCGTCGGCGTTCACCCGGGGCGTGACCTCCAGCTTGACGCCCACGTCCACGAAGGTGACGGTGGTGGTGGTCACGCCGGCCTGGGTGGTGACGGTGAAGATCGGCACCCGGTCGCCCAGCAGGATGGACGCCTTGTTGCCGTCCAGGGTGGTGATCCGGGGCGCGGCCAGGATGCGGCCCCGGTTCTCGGTCACCAGGGCCTGCAGGCGGAACAGGATCAGGTCCGTGTCCACGAACTGAAACGAGATGCGGTTCTGGGCGCTGTCCAGGAAGAAGCTGCCGAAGTCGGTGCCGCCCACCCCGCTGAGCAGTCCCAGCTCCCGCAGGACGCTGGAGGCGATGTCGATGGCGTGGGCCTGGATCATCACCTGGGGGATGCGCACGTCCAGGGTGGCCAGGACCTTGACGACCTCCTCGTGCTGGGCCGACGTCCCGGTGATGAGCAGGGAGTTGGTGCGGGTGTCCACGGCCACCCGGATGCCGGGCACGGCGGCGGCCACGGCCGACCGGATGGCGTCCACGTTGCCGTAGGCCAGCCGGTAGGCGATGGTCTCCGGCACCTCCGGCGGCGGGGCCAGCTTTTCGGCCGACGAGACGATGATGTTCTTGCCCAGCCGGCGGAACGCCAGGCCGTTGGCCTCCAGGATGAAGCGCAGGGCGTCCTCGCAGGTCACGTCCACCAGCCGCAGGGTGATGGCCCCCTGCACCGAGGAGTCGGTGACCATGTTGAACGCGCACAGCTTGGACAGGGCGCTGAGCACATCGGACAGCGCCACGCCCCGAAACTCCAGCAGGCGGATCAGCCCCGGCGCCTGAGGGCCGGTGGGCAGCTGCTGGGCGGTCCGGATCACCCCCGTGCCGGGAGCGGCCGAGACCGCCGGCACCAGGGGACCCGACGCCCCCGACACCGGCGCCGCGGCCGCGGCCCGCGCCTCTGCCTCGGTGACCGGCACCTGCAGGGGGACGCTGACGGCCAGGATGTTGGGGGCCGCCCGCTGTACGTCCACCGGGACGGCCCGCACCAGGTCGATCACCACCCGGGCGATCGGCGGGCTGTCCTGAAACTGGCCGACGCGCACCCGCAGCACGTTGCCCTTGTTGACCGGGCGGGTGGTCCGCAGGCTCTCGTCCACCACGGCGTTGAGCACGTCCACCGCCACCCGGGGCGGGGAGGGCGCGGGAAGCACGGTCACCTGGAACAGGATCGGCCCGGTGGCGACCACCCCCACCACCAGCCGGGTGCCGAAGTCCTTGACGGTCACCTGGGTGACGCGCAGGGGGCCGGCGGCGGCCGGCGCCGGGTGCCAGGCCGGCAGGGCCAGCACCGCCGTCAGCAGCAGCATCAGAACGCGGAGAGGACGACTCCGGTGCATCCGTTCACTCACCCCCCATGCGCACGTCAAAGCGCCTGCCGCCCTGCAGGAACGTGACCGTCCGCCGGGCCGAGTCGATGCGCACCACGCGCAGGTCGCCGACGGTCTCCCCGGCGGCCACGATTTCCGTGCGGTTGCCGATCACCACCACCGCCACCGCCCGGGTGTCACCCACGATGCCCGTCACCGCAATGCCCGCCCCGGGCGCCGGAGGCTGGGCCGGCGGCTGAGGCTGGCCCGGCAGCGGCGGCGGGGGCAACTGCTGACCGGGGCCCGGGGGCGTGGGAAACGGCGGCGGGGGCAGCGGCGGGGCC
>JBBIUY010000041.1:0-24548 GCA_037440005.1 Armatimonadota bacterium | reverse complement strand
CGGTCGAAAGACCGCGGCCCCATTGAAGCGATGATCCGCGCCCCCGACTGCAACTGCGTGAACGGAGGTCTTGTGCCGGCGCGCAGAGGGCAGTGAAGAATAGGGAGCGCGGCAAAACTTCACAACTGGAGTCACCGGATGGAGATTATCCCGGTCGTGACGTTCATCGGCGGGCTCGTCCTCGGCGGGCTCACTGTGTGGCTCGTGACCAGGTCCCACGTCGTCCGGGAACTCCGTCGGACCACTCAGCTGGAAGGCGAACTTGCGGATCTTCGCCGGACGCACGCCGAGGCCCAGGTCCGGCTGGCCGAGCTTCAGACCGCCGCCGAAGGTGCCCAGGACAAACTGCGCTGGATTGACCGCGCCGAACAGGTCCTGCGGGAGGCCTTTCGGGCCCTCGCCGCCGAGACGCTGCAGGCCAACGCCGACGCACTGCTGGAGCGCACGGCCGACCGGCTGCACCGTCTGCTGTCCGAAGTCCGCGGCGACTGGCAGGCCGGACGCGAGCACCTGGCCAGGCTGCTGGAACCCCTGGGCAGGACCCTGGACGGATTGGAACGCGAGATACGGCTGCTGGAGCAGAAGCGGGAGGGGGCCTACGAGAGGCTGCAGGAGCAGTTACGGCAACTCTCCCAGACCCACGCCGACCTCCAGGAGACGACGCGGTCGCTGGGCTACGCGCTGAAGTCCACCGGGACGCGGGGCCGGTGGGGAGAAATGCAGCTGCGGCGCATCGTGGAGTTCGCCGGGATGCAGGAGCACGTGGACTTCAGCGAGCAGCTCCAGACCGACACAGGCCGGCCGGACCTGGTCGTCCACCTCCCCCACGGTGGGGCAATCTGTGTCGACTCCAAGGCGCCCATGCAGGCCTACCTGGAATCCCTGGAGGCAGAGGAGTCGGCTCGCTCCGCGCGCCTGGACGCCCACGTGAAGGCCCTCAAACAGCACATCCAGCAGCTGGCGACCAAACGGTACTGGGAGCAGTTCGGCGGGTCTCCCGAACTCACCGTCATGTTCATCCCCAGCGAGGCGGCCCTGGCGGCCGCCTTCGAGCGGGAGCCGACCCTGCTGGAGACCGCCATCCAGCAGCGCGTCCTGCTCACCAGCCCGGTGACGCTGCTGGCGCTGCTGAAGGCCGTGGCCTACGGCTGGCAGCAGCGCAGCATCGCGGAAAACGCCCGCGCCATCGCAGACCTGGGCCGCCAGCTCCACGAACGGCTCCGGTCTTTCCTGCAGAACTTCATCGAACTGGGAGAACGGCTCGACAGCGCCGCCAAGTACTACAACAAGGCGGCGGGGGCCATGACTCAGAGGGTCCTGCCGGCCGCCCGTCGCCTGGGCGAGCTGGGCGCGAGCGGGGAGGACCTGCCCGACGCGCCTCTGGTGGAGCAGCAGGTGGTGGCGCTGCCGGCGGGACCGGCCGGCGGGGAGGCTCCCGGGCAGGGTTAGGCCCTCTCTCGCCCGGACCGGGTGAGCAGGTGGCGGGCCAGAGCCAGCAGGGCCGCCCGGTCGGCGGGGGGCAGCCGGCGGGCGATGACCAGCAGTTCGGCCACCATCAGCGCCTCCCGGTCCGGCGGCCCCTCCCGATCCGCCACGTCGCCGGGGTCGAAGAGGGCTAGCGGCCGCCCGCCGCGCAGGGACAGCTGGACGGCGGCCGGGCGGTCCTCGTCGGGCGGGGCGGAGATCTCTTCCACGTACTGCATCAGGGCGGCGGTACCGACCCCCAGCGCCCGGGCCAGCCGGGCCAGGATGTCCGCCGACGGACGCTTCAACCCCCGCTCGACCTCGTGCAGGTACGAGCGGGAGATGCGGGCCAGGCGCGCCAGCTCCTCCCGGGAGAGGCCGCGGGAGGTGCGCAGCGTCTCGATCGCCCGGCCATAATCCAGTCGGGATCGGGGGGCGCGCCGAGGCGTGGTGTTCGGCATCGGGGTGACACGCAGCCTACGGGTTCAGTTGGCCCGGTGCGCCTGCGGCTCCTGCCAACCCCGGCCTCTCTACTCCTGCTGCCATCATCCGTGTGGAGGGATGAAGCCTCTGCCGCAGGAGAGGGTCGAGATCGGGTCGAATACCGCCGCCGATTCGGCGGGGTGTATGGCGTGGGCAGGTGTGCCGCGCTCGTCCTGCCCTGGCGAGGCCCGCGCCAGAACTCCTCCGGCCACGGGCCTTGTGAAGTTCCTCGTCCGGAGTGACAGGGCGGATCGGATGTGGGCACTTTCTTCTCTGGCACGGCAGGACCTCTTCTTCCTGTCCCTGGGAGCGCTCGCGCTGGCCCTCTCCCTGGTCCGGTACACCGATCCTCGGGCTCGCCGGATCTGCTTTGTGATCAGCGCCCTCTTGTCGATCCGCTACGTTCTCTGGCGGGTCCTCGTCACCCTTAACCACGAGAATGTCCTGTCGGCGGTGATCAGTTCCGCCCTCGTCGGCGCCGAGATCTACGGGGTGAGCCAGCTCCTCTTCTTCTACGCTCAAACCTGGGCGATACCCGAGGCCCGCCCTTCGCCCCCGCTTCCCCGTCATCTGCCCTCCGTGGATGTGTTCATCACCATCTGCGACGAGCCGACAGAGATCCTGTTCCGCACGGCCGTGAGCTGCCTGGCCATGGACTACCCCCGTAAGACGGTCTACATCCTCGATGACGGAGGGCGGAAGGAGGTCCAGGACTTGGCCCGCAGACTGGGGTGCGTCTACCTGGCCAGGGGGGAACGGATCCACGCGAAGGCGGGGAACCTCAACCATGCGCTCACGCACTCGTCCGGAGATCTGGTGGCGGTGTTCGACGTGGACCACGTTCCGGTCCGCAGCTTCCTTCGGGAAACCGTGGGCTTCTTCGCCGATCCCCGGGTCGCGTTCGTCCAGACCCCTCACACGTTCTACAATCCTGAGCCGTTCCAGCGGAACCTCCTGCTGACCCGACAGGTCGCCAACGAGCAGGACCTGTTTTACCGAGCGGTGCTGCCCGGCAGGGACCGTTGGAACGCCGCCTTCTTCTGCGGGTCCGCCGCGGTCTTCCGGCGGTCCGCGCTGGAGGCCATCGGAGGATTCAAAACCGACACGGTAACCGAAGACTTCCACACCAGCCTCCACCTCCACGCACGCGGCTATCGGTCGATTTACCTCAACAGGCCGTTGTCCCGGGGCCTGGCACCCGAGGATTTCTCCCACTACGTGACCCAGCGCCTGCGGTGGGCCCGCGGGGCCCTCCAAGCCCTGCGCCTGGACAACCCGCTGGTCATGAGGGGACTCACCCTCTCCCAGCGGCTCCTGTACCTGCACTCCATTTTCCACTTTTTCTTCCCGATTCCACGGCTCGTCTACACCTTTGCGCCGCTGGCGTACCTCCTCGCCGGCATCAAGCCCATGGTCGCCGACGTTCCCGCCCTCGCAAACTACTTCCTTGCCCACTACCTGGTCAGCGTCACCGTGTTCGACATGTTCAACCGGGGGCTGCGGGGCGGCTTGATCTCCAATGCCTACGAACTGTCCCTCAGCTTCTTCCAGCTTCCGGTTGTGGTGCAGACGTTGATCCGGCCCCGGGGAGCCACCTTTCGGGTCACCCCCAAGGGAATCCAGCGGCACCGCCGGGTCTTCCACGCCGTCCTGGCCACGCCGCCGCTCCTGACCGGTGCATTGCTGATCGCGGGCATGGGCGTCGGCATCGCACGGATGGTGGCAGCGGGCCGCACCCCGGCCTTCGTCATGGTGAACGTCCTGTGGGCCTTCCACCACCTCATCACCTGCGGGTGGGCCACCGCGGTGGTGTGGGAGCGGCCCCAGAGGCGAACCGCGCCCCGGGTCACCGCCTCGCTCCCGGTGCAGCTGAGCGCCGACTGGCTGGACTTCCGGGAGTACCGCGTGACAACCGGTGCAGTACGGGGCTTCCTTTACCGACGCCTGGTGACGCACAACGTCAGCTGTCAGGGCCGGACCCTGGACATCAGCGAGACCGGTGCCTCCATCCTCCTGGCCCCTCGCGCACTTCCCCCCGTGGTGACCCTCAGCCTCGACGGAGACGGCAGGGGAGATCCGCTTGCGGGGGAAGTCGTGGCGTGCGACCTAGTGGACACGAAGACGATGAAGGTGGGGCTGCGATTTGTGGGGATGACCGAGGAGCAACGGCGGAATCTCATCGCCACTGTCTACGGGACGCCGGAGGGTCTGGACCGAGCCCCGGACCGCTTGACCGGTGTCTGGACGGACGTTCTGACCTTTCTGACCGGTCCGCTGCGGAGCGTTATCCGGGAGCAACCGCGCCGGAGGCGGACACCCCGGGTCGCCCAGAAGTGGATGTGTGTGGTCACCGCCGGGAAGAAAAGCGTGCCGGCCCGGGTCAAGGACATCAGCCTTGGCGGCGCGTGCGTGGTTACATCCCGGGGTATTTCTGACGGGCTGCGGGGAGCGACCCTGAAGTTGATGTCCCCCCAGGGGAGGTGGTTCTGCGTCCCGTCCTCCGTCAAGAGAATCCGGCGCGGTCTGTTCGCGACCACGGTGGCTGTCGAATTCAGGGCGATGGGGGCGCGCGAACGCGCCCGCCTGGCTCTCTACCTCTACGGTCACTGATCCAGGCCGCATCCTCCGCACAGAGCGGGCACCAAGCCGAAGGCGACGGTTGCGGCAGGCGGCGGCGGCCAGTCCGCCGCCCGGGGACGATGTGCCGGCCCGTCCGGTCACACGCGGGGAGGAACACCGGCTGCCGGCACAGAATCCGGTCGGCACGAACACAGATTCGCCTGACCACGCACCTGCCGTCGGAGCGCGCACGTGCTGAACATGGTCGTCCTGGGCCTGGTCCAGGGCCTCACCGAATTCCTCCCGGTCAGCAGCACCGCCCACCTGCTCTTTGCCGAAGCGCTGCTGGGGATCCGCCGCCCGGGCATCCTGCTGGAGGCTGTCCTGCACCTGGGCACCGCCGCCGCGGCGCTGGTGCTGTTCTGGGGGGACGTGCGCCGCCTGGCCGGGGGATGGGTCCTGTCCCTGCGGAGGCGGTCCCACCCGGTCCTGTCCGCTTATGGCCGGGTGGCCTGGGTGATCGTCCTGATCACCACCATCACCGCCGTCCTGGGACTGGCCTTCCAGGACCCGCTGGAGCGGATGTTCAGCTCGCTGCGCGGGACCGCCGCGCAGCTGATGGCGACGGGCATCCTCCTCCTGCTGGCCCGGGAGCGCAGCGGCCGCGCGCTGACCGAGGCCACCGCCGCCGACGGGGTGGCGGTGGGGCTGGCTCAGGCCGCCGCCATCATCCCGGGGCTGTCCCGCTCGGGCACCACCATCGCCGCGGCCCTGTGGATGGGGCTGCGCCGGGACGACGCCGTCCGCCTGTCGTTACTGGCGGCCATCCCGGCGGTGGCCGGGGCGGGACTGGTGGGGCTGAAGGACCTTTCGCTGGGCGAGGCGATGGGCTATACTCCGGCGCAGTTGCTGGTGGGATTTGCCGTGGCCGCGGCCAGCGGCGCGGCCGCCATCCGCTGGTTGCTGCACGCGGTACGCCGCGGCCAGCTGCGTCACTTCGGGGTGTACTGCCTGGTCGTGGGCGCCGTCGTGCTGGTCGTGGGAGGCCGATAGCTGTGGCGCGCCGGAAACGCTCGCGCACCCGGGCCCGCCCCCTGGGGGCCGTCCTGCTGGTCGGCGGGGCGTTGCTGGCCCTGTCGTTCGTGCCCGGGGCGACCGGGGTGGCCGAGGCGCTGGGCAGGGTCCAGCGCCTGGTGTTGGGACGGCTGGCCGGGCTGATCCCCGCCGCCCTGGTCAGTGCGGGGCTCGCGCTGGTGGCGGCGGCGGGCCGGACAGGACTCGCGCGCCGGGCGGTTGGGGTGGCGCTGGTGGTGGTCGCGGCGGCCGGCGCCGTTCACGGCCGGATCCCCGCCGGAAGCGAGCTGGCCGAAGGGCTGCGGGGCGGGGGAGCCGGTCTGGTCGGCGGTGCGGTCCTGTGGGTCCTGCGGCGGGCCTTCGGGCCTGCCGGGGCGTGGGCGGTGCTGGCTCTACTGGGGTCCTGGGGGCTGCTGTGGGCTGCCCGGATCGGCCTGGCCCAGGTCGTCCGGGCGGGGTGGGCGGGGGTGCGGTGGGCTGCCTTCCTCGTGGCGACCGCCTCCGCCGTGGGCGCGCGGACTCTAGCCCGGTCGGCGGCCGCGCTGGGGGCAGTGGTCCGGGAGGGCCTGACGGTCCTGGGCCGCCGCGTCCGGGAGGCCGCCGGGCGGGGGCAGGCGCTTCTGGCCCGGCGGCTGCGGCCGGCCGCGCAAGCTGCTCCCGCACGGCCGCCCGCCCCACCGGAACCCGTCCCCGAGGTCGCCGTCCCCTCCGACGCCGCGCCGTCTGCGGCCGCCCCGGACGCTACTCCCGCGCGGAAACCCCGGCCGACGCGGACCTCCCGGCGGGCCGCCGAGGTGCAGACAGCGCAGCCTCAGCAGGAGTCCCTGGACCTGCAGGTGCCCACCGGAGGCTACGAGCTGCCCCCGCTGTCGCTGCTGGCGGACCTGCCGGCGTCCTCCCGCGGCCGGACCCGCTCCGACCCCGCCGAGACGGCCCGCCTGCTGGAGCAGACCCTGGCCAGCTTCGGGGTGGAGGTCAAGGTCGTGCGCTGGGAGCAGGGGCCGGTGGTCACCCGCTTCGAGGTGCAGCCCGCGCCCGGCGTGCGGGTCCAGAAGATCAGCAGCCTGGCCAACGACATCGCCCTGGCGCTGGCCAGCGGGAGCGTCCGCATCGAGGGACCCATCCCGGGCCGGTCCGCGGTGGGCCTGGAGGTCCCCAACCAGAAGACCTCCCTGGTGCACATCAAGGAGATCCTCACCAGCGACGAGTACCAGCGGGCCGCCGGCCCCCTGGTGGTGGCCCTGGGCAAGGACATCGCAGGCCACCCCATCGTCGCCGACCTCACCGAGATGCCCCACCTGCTCATCGCCGGCGCGACGGGGTCGGGCAAGTCGGTGATGCTCAACGCCATCATCGCCGGGCTGCTGTTCCGGTGCACGCCCCTGGACCTGCGGCTGCTGCTCATCGACCCCAAGCGGGTGGAGTTCGCCCACTACGCCAACATCCCGCACCTGCTGGCCCCCGTGGTGACCAACCCCCGGGCCGCCGCCGGCGCCCTGCGGGAGATGCTGCGGGAGATGGAGGAGCGCTTCGAGCGCTTTGCGGCCACCGGCACCCGCAACATCCAGACCTACAACCAGCTCCCGGGCGGGGAGCGGCTGCCCTACATCGTCATCGTGGTGGACGAGCTGGCCGACCTGATGATGGTGGCCCCCGCCGACTTCGAGGACGTCATCTGCCGCCTGGCGCAGATGACCCGGGCCACCGGCATCCACCTGGTGGTCGCCACCCAGCGCCCGTCGGTGGACGTGATCACGGGCCTCATCAAGGCCAACATCCCCTCGCGGATCGCCTTTGCGGTCAGCAGCCAGGTGGACAGCCGCACCATCCTGGACGCTCCCGGCGCCGAGAAGCTGCTGGGCAAGGGGGACATGCTGTTCCTGCCCATCGGGGCGGCCCGCCCCACCCGCGCCCAGGGGGCGTTCATCGCCGACAGCGAGATCCAGGCTCTGGTGGCCTGGTGGAGGTCCCAGGGCCGCCCGGTGTTCGATCAGGACCTGCTGGCCGCCGAGCAGGCCCCCGAGGCGGGCGACGGAGACGGAGACGCCCTGCTGGCGGAGGCGGCCCGCCTGGTGGTGCGGGCGGGGTACGGGTCGGTGTCGCTGCTGCAGCGCAAGATGAAGATCGGCTACGTGCGGGCGGCGCGCCTGGTGGACCAGCTGGAAGAGCGCGGCATCGTCGGCCCCGCCCAGGGCAGCAACCCCCGGGAGGTCCTGGTGGGGCTGGAGGAGCTGGAGCGGCTGCTGAAGCGGTCCTGAGCGGCCGCGGCGTCGTGGGGACGGCGGCCGGCGTTACTCCCGGGCGTAGGGGCGGCCCACGGTGCTGGGAAAGCGCCGCCGGCCGATGACCGCCGCCACCACCACCAGGGTGGTGACGTAGGGGATCATGCTGACGAAGTAGAAGGGGATCCGCTCCTTCACGCCCGGGGTGACGGCCACCGCCGACGCGAAGCCGTCCGCCAGCCCGAACAGCAGCGCCGCGCCCAGGGCCAGCAGGGGCTCCAGCCCGGCGAACACCACGCAGGCGAGGGCGATAAAGCCCCGCCCGGCGGAGATCTCCTTCACCAGGGCCCCAAACCACCCCAGGGGCAAAAACGCTCCGCCCACGCCGGCCAGCGCCCCGCCCAGGGTGCTGGTCAGCAGGCGCAGGTGGTCCACCCGCAGCCCGGCCACGTCCACCGCCTCCGGCCGCTCGCCCACGGCGGTGATGCGGAAGCCCAGCACCGTGCGGTGCAGCAGCAGGTGGGCCAGGACCGCCGCCACCACGGCCCCGACGGTGACCGGGCTGAGCTGACCCAGCGGCGTCAGGATCCGCGGCACCATCAGCTCGTTGGGAAACAGGTGGATGCCCGGAAACGCCCACAGGCTGATGAGCAGAAACGGCACAAAGCCCAGGGCGAAGATGTTCAGGCCCATGCCGGCGATGATCTGGTCGGCGCGGCCGTAGACGCTGATGGCCCCCAGGGCCCACCCCGCCACCGCCCCGGTGACCCCGCCGCCGAGCAGGCCCATCAGGCCGCTACTGAACACCTCGGCGGTCCACACGCCGGTGGTGGCGCTGATCATGAAGATGGCCTCCAGGCCGATGTTGACCACGCCCGCCTTCTCGTTCAGGCACTCCCCCACCGCGGCCAGGGCCAGCGGGGTCATCGCCAGCAGCCCCGCCTCCAGCAGCGACACCGGCGGCAGGCCCACCCGGTCCAGCAGCCAGCCCGCCGCCGCCACCGCGACGGCCCCCGCCGCCGCCATCCCCGCCCGGCGCGCGGTCACCGCCGTCACCTCCGCCGCAGCAGGGCCCACAGTTCGGGGGCGGCCAGGGCCACCACGATCAGGCCGTTGATGGCCCGCACCAGCTCCGACAGCACGCCCGCCTCGTACTCCATCAGCCGTCCCCCGTGGGCCAGGGCGCCGAACAGCACCGCCGCCAGCACCGCCCCCAGGGGGTGGTTGCGGCCCACCAGGGCCACCCCGATGCCGTCAAACCCCAGCGTGGCCACGTTGCCCAGCGTCGCGTACAGAGACCACGCCGGCGGCCGTCCGATGATCTGGCTGGCCCCCGCCAGCCCCGCCGCCAGCCCGCCGATGATAAAGCTGAGGACCACGACCCGCCCGGCGTGCACCCCGGCGTAGCGGGCGGCCTCGGGGTTCTCGCCGGCCAGGCGCAGCTCGTAGCCCTGGCGTGTCCCCCACAGGTACAGGTACACCGCCACCGCCATCGCCACCGCCACGAAGATGACGGCGGTGAGGGTGCTGTCCTCGCTGAGGATCGGATAGCGGGCCCCCGGCAGGGCCGGCACGGTGCGCTCGGCCCGGCCGGGCTCGCCCAGGAAGTTGATGGCCAGGTAGGTGGACAGGTGGAAGGCGATCCAGTTGGTCATGATCGTGGAGATGACCTCGTGGGCCCCCCGCCAGACCTTCAGGACGCCCGGCACCAGCGCCCACAGGGCGCCCGCGGCCATCCCGGCGGCGGTGGCGGCGGCCGCGTGCAGCCCCGGGGGCAGGCTGAGCATCCCGGCCACGAAGGTGGCGCCGATGGCCCCCAGGTACATCTGGCCCTCGGCGCCGATGTTGAACAGGCCCGCCCGCACCCCCACCGCAAACGTGAGGGCGGTCAGCATCAGCGGGGTGGCGAACGCCAGGGTCTCCAAGACGTCCGTGACGCTGCCGAACGCCCCCACGACCAGCGCCCGGTAGGCCACCAGGGGATGGTAGCCGAACGCCAGCATCAGGACCGCCCCGGCGAGCAGGCCGAGGGCGACGGTGGCGACGGCCTCAGTCAGGGGGCGAGGCAGGCGTGGCCAGCGCATCGCGTCGGCGGGGAGCGATGCCCCCCATCATCAGGCCGATCTCCTCGCGGGTGAACGCCTCCACCGGGCCCACGCCCAGAAAGCGCCCCTCGTACATGACCGCGATCCGGTCGGCCAGCTCCAGGACCTCGTCCAGGTCGGCGGAGACCAGCAGGACGCCTTTACCTTCGTCCCGCATCCGCACCAGCAGCTCCCGGATGGACAGCGTGCTGGCGATGTCCAGCCCCCGGGTGGGGTGCATGGCCACGATGATCCGCGGCTGCTTGTTAAGTTCGCGGCCCACCAGCAGCCGCTGCTGGTTGCCCCCGCTGAGGCTGCGCACCGGCGCCCGCAGCGACGGCGCCACCACCGCAAACCGCTCCACCAGGTCCCGCACGTAGGCCAGGATGGCGCGGCCGCGCAGCCGGCCGCCGGGGCCGACGAAGGCGGTCTCCCGCTGGCGGCTGAGGAGGGCGTTTTCCGCCAGGTCGAAGGTCATCGCCAGCCCGAAGCGCGCCTTGTCCTCGGGCACGTGGCCCAGGCCCCGCCGGTACAGGGCCAGGGGCTGCAGGGGCGGCGCGGGGTCGCCCCCCAGCAGGATGTCCCCGGCCTGGGGACGCCGCAGTCCCGTCAGCGCCTGCACCAGCTCGCTCTGCCCGTTGCCCTCCACCCCCGCGATGCCGAAGATCTCCCCGGCCCGCACCTCGAAGGACAGCTCCCGCACCGCCGGCGCCCCCTGGTCGTTGTAGACCACCAGCCCCCGCACCACCAGGACCGGCTCCCCCGGCGGACGGGGGCTGCGGCTCACCCGCGGCACCACCGCGCGGCCCACCATCAGCTCGGCCAGTTGCTCGGGGGTGGCTCGGGGGGTGGGGACCTCGCCGGCCACCCGCCCCTGGCGCAACACCACCACACGGTCGGAGATCTCCAGGGCCTCCCGCAGTTTGTGGGAGATGAACACGATGGACCGCCCGCTGCGGCGCAGGCCGCGCAGGAAGCCGAACAGGTCAGAAACCTCGGCCGGGGCGAGGGCGGAGGTGGGCTCGTCCAGGATCAAGACCCGGGTGCCCCGGTACAGGGCCTTGAGGATCTCCACCCGCTGCTGGACGCCCACCGGCAGGGACTCCACCGGCACGTCCAGGGGGACGGTCAGTCCCGTCTGCTCCATCAGGGCGGTCACCCGGGCCCGGGCGGAGTCGGCGCGCAGCGGCGCCAGCGGGCCCGAACCCTCCCGGCCCAGGATGATGTTCTGCAGGGCGGTGAAGGGGGGGACCAGGGTGAAGGCCTGGTGGACCATGCCGATCCCCTCCCGCAGAGCGTCGGCCGGGTGGGCGAACTGCGCGGGCCGGCCGTCCACCAGGATCTCGCCGCGGGTGGGGCGCAGCAGCCCCGAGAGGATCTTCATCAGGGTGGTCTTGCCGGCGCCGTTTTCCCCCAGCAGGGCGACGATCTCGGCCGGCTGCAGGAGGAAGTCCACCCCCCGCAGGGCCACCGTCCCGTCGGGGTAGACTTTGTGGATGGCCCGCATCTCGATGCGCGGGGCCTGGTCCATCACGCCTCCTCCGCGGGATGGCCTCCCGGATACGGCGGGGCAGGCCGGGCCGGCTGTCGGTCCGTCCGGCCTGCCCCGTCCGCCATCGGACCCGTCGTGCCGTCAGAACGTCCCCGCCGGAGAGCCCGCCGCCGGCCGGACCGCCGGGACGGCGCCCAGCTCGTTGCGCCACTTCTCGATGTCGGGCTTGGTGACCGCCAGCGGCACCGTCACCTCGCCGTTGCGGATCTTGCGCTCCAGTTCGGCCACCGCGTCCCAGATCCAGGCCGGCTGGGCGTCCCGCATGGCCTTCACCCGGGCCCGGATCTGGTCCGGAGGCGCCGGCAGGACCTTCTTGCCGGTCAGCTTCTCGGCCCGCACGCCCATCTGCACGAACTCGTCCAGGTCGGCCAGCGTGCTCACCGAGATGCCCTCGGTCAACTCCCCGGCCACCTTGGTGCCGATGCCCAGGGTCAGCACGCCGTTGGTCTGCCTGACCAGGTCCCGGAACCGCCCGTCCCGGACGAACTTGGTGGCGAAGTACACGCCCCGGTCCACCCGCTTCATCATGCTGGCGATGACAAAACCCGGGTTGATCCAGTCCTGGTTGGCGTCCACGCCGATCCAGAACGGCGGCCCCATGCGCAGGCCCTGGGCTTTGGCGATCTCCTGCACCGCCTGGTTGATGCCCAGCCCCAGGGGGCCGGCGATGTTGTACACCGCCACCGCGTCCTTGGCGTACATGGCCTTGGCGGCGGCGTAGCCCTTGGGGATGTCGCTGAACGTCCCGGTGTAGGTCCACAGCACGAAGTCCTTGTGGTACTTGAAGACCCGGTCGGGCTTGTTCTTCTGCATCCACAGGGTGGCCCACCGGGCGCCCCACTTGTACCCGATCTCAAACTTCCACAGCACGGGGATCTCGATGCCGAACACCCCGCCGATGTGGGGCTTGTTGTACTGGGCCGCCAGCAGCGCGCCCAGGGCGCCCACCAGGGCGCTGCCCTTGTGCTCCTCGTAGACGATGTCCATCAGGTTGGGCAGCGGGTACTGGGCGGGGAACTTCTCCTTGACGATGGACTGGGCGAAGGTGTCGATGCCGACGAAGTTCTTCTGGGGGAAGCGCCGGGCCACCTGGGCCAGGGCGTCGCTGAGCAGGAAGCCCACGCCCACGATGAGCTGGACCTGGGGATCCCGGGCGGCGGTGGTCAGGTTGGGGACGTAGTCGGCCTCCACCTTGCTCACCAGCTCCACCATCTGGACGCCGAAGTCCCGCTCGGCGTCCTCGCCTCCCTTGAAGGCCATGTCGTTGAAGGAGAGGTCGCCGCGACCTCCCACGTCGGACACCACGGCGATCTTGAACGTCCGGGGCGCCGCCCGGGCCGGCAGGGGCGGCAGGGCCTGGGCCACCAGCGACGCGCCCGCGATCAGGAGGAGCAGGAGCCACCGACGTGACCTCATCGCGTCTTCCCTCCCGTGGGCAGTCCGGATTGGGCAGCGGGGCTGCACCACCTAGCCACTACGGCGCGGCCCCGTCCAATACCTGCGCCGGCAGCGGACGGGGAATCCGGGACGGCTCTGCCGAATCTTCCCCGTAGATGCGGAGCCGGAGCGGTGCGGACCAGGCGACACAGCGGCGCGGGACGGGTCGGACGCCGGCGGTGGTGGTGATCGGCGGCTGCAACGCCGACGTCGTCGCCGGTGCCGACCCGCTGCCGCCGGGGGCCAGCACCCCCGGACGCGTGCGCC
Source organism: Armatimonadota bacterium (assembly GCA_037440005.1). Lineage (GTDB taxonomy): Bacteria > Sysuimicrobiota > Sysuimicrobiia > Sysuimicrobiales > Kaftiobacteriaceae > Calidihabitans. The sequence goes on along the minus strand of JBBIUY010000041.1, from coordinate 11,406 downwards.
TGGGACCCGGGGGCGCCGGCCGCAACGTGGCCGAGAACCTGGCGCGCCTGGGGGTGCCCGTCCGCCTGGTGGCGGGAGTGGGCTCGGACCCGCTGTCTGACCAGGTGGTGGCGGCCACCGCCCGGGCCGGGGTGGACGTGTCCGGGGTGGTGGCGACGGATGGGCGGCCCAACGCCTACGTGGCGGTGGTCTCGGGCGGGCGGGTGCTGTACGCCGTCTCCCAAATGACCGCCGCCGAGGCGCTGGGACCTGACCACGTCCGCGCCCACGCCGGCGCGGTGCGCGCCGCCCGCTGGGTCGTCGCCGACGCCAACCTGGCCCCGCCCACGCTGGCGGCTGTGGTCTCCCTGCCGCGCCGGGGAGGGCTGTGCCTGCTGGCGACATCGGCGGCCAAGGCCGACCGCCTGCGGGGGCACCTCGCGGCGGCCGACGCGCTGGTCTGCAGCGGCCGGGAGGCCGCCGTGCTCGCCCAGGCCGACATCGCCAGTCCCGACGACGCCCTCCGGGCGGCGGCGGCGCTGCAGGCCCGGGGGCCCCGCACCGTGGTGGTGACCCTGGGCGAGGCCGGGCTGGTCTGGGCCGGACAGGCGGTGCGGCGGGCGGCAGCTCCACAGGTGGCAGCCGTCGACCCCTCCGGAGCGGGTGACGCGGTGGCGGCCGTGCTGATCTACGCGGCGCTGGCCGGCCTCCCCGAGGAGGAGGCCGCCGCTCTGGCCGCCGCCGCGGGCGCGATGACGGTGACCGCGGAAGGGAGCACCCACCCCGAGCTCAGCCTGGCCGCGCTGCGGTCCTATGCCGGACTGGCCGCCTCTGTGTGACGTCTCCGCCGACGTGGACCGGGCCCTGGCCGCGGGGCGGCCGGTGGTGGCCCTGGAGTCCGCGGTGGTTTCCCACGGCCTGCCGGCCGGGCTGGCGCTGCAGGCGGTCCGGCAGATGCAGCAGGCGGTGCGCGCCGGCGGGGCCACTCCGGCCGTGGTGGCCGTGCTGGACGGCCGGATCCGCGTGGGGGCCTCCGAGGAGGAGCTGGCGCGGCTGGTCCGGCCCGGGGTGATGAAGGTGGCGGGCCGGGACCTGCCGGTGGCCGTGGCGCTGGGAGCCTGCGGGGGCACCACGGTGTCGGCCACGGTGGCCGTGGCCGATCAGGTGGGCATCCCAGTGGTCAGCACCGGCGGGATCGGCGGGGTGCACCTGGGCGCCGAGCGCACCGGGGACGTCTCCGCGGACCTGGCGGCCCTCGCCGCACACCCGGTGGTGGTGGTCTGCTCGGGCGCCAAGGCCATCTGCGACGTCGCGCGCACCCTGGAGTACCTGGACACGGCCGGCGTCACGGTGGTCAGCTACCGGACCGACCGGTTTCCCTACTTCTACGCCACCGACAGCGGTCTGCCGGCTCCCCGGCGGATCGACTCCCCCCAGCAGGCCGCCTCCATCTGGCGGGCCAAGCGCGCCCTGGGCCAGCGCAGCGCCCTCGTGGTGGCCCACCCGGTGCCCTCCGAGGCCGCGCTGGACGCCCAGGAGGTGGAGCGCGCCGTGGCCCTGGCCGCCGACCGCGCCGCGTCCGCAGGGGTGCGGTCCGCCGACCTCACCCCCTACCTGCTGCAGGCGCTGGCGGAGCTGACGGGCGGGCGGTCCCTGCGGGCGAACCTGGCGCTGCTGGAGGCCAACGCGTCTCTGGCCGCCGCCGTCGCCGCGGCGCTGGCCGGCTGACGTTGGCCGGGTGTCCGGGGCGGAGGAGAGGCTGCGGACACGGTGGAAGTGGGACACCGTGCCCGAGCCCGCGCCGTCCCCCCGCGAGCCCGTGGGTCTTGGCGAGCGCCTGCGCAACGCGCGCGAGGCCAGGGGCCTGTCCCTGACCGCCGCCGCCACTCAGACCCGCATCCGGGCCGCCTACCTGCAGGCCCTGGAAGAGGAACGGTTCGACCGCCTGCCCGGAGGGGTGTACGCCCGCGGCTATCTGCGCACCTACGCGCGCGCGCTGGGGCTGGATCCCGACGAACTGCTGGCGGCGTACCCGCAGCTGTTCAGCGGGCCGGCGCCTCCTTTGATCGGACCGGTGCAGGCCGACGTCCCCATCCGCCCGGCCACGCGCCCGTCGCGGCTGCGGCGGGCCGTGGCGACGGTCCTGCTGGTCCTCCTGGGCGTCGCGGGCGTGCTGGGCTACATCGGCTACCAGCAGCTCCGGCAGCTGCAGGCCCCGCTGCCCTCCGAGGCGGTACAGCCCGAGCCCGCCGTCCCGCCTCCGGCTCCCGCCCCCGCCCCGCAGCCCCCGCCGGCCCCGGTCCCGGCGCCGCGCGGGGTGGAGGTGGCGGTGCAGGCTGCAGGGCTGTCGTGGCTGCGGGTGGTCGCCGACGGCCGGGAAGTCTTTGCGGGTTTTCTGCGGCAGGGAGACCGCCGCACCTGGACGGCCGAGCGCAGCCTGACGGTGCGGGTCGGCAACGCCCCCGCCGTCACGGTCCTGCTGAACGGCCGGCCCGTCCAGCCTCCGCCGGGCCGGAGGGTGTGGGAGCAGACGTTCACTGCGGAGGGCAGGTAGGGCAGGGAGCGGGGATCGGGGATCGGGGTCGGGATGCGGGCAGAGGTCATCTCCGTCGGCACCGAGTTGCTGCTGGGCCAGATCGTGGACACCAACGCCGCCTACCTGGGGCAGCGGCTGGCCGAGGCGGGCGTGGACGTGCTGTACCGCCAGACGGTGGGCGACAACGCCGCCCGGATCCAGGAGGCCCTGCAGCTCGCCCTGTCCAGAGCCGACGTGGTCCTGATCACCGGAGGCCTGGGCCCCACCGAGGACGACCTCACCGTCCAGGCCGTGGCGCAGGGCCTGGGGAGGGAGCTGGTCTTCGACCCCGACGTGGCCGAGCACATCCGGCGGTTTTTCGCCTCCCGGGGGCGCACCCCGCCCCAGACGGTGTACAAGCAGGCCCTGGTTCCCCGAGACGCCCGGGTCATCCCCAACAGCCGCGGCACGGCGCCGGGCATCCACCTGCAGCACGACGGCCGGGAGATCGTCATCATGCCCGGGGTGCCCGACGAGATGCAGGGCATGGTGGAGTCCTACCTGCTGCCGCTGCTGCGCGGGCGGACGGGCGGGGTGGTGATCCGCTCCCGGGTGCTCCGGGTGACCGGGGAGGGGGAGTCGGCCGTGGAGGCCCGCATCAAGGACCTGCTGGCCAGCACCCAGCCCACCATCGCGCCCTACGCCAAACTGGGAGAGGTGCACCTGCGGCTGACCGCCAAGGGCAGCCCCCAGGAGGTCGCCGCGGCGCTGGACCGGGGCGAGGCGCTGGTCCGGGAGCGGCTGGGCGATCTGGTGTACGGCACCGACGACCAGACCCTGGAGGCGGTCACCGCGTCCCTGCTGACCGCGCGCCGCCTGACGGTGGCCGTGGCGGAGTCATGCACCGGCGGGCTGGTCAGCCAGCGGCTGACCGCGACCCCCGGCAGTTCCGCCTTCTTCCTCGCGGGCATCGTCGCCTACAGCAACGACTCCAAAGTCAGAGACCTGGGGGTGGACCCGTCGCTGCTGCGCGCGCACGGCGCCGTCAGCGCCGAGGTGGCGGAGGCGATGGCGGCCGCCGTCCGCGCGCGGTCGGGCGCGGCGCTGGGTCTGGGGATCACGGGCATCGCCGGGCCCGGCGGCGGGACGCCCATCAAGCCGGTGGGGCTGGTCTACCTGGCCCTGGCCCACCCGGACGGCGTGGAGGCGCGCCGGCTGCAGCTGGGCGCGGAGGCGGGGCGGGAGGGGATCCGGTTCCTGGCCTCCCAGGCCGCCCTCAACCTGCTGCGGCTGTACCTGCTGGGACGATGAACGCCCGCCACCGCATCTTCATCGCCGTCGAGCTGGACCCGGCCCTGCACGGGGCGGTGGTGGCCGCGCAGCGGGCGCTGGAAGACGCCGGCGCCCGCATCAAGTGGGTGAAGCCCGCCAGCCTGCACTTCACCCTGCGCTTTTTGGGCGAGATCACCCCCGCCCAGGTCGCCCTGGCCAAGATCGCCACCCGGGAGGCCGCCCGGGGCGTGGCGCCGTTCGCCATCACTCTGCGGCGCCTGGGAGCGTTCCCCAGCCTGCAGCGCCCCCAGGTGGTCTGGGTGGGCGTGGACGAAGGCGCCCGGGAGCTGGAGTCCCTGGCCCGGCGGGTGGACGAACGCCTGGTGCACCACCGGTTCCCTCCCGAGGACCGCCGCTTCCGGCCGCATCTCACCCTGGCGCGGGTGCGGGACGCCCGCCAGTGGGGAGACGTGGTCAGGGCCCTGACCCAGTACCGGGACGTGGAGGTGGGGACCCAGACGGTGCGGTCGGTCTGCGTGATGGAGAGCAGGCTCACCCCCCAGGGCCCGATATACACACGGGTTGAGGAGGTCACGCTCGCCGGCCACGAGAACTAGTAGTGCGGGCCGACCCACCGGGGCTATTGACAAGCGAACAAACGTTTGGTAGACTGCGCGCGCGAACCTGACACACAACGACTCCCGCACCAGGAGGTGCGGGCGGGAGGCCAGGCGATGAACGAGAGGCAGCGGGCGCTGGATCTGGCCCTCACCCAGATCGAAAAGCAGTTCGGCAAGGGCTCCATCATGCGGCTGGGGGAGGCGACCAGCCGCCTGGCCGTGGACGTGATCCCCACCGGCGCCCTGGCCCTGGACGTGGCCCTGGGGGTCGGGGGGGTGCCCCGGGGGCGGGTGGTGGAGGTGTACGGGCCGGAGTCCTCCGGCAAGACCACCCTGGGCTACCACATCATGGCCGAGGCCCAGCGGGAGGGCGGGGTGGCCGCTTTCATCGACGCCGAGCACGCCATGGACCCCAACTACGCCCGCGCCGTGGGGGTGGACGTGGACAGCCTGCTCATCTCCCAGCCCGACTCGGGCGAGCAGGCGCTGGAGATCGCCGAGATGCTGGTCCGCAGCGGAGCGGTGGACGTGATCGTGGTGGACTCGGTGGCCGCCCTGGTGCCCAAGGCCGAGCTGGAAGGGGACATGGGCGACGCCCACGTGGGGCTGCAGGCCCGCCTGATGTCCCAGGCCCTGCGCAAACTGGTGGGCGCCATCAGCCGCTCCCGCACCACGGTGGTCTTCATCAACCAGATCCGCGAGAAGATCGGGGTCATGTTCGGCAACCCCGAGACCACCACCGGCGGGCGCGCCCTGAAGTTCTACGCGTCGGTGCGCATGGAGATCCGGCGCACCGAGAACATCAAGGTGGGCGAGGAGATGCGGGGCATGCGCGCCCGCATCAAGGTGGTCAAGAACAAGCTCGCCCCGCCGTTCCGCGAGGCCGAGGTGGACATCATCTACGGGCAGGGGATCTCCCGCGCCGCCAGCATCCTGGACGTGGCCACCGCCCACGGCATCGTCCAGCGCACGGGCACCTGGTTCGCCTTCGGCGAGATGAAGCTGGGTCAGGGACGGGACAACGCCCGCGACTTCCTGGAAGCCAACCCGGAGCTGGCGCGGGAGATCGAGCGGAGGGTGAGAGCGCAGCTGGGGCTGCTCAAGCCCGCTCCCGCCGCCGAGGTGCGGGACGCGCCCTCCGCCCGGGAGCCGGCCAAGGGCCGCGCCTAGCGCCACGTCCGGAGGGCGCCCGTGAAGGTCAGGGAGGTCCGTCCGTCCCGGGGCCGCGGAGGATACCAGCGCGTCGACCTGGACACCGGTGCGTCCTTCCGGCTGCGCCCCGACGACGTGGTCGCCCTGGGCCTGCGGCCGGGCGCGGAGGTGGACGAGGCGGTCCTGCAGGCGGTGCAGGAGCGCTCCGCGCGTCTGGAGGCCGCCGAGGCCGCCGGGCGGCTGCTGGCGGCGCGCCCCCGCAGCGAGAAGGAGCTGCTGGACCGCCTGCGCCGGCGCGGCCTGCCCGACAGCGCCATCGCCGCCGCGGTGGAGGACCTGCGCGCCCGGGGACTCGTCGACGACCGGCGGTTTGCCGACTCCTGGGTCCGGGACCGGATGGCTCTGCGTCCGTCGGGCCGCCGGCGCCTGCGCTACGAACTCACGTCCCGCGGGGTGGATCGGGAAGTGGTGGAGGCAGCCCTGGCCGCGGCCCTGCCCGCCGGCGAGGAACTGGCCCTCGCCCGGGCGGTGGCCGCCGGCCGCCTGCGCCGCTACCGGAATCTGCCCGCCGACGTGGCTGCCCGCCGCCTGGCCGGCGTGCTTCTGCGCCGCGGCTTTGCCGCCGGCGTCGTCGCCCGGGTCCTGCAGGACCTGTTCGGCCGCCCCGCCGAGCCGTCATGACCGACCCCCGCGTCCTGGCCGACCCGCCTCTGTCGGGCCAGCTGCCGCTGGCCCTGGAGGAGGAGCGGCCCGCGGGGGACCCGGTCGAGCGGATCCTGGCCGACCTCAACGAGGAGCAGCGGCGGGCCGTCACCCACGAGACCGGCCCCCTGCTCATCGTGGCCGGCGCCGGCACCGGCAAGACCCAGGTCATCACCCGCCGCATCGCCTGGCTCATCGCCACCCGCCGGGCGCGGCCGTCGGAGATCCTGGCCCTGACCTTCACCGACAAGGCCGCGGCCGAGATGGAAGAGCGCGTGGACGTGCTGGTCCCCTACGGCTACACCGACGTGTGGATCAGCACCTTTCACGCCTTCGGGGACCGGATCCTGCGGGAGTACGCCCTGGTCCTGGGCCTGCCCCCGGACTTCCGGGTGCTGACCCGGGCCGAGCAGGTGGTGTTCGTCCGCCAGCACCTGTTCGACCTGCCCCTGGACGTCTACCGTCCCCTGGGCGACCCCACCCGGCACGTGGAGGCGTTGCTGAACCTGTTCTCCCGCGCCAAGGACGAGGACGTCAGCCCCGCCGAGTACCGGGCCTACGCCGAGCGGCTGGCGTCCGCGGCCGCGGCCGCGCCCCAGGACCGGGAGCTAGTGGACCTGGCCCGCCAGCAGATGGAGCTGGCCCTGGCCTACGAGCGCTACCAGGAGCTGCTGGCCCGGGAGGGGTTGGTGGACTTCGGCGACCTCATCACCCTGACCCTGCGGCTGTTCAGGGAGCACCCCTCCGTCCTGCGGGCCTGCCGGCAGCGGTTCCGCTACATCCTGGTGGACGAGTTCCAGGACACCAACTACGCCCAGTTCCAGCTGGTGCGCCTGCTGGCCGGCGACGACGGACCGCAGAACGTCACGGTGGTGGGCGACGACGACCAGTCCATCTACAAGTTCCGGGGGGCCGCCATCAGCAACATCCTGACCTTCCTGGACACCTACCCCCACGCCACCCAGGTGGTCCTCACCACCAACTACCGCTCCACCCAGCCCATCCTGGACGCCGCCTACCGCCTCATCCAGCACAACAACCCCGACCGGCTGGAGGTCCGCCACCGGCTGGACAAGCGGCTGCGGGCGGTGCGGCCCGGCGGGACGCCGCCCCGCCACGTGCACCTGGACACCCTCAGCAGCGAGGCGGACTGGGTCGCCCGCCAGATCGCCAGCCAGGTGGAGGCGGGGGCCTGGCGGTACCGGGACGTGGCCATCCTGGTGCGCAGCAACGCCGACGCCGATCCGTTCCTGCGGGCCCTGAACATGCGGGGCATTCCCTACCGGTTCACCGGCAGCCGGGGGCTGTACAACCGGGAGGAGATCCGCCTGGCCCTGGCCTTCCTGCGGGTGCTGGCCCGCCCCCAGGACAACCTGAGCCTGTTCTACCTGGGGGTCTCCCCCCTGTACCTGGTGAACGCCACCGACATGGCCCGGGCCCTCAGCTACGCCGACCGCAAGCACCGCACCCTGGAGCACGTCTTCCGCCACCTGGACGCGGCCCCCGATCTGGCCGCGGAGCTGTCCCCGGAAAGCCGGGCCGCCATCGCCAAGCTGCTGGAGGACCTGGACGCCATGCGGCAGGCGATGACCGACCACCCCACCGGCCGGGTCCTGTACGAGTACCTGGTGACCCGCACCGGCTACGTCCGCCGGCTGGCCACCAGCGGCCTGCCCGAGGACGAGGTGCGGGTGGCCAACCTGGCGCGCTTTTTCGACCTGGTGGCCCGCTACGGCGAGATCGCCGCCTACGACCGGGTCCCGGAGTTCGTCCAGCACATGGACGACCTCATCGAGGCCGGGGACGACCCCGCGGTCGCCGAGGCCGACCTGGACCAGGACGCGGTCCACGTGCTGACGGTGCACAAGGCCAAGGGGCTGGAGTTTCCGGTGGTGTTCCTGGTGAGCTGCGTGGCCGACCGGTTCCCCACCCGCCACCGGGGCGAGCCCATCCCGCTGCCCGACGCGCTGGTCAAGGACATCCTGCCCGCCGGCGACGCCCACCTGCAGGAGGAGCGACGGCTGTTCTACGTGGGCATGACCCGGGCCCAGCGGGAACTGTTTCTGACCAGCGCCCGGGACTACGGGGGCGCCCGCCCCCGCAAGGTCAGCCGGTTCGTCCTGGAGGCCCTGGACCTGCCCCGGGGGGAGGGGGGCGCCGTGGCCGCCTCCCCGGAGGAGACCATCCACCGCCACGCTCCGCCGGCGGCGGGCCAGCAGTCCCTGGAGGGGGTGCTGCCGCCCGACCAGCCCCTGCTGCTGTCCTACCGCCAGGTGGACGACTACGAGCTGTGCCCCCTCAAGTACAAGTACACCCACATCCTGCGGGTGCCGCTGCTGCGCGACCACCGGGTGGTCTACGGGTCGGCGATCCACGAGGCCATCCGGGAGTACCACCGGCGCCGGGCGCGCCGCCAGCCGGTGACCCTGGCGGACGTGCTGGCCCACTTCGAGCGGGTGTGGGTGAGCGAGGGGTTCATCAGCCGCGAGCACGAGGACCAGCGCCTGGCCGAAGGACGGGAGGTCCTCACCCGCTTTGTGGAGTTCCAGGAATCCAGCGGATACGTGCCCACCTTCGTCGAAGCCCCGTTTTCCTTCCAGGTGGGGTTGACCCGGGTGAAGGGACGGTGGGACCGGGTGGACCTGCGCGGGGACGAAGTGGTGCTCATCGACTTCAAGACCTCCGACGTGCGCACCCAGAAGGACGCCGACCGGCGCGCCCGGGAGAGCCTGCAGCTGGCCATCTACGCGCTGGCCTACCGGGAGGTCTACGGCGCGCCGCCGTCCCGGCTGGAGCTGCACTTCCTCGGCCCCCAGCAGGTCCTGGTAGGCACCGCGGTGCCCGACCGGGACCTGCTGGACCGCGCCGCCGAGGTCATCGAGCGGGTGGCCGCCGGCATCCGGGCCGGGCGCTTCACCGCCACCCCCGACTACTACCGGGCGTGCCGGTACTGCGCCTTCGCGTCCATCTGCCCGTACACCGCCTCGGGCGACCCGGAGCTGGACGAGTGATCCGGCTGCTGCACCTGGCCGACGTCCACCTGGGCCGGCCGTTCGCCGCCCTGGGCTCCCAGGGCGGCGCCCAGCGCCGGGCGCTGGAAGAGGCGCTGGAGCGGGCGGTGGACCTCGCCCTGGCCGACCAGGTCCACCTGGTGCTGGTCGCCGGCGACCTGTTCGACAGCCCTCACCCCGCCCCCGCCACCGTCGAGCGGGTGGTCCAGCAGTTCCGCCGGCTGGTGGACAGGGGCGTCCCGGTGGCGGTGGCGGCCGGCAACCACGACGTGGGCGCCGACGGGCGCGTCGGCGCCGCCGACCGCCTGCAGGCGCTGGGACCGCGCCTGATGCTGTTCGGGCGGGAGGTGGAATCCCGCGTCCTGCCCGACCTGGACCTCACCGTGGTGGGGCGGTCCGCCGACCCGGGCCGGACCGCCAGTCCCCTCAGCGGCTGGCCGCGGCAGCGGACGACCCGGTTCGCCGTCGGCCTCGCCCACGGGTCCGTGTACCGGGCCGGCCAGGTGGAGGGGCCCGGGGTCATCCACCCGCTGGAGATCCGCGACCTGGGGCTGGACTACCTGGCGCTGGGCGACTGGCATTCGGCCCAGGAAGTGGCGGGCCCGCCCGCGCCCGCCTGGTACGCGGGATCCCCGGAGCTGCTGGCCTTCGACCAGGAGGGCGCCGGACACGTGCTGCGGGTGGACATCGCCGCCCCGGGCGCCGCGCGGGTCACCCCGGTGCCGGTGGGCCGCCGCCGGTTCCGGCGCCTGGTGGTGGACCTCTCATCCGCCGACGACGACGCGGTGCGCGCGCAGCTTCAGGCCGCCGCCGACCCCGAGGCGGTGTGCGACGTGATCCTCACCGGGCTGGTGCCGGTGGACCGGGTGGTGGACGCCGCCGCCCTGGAGCGCGAGTACGCGGACAGGTTCTTCCGGCTGCGGGTGCGCGCCCGCGTGCAGGTGCAGCTGGCCGACGACCAGCTGGACGCCCTGCCCGCCGACAGCGTGCTGGGGCGGTTCGTCCGGATCATGCGGGCGCGCCTGGCGTCCGCCGACGAGGCCCGGCGGCCGGTCCTGGAGGAGGCGCTGCAGGTGGGGGTGGCGCTGCTGCAGGGCCGGGAGGTGCTGTCGTGATCCTCCGCCGCCTGCGCGCCCGCCGCTTTCTGGGCCTGCCCGAGGATCCCTTTGAGTTCGCCCGCGGCGTCAACGTGGTGGTCGGCCCCAACGAGGCGGGCAAGTCCTCCCTGCGGGCGGCGATCCACGCGGCGCTGTACGGCAACCCCGCCACCACCTCGGCCCAGGAGCGCGACCGCTACCGGGCCTGGGGCGCCGGCGACCCGCCGGTCTTGGAGCTGGAGCTGGAGATCGACGGCCGGGTCTTCACCCTCCTCAAGGACTTCGCCCAGCGCCGCACGGTGCTGCGGGACGACGCCGGGCGGACCTGGGAGCAGCACAAGAGCGTGCAGGAACGTCTGGCCGCCCACCTGGGGCTGGCGTCGGACAAGGTGTTCGACGCCACCGCCCACGTGGCCCAGGCGGAGCTGGAGCGCATCCACATCACCAGCATCGCCCGGGAGCTGGGGCGGATCGTCGGCGGGGGAGGGGAGGACGTGGCCACCGCCCTCCGCCGCCTGGAGCAACACCTCCGGGCCCTGGAGCGGGGCGTCCGGGCGCCCGCCCGGGAGCCGGGCGACCTGCGGCTGTGGGAGGACGCGGTGGCGGGGCTGCGGGAGCGGGCCGCGCGGCTGCGCCAGAGCCGCGACGCGGCGGTCCGGCTGCAGGCGGACCTGCAGGAGGTGCGCCGCCGGCTGGCCGCCGCCGCCGAGGAGCTCGCCAGCAAGCGGGCGCTGGTGGAGCACAACCGCCAGATCGTGGCCTGGCAGGAGCGCCTGGACGGTCTGCGTCGCGAGGAGGCCATGCTGGAGGAGCAGGTGCGCACCATCGAGGACACCGTGACCCGCCTGGCCGCCGTGGACCGGGAGCTGGAGGCCGCCACCGCCGGCGGTCTGCCGGCCCCGGAGGCCGTCGCCGCGGCCCGCAAGCTCGCAGAGCGCGCCGCCATCCTGGAGATGGAGGCGGGGACGCTCCGGCGCGAGATGGAGCGGGCCGCCGACGAGGAGCTCCCCGCGGCGGCCCGCGCGTGGGGGATCGTGCTGGCCGCCGGAGCCGCGGCG
>JBBIUY010000040.1:0-24592 GCA_037440005.1 Armatimonadota bacterium | reverse complement strand
GTCTAGACGCGGATCGCTGCGGCGGCCGCTAGTCTGGAGTGTAGACCTCGTTGGTGGCGCTGTAGGACCCGCCCGGACGCGGGCCGCCGGACAGGGCGAAAATCCGCCCTCCCAGGGCCACCGCTGCCAGGCCGTGGCGGGGGGTTGGCATGGGCGCGCGGGACGCCCAGGTGCGCGTGCGCGTATCGAACTCCTCGTTGTGCGGGTAGGTGGACGGACGACCGAGCTCGCCGCCCATGACGAAAATGCGCGGGCCCACCGCCGCCGCTCCGTACCCGCTGCGGGGCGTCGGCATCGGCGGGAGGCTCAGCCACCGGTCGGCCGCCGGGTCGTAGACCTCCGTCACCGGCAGGTTGCGCCCGCTCACCCGTCCTCCGAAGACGTAGATCTTCCCCTCCACCGCGACGGCTCCCAGGTGGTCGCGGGCCGCGCTCATGGGTGTTCGGGACGTCCACCGGTCCAGAGCCGGGTCGTAGACCTCGGTGACCGCCACGTCGCCGTCGGGGCCCACGCCGCCGACGGCCACGATCAGCCCGTCCACGGCCGCGGCGGCCAGGGCTCCCCGGGGGGTGGGCAGCGGGGCGCGGGGCCGCCAGCGGTCGGCCGCGGGATCGTACTCGAAGACACCGGCCAGCGGCCTCCAGGCCGGGTCGAATCCTCCCAGGACAAACAGGCGGCCGCCCGCGGCCACCGCCGCGGCGTGGTGGACCCGGACGGGCAGCGGCGCCCGCGCGCGCCAGGTGTCCGACTGGGGGGCGTACTCTTCCACCGCGTCGGTCACGCCCGTGGGCGTCAGCCCGCCCACGATGTAGATCCGCCCGCCCAGGGCGGCGCCGGCCACCTCGGTGCGCTCGGAGAGCATCGGTGCGCGCCGCTCCCACCGTCCGGGGCCGGGCGCGGGGCCGGCGGCCCCCGCAGCGGCCAGGAGGACGGTCAGGACGGTCACGCTGGCTGTCAGGCGCATCCTGCAGGAAAGCTTTGGGCTGCCCGGCGCCCTCACCTGCCGTCATCAGACGCCGCTCCGCCCCTCGGGCACCCGCCGACGGCCGTACCGCCGGAGGGCGCAGGACCCCACAAGGGCGCGGATAGACTCTCCAGCACCCGGCAGAGCGCGTCCACCACCGCCGGGTCGAACTGGCTGCCCGCACACCGGCGCAGTTCGGTCACCGCCTCCTCGGGGGAGCGCGCCGGCCGGTAGGGTCGGGCGTCGGTCATGGCCACGTAGGCGTCGGCGGCGGCGAGGATGCGGGCGGGAAGAGGGATGGCCTCGCCCCGCAGGCCGTCGGGATAGCCGGTCCCGTCCCACCGCTCCTGGTGGTGGCGGATGACCGAGACCACCGGCTGCAGGCGCCGGACCGGAGCGACGATCCGGGCTCCCACCTCCGGATGGCTGCGCACGACGTCCCACTCGTCGGGGCTCAGCGGGCCGGGTTTGCGGAGGACGGCGTCGGGGACGGCGATCTTGCCGATGTCGTGCAACAGAGCCCCCCAGCGCAGCACCTGCAGGGTCGCGTCGTCGCACCCCAGCGCACGCCCGGTGGCCACCGCCAGGTCGGCCAGGCGGCGGCTGTGCTCGGCGGTGTAGGCGTCGCGGGCGTCCACGGCGTTGGCCAGGGCCAGGACGAGCTGGAGGTAGGACTCCTCCAGCGCCTGACTGGCCGTCGCTCGGGCGAGGGCGTTGGCGGCGATTTCGGCGAGGGTGTCCAGCGCGCGTTCCTCGTCCTCGCCAAACGGGCGCGGCGACGTCTGCCGTCTCCGCGCCACGAGCAGCGTGCCGACCACCTGACCCGAGGTGGTGCGCAAGGGCAGGCACAGGGCGGGGCCCAGTCCTTGCACCGCGTCCCGGTGGACCACGAGCGGGTCGGACGCCAGGTCGGCGCAGCGGTACGCGGTGTCGGTGCGCAGCACCCGCCCGGAGATCCCTTCGGCGAGGCCGTGGCGCCGGCCCACGGCGCCGGGCAGACCGGCGGCGGCGAGCACAGTGATCCCGTGCCGGTCGGGGTCGGCCATGCACAGCATCGCCGCGTCGGCGTCCACCAGGCGCGAGGCCTGCTCGGTCACCTTTGCGGCCAGGTCCTCCTGGGTCTCCGCGCCCCGCAGGGCAGTGCTGGCCTGAGCCAGAGCGGACAGCTCGCGGACGCGCCGGTCGAGCTCGTCGATCAGCCGGGCGCGTTCCACCAGGGCGGCCACCTCCCCGGCCACGGTGGTGAGCACCCGCAGGTCGTCCTCGGAGAAGGCGCGCGGGCGGGGGCTTTCGGCGTTGATCACCCCGATGGTCCGTCCGTCCACCCGCAACGGGACGCACAGTTCTGAGCGGGTACCGGCGACCCCCTGCACGTACCGGGGGTCTGCCGTGACGTCGGGGACTAGGACGGGCTCGCCGTGTTGAGCGGCCCATCCGGTGAGGCCCACGCCCAGGGGGAGATCGAGGATCTGCGTCCGGGTGGCCTCGTCGGTCGCCCGCACCCGCAGGCGGCCGCCCTCCACCAGCAGGATCCACAGATGCTCGTAGCCCAGCTTCTCCTTGATCTGTCGGATGACGGCCAGCAGCGTCTCCTCCACGCCCGTCGTCCGGGCGCTGGCGGCGCCGACGGCGTGCAGGAGGTCCAGTTCGGCGACGCGCCGGCGCAGCGACTGCAGGAGCTCCACCCGCTGCAGCGCCAGGGCGGTGCCGTTGGCGATGAGGGACAGCAGGCGGGCGTCGTCGGGGGTGAACCTGCCCACCTCGCGGGCGGCGGCGGACATGGTGCCGATGACCCGGTCGCCGGCGACCATGGGGACCGCCAGCCCGCTGCGCATGCCCAGCCGGGCGATCAGCATCCGGGGGCGCAGGTGCGGGTGAGCCCGGATATCGGGGACGACCAGGGGGGTGCGGGTCTGGAACACGTACCCCGACAGCCCCACGTCTCCCGCGACCGGCGCGCGGTGGATGCCGATGCTACCAGGCGGCCACCCCCGCCCCGCCCGCAGCACGAGCCACCGGCCGCTGTCGTCGACCAGCCGCAGGCCCACCACAGGCGCCCCCAGGGCCGTGGCAGCCGTCTGGACGGCGAGATCCATGACCTCCTGAGCGCTGTCCGCGGCCAGCAACCTGGCCGACAGGTCCACCAGGCAGGTCTGCTCTGCGCCCCGCCGCGCCCGGCTCTGTTCTGCCCGCCTGGCGCGTCTTCCGGTCCGGGAACCGGATCCTCTGCGGACACCAGGTGACCCCACCGGCCGCCCCCCTGCGGCCGAAGGAGAGGCGGCGCGGGTATGACGGCGGTTGCCGATGGCCATCCCCACCTTCGGCAGCCCGGCTGACTCCCTGGACCGTTGAAACGTTGGACCGTTGGAGCGTTGGAACGTTGGACCGTCGCACCCCTATCCAGTCTCAACGCGTCAACGTCCCGGCGCTCCAACGCCACCGGAGAGTCCCGTGGCTTTGCGCCCCCGCCTCGCGGCGGGTTTGCCGTTATCGGTTGTGAGGACTCCGCGGCTCGTGGGAGCAATCCGCGTGCCGACGTGCAGCTGCGTTTGCACTTTCCCTGTGAGCCGCCGCAGAGAACTGCGCGCCAGCCGGAGAATCCACGCAGCATCAAAGTCAACTTGCCCTTGCCTGTGATGCGCCAGAGAAATTAGCGACCTCTCAGCAGCCTCCAGATGTGTCATAAATGAAAGGTTATCCCCTCGCGTGGGTGACTGTCACCGCAGGGGTGCGCCGTCGCGGGTGGAACACAGCCCACGCGGGCGGCTCTGGATCCGGACCCTGAGGAGGTGGACGATGGAGGGCATTTCCCGCGAGCGGTTCGTGGAGGCCGTGGAAGTCCTGTTGGAGGAGATCCACGTGGGGCCTCCGGATCCGCGCATCACCTGGGTGACGAGCAACGAACCCGGCTCCGGAGTCCTGGGGACTCTGGACGGCGTCCCGGCCGAGGTGGCGTCCCGCCCCCCGGGTCCCGGCATGAACACCATCGCCGCTCACGCCGAGCACCTGCGGTACTCCCTGGAACTGGCTACCCGCGCTCTGTCCGGTGAAGAGGCCTACGCGGCCGCCGACTGGGCCGGGAGCTGGCGGACGCAGGTCGTGGACGGTCCGGGGTGGGACCGGCTGCGGGCGGCGCTGCGGGAGCAACACCGCCGGTTCCTGCAGGCCATCCGCGACCGGCAGGACTGGTCGGACCGCGACACGCTGTGGGGAGTGCTGGCGCTGGTGGGCCACGGAGGCTACCACCTGGGAGCCATCCGCCAGATCGTCCGGCTGCACAGGGAGGGAAGGGGCGGCGGTGACCGTGCGTGAACCGGGCCCTCACCCTGCACCCTCTCCCTGAGGGAGAGGGAAAAGAGGATGGCGCCCCTGACGGGGCGCTCCACCGCCGGGCCCTCACCCCGCGCCCTCTCCCCGGGGGAGAGGGAAAAGAGATGGCGCCCCTAACGGGGCGCTCCGCCATCTCTGGCGCGCCCGAAGGGATTTGAACCCCTGACCGTCGCGCACAGCAGCGCTGTGCGCTCCTCGGAGGGGCTGGCCCCTCCGAACCACCCCTGACCACCTGGGGGAGCTGGCGCTCCCCCGCACCCCCCTCAGGTCAGGGGTTCAAATCCCGGATTGGGGGCGGTTGGTGTTTTGCCCTCACCCCGCGCCCTCTCCCCGGGGGAGAGGGAAAAGAGATGGCGCCCCTGACGGGGCGCCCCACCATCTCTGGCGCGCCCGAAGGGATTTGAACCCCTGACCTTCGGCTCCGGAGGCCGACGCTCTATCCGCTGAGCTACGGGCGCGGGCGCACCGCGCCGGCATGGTTCCCCGGCGCGCACAGGGAATTATATCAGCGTGCCCGCTCCCGCTCAACACGCGCGCCGCCTGTTGGCCTTCCGCCACGTGACCCTGGTGGGGTCGCGGGGGGCGGTGCTGGCCTACGCCGACAAGGCGGCCGTGGGGCCGCGCACCGTCGGGCTCTCCCGCGTCACCTTCGGGCGGTCGGTGCTGGCCCGGCTGATGGCGCGCCCCGCACCGGCGGTGACCCTGCTGGCCGAGGGGCGGCCCCGGCTGCGGCTGCGCGGCCTGCGGCTGTCCTTCCCCTCCGGAGAGCAGCGCCTGCCCGACGGCGGGTGGGTCTGCGATGCGGTCATCGGCACGGTGGCCGGCGTGGAGAGGCTGCGCGGGGGGACCGAGGTCCGCTACCGCCGCTGGAAGAGATAGACGTCGGGCCGGTCTACCCGCGCGTCCGCCGGGGGCATAGGACGGGTGCAGGAACCGTCAGCGTCCGCGCCGCCTGCGCCGCGTCCTGCGATCGGCGCCCGGGGCGCGCGCCCGGGACCGTCCGACGGCAGCGGGGGTGGGCCGGTGGAAGAAGTCGCCGTCATTGAAAAGCGCCTGCTGAGCGGGTTCCTCCGGGATCGATACCTGCTGGGCCGCGCCCTGGAGGCGGGCTTCCGTCCGGACCTCATGCCCCACGCCCTGGGCCGCACCGTGGCCAAGGTGCTGGTGGACATCTACGCCCAGAAGGAGATGCCCCTGGAGCCGCTGACGGTGCGGGGCCTGCTGGGGGAGCGCGGGGTCCTCTCCCCCGAGATGCGCAAGTTCCTGGACGCGGTGGAGGGGACGCCCGAGCCCGACGCTGCCCAGGTCATGGCCTACGTGGACATCCTCAAGGCCCGGGCCGCCCGCCTGCGCCTGGTGGAGGTCAACACCGCCATCGCCACCTACCTGGAGGAGGAGCGGGCGGAACGGGACGTGGTGGACTTCGTGGGCCAGATCATCCCCGCCCTGCTGGAGATCCAGCACCAGCGCATGGCCCGCAACACCCCCACCGCCGGCGAGGTGGGGGCCCGGATCGTCCAGGAGATCCTGGAGGGGCGGTCGGGGGCCACCCTGGGCTACGACCTGTCGCCCTTTGACCGCCTCAGCGAGGCGCTGTCGGGGCTGCGGCGGGGTTTCTACTACGGTCTGGCGGGAGCCCCCCGGCGGGGCAAGACCAACTTCGCCCTCGAGCTGGCCGCCGCCATCGCCGGCCGCTACCGGATTCCGGTCCTCTACTACTCGTGGGAGCAGACCAGCCGGGTGCTGTTCGCCCGGCTGCTGGCCAAGGAATCCCTGGTCAACCCGGCCGCCCTGCTGTCCGCCGAGTCCCGGGCGCCGTTCATCCAGGGGCGGGTGAAGGACGCCTGGTCCCGCCTGGAAGGGCAGCTGGGCACCCTGTACCTGTTCGAGGCCGGCCGCCAGGACACGGTGGAGCGGATCAAGGCCCGCGCCCACAACCTGATGCACACCTACCAGACCGACGAGTGCGTGATCTTCATCGACTACCTGCAGCGGGTGCCCCTGGAGGAGAACGTCCACGACGAGAAGGCCCGCACCGACCTCATCTCCGCCAAGCTGGCGGACCTCAGCCTGGAGCTCAACGTGCCGGTGTTCGCCATCTCCCCGCTGGACAAAGAGGGCTGCCGGCTGGACGAGAAGCCCCAGGAAGAGGTCTCCGAGTTCGCCCGTCCCACCATGCACCACTGCGTGGGGTCCGGAGACCTGGAATACGACCTGGACGTGGCCATGGTCCTGTGCAAGGACTGGGTGGCCACCAAGAACCTGGAAGACCTGCTGCGCACCGAGGCCAAAGCCGGCCGCACCGACAGCGAGATGGTCCCCCGGATCGACATCCTGGATCTGCACCTGGACAAGAACCGGGACGCTCCGGAGACGGTGGCCAGCACGGTGCAGTACGCCTTCTTCGTCACCCTGAACAAGTTCGTGGAGATCGGCTACAAGACCAGCGACCAGTTCAGCGCCGGGTTCCGGGACTTCGCCAAGATGCAGGCCATCCTCGAGCGCCTGCGCGAGGGAGGGCTGCTCA
This sequence comes from Armatimonadota bacterium, assembly GCA_037440005.1. Classification (GTDB taxonomy): domain Bacteria; phylum Sysuimicrobiota; class Sysuimicrobiia; order Sysuimicrobiales; family Kaftiobacteriaceae; genus Calidihabitans. The sequence continues at coordinate 17,771 of JBBIUY010000040.1, read as the reverse complement.
CGGCCCTCTGACGCGGCCCCGGGCGCAGGACGAGGCGCGCATCCCGCGCCGGACGCCCCCCGGTCCTGTCGCCTCATTCCCCCGGCAGGGAACTCCCCGAGGCGGCGTGGAAGTGTCCAGGTGTCCGGTGGACCGCCTGCGATGGCCGCGCTGCTGACCGTCCACGCCTCCCGTCTGCTCCTCGTCGCCGTGGTCGCCGGCAACGCCGTGCTGGCCCTGTGGGCCTTCGCGGCGCACCTGCGCGGACGGCGGACGCTGGGGCCGGCCTTCTGGGCGGTCCTGCTGGTGGTCCTGGCTTTGACTGTCGTCCACGCCGCGGCGGGCGCGGTGCTGGCCCTGGGCGGGGTGCGGCCGCGGACGTGGCTGCACTTCCTGTACGGCGGGCTGGTGGTCGCGGGGGCGGTCGCCCAGGCGGGGCTGCGGCCGGGAGGGTTCCTGCGGCCGGCGCTGCACAACCCCGGGGCCGCCGGACCCCGCGTGCTCGCGCTCGTGTGTCTGACCCAGGCCGCCCTGCTGCTGCGCGCCTACACCACCGGCGCCTGGGGGCGGTAGGACCATGCTGGCGGGAGGTGACGCGGATGACGTGCCGCGAGCGCCTGGAGCAGTACTTCCGGGAGAACGGCGTCCGCTACGAACTGACCACCCACCCGGAGGTCTACACCGCCCAGGAGGTGGCGGCGGTGCAGCACGTGCCCGGCCGGCTGGTGGCCAAGGTGGTCATGGCCCTGGTGGACGGCACCCTGACGGCCCTGGTCCTGCCGGCGCCCAACCGGGTGGACTTCGCCCGCCTGAAGAGCGCCCTGGGAGCCCGGGAGGCGCGGCTGGCCCGGGAGCAGGAGTTTGCCCACGTCTTTCCCGACTGCGAGGTGGGCGCGATGCCGCCCTTCGGCAACCTCTACAACGTGCCGGTGGTGGTGGACCGCCAGCTCACCGAAGATCCCTACATCGTGTTCAACGCCGGCACCCACCGGGAGACCATGAAGATCGCCTACGCGGACTTCGCGCGACTGGCGTCGCCCCGGGTGGCCGACTTCTCGGTCAAGCCCTGAGGGCGCGGCCGTCGCCGATCCGGAGGTGAGCGCCCATGATGCGGGCAGAGCGGCGGATGCCGGCCGGAGACCGCCGGCGCGGGTTCGTGGTCCCCGTGCCCCACACCCGGTCCGGCCAGAAGCACGTGCAGGCCTACATCCGGACCCTGCGGCCCATGGTGGCGGACATCGCCGCCACCCTGGACGTCGACCGCGCGGCCCTGCGGGAGCTGGCCGATCCCGACCAGGTGGGTGCCGCGTACCTGGCGGCGTTCCTGGATGACCTGGGCCGCCGGCTGGCGGCCCCATGACTCCCCGGGGCGGGCGCGTCTGGCCCCAGCGTCGCCGCCTGGTCGCGCACCTGCGGGAGGTGCTCCGCCGCCGCTTCGGCTGCCGGGACGCCTGGGTGGTCAGCGCCGGCGGGCGCTGCCGGCTGGAGGCCCTGGTGGGGGGGAGGCGGGTGGTGCTGCTGGAGGACGGGGAGGAGGCGTTCTGGGCACTCTTCTACCAGCCGGTGCGGCGGGAGCGCCGGCGGCTGGGGGAGACGGTGGTGGAGACCATTCTGTGGCGCCGCCCTCCCCGGGAACTGGCGGACCTGCTCATGCCGTACTGGCAGGCCCGGGTCGGTCCGCCGGGCGGCCGGGCGGGGGGACCCGGCGCATGAGCGCCATCCCCAGGAGGTAGAACACCGCGCCGATGGCGAAGATGGCGCGCACCCCCAGGCGGGGGATCAGCACGCCGGCCAGGGCCGGCGCCACGGCGGCCCGCACGCCCACCAGGGTGTTGAACAGGGTCGTGTAGGTCAGCACCCGGCCCGGCGGAGCGTAGTGCAGGACCGCCGCCAGCCATCCCAGATCGATGCCGGACGACGCCAGGCCGTCGGTGACGCCCGCCAGCAGGACCACCCACGGATTGAACGAGACCAGGTAGATCACTGGCGTCAGGGTTCCGACGGTGAAGACCACCTTCAGGGCGCCGGTGGCCGTCCGCCGGTCGATCATCCGCCCCCAGGCGTAGAAGGACAGCACCCAGGTGGCGGATGTCACCGCCCCCAGCAGCCCCACCTGCAGGTTCGTGGCCCGCAGCTCGCGCACCAGCAGCAGGGGGACCGCCGGCCCCGTCAGCCACCCGCCGGACCCGAACACGAAGAAGGCGAGCAGGAAGCGCCGGTAGCCGGGGTCGTCCCGCAGCACGCGCCAGGCCGAGGCCGGGGGGACGCGCTCGGGTTCTTCCACCGGCCGGGGCGGGCGGATGCGGCCGAAGACCAGGGCGCTGGCCATGCCCAGCGTCCCGGCGGCGGCGAAGACCCACTGGAAGGGCAGCCGCTGCATCAGGGACCCGCCCACCACCGACCCCGCCACCCACGCCGTCGCCATGGCCACCTTGACCAGGGCCATGATGCGCCCCCGGGCGTCGTCGGGGTAGACGGCCCGCATCACCTGGGCGTAGCCCAGCGGGTTGACCGAGTTCACCGCGTGGTACAGCACCACCAGCAGCACGTAGGCCAGCGGGGTCCGCACCAGGGGCATCAGGACGAACAGCGCCCGCCCCGCCAGCGCCGGCCACATCACCAGCCGGACCGGGTGCACGGGCCGGACCGCGTTCACCACCCAGAAGGACAGCAGGAACACCACGGCGGGCGCGGCCACCAGCAGGGACACCTGCAGCGGGCTGGCGCCCAGCCGCACCCCCATCACCGGGATGAAGGGCTGGGTCAGGCCGGCGAAGGCGCCGTACAGCAGGGCCGCCGCCATGTCGATGCGGACGATGGCGCGGGTCCGCGGCGGCAGCGGAATCCGCAGCCAGCGCCGGAGCAGGTCCATCAACGTCCTGTGAGTTCGGTGTCCGCGGCGGGCCTCCTGGCACAGGAGCCGCCCGCGCCCGTCCCGAACTGCAGGAAACGGTCCCGACCGGAAGATGCGGTACGCCGTTCTGTCCGACGTCCACGCCAACCTGGAGGCGCTGGAGGCGGTCCTGGCCGACCTGGCCGCGCGCCGCCCCGACGCGGTCCTGTGCCTGGGAGACTTCGTGGGCTACGGGCCCGATCCGGTGGCCTGCGTGGACCGGCTGCGGCCGCTGCTGCGGGGGGCGGTGCTGGGCAACCACGACGCCGCGGCGGTGGACCCCCAGGACACCCTGGCCGCCCGCTTCAACCCGTACGCGTACGAGGCGGTGATGTGGACGCGCCGCCAGCTCACCGAGACCGTGCGGGCCTACCTGCAGGGGCTGCCCCACCGGCTCACCCCCGACGGCTTCCTGTGCGTGCACGGCAGCGTGCGGGACCCCATCGAGGAGTACATCCTGGACGTGGAGACGGCCCGGGCCAGCTTCGCGTCGGCCGCGTTTGACCTGTGCCTGGTGGGCCACACCCACATCCCGGCGGTGTTCACCCAGGCGGGGGAGGCGGTGGTGGCCGAGCCGCTGCTGGCGGGCCGGCCGATCCGGCTGCGTCCGGACCGGCGGTACATCATCAACGCGGGCAGCGTCGGCCAGCCGCGGGACGGCGACCCCCGGGCCGCCTACCTGTGGCTGGACACCGACGCCCGGGAGGCGACCCTGGTGCGCCTGACGTACCCCCTGGCCCGGACCCAGCAGAAGATGCGGGCCGCCGGCCTGCCGCCGATCCTGGCGGACCGGCTGGCCTACGGGCGGTAGAGGGCGCAGCCCGTCGGGGCGGGAGGAGGACGATGGCAGGACGGACGATCTCCATCGAAGACCTGCTGGCCCTGCGGTGGGTCAGCGACCCCCAGCTGAGCCCGGACGGCCGCCGGGTGGTGTGGGTGCTGACCACGGTCGACCGGGAGGCCGACGCCTACCGGGCGCACCTGTGGATGGTCCCGGCCGACGGCGGGGAGATGCGCCAGTTCACCACCGGCGACCACCGGGACGCGCTGCCCCGCTGGTCCCCCGACGGCCGGTGGATTGCGTTCCTGTCGGACCGCGGGGCCCCGGCCGGAGCGGGCGCCCGGCGGCCGCGGGGCCTCTACGTCATCCCCGCCGACGGGGGAGAGGCCCGGCTGCTGGTCCCGCCCGAGTACGCCCCCTCGGACCTCGCGTGGTCTCCCGACGGCCGCACCCTGGCGTTCGTGGGTAAGCCTTTGCAGCCGGAGTCCACTAGCGGCGTCCGGGTCGTCACCCGCATCCGGTACAAGGCCGACGGCGAAGGGTACTGGGACGGCCGCTACCGGCACATCTTCACCGTGCCGCTGGAGGGGGGCAGCCCCCAGCAGATCACCGACGGCGACTACGACCACGCCGACCCCGCCTGGTCTCCCGACGGAACCCACCTGGCGTTCGTGGCCAACCGCACCCCCGAGGCCGACTTCACCAACGTCACCGATGTGTGGGTGGCGCCCGCCCGGGGCGGCTCCCCGCGCCGCCTCACCCGGTCGGTGGGCCCCTGCCAGTTCCCGGCGTGGTCGCCCGACGGGACCTTGATCGCCTACTACGGCCACGACAACGCAGCCATGGGCGCCACCAACACCGCCCTGTGGGTGGTGCCCGCCGCCGGCGGCGAACCCGTCAACCTGACCCGGGGGTACGACCGCAGCCTGGGCCACCACATCATCACCGACATGCGGGCCCACCCCCGGATCGGGGGCCCGGTCTGGACCGCCGACGGGCGCCGGCTGGTGGTCCTCATCGGCGACGGCGGCACCACCCAGATCGGGGAGGTGGACGCCGCCACCGGGTCCGTGCGGGCGGTCACCGCCGGCCGCCACGAGATCTTCGGCCTGTCGGTGGACCCGCGCCGGCCCGTGGCCGTGGTGGCCCGCAGCGACCCGGTCACCCCGGGGGACCTGTGGCGGGTGGACCTGACCGACGGCCGGCTGCACCGCCTGACCGCGGTCAACCACGAGTTGCTCTCCCAGGTCTCGGTGAGCGTGCCCGAGCGGTTTGTCTGCGAGGGAGCCGACGGATGGCCGGTGGAAGGGTGGGTGCTGCTGCCGCCCCACGCCCCCGACGGCGGGCGCCACCCCGCCATCCTGCAGGTCCACGGAGGCCCCCACGGCGCCTACGGGGAGGCCTTCTTCCACGAGTTCCAGGTCCTGGCCGGCGAAGGGTTCGCCGTAATCTACACCAACCCCCGGGGCAGCCAGGGCTACGGCCAGGCCTTCACCGCCGCCACCCACCACGACTGGGGCGGCAAAGACTACCAGGACCTCATGCTCGCCCTGGACGCCGCCCTGGCCCGCTTCCCGGATCTGGACCCCGACCGGCTGGGGGTGGCCGGCGGCAGTTACGGCGGGTACATGACCACCTGGATCGTCGGCCATACTGACCGCTTCAAGGCGGCGGTGACCATGCGGTCCATCAGCAACCACCTCAGCCAGTGGGGCACCAGCGACCTGGCCTACATGAAGGGTTTCTGGGAGTTCCCCGGAGACCCGTGGGAGGCGCCCGCCTGGTACTGGGAGCGCTCGCCTCTGGCCTACGTGACCCGGATCACGACGCCGCTGCTGATCCTGCACGGCGAGCAGGACCTGCGCTGCCCGATCGGCGAGGCCGAGCAGCTGTTTGCGGCGTTGATGAAGCTGCGGCGAAAGGTGGTGTTCGTGCGGTTCGCCGACGCCAGCCACGACCTCTCCCGCACCGGCCGTCCCAGCCACCGGGTGGAGCGGCTGCGCTGGATCGTGCGGTGGTTCGCCGAGCACCTGCGCCAGCCTGCGCCCCGGGCCCAGGCGGTCGCCGCCGGAGGCGGACCGTGACGCGGGCGTCCCGCCGCACGGCGCCGGCCCCCCGGATCTACACCCGCACCGGGGACGCCGGAGAGACCGGTCTCATCGGCGGGCGGCGGGTTCCCAAAGACCACCCCCGGGTGGAAGCCTACGGCGCGGTGGACGAGCTCAACGCCCACCTGGGGGCGGCCCGCGCCCTGGCCCGGGGCGGGCAGGTGGCGACGCTGCTGGGGGAGGTCCAGCACCGCCTGTTCGACCTGGGCGCGGAGCTGGCCACCCCGCCGGCCAGGTCCGCGCCCGCCGGGGTGCGGGCGGAGGATGTGGCGGCCTTAGAACGCGCCATCGACCGCTACCAACAGCGCCTGCCGCCCCTGCGGGCCTTCGTCCTGCCGGGCGGGACTCCCCTGGCGGCGTCCCTCCACGTGGCGCGGACCGTGTGCCGGCGGGCCGAACGGCGGGTGGTCGCCCTGTCCCGGGCGGAGCCGGTGCGGGCGGAGGTGCTGGCGTACCTCAACCGCCTGTCGGACCTGCTGTTCGTCCTGGCGCGGGCCGCCAACCGGGCCGCCGGTCGGCCGGACGTGGTCTGGCAGAAGCGTCCCTCGGGGTAAGTCGTCCCTCCCCGCGGAGGAAAATGTCGCCGGGCCTAGGGCCGGCCCGTCAGCTTCCGCCACAGCCACAGGACCGGGTCGTAGTGGCGGTCGACGACGCGCTCCTTGAGGGGGATGATGGCGTTGTCGGTGATCCGGATGTTCTCGGGGCACACCTCTGTGCAGCAGCGGGTGATGTTGCAGAAACCCACCCCCGCCCGTTCCCGCACGAACGCCGTCCGGTCGACGGTGTCCAGCGGGTGCATCTCGTAGGCGGCCAGGAGGACCAGAAAGCGCGGGCCGGCAAACAGCGTCTTGTTCTCCGGGTGGTCGCGGATCACGTGGCAGACGTCCTGGCAGAGGAAGCACTCGATGCACGTGCGGAACTCCTGGACCCGCTCCACCTCGTGCTGGTACATGCGCCGCCGCCCGTCGGGGCCGGGCGGGGCCGGCTGGAAGGGCGGAATCGTCCGGGCCACGTCGTAGTTCCAGGAGACGTCGGTGACCAGGTCCTTGACGACGGGGAACGCCCGCAGGGGCGCCACGGTGACCGGCTCTCCGTCCCGGACCACCTCGGCCAGGCGGGTCATGCACATCAGGCGCGGGCGCCCGTTGACCTCGGCCGAGCAGGAGCCGCACTTGCCGGCCTTGCAGTTCCACCGCACCGCCAGATCGGGGGCCTGCTCGGCCTGCACGGCGCGGACGGCGTCCAGGACCACCATGCCTTCGGTCGGACGCACCCGGTAGTCGCGGAACTCCCCGCCGGCAGCGGTGCCGCGCCAGATGCGCAGGGTCACCTCGGTCTGGTTCATCGGGTCTCCTCCAGGATCGCCCGCAGCTCGTCGGGCATGGGGGGGATGGGCTCGCGGCGCAGGACCAGCACCCCGTTGCGCTTGGCCACCACGATGTTCACCCGGCCCAGCTCGGGGTCGGCCTGGGGGTAGTCGGTGCGGCTGTGGCCGCCCCGGGTCTCCCGCCGCTCCAGGGCCGAGCGGGTGACCGCCTCGGCCACCGCCAGCATCGAGAACGTGTCCAGGGCTGCATGCCAGCCGGGGTTGTACTGGCGGTCGCCGACCACCCGCACCCGGGCGGCCCGCTCCCGCAGCGCGGCGATCTCCTCCAGGGCCCGCCGCATGCCCTCCTCGTCCCGGAAGATGCCCACCCGCTCCTGCATGACCTCCTGCAGGGCCGCCTGCAGGTCAAAGGGCCTCTCCTCGCCGCGGGAGGCAAAGGGCCGGAGGGCCTCGGCGGCCGCATCCTCCACCTGGTCCCGGCTGACGGTGGGCGCGCTGCCGGGGGTGCCGGCGTGGCGGGCGGCGTACAGTCCGGCGCGCCGCCCGAAGACCAGCAGGTCGGTGAGCGAGTTGCCCCCCAGCCGGTTGGCCCCGTGCAGGCCGCCGGCGACCTCCCCGGCGGCGAACAGCCCGGGGACCGTGGCCGCCGCCGTCTCGGCGTCCACGCGCACGCCCCCCATGGCGTAATGGCAGGTGGGGTAGACCTCCATGGGCTGGCGGGTGATGTCCACCCCGGCCAGCTCCAGGAACTGGTGGTACATGGAGGGCAGACGCCGCTTGATGTAGTCGGCGGGGCGGCGGCTGGCGATGTCCAGGTACACGCCGCCGTGGGGGGTGCCCCGTCCCGCCTTCACCTCGTGGTAGATGGCGCGGGTGACCTCGTCCCGGGGCAGCAGCTCGGGGGGCCGGCGGTTGTTCTTCTTGTCGGTGTACCACCGGTCGGCCTCCTCTTCGGTCTCGGCCGTCTCGGCCCGGAAGAACTCGGGGATGTAGTCGAACATGAACCGGCGCCCCAGGGCGTTGCGCAGCACCCCGCCGTCCCCGCGGACGCCCTCGGTGACCAGGATCCCCCGGGCGCCGGGCGGCCACACCATCCCGGTGGGGTGGAACTGCACCATCTCCATGTCCAGCAGTTCGGCGCCGGCGTCCAGGGCCAGGGCGATGCCGTCGCCGGTGCTCTCCCAGGACATGGACGTGTACTTCCACACCTTGCCGAACCCCCCGGTGGCCAGGACCACGGCGGGCGCCCGCCAGACGAGGAACTCGCCCGTGTCCCGGCGGTAGCCGAAGGCTCCGGCGATGCGTCCGGCGTCGGTGAGCAGCCGGGTGACGGTGCACTCCATGAAGACGTCCGCCGATGGCAGGGACAGCAGTTTGTACTGCAGGGTGCGGATGATCTCCAGCCCCGTCCGGTCGCCCACGTGGCACAGGCGGGCGTAGCGGTGGCCGCCGAAGTCCCGCTGGGAGATCAGCCCCTCGGGGGTGCGGTCGAAGACCGCGCCCCACTCCTCCAGCTCCAGGATCCGCTCGGGGGCCTCCTTGGCGAAGATCTCCACCATGCGCCAGTTGTTGAGCAGCTTGCCGCCGCGCATGGTGTCCCGGAAGTGCACCCGCCAGTTGTCCTCGGGCCACACGTTGCCCAGGGCGGCGGCGGCGCCGCCTTCGGCCATCACCGTGTGGGCCTTGCCCAGCAGCGACTTGCACACCAGCGCCGTGCGGGCGCCCTGACGGGCCGCCTCGATGGCCGCCCGCAGTCCGGCCCCGCCGGCGCCCACCACCACCACGTCGTAGTCGTGGGTCTGGTAGGTCTCGCGTCCCATCACAGGATCCTCACGTCCGCCAGCACGCCCGCCGACAGCAGGTAGACGTACAGGTCCGCCAGCGCCACCATCCCCAGGGCCAGCCAGAAGAACAGCCCGTGGTAGGGGTTGAGCCGGCTGACGGCCCGCCACAGCCGCGCCCGCGCCGGCGCGCGGCTGAAGGCGTCCACGTGGCCGCCGCACAGGTGGCGGCAGGCGTGGCAGGAGAAGGTGTACAGGGTCAGCAGGGTGGCGTCGGCCAGGATGACCAGGGAGCCCACGCCCACCCCGATCCCGTCGGGGAACCGGAAGGCCACCGCCACGTCCCACCAGTGGACGGCCACGATGGGCAGGATGAGCCAGAAGAAGTAGCGGTGCAGGTTCTGCAGGATCCAGGGGAAGCGTGTCTCCCCGGTGTAGACCGCCGGGCGGTCGCGCACCGCGCAGGCCGGCGGCGACCAGAACACCGCCCGGTAGTACACCCGCCGGGCGTAGTAGCAGGTCACCCGGAACCCCAGGGGCACCCACAGGACCAGCAGGGCCGGCGTGAACCGCCACCACCCGCCGATCCACCGGACGGTGGCGTGGGCGCACGCCTCGGCCACGCAGGGCGAGTAAAACGGCGAGATGTACGGCGGCGCGTAGTAGTGGGCGTTCATCAGGGCGCGCCAGGTGGCGTAGGCGACGAACGCCCCCAGGGCCGCCAGGGTCAGGACCACTTCCCTCCACCAGGGGTCGCGGCGCAGGGTGGCGGCCACCCACGGTGCGGCCGGCGCCCCCAGGGCCCCCCGCTCGTCCCACAGCCCGTGTCGGCTCATCCCGCCTCCTCGTGCACGGTCCTCGGTCTCGCCGTCCGTTACCCTCCCCCGCCGGCGCCGTGCAGGCCGGGGGCGGTCATGCGGGCGGGGTCCAGGATCTCCTGCAGCCGGTCGTCGCCGAGGCCCAGCATCTCCTTCGCCACCTCCCGGATGGTGCGGCCGGTGGCGGCGGCGCGGGCGGCCACCTCGGCGGCGCGGTCGTAGCCCACCACCGGCGCCAGGGCGGTGGCCAGCATCAGCCCCCGCTCCACCGCCGCCGGTCCGGCGGGCGTGGCCTCCAGTCCCCGCACGCACTGGCGCGCGAAGTTCTGGGACGCCGCCGCCAGCACGGCGATGGCCTGCAGGAGATTGTAGGCCATCACCGGCATCATGGTGTTCAGCTCGAAGTTGCCCCACTGGTTGCCCAGGGCCACCACCAGGTCGTTGCCCTGGACCTGGGCGCACACCTGGATCACCGACTCGGGGATGACGGGGTTGACCTTGCCGGGCATGATGGACGATCCGGGCTGCACCGCCGGCAGCCGCAGTTCCCCCAGCCCGGCCCGGGGGCCGGACCCCATCCAGCGGATGTCGTTGGCGATCTTCATGAGGGCCGTGGCGTACGCCCGCAGGGCGCCGGAGACGAACACCAGGGCGTCCAGGCAGGACTGGGCCTGAAAGTGGTTGGTGGTCTCCCGGACCTCGGTGCCGGCCAGCTGGCTCAGCCGGGCGCAGGCCCGCGCGGCAAACTCCGGGTGGGCGTTGACGCCCGTGCCCACCGCGGTGCCTCCCAGGGGGACCTCCCGCAGGTCCTCGGCGGCGGCGCGGATCCGCCGGATCGCCCGCTGGACCTGTCCGGCGTACCCGGTGAACTCCTGCCCCAGGCGGATGGGCGTGGCGTCCATGAGGTGGGTGCGGCCGGTCTTGATGACGTCGGCAAACGCCACCGCCTTCTCCTCCAGAGCCTCCTGCAGCTCCGTCAGCGCCGGCAGCAGGCGCCCTTCGATCTCCAGCAGGGCCGCCAGGTGAATGGCGGTGGGGATGACGTCGTTGCTGGACTGGCAGAGGTTCACGTGGTCGTTGGGGTGGACCAGCCGGCTCCCCCGGGCGCCGCCCAGCAGCTCGGCGGCGCGGTTGGCGATCACCTCGTTGGCGTTCATGTTGGTGGACGTGCCCGAACCGGTCTGGAAGATGTCCACCACGAACTGGTCGTCCCACCGCCCCTCGGCCACCTCGGCGGCGGCCCGGGCGATGGCCTCGCCCGTGCGCCGGTCCAGCAGGCCCAGGTCGGTGTTGACCTCGGCGGCGGCCTGCTTGATCAGCCCCAGGGCCCGCAGGAAGGGCCGCGGGAACCGCAGGCCGCTGATGGGAAAGTTGCGCACCGCCCGGGCCGTGGAGGCCCCGTAGTAGGCGTCCTGGGGAACCGGCATCTCGCCCAGGGAGTCCCGCTCGATGCGCACCGCCGCCCCCGCCGGCGCCGCCTGCGGGGCCGGGGCCCGGGCCGGCCGGATGACCCGCCGGGCGGCCCGGCGCGCGCCCTTGCGGGATGTCGGGCGTGCCATCACCATCACCTCCCGCGCCGGATCTGGCGCAGCCGCACGCTGCGCTCCTCAATGTCGGCCCGCATGTCCAGTAGGTGCGCCCGCAGCGCCCGCCGGGCCGCCGCGGGCTGGCGGCGGCGCACCGCCCGCAGGATGGCCCGGTGGAACTGCAGGGCCCGCTGGGGGCTGCTCTGGCGCCGGCCGGTCTTCTCCCGCGACCGCAGCCACATCTCGTTGAGGTGGCGCATGAGGCTGACCAGGACCGGGTTGCCGGTGGCGTCCGCCAGCTGGGCGTGGAAGGCCAGGTCCCCGGCCACGTCGCGCCGGCCGGCGGCCAGGTCGCGCTCCCGGGCCTGGAGCAGCGCCTCCAGACCGTCCAGGTCCTCCCGGGTGGCCCGGGAGGTCGCCAGGGTCACGATGCCTTCCTCCACGATGGCCCGGGCCTCCAGGACGTCCAGCAGGAAGGTGCGTTCGGACAGCAGGCTGTAGACGGCGGGATCGATGGGGGCGGGCGGCGCGGCCGCCACGAACGTCCCCTCCCCGGGCCGCACCTCCACCACGCCCAGGTAGTCCAGGACCCGCAGGCCCTCCCGCACCGACTGGCGGCTGACCGACAGCCGCTCGGACAGCTCCCGCTCGCCGGGCAGCCGGTCCCCCGGGGACAGGTGCTGGGAGGCGATGAGATCCTGGATCTGGCGGACCACGTCCTCGTAGATCCGGCTGCGGCGGATCGGCTGGAACAGGCGTCCGGGAGCGGCCATCGGGCGGACTGCTGGTCTGACCAGCAGTCCGATCCCAGGGTACCCCGCCGCGGCACGGGAGTCAACCGCCCGCAGCCGGCGCCGGTGCCACCCCCTGATCGAACTGCGCGCTCCGCACGATCCGGCGCCCCCTTCTTCCCTCTTCCCTCTTCCTTCTTCCCTCCGTTTCGCGCCTGCGTTACACTGATCGCGGTCTCAACTGCCCGCGGGGCCTCCCGCGGGCGCGCGGAGGATCTGTCATGTCGGTGCTGGAGACGCTCACCCCTCCCGCCGAGGGCCAGCGCATCGAGATCCGCGACGGCCGGCTGGTGGTGCCTAACCAGCCCATCATCCCGTTCATCGAAGGCGACGGCACCGGCCCGGACATCTGGCGGGCCGCCCGGCGGATTTTCGACGCCGCCGTGCAGGCGGCCTACGGCTCCCGGAGGCGGATCGTCTGGTTTGAGGTCTTCGCCGGCGAGAAGGCCTACCACCGTTTTGGGACCTGGCTGCCCGAGGACACCCTGCGGGCCTTCCAGCACTACGTGGTGGGCATCAAGGGCCCCCTCACCACGCCGGTGGGCGGCGGGTTCCGCAGCCTCAACGTGGCCCTGCGGCAGCTGCTGGACCTGTACGCCTGCGTGCGCCCCGTGCGCTGGTTTGAGGGCGTGCCCAGCCCGGTGCGCCATCCCGAGCGGCTCGACGTGGTCATCTTCCGGGAGAACACCGAGGACATCTACGTGGGGCTGGAGCACCCCAGCCAGTCCCCCGAGGCGCGGCGGCTGATCGAGTTCGTCCGGCGTGAATTCGGGTGGCAGGTCCGGGAGGACTCGGGCATCGGGCTGAAGCCCATGAGCCCCTTCGGCACCAAACGGCTGGTGCGCAAGGCCATCCGCTACGCCCTGGAGCGGGGCCGGCGCAGCGTCACCCTGGTCCACAAGGGGAACATCATGAAGTACACCGAGGGGGCCTTCCGGGAATGGGGGTATCAGGTGGCCCAGGAGGAGTTCGGCGACGTCACCATCACCTGGGAGGAGGTCCAGCGGCACGGCGGCCAGGTGCCCCCGGGGCGGCTGCTGATCCAGGACTTCATCGCCGACGTGACGTTCCAGCACCTGCTGACCCGCCCCCAGGACTTCGACGTGATCGCCACCGGGAACCTCAACGGCGACTACCTCTCCGACGCGGCGGCGGCCCAGGTGGGGGGCATCGGCATGGCCCCCGGCGGCAACATCGGGGACGTGCACGCCGTCTTCGAGGCCACCCATGGCACCGCTCCCAAGTACGCCAACCTGGACAAGGTGAATCCCACCTCGGTGACCCTGTCGGGGGTGATGATGCTGGAGTACCTGGGGTGGACCGAGGCGGCCCAACGGATCGTGCGGGCCCTGGAGGCGACCTTCCGCAAGAAGATCGTGACCTATGACCTGGCGCGGCTGATGGACGGCGCCCGGGAGGTGCGGACCAGCGAGTTCGCCAGCGCGGTGATCGACCATCTGGGCTGACGGACGGTGGAACGTTCGAACGTTGAAACGTCGGAGCGTTGAAACGTTGGAGCGGTGGAGCGCGGGCCGGGGGGTGTGAGACCGTGGCGCGGCCGAAGGTGTCGATCGTGGGAGCGGGCATGGTGGGCCACACCGCCGCCCACTGGCTGGCGGCCGAGGAACTGGCCGACCTGGTGCTGGTGGACATCATCGAGAAGATGCCCCAGGGCAAAGCCCTGGACCTGGCCCAGGCCCTGCCCATCCGGGGCGTGGACCTCCAGGTGGTGGGCAGCAACGGCTACGAGGAGACCGCCGGCTCCCAGGTGGTCGTCATCGTCGCCGGGGTGGCCCGCCGGCCGGGGATGACCCGGGAGCAGCTGCTGGACACCAACGCCGGTATCGTGCGCGGCGTGGTGGAGCAGGTGGTGCGGTACTCCCCCCAGGCGTTTCTGCTGGTGGTCACCAATCCCCTGGACGCCATGACCTACCTCACCTACAAGGTCTCCGGCTTCCCCCGGCACCGGGTCGTCGGCCAGTCGGGGGCGCTGGACTCCACCCGCTTCCGCACCTTCATCGCCCAGGAGGTGGGGGTGTCGGTGGAGGACGTGCACGCCATGGTCATCGGGGCCCACACCGACAAAGACATGGTGCCGCTTCCGCGGTTCGCCCACGTGGGGGGCGTGCCCCTGCACCACCTCCTGCCGGCCGAGCGCATCCAGGCCGTGGTGGCCCGCACCCGGCGGGGAGGGGCCGAGATCACCGAACTGATGGGGACCAGCGCCTTCTTCGCCCCGGGGGCCGCCATCGCCCAGATGGTGGAGGCCCTGCTGCGGGACAAAAAGCGCCTGCTCCCCGCCAGCGTGTACCTGGACGGCGAATACGGGGAGCGCGACGTCTGCATCGGCGTGCCGGTGGTCCTGGGGGCCGGCGGGGCCGAACGCATCATCGAACTCCCCCTGGACGCCCAGGAGCGGGCGGCCTTTGCGGCGTCGGTGGCCGCGGTGCGGGAGATGCTGGGCGCGCTGAAGCTGTAAGCGTGAAGCTCCACGAGTTCCAGGCCAAAGAGCTGTTCGCGCACTACGGCATCCCCGTCCAGCGGGGCGCGGTGGTCGAGCGCTCCGACCAGATCGCCTCCCTGGACCTGCGTTACCCCGTGGTGCTGAAGGCTCAGGTCCTCGTGGGGGGGCGGGGCAAGGCGGGCGGCATCCGCCTGGCATCCACCCCCCAGGAGGCGGCCGCCCTGGCGGAGGCCCTGCTGGGGATGGAGATCCGCGGCGAGCGGGTCCGCCGGCTGCTGGTGGCCGAGGCGGTGGAGATCGCCGCCGAGTACTACCTGGCGTTCACCGTGGACCGCTCGGCCCGCCGGCTGACGGCCGTGGCCTCGGCGGCGGGCGGGGTGGACATCGAGGAGGTGGCCCGGACGTCCCCCGACAGGATCGCGCGGCTGGTGGTGGATCCCTGGCCGGGCTTTTTGCCCTACCACGCCCGGCGGCTGGGCCGGGCCATCGGCCTGGGCGGCGCGCTGCTGGGGGAGTTTGCCGCCGTGGCCACCGCCCTGTACCGGCTGTGCGCCGAGCAGGACGCCGAGCTGGCCGAGATCAACCCCCTGGCGGTGGTGGACGGCCACCTGCTGGCCGTGGACGCCAAGGTGGTGGTGGACGACAACGCCCTCTTCCGCCACCCGGACCTGCCGGCGGGCGAGGAGCTGACGGACCTGGAGCGCCGGGCCCGCGCGGCGGGCCTGTCCTACGTGGAACTGGACGGGGACATCGCCATCATCGGCAACGGCGCGGGGCTGGTCATGGCCACCCTGGACATGGTGGCCCACTTCGGGGGGCGGCCGGCCAACTTCCTGGACGTGGGGGGCGGAGCCACCACCGAGAACATGCGGCAGGCCATCGACATCGCGCTGCGCAAGCCGGGGGTGCGGGTGCTGTTCGTGAACATCTTCGGGGGCATCACCCGCTGCGACGACATCGCCCGCGGCATCGTGAGCGCCCCTCCTCCGGTGCCCATGGTGGTGCGCCTGACCGGGACCAACGAGGAGGAGGGCCGGCAGATCCTGCGCCAGGCTGGCATCCACGCCTTCGTGAATCCCGACGAGGCCGCCCGGCAGGCGGTGGCCCTGGCCGCCCGGCGATGAGGGGGGCCGCCCGGGCTCTGGCGCTGCTGGCGGCGGCGGTCCTGGCCGCCCCGGGCCTGCCGGCGACCGCGGCGGCGCCCGCGGTCCGTCACGTGGTGGTCCTCAGCGCCGACGGCGCCCGGGCTGACGCCGTGGCCGCCGCCTGGCCTGCGGACCTGCTGGCCGACGCCGCCTACACCTGGTCGGCGCGCACCACGCTGCCCAGTACCACCCTTCCCTCCCACACCTCGATGCTGACGGGGGTGGGACCCGCTGTCCACGGGGTCCGTTTTAACGCCTGGGCGCCGGGGCAGGGCTACATCGACAGGCCCACGGTGTTCTCGGTGGTGGCCGGCGCGGGGATGGCGACCGCGGCCTTTGTGGCCAAGGCCAAACTGCAGTTCCTGCTGCCTCCCCCGGCGGTAAGCCACGCGGGGGTGCTGCCCTTTCCGCGCTTTGACCAGATCGCCGTCGCCCGCCAGGCCGCGGCCCACCTGGAGCGCGCGCGCCCGCACCTGCTGTTCGTCCACGTGGCCGATCCCGACGACGCCGGACACCGCAGCGGCTGGATGTCCGAGCCCTACCGGCAGGCGATCGCCCGGCTGCCCGAGACCGTGCAGGTGCTGCGGGAGGCGCTGGGGCGCCTGGGTGCCCCCTACCTGCTGATTCTCACCGCCGACCACGGCGGCCACGGGCGCACCCACGGCAGCGCCGACCCCCGGGACGTGACGATTCCCTGGGTGGCCTGGGGCGCCGTCGCCCCCGGGCCGTTGCAGCGGGCGGTGGTCACCTACGACACGGCGGCCACGGTGGTGGCGGCGCTGGGTCTGGCGGTGCCCGCGGACTGGCAGGGGACGCCGGTCCTGGCGGTGGCGGTCGGGCGTCCCTGACAGGCAGGACGCCCGCGGAACGGAGGGAGTCACAGAGGTGGGCATTCTGGTGTCGGCCGACACGCGGGTGGTGGTGTGGGGGATCACCGGCTACCAGGGGGAGTTCCACACGGCCCGGATGCTGGAGTTCGGGACCCGGATCGTGGCGGGCGTGACCCCCGGCAAGGGCGGCCGGACGGTCCACGGGGTCCCCGTGTTCGAGACGGGGGACGAGGCCGTGCGGGCCACCGGAGGAAACGCCGCCTGCCTGTTCGTCCCCGCCCGGTTCGCCCGCGAGGCCGCCCTGGAAGCCATCGAGGTGGGGATGGACCCGGTGGTCATCATCACCGAGGGCATTCCGGTGCACGATGCCATCCAGGTCGTGGACCAGGCGCGCCGGCGGGGCGTGCGGGTGGTGGGGCCCAACGGCCCGGGCCTGGCGGCCCCGGGCCGGTGCAAGATCGGGATCATGCCCAACACCCTGTTTCTCCCGGGTCCGGTGGGGGTGGTGTCGCGGAGCGGCACCCTCACCTACGAGATCGTGGCCGCCCTGACCCGGCGCGGGATCGGGCAGAGCACCGCCGTGGGCCTGGGGGGCGACCCGGTGGTGGGGATGACCTTCACCGAGGCCCTCCAGCTCTTCCAGGACGACCCCGAGACGCAGATCGTGGTGCTCATCGGGGAGATCGGGGGCAGCGCCGAAGAGGAGGCGGCCGCCTTCATCCGGTCCGGCGGAATCTCCAAACCGGTGGTGGCGTACGTGGCCGGCCGCACCGCGCCCCCGGGCAAGCGCATGGGGCACGCCGGTGCCGTCATCTCCGGGACCGCCGGCACGGCGGCCGGCAAGGTGGAGGTCCTCCAGGCGGCCGGGGTGCACGTCGCGCCCCTGCCCACCGGCGTGGCCGACCTGGTGGCCGCCCGCCTGTAGGAGGCCGGACCTGCCGTGGCGGGGTTCGTGCTGCGGTGGGCGGTGAATGCGGCGGCCATCTACCTGACGGCGCTGCTGCTGCCGGGCGTGCGGGTGCCCGGCGTGGGCGCCGCCGTGGTGGCGGCGCTGGTGCTCGGGGTGGTCAACGCCGTCATCCGCCCCCTGGTCCTGGTCCTCACCCTGCCCCTCACCATCCTCACCCTGGGCCTGTTCACCCTGGTGGTGAACGCGCTGATGCTGTCCCTGGTGGCCCTGCTGACTCCCCTGGAGGTGACCAGCTTCTGGTGGGCGCTGGCGGGTGCGGTGGCGATCTCCCTGATCAGCATGACCCTCAGCGCCCTGCTGGTCCGCTAGAAGGGGTCCCGGTCGGGCGGTCCGGCAGGACGGACGGGGCGCGTGGTAC
>JBBIUY010000039.1:25134-27940 GCA_037440005.1 Armatimonadota bacterium | reverse complement strand
GGGACATCTTCATGCTCCGCCGAGGGCGAAGAGATGACTCCGACGAGAACGGCTCCAAAATCCGGACCTGCTAACGCAAATCACGTCCGTGAGCAACAACCAGACAGGCAGTTGCGAGCGCTCGTGCCTTGCGCAGGAGTTGCTGGACAGGTCGCGGTGCGAAACGGATCGCGCGGCTACGCAAGAGGTTTGACCTCAAAGTCCGGTTTCAGCCCACGATCACTACGTCTGTTAGCAAACACGCACCCAGGGAATCTGATCCCGAAATCCGTCTATGGCCGTGGCGGGGGTCGCCGGGACTCTCCTCACCTCTCCCCGGCGAGGCGGCCTGACCCTGGCTGCAATTACAGTCCCCGCCCGATACCCGGGCCGGCTTTTTCCAACTATCGTTTCCGACTAGACCGCGGGCGGTGAGGCGATGGGCAGGCGCCGGCAGCGCAGTCGGGATCGCAAATCGGAACGTAAATCGGAACGTAACGTCCACCCTCAAAACTGGCCCCTTTTGGCGGTATTGGCGGCCGGGGTGGTGGCGCTGGCGGCCGGGGGGTACTTCCTCGTCCGCTGGTGGGGGTCCACCGCGGCGCCCCCGGAAGCCCGGGTGTTGGGGGCCGCCCCGGCCGGTGCCTCCCTGCCCGGCACCCCTTCCGGCGGCGCTCCCACCCTGACGGTGACCCCGCGAATTTACGACCTGGGACAGGTCAGCCAAGCGGCGGGGACGGTGACCGTGCGGATGACGGTGACAAACACCGGCTCCGCCGACCTGATCATCACTGAGATGGAGACGTCCTGCGGCTGCACCCGCGCCCGGCTGGTGGTCGACGGCCGGGCCGGGCCGTGGTTCGGGATGCGCGGGCACGCGCCGTGGCCCACGGGCTGGTCGGCGCATCTGCGTCCCGGGCAGAGGGGAACCCTCATCGTCCAGTACGACCCCGGCGCCCACGGCGTCTATCGCGGGCCCATTGACCGGGTCGTGGTCATCCACTCCAACGATCCCCGCCAGCCCCGGGCCTCCGTGCGCTTGATCGGTCTCCAGGTACCGTAGCGGTCGACGCCCGGCCCGATGATGCGGCGCAGCATCCTCGTCACCCTCGCGGCGGTCGCGCTGGCGGGCGGCGCGTTGCTGGCGGCACGGTGGACGGCGCGCCCCGTGGTTGCCCTCGACCCTCCGGTGGCGGACTTCGGCACGCTGTCGGCACAGGCTACCCGTACAATTCTCGTGCGCAACCATGGGCGGGCGGCGCTGCGGATCTTGGGCGCCAGCTCTTCCTGCGGGTGCACTACCGCCGCTCTCGACCGCGTGATGGTGCCACCGGGTGGCGCCGCGCGCCTGGTGGTGACGTTCGACCCGATCGCTCACGGGCCGGATGCGGGTCCGGCCCGCCACGTCGTCTACCTGCGCACCAACGACCCGCGGACGCCCGAAGCCGAGCTCGAGGTGCGCGCCGTGGTCACCGGGAGGCCGTAGGGATGGCGCCGGGTGGGCGCGGCCAGGTCGGTGTCCTGGTGCTGGCGATCCTCCTGACCGCCACCGGGTGGGACCCGGGGCACGCCGGGGAGGGGACTCCGCGCGCGGCCGGACGCGTCGTCGCCTACTACAACGGATCCTGCCACGGCTGTCTCCCCTATCTGGATCGCGAGCTCGCGCCCCTGCTGCGCAGCCTGGGGGCAGGGGAGATCGACCGCCGCGACTACATCCGGCAGCGCGCGTACCGGCAGGAGCTGGTGGCGCGGAGCGCCGCCCTGGGCATTCCCCCGCAGATGCAGGGCCACATGACCGTCTTCGTCGGCGACCGGGTGGTCCTCCAGGGACACGTCCCCGCCGCCATCGTCCGCGACCTGCTCGCGCCCGCAGCCCGCGACCGCTACCGGCTGATTGTGGTCCTGCAGGACCGGATGGCTTCCCACGGGGAGGCGCCCACACACTACACCGTGTGGGCCCCCGGCGGGGCTGTCGCCGCCTATCCCCTGGACGAGCCGATCGGGACCTATCTGGCCACCCTTCCCTCCACGACACGACCCGTCGCGGCCGCCCCCGGCGCCGCACCGGCCGCCTTGGTAGCGACGGTGCTGGGCGCGGGCCTCCTGGACGGCATCAACCCCTGCGCCTTCGCCGTGATGCTGCTCTTCGTCGGCTTCCTGTTCACCCTGCAACGCGGCCGCGGCGACCTGCTGGCCCACGGGTTCACCTACGTCGCCGCCGTCTACCTGACCTACCTGGCGATCGGCCTGGGTCTGCTGAAGGTCTTCCAGCTGGGACCTCCACACCTGGTGGCTCGAATCGGCGCCGGGTTGATGATTGCCCTGGGGCTGATCAACATCAAGGACGCGTTCTGGTACGGCGTGGGGCCCAGCCTGACGTCCCTCTCGGTCGGTGCGGCCGCGCGCGACCGCTGGATGCGGCGGGCCACGCTGCCCGCGACCGCCGTGGTCGGCGTCCTGGTGGGGCTCTGCGAGTTCCCCTGCACCGGCGGCATCTACGTGGGCATCCTGGGGCTGCTGGCGGCGCGGACCACCTTCTGGACGGGCCTGGGCCACCTGGTGCTGTACAACCTCATGTTTGTGCTGCCGCTGGTGGCCCTGCTGCTGGTCGTCGGCAACCGGCGGGTCGTCGGACAATACATGCGCTGGATGGGCACCCACCGCCGCCGGCTGCGCCTCGCCCAGGGACTGGTCATGGTGACCCTCGCCGCAGTCATCCTCCGGCTCGTGTGACCCCCCCACGCTCGCCCTTCGGGCGGATGCCACGCACCCCAACTAAGGGTCTGACCCCACATTAGGGGTCTGACCCCAAATTCCGCCGGTTTGC
>JBBIUY010000039.1:0-25034 GCA_037440005.1 Armatimonadota bacterium | reverse complement strand
CCCCACATTAGGGGTCTGACCCCAAATTCCGCCGGTTTGCTAACGGTGACAACACCTGTTAGCAAGACGGGGCCTGGACGGCTGCGCAGGAGTCGCCGGCCGGCGCGCGAACCGAACACCGCAGACCCTCCCGCGGAGGACGACGATGCCGACGCTGTCGGGTATTGCGCCTGCCGACGCCTACGACTATTTGGTGCTGGCGCGCCAGAAGCTGCTGGGGTGGGTCCAGAAACTGACGCTCGAGCAGTTCGCCCGGGAGTTCCCCATCGGCCACCGCAGCGCGCGCGCCACCCTCGTGCACGTGGCCTCGGCCGAGTGGGGCTACGTGCGGCGCCTGCGCGGGGAGCCGGTGCCCCCGCCCGGCGAGCGCCCGTTCGCCTCGTCCGCCGCGCAGCCGCTGGCCCCCCTGGAGGCGGCATGGGCGGCGCAGGCCGAGGAGACCCGCCGGACCCTGCGGGAGGTGGACGACTGGACGCGGCCGCTGGTGTTCGAGTCGGTGACCGCCGGCCGCCGACGCCGCTTTCGGACCACCACCGGCGGGTGGCGATCCAGCTGCTCTTCCACGAGGTCCACCACCGGGCCAGGTGATGTTCATGCTCAAGCGGATGGGCTACCCGGCGGAGAACCTCGACTACTCAATCCTGGGCTTCGAGGCGGAGGACGTGGAGGGCTGACGGTCCCGTGACGCAGACCTCCTCCGCCGCGGGGCCCGCGATCCGCAGCCAGTTCCTGCTGCGCCGCGGTGTCGTCTACCTCAACCACGGCGCGTTCGGAGCCTGCCCCCGGCCGGTGTTCCGGACCTACCAACGCTGGCAGCGGACGCTGGAGCGCCAGCCGGTGGCGTTTCTGGGGCGGCGGTTCCGCACCCTTATGCGCACCGCCCGGACCGCCCTCGCCGCCTACCTGAACGCCGATCCCGACGACCTGGTGTACGTCCCCAACGCCACCACAGCCCTCAACACCGTCGCCCGCTCGCTGCCTCTGGGCCCCGGCGACGAGGTGCTGTCCACGGACCACGAGTACGGGGCGGCGGACCGCTTGTGGCAGTTTGTGTGCGGCCTGCGAGGCGCGCGGTATGTCAAGGCGGCCGTCCCCGTCCCCGTGGAGTCAGCCGAGCAGGTGGTGGACGCGGTGTGGTCGCGTGTCACCGACCGGACCCGGGTACTGTTCTGCAGCCACGTCACCTCGCCTACGGCCCTGATCTTCCCCCTCGACGCCCTCCTGCGCCGGGCGCGCGCCGCGGGGATCCTGACGGTGGTGGACGGCGCCCACGCGCCGGGCCAGATCCCGGTGGACCTGCGGGCCCTGGATCCCGACTTCTACGCCGGCAACTGCCACAAGTGGCTGTGCGCGCCGAAGGGCGCGGGGTTTCTGTACGCCCGCCGCGACCGTCACGACCTGCTGCAGCCTCTGGTGGTCAGCTGGGGGTGGGACCCCGACGGACCTCCCTCCCGGCACCGGGAGGCTACCGGCGGCGGGCTCGTCCTGGGACGCCCGGCCTCCCGTTTGGTGGCCGAGCACGAATGGCAGGGCACCCGGGACATCGCGGCCTGCCTGAGCGTCCCCGCCGCCATCCGGTTCCTGGAGGAGCACCTGGATTCCGACGGACGCCACCGCTGCCACGAACTGGCCCGCGTTGCCCGCCGGGAGATCAGCGCGCTCACAGGCCTGCCGCCGCTCAGCCCCGACGCGCCCGCCTGGTACGCGCAGATGGTCAGCGTGCCGCTTCCCGTCCGCGATCCGGACGCGGCCCACCGCCGCCTGCGCCGCGACGCCCGGGTGGAGGTCCCGGTCTTCCGCTGGGGATCGCTGACGCTGCTGCGGGTATCGGTCCACCTGTACACCGAGCCCGCAGACATCGAGGCCTTGGTGGCCGGGGTGCGCCGGTTGCTGGGGTGACCCCGGCCCCCTTGGCAAAGCGGCCCGGATCCAGTACCCTGGGCTTACACGTTCCGGCTCGCGGTCTGCACGGGCCGACCCCTTCGTGCCGTTCTCCGGCCCGGGAGCCGTCGGTCACGCTCCGCGGATTCGCCGCGGTCTTCCCCCGTCACCGGAAGGGAGGGGGTCGCGGCGGTCTGCCCGCCGTGCGGCGCCAGCCCCCGAGGAGGGATGACCGATGGCGCAGATCCACCCGTACCTGAACTTCCCCGGCACCACCGAAGAGGCATTCACCTTCTACCGGTCCGTCTTCGGCGGCGAGTTCACCTCCCTCGTCCGCTTCTCGGACATGCCCATGGCGGGCATCTCCATCCCCCCGCAGGAGGCAAACAAGATCATGCACATCGCCCTGCCCCTCGGCCGGGACCACGTGCTGATGGCCTCCGACGCCCTGGAGTCCCTGGGCCAGGTGGTCACGCCGGGCAACAGTGTCTACCTCTCCATCCAGCTGGACAGCCGGGAGGACGCGGACCGGGTCTTTGCCGCCCTCTCCCGCGGGGGCGCGGTGGAGATGCCCCTGGCCGACCAGGTCTGGGGGGACTACTACGGCAGCTGCCGGGACCGGTTCGGCATCCAGTGGATGGTGATCTACAGTCCCCCGCGACGCCCCTGAGGGGGCACTGGCGCAGGAGGACGCCCATGGCGCGGATGGAAGGCAGGATCGTCCCCCACCTGTGGTTTGACCGCGAGGCCCGGGAGGCGGCCGAGTTTTACTGCGCGGTCTTCCCCGACTCCCGGATCACGGATATCACGATCCTCCACGACACCCCCTCCGGCACCGTGGAGAGCGTCTCCTTTGAACTGCTGGGCCAGCCGTTCATGGCCATCAGCGCGGGGCCCCTGTTCCGGTTCACCGAGGCCGTCTCGTTCGTCGTCCTCTGCGACACCCAGGAAGAGATCGACTACTACTGGCAGAGGCTGTCAGCGGTCCCCGAGGCCGAGCAGTGCGGGTGGGTCAAAGACCGCTACGGCCTGTCCTGGCAGGTCGTGCCGGCTGTGCTGGGCGAGATGCTGCGGGACCCCGACCCCCGGGCGGTGGCCCGCGTGACCGCGGCCTTCCTGCGGATGAAAAAGCTCGACATCGCGACCCTGCAGGCCGCGTTCGCGGGGGACACAGGCACCTCGACGGGCTAGACCGGCGGAGGGTCCTGGTGACCGCCAAGGCCCACGGGGCCGGCGGGCGCTGCAGGACGGATGAATCAACGAACGCCGCCCGTCAGGGTCTGCCCGCGCCCGCCGGGTCCCAGACCCTGACGCCTACCTGCGGCGCTGCTGCCCGCAGCTTCGCATCCCGCGTGGCCAGCGGGAACCGGCGTGCCAGGGCGGTCGCCAGGTACGCGACGTCGTAGGCAGACAACTCGGTGGTTCGAGCGATCTCCAAGAGGGAGGGGAGATGACCGAGGCGGGGCGGGGCATCGATCTCGATCGGGAGGGAGGACAAGGCCCCTGTGAAGGCGACGGTCCGCCCCGGCGGCAGCCGCCGCTTCCGCTCCGCCACAAGGAGCGCATTGGCCATCTCCCAGAGCCACAGCGCGGGAACGATAGCCCCGCGGTCCCGGACCGCCTCCAGCGCATCCTCGGTGTAGGCGGACACCTCGTCCTCGAAGCACCAACTCAGAGCAACCGACGCATCGAGAACGAAAGCCGGACCGGGCGTCACCGACGTCGCCCCGCTTCGATCAGATCCCGAATCCGCACCCCTCCCAGTTTCGCCCCGCGCCGCAACTCCCGCAGCTGGTTCACCGCCGCTTCGGCCTGCTGGCGAGAGGTTTCCCGTACGGGGACCAGGCGGGCGACGGGCACGCCGTGCCTCGTAATCGTGACCGTCTCTCCGGCCTCCACCCGGTCGAGCAGCCGGGCGAAGTGAGTTCGGGCCTGGTACATCCCCACCGTCTGCATGCCGACCTCCCCCCTCATGAAATTCAGACTAGTCTTAGACTAGTCAAAATTTCCTCAACGATCAAGACCCCACGCCACCCCGCCGCCGGGCCTTCGTCCGGGTGAAGACCTCCACAGCTGGCCCGCCACCTTCGATGGCAGGCCGGTCCACCCGCCTTCACCCCGCCAATCCGCCGAGATAGCGCCGCCGGACCCCTTCGTCCCGGAGGATGTCCCCCGCAGGCCCCTCCAAGACCTTGCGGCCCAGGTCCAGGACCACAGCGTGCGAGGAGATGGCCAGGGCCTGCCGGGCGTTCTGCTCCACCATGAGGACGGCCACCCCCATCTCCCCGATGGCCCGGATGGCGGAAAACACCTGCTCGACCATCCGCGGCGCCAGGCCCAGGGACGGCTCGTCCAGCAGCAGCACCCGGGGCCGCGCCAGCAGACCCATGACCATCTCCAGGATCTGCTGTTCCCCTCCGCTCAGGTTGCCGGCCCGCTCCCGCGCCCGCGCGCCCAGGACGGGAAAACGCCGCTGCACCTCCCGGATCTCCTCCTCCACCCCGGACCGGTCCACGCGGGCGAACGCTCCCATCTCGAGGTTCTCCCGGACGCTCATCAGCGGGAAGTTCCACCGCCCCTGAGCGACGTAGGCCACGCCGCGCCGGCGGATTGCCTGGGGCCCCAGTCCCGTCACGTCCTCGCCGGCCAGCAGGATCCGTCCTCCCGTCCGGTCCGCCAGGCCGACGACCGCCTTGAGCAGCGTGGACTTGCCCGCTCCGTTGGGGCCGATGACGCAGGTGATGCCGCCCCGGACCGCCACAGATACCCCGTCCAGCACGGGGATGTCGCCGTAGCCCGCCCGGAGGTCTGCGACCTCCAGCACCGGAGGCCCCGCAGAGTCAGCGGCCAAAGTAGGCCTCCAGCACGTCGGGATTGCGCCGGACCTCCTCAGGCGGGCCGTCGGCGATCAGGCGCCCGGAATCCAGCACGACAACCCGCTGGCAGGTGTCCATGACGGCGCGCAGGTTGTGCTCGACCAGCACGACGGTCAGTCCATCCCGGTGGAGCGCGCGGATGACCTCCACCAGGGCCTCCGCGACCACGGGGTTGATTCCCGCCAGCGGCTCGTCCAGCAGCACCAGCGTCGGCCGGGCCATCAGAGCCATCCCCAGGACGAGGAGCTTGCGCTGGCCGTAGGAGAGGTGAGTGGCCGGACGGCTCTCCAGGCCCTGCAGTCTCACCAGCTGGAGGACCTCGGCGGCGCGCGCCCGGGCGTCCGCCTCCAGGCGCCGGGTCACGGGCGTCCGCAGCGCCCGCGCCACGATTCCGTCGCCCTGGCTTTCCTGTACGGCCAGGAGGAGGTGCTCGAGCACCGTCAGGCGCGGGAAGATCCGCACCGTCTGGAAGGTCCGGGCGATGCCGGTCAGCGCCACCCAGTGTGGGGGCAGACCGGTGATCTCCCGCCCGCGGTACCACACGCGCCCGCGGTCCGGCCGAAGATACCCCGTCACGCAGTCGAACAGGGTGGTCTTACCGGAGCCGTTGGGGCCGATCACCCCCACCAGCTCACCCGGTCCGACGCTGAGCGTCACGTCTCGCAGGGCCACAACTCCGTAGAAGGTCTTGGTCAGACGCTCCACGCACAGGATCGACGTCACGGGGTCTGCCCCCTCCCCCGCGCCCACCGCCGCAGGATGGCCTCCAGGCCGTCGGGCGCGAACAGGACGACCGCCAGCAGAACCAGCCCGTAGACCAGCTGGCTGACGGCCTCGGCGAACCGCGCCGCCTCCGTGAGGGTCGTGAACAGCGCCGTCCCGACCAGGACGCCCCGCAGGGATCCCAGACCGCCGACGAAGACCATCACCAGCAGGTTGAGGGTCAGCAGCGGCGAGAGGTCGTCGGGACAGATGACAGTGGTGTAGTGGGCGTAAAAGGCTCCCGCCGCCGCCGCCACCGCCGCGCTGACCGCAAACCCCACCACTTTGTACCGCAGGGGGTTGACTCCGAACGCGCTGGCGAGCACCTCGTCTCCCTGCACGGCGGCGAGAACCCGCCCCACCCGGCCGGTGGTCAGGGCAGCGTAGAGGGCCGCCACCGCGACCGCGAGGGCGAACGCCACGTAGTACGCGCCCACCTGGGGAGGCCCCAGACGCGCCAGGAAGCCGGGGGCCGGATACCCCACCCCCGTCACGCACATGGGACCGCCGGTGAGTTCCACCCAGTTGTTGGCCACCGCCTGGACCACCAGGCTCAGGCCCAGGGTCCCGATGGCGAACGACAGTTCCGACAGGCGGAAGAACGGCGCCGACGTCGCCAGGGCCAGCAGGGCGCCGCCTCCCAGGGCGGCGAGGAACGTGGGCCCCACCGGCAGCCCCCAGCGGGTATTGAGGAGGGCCGCCGTGTAGGCCCCTACTCCGAAAAACGCCGGGTGGGCCAGCGAGACGTAGCCCAGGTGCCCCGCCAGCAGGTCGAAGCTCAGCGCCAGGGCGGCATTCAGCATGCCGATGGTCAGGATGTGGCGCAGGTAGGGCGTGCCCAGGACAACGGGGGCCAGCAGTCCCGCCGCCAGCAGGGCCGCCGCGACCGCAGCCCGGGGACTCCCCGCACGGCGCGCGGCATCCGGGCGCCCGGCACTGACCGGTCGGGCGGTCACAGCCGCACCCGCGCCCCGAACAATCCCTGCGGGCGGAGCACGAGGACGCCGATCATCAGCAGGAACGCCAGGCTGTCCTGGTAGACGGACAGCCCGAATCCCCCCGCCAGACTCTCCGCGACGCCCAGCAGCAGGGCCGCTCCGAGAGTTCCCGTCACCTGTCCGAACCCGCCCATGACCACAGCCGCCAGGGCCTTGAAGGTCACCGCCGCTCCCATGGCGGGATAGATGGTGTACAGCGGCGACAGCAACGTCCCCGCGAGGGCGGCCAGCCCGAAGGCGATGCCGAAGGTGAGGGCGCCCACGCGCACGGGATCCACCCCCAGGGCCATGGCCAGGTCGCGATTCTGGGCTACCGCCCGCATGGCCTTTCCGCTGCGGCTGTACGTCAAAAACGCCTGGAGGGCGGCGAAGGTCGCGGCGATTGCGGTGAAGACCAGCAGCCGCTGCACCGACAGGGCCAGCCCGGCCACCCGGACCACCCGCCGGGAGTAGGCGGTGGGCAGGACCTGTGGAACCGCTCCCATCCCGAGGATGACCA
Organism: Armatimonadota bacterium; assembly: GCA_037440005.1. Taxonomy (GTDB): domain Bacteria; phylum Sysuimicrobiota; class Sysuimicrobiia; order Sysuimicrobiales; family Kaftiobacteriaceae; genus Calidihabitans. Next base: position 18,018 of record JBBIUY010000039.1, on the reverse strand, counting down.
GGCTTTCCAGGATCACGGCCACCGCCAGCGTGACGACCAGCTGGGTGCGCCAGGAGCTGCGGATCACCCGCTGGCCCGCCACGGCGGTCAGCGCGCCCGCCGCGGTCAGGACTGTCACCGTCAGGAGCACGGCCGGGCCGTAGGGGAGCCCCTGGCGCCGGTGCAGCAGCAGGATCAGGTAGGCCGAGAGCATCATCACCTGCCCGTGGGCCAGATTGACGAAGCGAGCCACCCCCAGGATGAGGGCCAGGCCCACCGCGACCAGGCCATACAGGCTGCCCAGGGTCAGGCCGTTGACGACCTGCTCGACCAGGAACACCCGTTACCGCTGCGGCGGGGAGACGCGCAGCGACCGCAGGATGACCACGCGTCCGCCCCGGATTTCGACGATGTACAGGTTCGGGTAGGCCTGGTTGTGGGCGTCGAACCGGATGGTGCCGATCGGCGTGGGCACGCTGATGCGTCCCAGGCTCTGACGCACCGTCTCCCGGTCGATGCGCCCGCCGCGGGCGGCCGCGTCCTCGAACGCCGCCGCCAGGATGTGCCGCACCGCGTAGTAGGCCATCGCCCCGTGGATGATCGGCTCGCTGGTCCACCGCGTCCGGTACCGCTGCTCGTAGAACGTGTCCACGCCCTGCGCCCACAGGGTGGCCTCCATCCACCCTTCCGCGATCTGGGGGGCGTCCTGGATGGACGCCACGAACTCCGGGGAGGCGATGTCCCCCCGCGAAAAGACCTTCTGGGTCATGCCCAGCTCGGCGAACTGGCGGACGAAGACCATGGCGTCCCCCGCCGTCACCACCAGGAGGATTCCCTGGGGGTTGAGCCGCTTGACCCGGGACAGCAGCGGCCGGTAGTCGGGCAGCCCCCGGTCGAAGAAGTCTTCGCTGACCACCCGCACCCCGCGGGCGGCCAGGCGGGGCCGGTACGCCGCCGCGGCACCGCGGCCGAAGTCGTCGCTGTAGGCCAGGACGCTGATGGTGCGGACCCGCTGGGCGATGAACGCCGAGTAGACGTCGGCGATCATCTCATCGTCGAGGTTCATCCGGAACGACCAGGGGTTGCCGCCCACCCCCGACAGGGCGTAGATCTGGGGGTTCGTGGAGGTCTTGGCCAGGTTCACCACGCGCAGCTCCGGGAGGATCGGCATGACGGCCAGCGTCCCACTGCTGCCGGCCGAGTCCACGATCGCCACCACCTGGTCCACCTCCGCCAGCTTCCGCGCGGCCGCCACCGCCTCCGACGGCACCCCCCGGTTGTCCGCAAACACCGCCTCCACGGGACGTCCGGCGATGCCCCCGCCGGCGTTGATCTCCTCGAGGGCCATCAGCACGCTCTTGCGGTCTCCGTCGCCGATGAGCGCCGCGCGGCCCGTCAGCCGCGTGGAGATCCCCACCTTGATGGGGGAGCGATCCTGAGCCCCCGCAGGGCCGAACGCCCCCAGCACGCTGGCTGCCGCGACCACCGCCACCGCCGCGGCCAGCCGTCTCCCACGTCGTGACCTGATCACCGTCCGTGCACCTCCTTTCGAATCTCGCCGACGGGCGGCACACCGCCTCCGTCGGCACCTGTCCTCAGATCCCGCCGTCCTGCACCTCGTCCAGCACCGTCCCCACAGACCGGCCGGGGACACCCATCCGTTCGGCCGTCCGTCCCTGCTGCCAGTAGTCGACCCCCATGAGGACGGAGGCGAGGGTGATCAGCGCGTCGATGGTGGGCGTCGGCACCCCGGCCAGGCGGGCCAGCGCCGCCATGGGGACCAAGCCGTAGGGGACGTCCTCTTCCATGTACCGGTGATGCAGGCTGTCGGGCGCCGGCCGCGGCTTGTTGGGCTCGCTTTCCTGGAACGCGCGGTAGACAGACCGGCTCGCGTGCGCCTGGGGAGTTGTGTAGCCCCCCTCGTAGAACGCGTCGATGAACGGCACCCCGGGCAGGCCCAGCCGCTCCAGGACGGCCAGCCGCTCTGCGTCCACCCGCTCGATGACCCGCGCCACTGCCGGGGTGGTCCCCTCCAGGTAGTACCGGAACCCTCCCCGGGCGTGCTCGATCCACCCGGCGTTGCAGACCATCCCCGGAGGGTGGAGGATCCCGTTGAGGTAGTGCAGGCCCGTGTACAGGACGTTGGGTGCCGCCTCCAGGGACGGGTACAGCGGCCGCAGCGCGTCCAGCAGAGCCGGGGTGTCCCGGGCGGGGAGCGCGGCCAGGAAGACCCGACGGACCAGCACGTACGCCCAGGCCCGCGCCGGGCCGACGACCCGACACCCGTAGGTCAGCGTGTTGGACTCGCCCAGGATCCAGGGGCCCGGCGCCCCGCAGGCGCGGAGGACCTGGCGCAGCTCCAGCGCGCCCCCGCACTGCCCGGGGTTGAGGAACAGGCGCGCACCCGGCCGGATTACCCGGGCCAGCTCCCGCCCGTAGGCCTGCAGACCCGGACCGGCCACGGTCAGCATGATCAGATCGGCGCCGTCCGTCGCCTCGGCCAGGTCAGTGGTCACGCGCTCCAGCCGCGCCGTGCCCTCGCCGGCAGCGCCCAGCAGTTCCACCTCGCCGCGCTCGAGGATGGGCCGCAGCCGCTCCTCCGACCGGCTGGCCAGCCGCACCCGGTAGCCCCGCAGGGCCAGGTGGGCGGCCGCCGTCACCCCTCCGTTGCCGGCCCCCAGGACCGCCACCGTGCGGATCACGCCAGGACCCCCGCCCGGCGGAGGATCTGGGCGAACTCCGTGACCGCCTCCTCGACGCTCTGACCCGCCACGGGGTGCACCAGCAGGACGATTTCGTCCACCCCCGATGCGGCCAGCCGCGTGAGGGCCGCCGCGCAGGAGTCGGGGGCACCGGCCACCGCGAACTCCTCGAACACCGGTCCGTCCAGCAGTCCGGCCGCCTCCTGGATCACGTCGGGCCGCAGGCGCCACCGGTGGCGGTCCAGGTAGTCCCGCAGCGCCTCCGGGAGGCGCAGCCCCAGGCGGTCAAGAACCGGGTGGCTGGCCACCAGCGACAGCGCCACCGTCCGCGCCACCGCGCGCCGCGCCTCCTCGGGCCGGTCGGCGGCGGCCGCGTACACCCACGCCACCCGCGCGACCGCATCCGGGGACCGCCCGGCGCGGCGGGCGCCACGGGCTACCGCGTCCAGGCAGTACCGCAGGCCCCGCTCGCCCACGAGCCCGCCGACGATGACGCCGTCGGCGACCTCGCCGGCCACCTCCAGCGACCGCGGCCCGCGGGCGGCCACGTAGACCGGGACGCGCCGCGGGGGGACGAAGTCCAGCCGTCCGCTGTAGGTGAACACGCGCCCGCGGACATCCACGCGCTCGCCCGCCGTGAGCCCGGCGATGATCTGCACCGCCTCCCGCAGCGCCCAGGCGGGGTGGACCCGCGTCACGCCCAGCGCCGCCGTCGCCGAACCACCCGCTCCCAGGCCCAGGACCGCGCGGCCGCCGCTGAGCTCGTCCACACTGGCGATGGCCGCCGCTGTCAGAGCCGGGTGGCGGGTGTACGGGTTGGTGACGCCGGTCCCCAGGCGCAGCCGGTCTGTGCTCACCGCAACCAGGGCCAGGGTGACGTACACGTTGCGGTGCAGCCCCTCGTCGGCCACCCACAGGCTGGCGTAGCCCAGGTCCTCCACCCGCCGCGCCAGGCCCCGCAGGCGCGGGGGTGGGTACTGCGCGACGATCCCGACGCCGGTCCGCACGCCCGTCATCGCCCGACCCGCGCCCTCACGTCGAGATGGACCACAGGGAGTCGGTGGGGGTCACGTCGGTCACCACCTCGCACCCCTGGGACGTCACCACCAGCACGTCCTCTAGGTGGAAGCCGACCTGGTGGGGGACGAAGTGCACCGGCTCGATGGCGAACACCATCCCCGGCTCCACCGTCACGTCGGAGTGCGCGTCGATGAAGGGGCCCTCGTGCAGGCCCAGCCCCAGACCGTGGCCCAGAAACCGCAGCGGCTGCAGGCGGTGGCGGGCGGCGCGGTCGTGGTAGAGGTCGTACAGCTCCCGGGTCCGCACGCCGGGGCGGAGCCGGCCCAGGACCTCCCGGTGGATCTCCACCAGAGCCCGGTACACCGCCGCCTGCTCGGCGGTGGGCTCCCCCACCACCGCCGTGCGGGCGCAGTCGGTGTAGTAGCCCCCCACCGTGCCCAGGAAGTCCACCCGCACCACGTCGCCGGGCCGCAGGGACCGGTCGGTGGGCGGCGCGTTGGGGTGGCTGCTGCGCTCGCCGGCGCCCACCACCACCAGGCGCACGTCGTCGCCGCCCTGGCGCAAGAAGGCTTCCGTCATCCGCACCGCCAGCGCGCGCTCGGTCATCCCTGCGCGGGCCGCCCCGAACGCCTCCCGCACCGCCATGTCCGCCATGCGCCCTCCGCGGCGGATCCGCTCGACCTCCCGCGGGGTCTTGACCCACCGCGACCGCTTGAACAGCGCCGCCGCGTCCTCAAAGCGCGCTCCCGGCAGCCGTCCGGTGAGCTCGGCGTAGTCTGCGGCCGGGATGACGTCCATCTCCACCCCCACCCGCGCCCGGTCCAGCCCCCGCTCGGCCAGCAGACCGGCGAGGACCGCCATGGCGGTCTGGGTGTGCTCGTCGTAGGGACGGATCTCCACCCCGTCCAGGTGCGCCTGCAGGAACGACTCCTCCACGGTCACCGCCACCACCGCCGGCGGACCGTCCACGGGCACCAGCGCCGCCACCCGCCGCTCCCGGATCAGCCGGTGGGAGGGGACCCCCACCCCCAGGGCGTAGGTCACGTTGTCCTGGGACATGGCCACCGCGCCGTCCAGCCCCGCCTCCGCCAGCAGGCGCCGCAGGCGCGCCAGCACCTGGACGTCCGGACACCGTTCCGATCCGGTCATGGTCGCCCTCCCTTCCACCACCCCGCCGGCCCCTCCCGCGCCAGCCGCAGGACGCCGTCGCGGTCCAGCCCGGCGATGCCCAGCTTCTCCGCCGACAGGCCCGCCCGCCGGTGGTCCACGCCCGTCGCCACGCCCGCCAGGTGGATGAGCGAGGCGATGGTCGGCACCGCCACGCCCGCGGCAGCTGCCAGCGCCTCCAGGGGGACCAGGCCGTAGCCCACGTCCTCCTGGACGTAGCGCCCTTCCAGGTTGGGTGGGGCCTTGATGTACCGGTTGGGGACGCTGTCCCGCATCGCCTCGAAGACCGAGCCCGCCTCCCACGCTCGCCGCGACGTGAAGCCGGCCTGGTAGAAGACGTCCAGGAACGTGGGCGTCTGGATCCCGTAGGCGCGCGCAATGGCCCGGCGCTCCTCGTCCACCGCGGCGACGGCGCGGGCCACCGCCGGCGTGGTGCCCTCGTAGTAGTAGAAGAACTGGCCGGCCGTGTGCTCGATCCACCCGGCGTTCATCAGCACGCCGGGCGGGTGCAGGATGGCGTTGAGGTTCAGCAGCGACGTCTCCAACACCGTGGCCGCCGGCTGCGCGCCCGGGTAGTAGCGCCGTACCCGCGCGACGGCGTCCCCGGCCCGATCGGCCGGGAGGACGGCCATCCGGACCGTCCGCGCCGGGCCCGTGATGTTGACGCAGGTGGGGGACGCCATGCGGCAGATGTAGGTGAGGGAGTTGAATTCGACGATGGGCACCGGGGGCGCTCCCCGGTCCGCCAGAATCCGCGCCACGTGCAGGGCGCCACCCGTGTTGGAGCCGTTGAGCACGATCAGCTGCCCGGGGCGCAGGCACCCCGCCAGGGCCTCGGCGTAGAACGCCTGGCCCGGCGCCGGCACGGTCAGCATGACGACTTCGGCGCCCGCCACCGCCTCGGCTACGTCGGTGGTGATGCGCGCAAGCGGCACGGTGGCGGTGCCCAGGGCGCCGGTCATCTCCACCCCGCCCAGCCGCCGGAAGGGCTCCAGGCGCTCCCGGCTGCGGTTGGCCAGAGCCACGCGGACCCCTCGCGCTCCCAGGTCGGCTGCGGCGGCCACACCCCCGTTGCCCGCCCCCAGGATTGCGACGTCCACCGCCTCACCTGCGGCCATCCCGTCTCCCTCCTACTCCCACGGCAGGGAGTACCGCGCAAGCTTGTCCCGGTCCACGGTGATCCCCAGCCCCGGCCCGTCGGGCACCCGCAGCCGGCCGTCGCGGTAGGGGAACGGCTCGGCGACGATGTCGTCGGTGTAGAGGCGTCCGGCGACCGTGGTCTGCTCCCGGCCCTGCAGCGTCGTAACGGGGATGATGGCGGGCACGGTCACCGCCGCCGACGCGGCCGCCAGGTGCAGGTTGGCCGCGTTGCCGATCCCGAACTCCGCCGACCCGCCCACGTCCGCCTCCAGCCCCGCCGCCTCCAGGATCGCCGCCATCTGGCGGGCCCGGTACAGGCCGCCGGGCTTGGTGACGTACAGCGAGACGTAACGCGCCGCGCCCGCCTCCCGCAGGTGCAGCACGTCCCGCATCGTCCACGCGCTCTCGTCGGCCATCAGGGGTACGGTCACCGCCCGGGCGATGGCCGCCAGCTCGTCCACGCCCTCGGCGGGCTGCTCGGCGATGGCCAGCCCGAACCCTTCCATCGCACGCAGCGTCCGCACCGCCACGGGCACGGTGTAGGCCTGGTTGGCGTCCAGGCGGATCTCCACGTCCTCCCCGACAGCGCGGCGGACCGCCGCCACCGCCGCCACGTCCCGGCGGGGGTCGGGCCCTCCTTTGACCTTGATGTGCCGGATGCCCTCGCGCACGGCCTGGGCGGCTTCCTCGGCGGCCTGTTCCACATCCATCAGGCCCAGGGAGTGGCCCACGGGGACCCACTCGCGCACCCGCCCACCCAGCAGGTCGTAGACCGGCACGCCCAGGGCGCGGCCTTTGAGATCGTGCAGGGCGATGTCCACGGCGGCCTTGGCGTAGGGGTGCCCCTTGACGACCTGGTCCATGGCCGCGTGAATGCGGGGGATGTCGAAGGGGTGGTGCTCATGCAGGACAGGCAGCAGCAGATCGCGGATCACGTGGCGGACGGACTGGGGCGTCTCCCCGTAGTGCCGCCCGTACGCCCCGCCCCAGTCGGGCAGGCACGGAGTCTCCCCCCACCCCTCTACTCCCTCGTCGGTGCGCACCCGCACCACCACGTATCGCCCGATGGGCCCGCGCAGCCCCGCCCAGCGGTGCGGCCGGCGGGTGGGCAGGCCGACCAGGAAGACCTCAACGTCGGTGACCTTCACGGCACCCCTCCCGCGGCGTCCGCCACCGTGCCCGGCGCCGCCCCGCGCCGGCGCTGGCGGTACTCCAGCAGCAGCGGGTAGGCGGCGGTGGCGGCGGACAGGAGAAGCAGCAGCAGGCTGAGGGGCCGGCGCAGGTAGACCGTCCAGTCCCCGTTGCTCAGCACCAGCGTCCGGCGCAGGTTCTCCTCGAACAGGGGGCCCAGGATCAGCCCGAAGACCAGGGGCACCACCGGGAAGCCGGCCTTCTGCATCAGGTAGCCGCCCACCCCGCACACCAGCATCAGGCCCACGTCGGCGACCGAGTTGTTCACCGCGTAGGATCCCACCGCGCACAGCACCGCGATGCCCACCAGCAGCGCCGGCTTGGGCACCGACAGCACCCGGGCGAACAGCCGCGCCCCCAGCAGGCCCAGCACGGTGGTGAGGACGACGGCCACGGCCAGCGCGACGTAGACCGCCGCCACGAAGTCCCTGTGTTCCTTGAACAGCAGCGGCCCGGGCCGCAGGCCCTGGATGAGCAACGCCCCCATCAGCACCGCCGTGATGCTGTCGCCGGGGATCCCCAGGCTCATGGTGGGAATGAGGTCGCCGCCGATCTCGGCGTTGTTGCTGGACTCGGGCGCGACGATCCCCTCGGGCACCCCGGTGCCGAATTTTTCAGGGTGCCGGGACAGGCGCTTCTCCTGGGCGTAGGCGAACCCCACGCCGATGGCCGAGCCGGCGGCGGGGATGATGCCGACGATGATCCCCACCACAGCGCCCCGCACCGCGGGCAGGACCATCCGGCGCAGCTCCCGCCAGGGGGGGATCACCCGCCCGATGGCACGGATCACCTCCCACCGGCCCAGTCCTCTTTCCAGATTGTTCAGGACCTCGGCCAGCCCGAAGACCCCGATGGCCAGCGGGATCATCGGAATCCCGCCCTGCAGGTAGCGGGTCCCGAAGTCAAAGCGCAGGACGTTGGTCAGCGGATCCAGCCCCACCGTGGCCAGCAGCAGGCCCAGCACTCCCGCCAGGATCCCCTTGAACGTGGAGCCCACCATGGCGGCCGACAGGCTGGCCAGACCCAGCAATGCGAGACCGGTGAACTCCGGGCTGCCAAAGCGCAGTCCCACCAGCGCCACCAGGGGCGCCAGCGTCATGAAGACCACCAGCCCCAGCAGCCCCCCGAAGCCCGAGGCCAGGGTGGCGTAGCCCAGCGCCTCCCCGGCTCTCCCCTGCCGGGCCATGGGGTGGCCGTCCAGCTGGGTGACGATGGAGCCGGGCGTGCCCGGAATGTTCACCAAAATGGCCGAGATGGACCCGCCGTAGACGCTCCCGTTGAACACCCCCATCAGCAGCATCATCGCGTCGGTGGCGTTCAGCCCGAACGTCAGGGGCAGCAGAATCGCCAGGGACATGGTGGAGCTGATGCCGGGCAGGGCGCCGAAGACGATGCCCGTAGCCACCCCCACCAGACTGAGGGCCACCGACTGGGGGGACTCCAGGTAGCGCACCAGCGCCGCGAGCAGGCTCTCGAACATGGCGGCCTAGGGCAGCGGCACCTTCACGAAGCCCTTGAAGACGTAATACACCGCCGCCGTGATCCCCGCGGCGGCGGCGACCGCCCCCGCGGCGGCCCGGATAGATAGGCGGTCCCCTCCCTGGCGGGTCAGGACCAGGATCCACAGCGTGGCGAATACCGCCGTGGCCGCGCGAAACCCCGCCGGCTTCAGCGCGGCCACGTAGCCGGCCAGGGAGAGGGCGAACAACGCCGGGAGCACCAGCGGCCGTCCCCAGCCGGGGGCGACCTCCGGTCGCCCGGATCGGACGAGCGTCCAGATTCCCTGAGCCAGGAGCACCCCGCCCCCGGCCGCCAGCGCCCACAGCAGCAGCCGCGGCAGCAGCCCCGGGCCCGGGTCGGCCCCGAAGTCGTAGGCGACCAGGTCCGGGTGGCGGGCCAGGGCCCGCAGGCCGACCGCCGCCAGGCCCAGCAGTACCCCGCCAGACGCCAGATCTGTCAGTGCGCGCCGTCCCGGATCCATTCCCCACCCACCCGCAGGCCGGCCCCGCTACTTGGGGTTCCTCACCAGCCCCAGGTCGAAGAGGATCGCGTACGCCAGTGCGTCCTCGGCCTTCAGAAACGCCTCCAGCCTCCGCACGCCCATCGGGTCCACGTTGAACCCCGCCCGCCGGGCGCGCTCGACGAACTCGGGGTCTTTGAGGGTGGCCAGCAGCTTCTCCTCCAGTACCCGCAGCCGGTCGGCGGGGATCCCCCGCGGCCCGGCGATCATCCGCCACAGGCCGTACACCACGTCAAACCCCTGCTCGCGGAAGGTGGGCACGTCGGGCGCCAGGAAGTGCCGCCGGACGTCCGACACGCCCAAAATCCGCACCTGCCCCGCCTTGTGGGGCTGGGCCACGTCGGGCACCGGCACGGTGGTGGACTGGACCTCCCCCGCCAGCACGGCGGCCACGCTGGGCGCAAAGCCCGCGTAGGGGACCTTGTTCAGTGTGATCCCCAGCTTGCGCTCGTACACCAGGGCGATCAGGTGGGAGCCTCCGCCCGGCGGGTCGTTGGCGTTGCGGATGGTGTTGGGCCGGGCCCGGGCCGCCTCCACGAACTCCCGCAGGGTGCGCCAGGGCGTGTCGGCCCGCACCGTCAGCGCGCCCGGGTCGGCGCCGAAGTAGACGATCGGCTGCAGCTCCTCCAGCTTGACGGGGTTGGGGATCATGTACTGCTGGGCCAGCATCCCGGACCCGAACATCCCGATAGTGTACCCGTCGGGCCGGGCGTCGGCGATCTCGCGGTTGCCGATGGCCCCGGCCGCCCCCGGCCGGTTCACCACCACCACCGGCACCCCGAAGTACTTGCGGGCGTACTCCGCCACCAGCCGCATGCTGATGTCGCTGCCCCCGCCGGCCGGCCAGGGCACGATCAGCGTGATCTCCCGGCTGGGGAACTTCTCCTGGGCCGCCGCCCAGGGCGCGGCCAGGATGCCCGCCAGCAGCACTGCCAGGACACCTGTCCGGATCCCGCGCATGCCTCTCACGTGCCACTCCCCCTTTCTGGATGGGTCACGGGCGCCGGGGGCTGGCCGTCATGGCGTCCCGCACCCTCGCCCGGACTTCCTCCGCGAACCTGCGCAGCGTCCCCCGCCCGACGGCGTCGTCGGCCCAGACCTGCACGGTGATGTCGGTGGCCCCGCCCCGCGCCAGCGCCGCGCAGCGGTCCGCCACCGTCTGGGGGTCGCCGACGATCGCCACCCGGTCCACCTCCTCGGGGCCGACCACCTCCCGGGCCGCCTCCGCCCCGCCCTGGCGGAACCGCGCGTGCACCGCCTCGATGACCTCCGCCCGCACCCCCATGCGCAGGGCCACCTCCCGGGTGGTCATCCCCAGCAGGTACGCCGTCCAGGTCCGCAGGCTCTCCACCGCCGCCGCGCGGTCGTCGGTGACCACCACCGTCTGCCAGGCGACGACCTCCCACCCCGCCAGGTGCCGCCCAGCCGCGCGCGCCCCGGCGGACACCTCCGACAGGCCGTAGGCCTGGGCGTCGGGGGTCACCAGCGCCTCCAGCAGGACCCCGTCGGCCACCTCGCCGGCCACCCGGAGCATCCGTGGGTTGCGGGTGCCGACGAGCACCGGCACGTCCAGCGGGCCCTCCCGGTCCAGGCGCACCCCCCGCAGCGTCCACGTCCCTTGGTGGTGCACAACCTCGCCGGCAAGCAGCCGGCGGATCAGGACCGTGGCCTCCCGCACGCGCGCTGCGGCCTGGCTGCCGTCAATCCCCAGCCGGTCCAGCACGTGCCGGCGGTTGCCGGCGCCCAGGCCCAGCAGAAAGCGGCCGCCGCACAGTTCGGCCACGGTGGCGGCTCCGCGGGCGATCTGCACCGGGTGGCGGGTGTAGGGGTTGGTCACGGCCAGGCCCAGTTCCAGGCCCGGAACCGCCACCGCCACCGCCGCCAGCAGCGCGAAGGGGTCCGCATGGTAAGTTTGATCGGGAACCCACAGCCGGTCAAATCCCAGATCACGCCCGTAGCGGGCGAAGTCCACAAATCTCTGGAGCGGACCCGCCGGGACCCGGGTAAACGAGAACCGGACCGGCGCCGCCGCGTTCATCTCCGCCCCCCGGCGGGGACGCGGCGCGAGCGTCGCCGGACCGAGCGGACTTCGGCGAGCACCTGGAGGACGTGGGTCTGCATCGCCCGTCGGGCCGCCTCGGGGTCCCGCCTGCTGACCGCCCGGAGGATGGCCCGGTGCTCGCGCAGCGACCGCTCGATGCGCCCGGGGATGGCCAGCGTCGCCGCCCGGCTCTCCGCGATCGCCGACGCCAGCGCCTGCAGCAGGTGGCGGAGGAAGGCGTTGCCGGCGATCTGCGCCAGCGTGTCGTGGAAGGCCTCGTCCAGCCGCACGTAGGCCTGCAGGAGGGCGTCGTCGGCCGGGCGGCCGCGGTGACGCACCAGCAGCGCGTCCCCTTCCGCCAGCACCTGCTCCAGACGGCGCACGTCCTGCGCCGTCGCGCGGGCGGCGGCGAGGCTGGCGGCCTGGGCCTCCACCGCCTCCCGCACCTGCAGGACTTCCTCCAGGGACGCCCCATGGCGCAGCAGCCACTGCAGCCACCGGCTGGACCACACGCCGTTGAGGGGGTCGGCGCCCCGCAGGTAGACGCCGCTGCCATGACGGATGGCCACCACGCCCATGGCTTCCAGGGTCCGCAGGGCCTCCCGCAGGGTGGACTGGCTCACGCCCAGCGCGGCGGCGAGTTCCCGGGTCGGAGGAAGGCGGTCTGTGGGCCCGAACGCCCCCTCCCGGATCCGGGCCACCAGCCGGCGGGCGACCTCGTCCGACAGGCGGCTGGCCGCCACCCGCAGCGGCGGGAGGGGGGCGACGGTCATGGGCGGGAGCTCCCGGGCAGGTCTTCAGGTGATCTGATCACTTAAGAGAAGAATACCTGGGGAGGGATGGCCATGTCAACGCCGGCTGCAGCCGACCTGGCTCTGGAGAATCACGTCATCCTGGTGACGGGCGCCCGCCGGGGGATCGGGCGGGCGGTGGCCGCTCGGGCGGCCGCCCTGGGCGCGCGGGTCGTCGTCCACGCCCGCACCCGGGAGCAGGCGGACGCGACCGCCCGCCTTCTTCAGGGCTCCGTCCCCGTGTGGGGGGACCTCGGCACCGTGGAGGGCGTCCGCGCGGTCGTCGCCGCCGCCGGGGACATTCACGGACGCCTGGACGGTCTGGTCAACAACGCCGGCCTCGCGGTCGTCCGTCCCGCCGCCGAACTCACCGCCGAAGAGTGGGAACGCCTGTTCGCCGTCAACGCGCGAGCCACGTTCTTCGCCTGCCAGGCCGCCCTGCCCTACCTGCGGCGCAGCGCCGCCCCGGCCGTGGTCAACGTCTCGTCCCTGCACGCCGCCGTCGCCGTCCCCGGCCGCGTGGCGTACGCGACCAGCAAGGCGGCGGTCAGCCACCTCACCCGCACCCTGGCCGTGGAGTGGGCGGCCTGGGGCATCCGGGTCAACGCGGTGGCCCCGGGATTCGTGCGCACCGAGCAGGTCAGCCACCTGCTGGCCGAGTGGGGCGAGCAGATCACCGCCCGCACGCCCCTGGGACGGTTGGCCGAGCCCGAGGACATCGCCGCGGCCGTGTGCTTTCTGCTGTCGCCCGCCAGCCGGCACATCACCGGCGCGGTCCTGCCCGTGGACGGCGGCTACACGCTGTACGGCGGGTGGACCCTCCCGCCGCCGCGCTAGCCGGGCCGCTCACGCCCGGGCGGCCCCAGGGGCGGCCCCACGATCTCGATCCCGAACCGGCGCGCCGTCTCCGCCAGCGCCGCCGCAGCCTCTGGCGTGGGCGAGCCGGACGGCGGGGGCAGGCCAGGGCGCGGGGCGGGTCGCGCCATGGCCCGCACGAAGTTCTCGAAGTCGCGCCGGGTGGTAATGGTGAGCCACCGGGCGCCCTCCGGCGTCTCCACCCGGTAGGTGTGCACCACACCTTTGGGCGCGAGCATCGTCTCCCCCGCCCCAAGCATCCGGTCCTGCCCGCCCACGCGGAGGCGTAGCGTTCCTTCAAGCACGTGGAAGACCTCGTCCTCGGTATGGTGGACGTGCAGGGGCGGCGAGTCGCCTCCCGGCGCCCGGTGCTCCAGCACCGAGATGTGGTCGGCGTTCTCCGCCCAGGCCACCCGCACGGTGACCAGTGGGCGCTCCAAAGGTGAGCCCCGTGTGCGACGCAACGGCGGGACCCGGCACCGCGGCCACGAGTACCCCCAGCGACGCCAGCATGAGCAACCTCCGCATGCTCTCACCTCCCCTGTTGTGATCGGATCCGCCCGACGGCCTCCGCATCGTTTCCGGAGCCTCCTACTCTCCTTGCGGGGCAACCTCGACGGCCTCGACGACGCGCAGGAACGGGATCTGAGCCGCCCGGCACACGGTTTCCACGGCGGAGGCGTCTGGAGCCTGAAACAGGTACATCACCCGCCAGTCGCCGGGCACCCAGATCGCCCGCAGGTACCGTGGGGCCTCCCCGGCGGCGACCGCCCGCTGGCATGCTCTGCGGACGCGCGTCTCGGTGTTCGCCAGTTGCTCCGGCGTCATCCCCGGAAGATCGCAGTCGGCCAGGTAGGTGCGCATCGCAGCCCCGATCCTGTCCCCCACGCGACGGAGGTCCGACGGTGCGGGCCGCCCCTCGACGTGCCGGCGGCGCGTCTCCTCCAGGAGGCCGAAGATCCGTCCTCGGTCTGGTGGACGTGCACTGGCGAGAGAGTCATCCGTCTCGCTTGACGACCTCCGCCAGCTCGATCAGCACATTGGGCGCGTCCCCCACCCACCCACGCGTCATGCCCCGGCTGCATGATCGCCACGTCTCCCGGACCGAATTCCATCTCGGTGCCGTCCTCCATGCGCACCCGCTGGCGACCGGCCAGGAAGATCTTCACGTGGAATCGCTGGCAACTTTCTCCGCCGGCAACGGGTTTGACGTGCTTCGACCACTGCCAGCCAGGCTCAAGGGTCTCGCGATAGAATGTCAGTCCCCCGACCGTGACGACATCAATCTTGCCTTTCTGGAACGGGCGCCGGATTTCGTCCGGCGAGTCGAAGTTCTTTCCTGCGACGGCCTCGGTCTTGCTGGACATGGGTCGACTCCGCTTTCATCTTCGCCCCGCCTCAGGATGAACCGGGGCTTCAATTCGCACCAATGGCCCGTGCCTATTTCGGCAACTTGTTGACCACATCCACGCACAGATTGGTCAGGTTCTCGTCCTGAAAGACCGGCGTGAGCGTGAATGCCGCCACGCCCTCCACCCGGGCGCCTTTCACCGCCGATGTCGGGACACCGATGATCGTGGCCTTGTTGCCGGTCAGGGCGAATCGATATCCTGGATCGAAGTTCGGTCTCTTCCCGCTGGCGAGGTCCACTTCCGCGGCATGGCCGCTGCATTTCGCCGAGGCGTTCTTCAAGTCCAGGACGTGCGTGTGGAAGCCGCCCAGGCCGACGGTCTTGCTGTCCGTGATCCCGAGATGCGTGACCAGCACAAGCACGCGGCTGAAGCCGCCGGTGAAGACGGCATAGCCGAACGCCTGCTCGCGCCCCGTGGTCGGAATCGCGGTCTTTGTCGTGATCCCGATGGTGAGCCTGGCGTTCTTGACCGCGGGAGCGAAGCTGGAGAGCTGCAGGTATCCCTTCGGCGCGGCGAACGCTGAAATCGGTGAGGCGACCATCGCAGATAGCACAAATACCGTCAGAACGCTTACCGTCAGAACGCTGACCGCATGAGTCGCTCGAGTCTTCAGCACCATGGCCACCCCCCATGGGGAAAATCCTCCCACAGGGTAAGGCCGCCGGGCGCCGGCGGCGTCATGAGAAATCAGTATCTGGGTAGTGATTTTGGGGCGTACCGGCCCGAGAAGGGCACGCGGGGAGCCTGATGCCCCGCCCGCGAAACCTGGCGGGCGTTCTCAGCGAGCCCGAGGACGGAGATGAAGCAGCCTCGGACGGCCAGGGACGGAGCGTCACTGTCAAGCTCTGGTCGCGTAACACACCACCGGATGGCTACTGGCCCTTCGCGAGGCGTGCCCACGTTTCTGCCCCGATCCGTTCCACAGCGTTGACAAGGTCGGCGACATCACCGAGTGTGGTGCGCGGGTTGATATAGCACGCACGGATCGCGAACTGCCCATTGATCTCCGTACTCGACGGGATGTGGCGGTGTTCCCGATGAAGGCGCATCAGGACCTCGCGGTTCAGGCGGTTGAGAATCTCCGAACGGCCGATGCCCGTCTGGAGCTCAGGGGGGCACGTATCGGAAACAGCAGATGGAAAGGGTCACCGGGGCGAGGAGCTCCAGTACTGGGGATGCCTGAACGAGCCCGGCCAAATGTCGGGCAAATGCATTGTGCCGTGTGACCCTCTCGCGCATTCCCTCCGCTCCCATCTCGTTGAGCGCCGCCCACACGGTCACGCCCCGCGAACGCGCCGATTGCTCGAGGTTGAAGTCGTGAAAGCGGTACCCCAATCCATCAAATTGCGAGCCGGGCGTCTCCTCGTGGCTGGCTGCGCCTTCCAGATACTCGGCGGGCTCCAGCGTCAAAGCGCGACCCAGGACCGCCCGGTCTCTGACGAACGTGGCGCCGCAGCCGAGAGGCACGGCCAGCCACTTGTGCGGGTCGACGGTCACCGAATCAGCCTCAGTGGGGCCCTGCAGGCATGACGCGACTTCGGGATCGAGGATTCCGAATCCACCGTACGCGCCGTCGACGTGCAGCCACACCTGCTCATCCCGGCAGATTTGCAGGACATCCCGCAGCGGATCGATCGCTCCGGTGTTCACCGTACCCGCGCTGGCAACCACGGCGATCGGGGTGCAGCCAGCGGCCTTGTCCTCGAAGTCTGTCCCGGAGCGCACCCACATCCAGGCGGAAGGCGCCGTCTGTGGGTAGCTGGATCAGGACGCGACGGCCCACGCCGAGGACCGCCGCGGCGCGCATCACCACATGATGGACCTGGTCGGAGGCGTACAGGCGCGGCTTGACCAGCGCTCCGAGACCGTCGCGGGATGCGTCGATACCCCGCCGTTCGCATGCCGCCTGTCGGGCCGCGAAAAGCAAACAGGTTCGCCACGGAGCCTCCGCTGCTGAAGGTACCCTGATAGGAGGCGGGAAGACCCAGAAGCTCCTTGAGCCATTCAAGCGCGAGGTGCTCCAGGAAGTTGAACGATTGCATCCACCAGCGTTGGGCGCCGGCGATGCTGGCACTCAGCGCAGCCGCAACGGGCACCACGGTCGGCATCGTGGTGATCCATCCGACGAACGGAGCGCCGATGCGCACGCCGTGAGGGATGACGACCTGCTTCAAAATCTGCAGGGTCGTCTCCGCCCCCCTCCCGCGTTGGGGCGGGGGCTCATTGAGGGAGGAGGACCATTTTTGTGTACTCGCCGGCGGCGAGATCCCGATCCTCAAAGCGCATGAACTCCTCAAGCGCGGGAAGCAGGATCTGTAGGGCTTCGGTGAGGCCGGTCGTGATGCTGGCATCCGAAGTGGGTTTGAGCATGACATCCTCCCCCAAGCGTCCGCGCGGCCGGCCCCCCGGCGGCAGCCCGTCCACGGGCTCCTGCCCGCTTGCTAACTACTCTGGTCCGGCACGTGCGCGTAGACCGTCGTCGCCTTCACACCCTTAGGACCGGGCGATGCCTTCTTACGATGCCTTCTTAGAGAGTACGGCACCGGGCCGCCGGCGGCATCACAAGAATCCAGTATTTCGGTGAGGGAAGCCGTGCCCTCCCGGCCGGAAAGCCTCATGCCGGGGGCTTGAGCCCCCGCTCCACGGCCCAGGTGGCGATCTGCGCGCGGGAAGAGAAGTCCAGCTTGCCCAGGATGTGCTGCACGTGGGTGGCCGCTGTGTTTTCGCTGATGAACAGCCGCCGGGCGATCTCGCGGTTCGACAGCCCCAGGGCCACCAGCCCGGCGACCTCCAGTTCCCGCGGCGTCAGCGGTTCGGCCCGGGGGGCGGACCGGCGCCCCGAGTGAGGGGGACGGGCGGCCACGGCAAGGGCCTCGGCGGCGGCCACGCTGACGGGCAGGCTCGACCCCGCTTCCGTCGCCCGCCGGTAGGCCTCCGGATCCAGCAGCCGTCTTACACCGGACCGCGCGTGCTCCCTGCGCCGTCGGGGAAGCTCTGAGGGGAACCAGCCGGGCCACGGGACCACGCCGACCCGCTGCAGCAGCGCGTCGGCCGCCCCGAAGAGCCTGGCCGCCGTCTCCGCCTGCCCGCCGTCGGCGGCCAGAACCGCCAGCCCGTCCAGGGAGCGTGCGACGCCCAGCAGGTCGCCGGCCCGCTCGAACAGGTCCAGAGACTCCCGGTAGAGCGGCGCCGCCTGCTCCGCGGCGCCCTGATCCTGGGCGACGACGGCGAGCTCCCGCAGGGAGGAGGCGATCATCCCGGGGTCGGCGAGCTCGCGGCGGATCCGCAGGGCCTCGTGATGGAGCCGTAGGGCCTCCTCGTGCCGGCCGCGGGCCAGGGCGACGCGGCCCAGGTGCACCAGCGACTGCGCCGTGCCGTCCCGCTCGCCCAGCGACTCGAACGCGCGGAGCGCGCCTTCGCCCAGGGCGGTAGCCTGGACCAGGTCACCCTCCGCGAGCGCGGTGGCGGCGATGCCGTACGCGGACCAGGCCGCGCCCCGCTCATCGCCAAGTTCCCGGGAGAGCGCGAGACTGCGCTCGAACGGCTCCCGCGCGCGGCTGAAGTCGTGGGCCTCGATGGCGATCAGCCCCGCAAGCCGCAGCGCCGCCGCAACTCCCTGCCGGTCCTGCAGGGCTTCGAGCACCGCTAAATAAAGTCAGGAAAATGTTGCGTGTTTGGAATGCCGTCGTAGTAGGTGTTT
>JBBIUY010000038.1:0-28212 GCA_037440005.1 Armatimonadota bacterium | reverse complement strand
TTATGTGCACTCGACCGGGCGGCGTGAGACAAAGGAGCGGTTCCTCGCCACGCTGGGGTCGGGCGCCCTGCGCTATCTCGAGTTCACCCTGCGTCACCGCGACGTGAAGCTGCTCTCGCCCGCGGCAGCCGCCGTGGTCGGGCGCGCGCACGTCCGGATGGCTGCCGCAGGTCAGCCACGCACTGTTGACGTCTGGTACACGGCGGTCTACACGCTGGATGGAGGGCGGTGGCGGCTGGCGGTCTGGCAAACCACCCTCATTCCGCCCTGAGATCCGGGGATCGGCGGCGTCCTGCCTCCTGCGGGGAGCGCTGGACGGCGCCCGGCCCGCCCGCTACAGTGGGAGCCGTGATGCGTCCCCTGCCGCCATCCGCCGGCCGACCCCTGCTGGTGATCTTCCTGGTCGTCCTGGTCAACCTGCTGGGCTTTGGGATCATCATCCCCCTGCTGCCGTTCTACGCCACCCGCCTGGGCGCGAGCCCCCTGGCGGTGGGGTGGCTGTTCGCCTCGTTCTCGCTGGCGCAGCTGCTGGCGGCGCCCGTGCTGGGCGACCTCTCCGACCGCTACGGACGCCGGCCGGTCCTGATCTTCAGCCTGCTGGGCACCGTGGCCAGCTTCGTCCTGCTGGCGGTGGCCCGCAGCGTGCCGGTCCTGTTCGTCGCCCGCATCGTCGACGGGCTGTCGGGTGGGAACATCTCCACCGCGCGGGCCTACATCGGCGACGTCACCACCGAAGACGACCGCGCCCGGGGCTACGGCCTCATCGGCGCGGCGTTCGGGCTGGGCTTCATCGCCGGACCGGCCCTGGGCGGAGCCCTCGGCCGGATCTCGTACGCCGCCCCCGCGTGGGCGGCGGCCGGGATCGCCGCCGCGGCCGCGCTGCTGGCCTGGCGCTTCCTGCCCGAGACCGCCCACCGGGTCTCCGCCCGCCGCTCCGCGGGCTGGAGGGACCTGCCGGCCGCCCTGGCCCATCCGGTGATGGGACGCCTGCTGGTGGCGGACTTCCTCTACTGGGCCAGCATCTCCGTGTACCAGACGGCGTTCGCCCTGTTCGGCGCGCGGCGCTTCGGCTTTGACGTCCCTCAGACCGGCTACCTGCTGGCCCTGGTGGGGGCTGTGGGGGTGGTGGTGCAGGTGGCCCTGGTGGGCCCGGTGGTGCGCCGCCTGGGAGGGCGCACCCTGGTGGCGGGTCTGCTCCTGGCCGGGGTCGGGCTGGGGGCCGCGTCGGGCGCGCACCGGGTGGCGGCATTTGTGGCGGCTCTGATCCCCGCCGCCGTGGGGGCGGCGCTGGCGACTCCGGCGGTGACCAGCCTCATCAGCGTCTCCGCCCCGCCCGGCGAGCAGGGCCGGGTCCAGGGCGTGGCGTCGTCCCTGGAAGGGCTGGGCCGGGCCGTAGGACCGGTGTGGGGCAACGGGCTTCTGGGCGCCGCGGGCGAGACCGCCGCATTTGCCAGCGCGGCCGCCGTGATCCTGCTCACCGCCGGCCTGGCCGCGCGGGCGCGCGCTCCGGCGTCCGGCCCGGTGCCCGAACCCGGCCGCTGAGGGCCTCGGGGTCCACCCCTCCAGCTGGCATCGTCTAGCAGGACGCAGGGAGGGTGGCGTCCACAGGGCGCGAACAGGGGCCATCGTGTCCACCGAGGCCATCCTGACCCTGGACGTGGGGACCACCGCCTGCAAGGCCGCCCTGTTTGACCTGGACGGCCGGATGCTGGCCTCCGCCTCCGCCGAGTACCGCACCCATCACCCCCGGCCCGGGTGGGCCGAGCAGGATCCGCAGGATTGGTGGGAGGCGGCGGTGGCCGCCGCCCGCCGGACGCTGGAAGCCTGCGGCCGCTCCCGCCCCGTCGCCGTGGGCCTGTCCTCCCAGCGGGAAGGTGTGGTCCCGGTGGACGAGCGGGGGAGGGCGCTGGGCCCGTGCATCATCTGGATGGACCGCCGGGCAGCAGCGGAAGCGCGCGCGCTGGACGAGCGGTTCGGGGACGAGCTGCGCCAGCGCACGGGTTTGCGGGCCGACCCCACGTTCACCGCCTGCCGGCTGCTGTGGATGCGCCGCCACCAGCCCGACCTGTACGCCCGGGTGCGGTACTTCCTCCAGCCGCGGGACTTCCTGTACCACCGGCTCACCGGTCTGGCGGTCACCGATCCGTCGCTGGCGTCGCGCACGCTGCTGTTCGACATCCGCCGCATGACGTGGTGGCCGGAGATGGCGGCGGCGGTGGGCGTGGACCTCTCCCGGTTTCCTCCGCTGCACCCGTCGTCATCCGCCCCCGGCGTCCTGGATCCGTCCGCCGCGTCCGCCCTCGGCCTGCAGCCCGGGATCCCCGTGGCGGTGGGCGCCGGCGACCGCGCGTGCGAAGCGCTGGGCGTGGGCCTGGCCGGCGAGACCGCCATGGTGTCCACCGGGACCACCACCAACGTGTCGGTGGCCCGTCCGGAGGTTCCGGCCGTCCTGGGCTCAAGCGTGCTGTGCTCGGCCCACTGCCTGCCGGGGCAGTACCTGCTGGAGCAGGGCCTGGGCGCCTCGGGGGCGATCCTGCGGTGGCTGCGGGACCGGGTGCTGGACGGCCGGCTGGACTATGCCGCCCTCGATGCGCTGGCCCGGGACAGCCCGCCCGGCGCCCGCGGGCTGATCCTGCTGCCGTATTTCGCGGGCGCGCGCGCGCCCCGGTGGAATCCGGCCGCCCGGGGAGTGTGGTTCGGGCTGACCCTGTCCCACGGCCTCCCGGATCTGGTGCGCAGCATCCTGGAGGGCGTGGCGTACGAAGTGCGGGCGTGCCTGGAGGAGCTCGCGTCCCTGGGGGTGACGGTGGAGGCTCTGGTGGCCGCCGGCGGAGCCGCCCGCAGCGCTCTGTGGCGGGAGATCACCGCCGACGTCACCGGCCGCCCGGTCTGCCTGCCCGCCCAGACCGAAGCCGCCTCTCTGGGCGCGATGCTGCTGGCGGCGGCCGCCGTCGGCGCCACCGCCGACCCCCTGCAGGCGGCCCGGCGGGCCAACCCACCCGTCGCCGCCGTCCGGCCCGAGGCGTCCCGGGCGTCAAGGTACGAGCGCAGCTACCGTCTGTACGCCGCCGTGTACGCGGCGGTCGCCCCCCTGTTTGCTTCGGCGGACGAGGGAGAAGACTCAATGACCGGGCGGCATGACTGACGCAGCCGCGCCGGCCGCTGGGAGGCGGCCATGCGCAGACACATCTCATCGGGATCGCCGTGGGAGGAGCGATTTGGCTATGCCCGCGCCGTGCGGGTGGGCCGGTGGATCTGCGTGTCCGGGACCACCGGAACGCACCAGGGCCAGGTGGTCGGCCGGGGGGACGTGCGGGCCCAGGTGGACCGGGCCGTGGCGATCATCCGGGAGGCCCTGCAGCAGGCCGGAGCCGACCTGTCCCACGTGGTGCGCTGGCGGATGTACCTGACCGACATGAGCCGGTGGGAGGAGGCGGCCCAGGCCCTGGCCCGTCACTTCGCCGGCACCCGGCCGGCCGCGACCCTGGTGGGCGTGGCGTCGCTCATCCACCGGGACATGCTGGTGGAGATCGAGGTGGATGCCGTGGTGGATGGCGACGGCGCCCTTGACACGGACGCCGCGGGCGGATAAGGTGTTTCATGGTTTTTCGAATTATGAAACTGACCTCGGGGCTGGGAGAGCGCCGTCTGGTGCGGATCTTCCGGGCGCTGGGCGATCCGACCCGGTACCGGATCGTCCGGGTGCTGATGGAGCGGGAGGAGGTCGCCTGCCGCGATCTGTCCCGGCTGTTCTCCCTCAGCGCGCCGGCGCTGTCCCACCACTTCCGCGTCCTGCAGGAGTGCGGGCTGATGCGGGTGCGCCGGGAGGGGCCCTACCACTTCTTCCGGCTCAACCGCCCGCTGCTGGAGAAGGCCCTGGGAGCGTGGGAGAGGGCGTCCCCGGAATAAATATCGCGTGGGCGCAAGTTCCACCGTTTTAGAACTCCAAAAACTCAAGGGAGGTGGTTTGAGCATGGTGGATGCGCTGTTCCTGGCCGGCCGCATCATCCTGGGTGTGTACTATCTGTTCAACGCCTTCAACCACTTCACCCGGGCCAACGAGATGGGCCACTGGGCGGCCAGCAAGGGCGTGCCGGCCGCCAGGGT
This sequence comes from Armatimonadota bacterium, assembly GCA_037440005.1. GTDB lineage: Bacteria > Sysuimicrobiota > Sysuimicrobiia > Sysuimicrobiales > Kaftiobacteriaceae > Calidihabitans. The sequence goes on along the minus strand of JBBIUY010000038.1, from coordinate 24,105 downwards.
GCTGGTGGTGGCGGCCGGCCTGCTGCTGCTGGTGGGTGGGGTGACGATCCTCCTGGGCGTCTACCCGGCTGTGGGCGTCGCCGCCCTGACGGTCTTCTTCATTCCGGTGACGTTCTGGATGCACGATTTCTGGGCGGTGCAGGACCCCATGCAGAAGATGGCCCAGATGGTGAACTTCACCAAAAACCTGGCCCTGCTGGCGTCCGCGTGGATGCTGCTGGCCATCCCGCAGCCGTGGCCGCTGGCCCTGCTGCGGTAGGGCGGAGCGGAGGTGGAGCCGTGACGGTGGAGTTCTTCCACGACGTGTTGTGAGCGTGGTGCTACGCGCTGTCGCCGCGGCTCCGCCGGGTGGCGGAGCGACATCCGGAGGTCACCGTGGAGCACCGGTGCTTCGCCCTGGCGCCCACGCCCCGGGCGATCGCGGCCATCTTCGGTTCGCCGGAGGCCGGCAAGCGGGAGATCTTGACGCACTGGCGGGCGGCCAACGCCAACGACGACGAGCACCGGATCAACGCCGACCTGATGGCCACCCGCCCCTTTGAGTATCCCTGGTCGATGCCGGGGCTGCGGGCGTGCAAGGCGGCGGAGATCCAGGGGGGTCCGGCGGCCCACTGGGCCATGTTCGACCGGGTGCAGCGGGCCCACCTGACCGAGTGCCGGAATATCGCCGACGACGAGGTGCTGCGGGCGTGCGCTGCCGACGCGGGGCTGGACGTGGAGCGTTGGGAGCGGGATTACCGCAGTCCGCGCGCGGCGGAGCTGGTGGAGCAGGACCTGGCGCGGGCGCGGCGGTACGGCGTGACCGCGGTGCCGACCCTGGTGGCCGAGGGGCGGTACGTCCTGGTGGGCGCCCACCGGGAGGAGCGGCTGGAAGCGTGGGTGGCCTCGCTGCGGGCGCGGGAAGAGTTCCGGGCAGGAGGTGACCGATGAGCACGGGAGAGCGGCAGAGGACGGGTGTGCCGGGACAGGACCGCCCCACCCTGCCGGCCGTGGTGCTGTCCGGCGCGGTGGTGCTGCCCTCCATGGCCCTCACCCTGCCGATCAGCGACGCGGCGGGAGCCGCGGCGGTGGACGAGGCGACCCGGGGGGACCACCTGATCCTGCTGGTGCCGGCGCAGCCGGACAGCGAGGACCGGTCCCTGGCCGAGCGGCTGCTGCCGGTGGGGGTGGTGGCCCGCATCGAGCGGGTCTCCCACAGCGGCCCCACCGAGCGGGGCATCCTGGTCCGCGCCCTGCACCGGGCGGTGCTGGGCCAGCTGGTCCAGGAGCAGCCCTGCCTGCGCTTCACCTACGAGTCCCGGCCCGACCCGCAGTCCTGGTCCCCGGAGGCGGAGCAGCTGCGGTTGCGGGTCCTGGCGGCCATCGAGCTGTTCGTCAGCCGCCAGCCCGGAATCCCTCAGGAGGTGTTGAACTTCGTCCGCAGCATCGCCCACCCCGGCCAGCTGGCCGACAACGCCGGGTACGCTCCCGAGATGACGTTTGCCGAGCGGGCCGACCTGCTGCAGACCTTCGACCTCACCGAGCGCCTGCAGAAGGTCCTGGCGTTCTTCCAGCGCCAGATCCAGCTGCAGGAGCTGCGCGAGGAGATCCGCTCCCAGGTGCGGGAGGCGGTGGAGAAGACCCAGCGGGAGTACATCCTCCGCGAGCAGCTGCGGGCGATCCGGCGGGAGCTGGGGGAGGAGGACGACGAGGCCGCCGAGATCGAGCGGTACCGGCAGCGCATCGAGGCCGCCGGGATGCCCGAGGAGGCCCGGCGGGAGGCGCTGCGGGAGCTGGCGCGCCTGGAGCGCATGCCGCCCCAGGCGGCCGAGTACAGCGTCATCAAGACCTACCTGGAGTGGCTGGTGGACCTGCCCTGGCAGCGCTCGGATCCCGAGGAGATCGACATCGCCCGGGCCCGGGCAGTGCTGGACGAGGACCACTACGACCTCCAGGAGGTCAAAGAGCGCATCCTGGAGTACCTGGCGGTGCGCAAGCTGCGGGCCGAACGGAGCGTCGGCGGGGGAGACGGGCCGGTGATCCTGTGCTTTGTGGGCCCCCCGGGGGTGGGCAAGACGTCCCTGGGCCAGAGCATCGCCCGCGCCCTGGGCCGCACGTTCACCCGCATGTCCTTGGGAGGCATCCGGGACGAGGCCGAGATCCGCGGTCACCGGCGCACCTACGTGGGGGCGATGCCCGGCCGCATCATCCAGGGCATCCGGCGCGCGGGCACCAACAACCCGGTGTTCATGCTGGACGAGGTGGACAAGATCGGCGCCGACTGGCGCGGGGATCCGGCGGCGGCGCTGCTGGAGGTGCTGGACCCGGCGCAAAACGCCCACTTCCGGGACCTGTACCTGGATGTGGACTTCGACCTGTCCCGGGTGATGTTCATCACCACCGCCAACCTGCTGGACCCCATCCCCCCGGCCCTGCGGGACCGCATGGAGGTCCTCCGCCTGGACGGCTACACCGAGCATGACAAACTCCACATCGCCCGCCGCTTCCTCATCCCCCGCCAGCTGGCCCAGACCGGGCTCCGGGCGGAGGAGGTGACCCTGACCGACGACGCGGCGCGCGCCGTCATCCGCGACTACACCCGGGAGGCCGGGGTGCGGAATCTGGAGCGGGAGATCGGGCGCATCCTGCGCAAGGTGGCGACCGCCGTGGCCGCGGGACAGCTCCAGCCGCCGGTGACCGTGGACGCGTCCCGCGTGCCCGACTACCTGGGCGTGCCCCGCTTCGTCTCCGACCTGGCCGAGCGCACCGGGCGCCCCGGGGTGGCCACGGGGCTGGCGGTGACGCCCACCGGCGGCGAGGTGATCTTCGTGGAAGCCGCCCGCATGCCCGGCGAGGAGCGGCTGACCCTCACCGGACACCTGGGCGAGGTGATGAAGGAGTCGGCCCAGATCGCCCTCAGCTACGTGCGGGCCGCCGGGCAGGCGCTGGGCGTGGACCCGGCCCTGTTGCGGGGTCACGAGGTGCACATCCACGTGCCGGCGGGGGCGACACCCAAAGACGGGCCGTCGGCGGGCCTGGCCATGGTCACAGCCCTGGTGTCGCTGCTGTCGGGCCGGCCGGTGCGGGCGGACGTGGCCATGACCGGCGAGATCACCCTGCAGGGCCAGGTCCTGCCGGTGGGCGGCATCCGCCAGAAGCTGCTGGCGGCGCAGCAGGCCGGGCTGCGGACGGTGATCCTGCCGGCGCGCAACGCCGCCGAGATGCGGGAGATCCCCGAGGAGGTGCGGGCGGCCCTGGAAGTGCGGTTCGTCCGGACCATCGAGGAGGCGCTGGCCATCGCGCTGCAGCCAGAGGCCGCCCCGGCGGCGGTGTGACAGGAGGCGTGGACGTGGTGGAGCGACGGGAAGAATCCCCGCCCGGGGGCTCGGCGCCTTCCTGGCTGCCCCCCGCGTCCGGTCTGCGCATCCTGGAGGTCGGTTGTGGAGACGCGGACGACATTGGAGATCTGTGGGCCACCGGCCGGGTCGCGGAGCTCACCGGCGTGGACCTCGACGAGACGGCGGTGGTACGGGCACGCGCTCGCTGGCCTCAGGCTCGCTTCCTGTGCGCCGACGCGGCGCACCTGCCTGAGACCTACCGCCATCGGTTCGACATCGTGCTGATCCGCCGGCCGGACCTGCTGGCCCAGCCCGGCCGCTGGCAGCGGGTGTTCGCCGTGGCGAGGGCATACCTGCGGCCGGGCGGGAGGGTGGTTGCGGTGGTGCTCGGCGTGGCAGAAGCGGCCGTCGCTCGCCGGTGGCTCGAACGCAGCGGCCTGGATGTGGTGCAGGCCCCCGATGGGGGCGGCACGGGCGAGCAGGTCCTGGTGGCGCAGCCCGCTGCGTGGCCGGCGGTGTGGGACGATGCAGGCGACGCCGCAGTCTGCGACACGGCGACCGGCGTGTGCATCAGTGAGAGGACGGAGGTGCCGGCCCGTGCCCCCCCGGGTTGAGATCACCTACTTCACGGACCCGTACTGCTCCTGGTGCTGGGCCACGGAACCCCAGCTGTACCGGATCCGAGAGACCTACCGGGAACAGGTCCGCATCCGGTTCGTGATGGGCGGTTTGGTGCGCGACATGGCCGACTTTTATGACAGCCTCAACCAGATCCGCACCACCGCGGAGGTCGCGCCGCACTGGCGCATGGTGAGCGAGCGCTCCGGCCAGCCGATCGACGAACGGCTGATGGAGGACATCACCGACCCCCACTTCTCCACCTGGCCGGCCTGCATCGCCGTCAAGGCCGCCCAGCTTCAGGGCGAGGCTCTGGGGGAGGCGTACCTGCGGCGGCTGCGTCGGGCTGCGCTGACCGAGCGGCGGATCATCTCGCGGCCGGACGTCTACCTGGAGCTGGCTGAGGAGGTGCCCGGGCTGGACATGGACCGCTTCCGGGCCGACCTGGACGCCGGAGCGGCGGACCGGGTCTTCCAGGCCGACCTGGCCGAGTGCCGCCGCTACGGGGTCACGGGCTTCCCCACACTCCTCTTTGCGGCGGCCGGGGAGGTCGGGGCTCCCGGGGTCGGGCAGCCTCTCCTGGTTGTGGGGCACCGGTCGTTTGCCACCTACCGCCAGGTGCTCCTGCGCGTCGCTCCCGATCTGAGGGAATACGCGCCGCGGGACCCGACGCGCCTGCTGGCCGTGTACGGTCCGCTGACGACGCGGGAGCTGGCGGAGCTGCTGGACCGGTCCCTGGACGAGGTGCGGGCACACATGGAGGCGCTGGCTGCGCGCGGGCGGGTGGAACACCTCGCCGTGCGCCGCGGCGAGTTCTGGAGGCTGGCGGCGCCACCATCCTGAGCCCGCTATCACGGACACGCCGTCGCGGCGTGGCCACCACAAGGGGGGAGATCGATGGAGGCGCTGTTCGGTCAGGCGGGCAGCTGGGGGCTGCTAGCCCTGCGGGTGGCCCTGGGGGTGGTCTTCATCTATCACGGATATCCCAAGTTCTTCCGGGTGCCGCCCATCGGGGGAGCGGCCGGCTTCGCCAAGTTTTTGGGGATGATGGGGATTCCGGCGCCGCTGTTTTTCGCCTGGGTGGTGGCGGTGTTGGAGTTCTGGGGCGGGATCGCGTTGATCCTGGGCCTGGCCACCCGGTGGCTGGGGCTGCTGTTCGCCATCGACATGCTGGTGGCCATCATCAAGGCCAAGGCCGGCCGGGGCGTGCGGTTCATGGCCATGGACACCACCGGGTGGGAGTTCGACTTTGTCCTGCTGGCCGGGGCGCTGGCCCTGATGCTGCTGGGCGGAGGCGCCTACTCCCTGGACGCCGCCTGGGGCCTGAGGTTGTAGGACGGATCCCGGCGGCAGGCGTCCGCCCGGCCGGCTACCGGTCCGGGGTCTGTTCCTGCGGGGGCGGGCCCTGCGGGGGCGGGGGCTCCCCGCGCAGGATGGCCAGCGCGCGCCGGCCGGCCCCCGCCACGTCGGCGGGCGCGGCGCGGAGGTTGTCGGTCAGCACCGCGAGGATGTCGCCGGATCCGGACTCCGCGCGCGGCAGCAGCAGCGCCAGCGCGGCGTAGGCCAGGACGCCGATCCCGCTGGCAAACGCCAGCAGCAGGACCAGCGCGCGGATCACCGCCGGATCCACGCCCAGGGACTCGGCGATCCCTCCGGCGACGCCCAGCAGGATCCTGTGGCGGGTGCTGCGGGTCAGCCGTCGCGCCATCCCGTCCGCCTCCTCCCGGCCGCGTCGCGCGGCCCGCATCCGACTGTACCACCCGGGCGGTCCGACGCCCATCCGGCGCGGGCCGGATCCGGCGGCCTTGACGGCCTGTGGTAAGGTAGAGGCGAGATTGACAGCCGGCGCGGGAGCGCCGGCTGTTCGATGCGGGCAGGATGGGCCCGCCGAGCCGACCGATGATACCTCGTTCCCCTGACCCCGCTTCCCGGGCGGAGGCGACGCCCGAGCAGGCGACGTCCGCGCCTGCGGGCCGGCGCCGATCCGGTCGGCGGCGCGCCCTGGTGGTGGTGGAGTCTCCCACCAAGGCGCGGACGCTGAAGAAGCTGCTGGACCGCCGCTACGAGGTCGTGGCCTCCATGGGGCACGTCAAGGACCTGCCGCGCAGCCGGCTGGGGGTGGACGTGGACAACGGCTTCGCCCCCCGCTACGTGGTCATCAAGGGCAAGGCGGCCATCCTCAGGGAGCTCAAGGAGGCCGCCCGGCGGGCCAGCGCCGTCTACATGGCCACCGACCCCGACCGGGAGGGGGAGGCCATCTCTTGGCACATCAGCGACGCCCTGCGCCCCGTCAACCCCACCATCAGGCGCATCGAGTTCCACGAGGTGACCAAGGACGCCGTGGAGCGCGCCCTGGCCCACCCTCGGGACATCGACCTCAACCTGGTCCACGCCCAGCAGGCCCGTCGGATCCTGGACCGGCTGGTGGGTTACAAGCTCAGCCCGCTGCTGTGGCGCAAGGTGCGGGGCGGCCTGTCCGCCGGCCGGGTGCAGTCGGTGGCGGTGCGGCTGGTGGTGGACCGGGAGAAGGAGATCGAGGCGTTTGTCCCCCAGGAGTACTGGACCCTGCTGGCCCACCTGCGCGCCCCCGGCGGGGCGTTTGCCGCCCGCCTGGTGGGCCGCGACGGCGTGCGCTACGGCACTCCCGCCGAGGAGGGCGTGGAGGTCCTGCGCACCCGGCAGGAGGTGGACGCCGTCCTGGCCGATCTGGCCAGCGTCCGCTGGGTGGTGACCGACGTCCGCCGCCGCGACCAGTTCCGCCACCCCTCCCCGCCGTTCACCACCAGCACCCTGCAGCAGGAGGCCAACCGGCGGTTGGGCTACACGGCGGCCCGCACCATGAGCCTGGCCCAGCAGCTGTACGAAGGGGTGGACCTGGGCCCCGAGGGCACCGTGGGCCTGATCACCTACATGCGCACCGACTCGGTGCGGGTGGCCGAGGCGGCCCAGCGGGAAGCCCGGGAGTTCATCGCCGCCACCTACGGCGCCGCCTACGTCCCCGACGCCCCCCGGACGTACCGGTCGCGCCGGACCGCCCAGGAAGCCCACGAGGCCATCCGTCCCACCTCGGTGCACCGCACGCCCGACCGGGTCCGTCCCTACCTGCGCCCCGACCAGTACCGGCTGTACCGGCTGATCTGGGAACGCTTCGTGGCCAGCCAGATGGCCTCGGCGGTCCTGGACACCCTGGCGGTGGACATCGCCGCCGGCGCCTACCGGTTCCGGGCCACAGGGTCCCGGGTGAAGTTCCCGGGCTTCCTCGCCGTGTACCGGGACGACGCGGCTGACGACGGCGCCGAGGGCTGGCTGCCCGACCTCGCCCCCGGCGACGTGCTGGGCCTGGAGCGCCTGGAGCCCCAGCAGCACTTCACCCAGCCCCCGCCCCGGTACACCGAGGCGTCCCTGGTGCGGGCGCTGGAGGAGCGTGGCATCGGGCGGCCCAGCACCTATGCGCCCACCATCGAGACCATCAAGCGCCGCGGGTACGTCCGCTCGGTCAACCGGCGGCTGCACCCCACACCCCTGGGCCGGCTGGTCAACGACCTGCTGGTGGAGCACTTCGCCGACGTGATGGACTACGACTTCACCGCCGCCCTGGAGGAGGAGCTGGACCAGGTGGAGGAGGGGCGGCTGGACTGGCGCAAGGTGGTCAGCGACTTCTGGACGCCCTTCCAGCACGACCTGCTGGCGGCCGAGCAGAAGATCGCCCCGGTGGAGACGTCGGTGGTGGAGATCGGCGAGGCGTGCCCCTCCTGCGGCCGCCCCCTGGTCCGCAAGCACGGCCGGTTCGGCGAGTTCATCGCGTGTTCGGGGTTCCCGGAGTGCACCTACACCCGGTCCCTGGGCATCGGCGTTTCCTGCCCCCGCTGCAAGGTCGGGGACATCGTGGAGCGGCGGTCGCGGCGGGGGCGGACCTTCTACGGGTGCAGCACCTACCCGGCCTGCACCTTCACCAGCTGGGACCGGCCCACCGACCGGACGTGCCCGCGGTGCGGGGCGCAGCCGCTGGTCCTCCGCCAGACCGCCCGGCGCGTCGAGCTGCGCTGTCTGGACCGCGCGTGCGGGTACACCGAACCCGTCCCGCCGCCGGCCGCCGAGGAGGCGGCGCCCGCGGGAGCGGAGCGGCCGGCGCCGTGAGTCCGCCGCGCGCCATCCCCGGGGTCCCGCCGGGCCACCCCGCCGGGCCCGGACGGGAGGATCCGCTCCCGGAGGTGGCCGCGTACCTGCGGACGCTGGAGGGCGAGCGCAACGCCTCCGGGCACACCCTGCTCGCCTACGCCCGGGACCTGCGGGGGTTTGTGGCGTTCCTCCGCCGGCAGGGGCTGACCCGGTGGGACCAGGTGACCCCCGCCGTGGCCCGCCGGTACGTGGTGGAGCTGGACCGCCGCTACTCCCGGGCCTCCATCGCCCGGCAGCTGTCGGCCCTGCGGGGGTTCTTTCGCTTTCTCTACCGCGAGGGAGTCCTCACCCGCAATCCCCTGGCCCTGGTGGGTCCGCCCCGCCGGATGCGGCGGTTGCCCCAGTTCCTGACACCTGAGGAGGTGCAGGCGGTGCTGGCCGCGCCCGATGTGGCCACTCCCCTGGGGCTGCGGGACCGCGCCCTGCTGGAGGTGCTGTACGCCACCGGGATGCGGGTCGGGGAACTGGTGGGGCTGCGCGTGGCGGACCTCCAGTGGGAGGGCGAGATCCGGGTGCTGGGCAAGGGGCGCCGGGAGCGCATCGTCCTGCTCACCGCGGCCGCCCAGGAGGCCCTGGACCGGTACCTGACCCGGGCCCGCCCGCAGCTGGTGGGCCCCCGCCGCACCGACGCGGTCTTCGTGAACGCCCGCGGCGGCCCCCTCACCGACCGCGGGGTGCGGCTGATCGTCCAGCGGGCGATCCGTCAGGCGGCCCTGGCCCGCCGGGTCAGTCCCCACGTGCTCCGCCACACCTTCGCCACCCACCTGCTGGACGGGGGCGCCGACCTGCGGACGGTCCAGGACCTGCTGGGCCACGTCTCCCTGCGCACGACCCAGATCTACACCCACGTCTCCCGGGACTGGCTCAAGCGCGTGTACGACCGGGCCCACCCACGGGCCTGACGCCGCCCGGCGGGGTGTGCTATACTACGGCGGGTTCGCCGCGGTCAGGTCGTCGCCCCGGGCTGACGCCGGGGCGAGGTTGTCTGTGGCGGACCCAGTACGCACGCCCTCCGATCCCGCCGGCGGTCCCAGTGGGGTCCGGCGGGGGATGACGGGGGCGGAGGACGGTAACCGGGAAGGAGGAGACGCGGTGCCGGTCGTCACCATGAAGCAGCTGCTGGAAGCCGGGGTCCACTTCGGGCACCAGACCCGCCGGTGGAACCCCAAGATGGCCCGCTACATCTTCACCGAGCGCAACGGCATCCACATCATCGACCTGCAGAAGACCGTCCCCATGATCGAGCAGGCCTACCAGTTCGTGCGGGAGGTCGTGGCCGCCGGCGGGACGTGCCTGTTCGTGGGGACCAAAAAGCAGGCCCAGGACGCCATCCGGGAGGAAGCCACCCGGGCCCAGCAGCCCTACGTGGCCGTGCGGTGGCTGGGCGGGATGCTCACCAACTTCCAGACCATCCGCCGGCGGGTGGAACGGCTGCGGGAGATCGAGGACATGCGGGACCGCGGCCACCTGGACGTGCTGCCCAAGCGGGAGCAGGCCCGCCTGCTGGAGGAGCTGGCCCGGCTGGAGAAGTACCTGGGCGGGATCAAGTCCCTGACCACCCTCCCCGGGGCGGTGTACGTGGTGGACACCCGCAAGGAGCACATCGCCGTGGCCGAGGCCCGCAAGCTGGGCATCCCCGTGGTGGCCATCGTGGACACCAACTGCGATCCCGACGAGGTGGACTACCCCATCCCGGGCAACGACGACGCCATCCGGGCCGTGCGGCTGATCACCAGCCGCATCGCCAACGCCGCCCTGGAAGGCCTGGAGGAGCGGCGCAAGCGCGAGGTGGTGGAGGAAGCGCCCGCCGCGGAGGCCGCCGCCGAGATGGCGGCGGAGGAAGAAGCGGTGCCCGCCGAGGTGCCCGAGGAGGCCCTGGCCGAGGGCGGCCTGCCCGAGCTGGTCCCGGTGGAAGAGCTGGTGGAGGAGGAGCGGTAGTGGACCCGAAGGTGTCGGCGGACGTGGGTGTGGAACTCATCAAGGAGCTGCGGGCCCGGACCGGTGCCGGCGTGATGGACTGCCGGGCGGCGCTGCGGGAGGCTGGGGGGGACCTGGACCGGGCGACGGAGATCCTGCGGGCCCAGGGCGCGGCCACGGCGGCCCGCAAGGCCGGCCGGACGGCCACCGAGGGGATCGTGGACGCCTACATCCACACCGGCGGCCGCGTGGGGGCTCTGGTGGAGGTCAACTGCGAGACCGACTTCGTGGCCCGCACCGACGAGTTCCGCCGGCTGGTCCGGGACCTGGCCATGCAGGTCACCGCGGCGGCCCCCCTGTACGTGAGCCGGGAGGACGTCCCTGCCGAGGCGGTGGAAGCCCAGCGCCGGCAGTTCGCCGCCGAGCTGGCCGGCAAGCCGGCCGCGGCCGTGGACGGGCGCCTGGAGAAGTGGTTCCAGGAGGTGGTCCTCCTGGAGCAGCCGTTCATCCGGGATGAGGCCCGGCGGGTGCGGGACGTGATCGCCGAGGCCGTCGCCCGGCTGGGCGAGAACATCCGGGTCCGGCGGTTCGCCCGATTCCGGGTCGGGGAGTGACGCCCCGCGCAGTGTCCATGACCTCCGTCCCCTCTCCCAAGTACCGGCGGATCCTGCTCAAGCTCAGCGGAGAGGCCCTGGCGGGCGAGGGCCGCACGGGGCTGGACCCCGCGGTGCTGCGGCTGGTGGCCCACGAGGTCAAAGACGTCACCGCCCACGGCGTGCAGGTGGCCATCGTGGTGGGCGGGGGCAATCTGGTGCGCGGGGCGGACCTCTCGGCCCGCCTGGGGGTCGACCAGGTCACCGCCCACTACATGGGCATGCTGGCCACGGTCATCAACGCCCTGGCCCTCCAGGATATTATGGAGAAAGAAGGGCTGGTGACCCGGGTGCAGACCGCCCTGGAGATGCACCAGATCGCCGAGCCCTACATCCGCCGCCGCGCCATCCGCCACCTGGAAAAGGGCCGGGTGGTGATCTTCGCCGGCGGCACCGGCAGCCCGTACTTCACCACCGACACGGCGGCCGCCCTGCGGGCCATCGAGATCGAGGCCGACGCGGTGCTGATGGCCAAGAAGGGCGTGGCCGGCGTCTACGACAAAGACCCCCACCTCCACCCCGACGCGGTCCTGTTCCGGCGGCTGGAGTACATGGACGTGCTGAACCGGGACCTGAAGGTGATGGACGCCACCGCCGTGGCGCTGTGCAAGGACAACAACATGGACATCATCGTCTTCGACGTGGCCCGGCCCGGCAACGTGCGCCGGGCCGTGCTGGGGGAGGACGTGGGCACGCTGGTGACCCAGGGAGGGGGATCGCGGCGGTGATCCCGGACGTGCTGGCCGACGCCCGGACCCGGATGCAGAAGGCGGTGGAGGCCACCCGCCACGAGCTGGCGGCCCTGCGGACCGGCCGGGCCAGCCCCGCGCTGCTGGAGCAGATCCGCGTCGACTACTACGGGGTCCCCACCCCCATCACCCAGATGGCCACGGTGACGGTGCCGGAACCGCGGCTGCTGGTGATCCAGCCCTGGGACCGTAAGTTCGTCAAAGAGGTGGAGAAGGCCATCCTCAAGAGCGACCTGGGCCTGGTGCCCAGCAGTGACGGCGTGCACGTGCGCGTGCCCATCCCGCCGCTGACCGAGGAGCGGCGCCGGGAGCTGGTGAAGGTCGCCCACAAGCACGCCGAGGAGGGGCGCGTGGCCATCCGCAACGTGCGCCGGGAGGCCAAGGAGATGATCGAGCGCCTGGAGGATGACGGCGAGATCTCCGAAGACGACGCCCGGCGGGCGCTGGACGAGCTGCAGAAGCTCACCGACCGGTTCATCGGCGAGATCGACGCGCTGGTCCAGGCCAAAGACAAGGAGATCATGGAGCTGTGACCGCCCCGGCGTTCCCCCCGCCCGGTCCGGACCGCCCCGACCCCGCCGACGTGGTGGGTCTGGAGCTGGAGCAGGCGCGGGCCCGCCTGGCCGCCGCCGGCGTGGCGGTGCGGTCGGTGCGGGAGACCCGGCCTCCGTTCCCGGTGGCCCTGGAGGGCCCCCTGCGGGTCATCCGGGTCCGCCGGGACCCCGCCGGCGCCGTAGAGCTGGTGGTGACCCCCGAGCGGATCGCCGCGTCGACCGACCGGTGAGCAGCCCGGATCTCCGCGTGTCCGGTGCGACCCTGGACCGCACCCGCATCCCGGCCCACGTGGCCATCATCATGGACGGCAACGGCCGGTGGGCCGCCTCCCGGGGCCTGCCCCGGGCCGCCGGCCACCGGGCCGGCGTGGAGGCGGCGCGCCGCACCGTGGACGCCTGCCGGGACCTGGGGGTGCGGGTGCTGACCCTGTACGCGTTCTCCACCGAGAACTGGCGACGCCCGGCCGACGAGGTGACGGCGCTGATGGCGCTGCTGGCCGAGGCGGTGCGGGAGGAGGCGTCGGACCTGGTGCGGGCCGGCGTGCAGCTGCGGGTGAGCGGCGACCTGCAGTCGCTGGATCCGGATCTGCGGGAGCAGATCGCGCAGGTGGTGCGCCTCACCCGGGACAACCACGACCTGGTCCTCAACGTGGCCTACAACTACGGCGGGCGGGCGGAGATCGTGGCCGCCCTGCGCCGCCTGGCCGCCGACGTGGCCCGGGGCGCTCTCCGCCCGGACGCCATCGACGAAGCCCTGGTGGACCGCTACCTGTACACGGCCGGCCTGCCGGATCCCGACCTGCTGATCCGCACCGGCGGGGAGCAGCGGGTCAGCAACTTCCTGCTGTGGCAGATCGCCTACACCGAGCTGTACTTCTGCGACGTCTACTGGCCCGACTTCACCCGGTCTCACCTGGAGGCGGCCATCGCCGACTACCAGCAGCGCCGCCGGCGCTTCGGCGGCGTGGAGGACCCCGCCGGTGGATGACGTCCGCGGCCGGCTCGCCCGGGCCGACCTGGGCCGGCGCGCCGCGACGGCTGCGGCGGGCATTCCCCTGATGGTGGCGGCCCTGTGGGCCGGGGGCGCGTGGTGGACGGCGCTCCTGGCGGCCGTGACCGTCCTGGGATGGGCGGAGCTGTCCCGCCTGCGCCCGGCAGGAGCTCCGGCCCGCCCGGCTCTGGTCGCAGGCGTCTCCCTGGCGGCCGTGGCCGCCGCGTTTACCCTGGCCGCCCGCGCACCCGCGCCCTGGGTCGGCGCGCTGCTGGCCGGGTGGGCGCTGGGGGTGGCGGCCGCAGCCCGGGCGTTCGTCGGCGCGCGGAGCGCCTCCGGGTGCATCTTTGCCCGCAGGCTGGTCCTGCCCGCGCTGGTGGCTCCGGCGTACCTGGGCGTCCCGTTGGGCCTGCTGGCCCGCTGGCGGGCGGAGGCGCAGGCGGGCGAGGTCCTGGCCTTCGTCGTGGTGGTGTGGGCGGTGGACGTGGCGGCCTACGCCGTCGGGGTCGTCGCCGGGCGGCACCGGCTGGCCCCCCGCATCAGCCCGGGCAAGAGCTGGGAGGGAGCGCTGGCCGCCCTGGCGGCGGGCGTCGCGGCGGGGGCGGCGGGCGCGTCGGCCCTGGGCGTGCATCCCGGCGGCGGAGCGCTCTTTGGCGGCGTCGTCAGCATCTGCGCCCAGGCCGGCGACCTGCTGGAGTCGGCCATGAAGCGGGCGGCCGGGGTCAAAGACTCCGGGTCGCTGCTGCCCGGACACGGCGGGGTGCTGGACAGGTTCGACGGCGTGCTGACGGCCGCGCCGGTCGGCTACGTGCTGGCCGCCGCCCTGGGGCGGTGGACTCCGCGGTGAGCCCGCAGCGGCGTCTGATCATCCTGGGCAGCACGGGCAGCATCGGCCGCCAGGCCCTGGACGTGGTCGCCCAGACCGGGGAGTTCGAGGTGGTGGGTCTGGGCGCGCGCCGCGATGCGGCCGCGCTGGCAGACCAGGTCCGGCGGTTCCGCCCGCAGGCCGTGGCGGTGACCGACCCTCAGGCCGCCGCGCGGCTGCGGGTGCACCTGCCCGCCGGAGTGGAGCTCCTGGCCGGTCCGCATGCCCTGCAGGAGCTGGCCGCCTGGGGCGAGGCCGACGTGGTCCTGGTGGCGGTGGTGGGCGCGGCGGGCCTGCTGCCCACCCTGGCGGCGTTGCGGCGCGGGAGGGACGTGGCCCTGGCCACCAAGGAGGTCCTGGTGGCGGCCGGCGCGCTGGTCATGGAGGAGGCGCGGGCGCGGGGCCGGGAGGTGCTGCCGGTGGACAGCGAGCACGTGGCCATCGCCCAGTGCCTGCGCGGCGAATCCCCCCAGGCGGTGCGCCGGATCCTGCTCACCGCCTCGGGCGGCCCGTTCCTGCGCTGGTCCCCCCACGCCCTGGCGGCGGCCCGGCCCGAGGACGCCCTGGCCCACCCCACCTGGAAGATGGGCCCCAAGATCACGGTGGACTCGGCCACCCTGATGAACAAAGGGCTGGAGGTCATCGAGGCCCACTGGCTGTTCGGCGTGCCCGCCGAGCGCATCGAGGTGGTCATCCACCCCCAGAGCGTGGTCCACTCCCTGGTGGAGTTTGTGGACGGCAGCGTCAAGGCCCAGCTGGCGCCTCCGGACATGCGTCCGGTCATCGCCTACGCCCTGCGGGGCGGGGCGCGCCGGCCCCTGCCGGCGCCGGCGGTGGACTGGACCCAGCTCACCCTCACCTTTGAACGGCCAGACCCGGCGCGGTATCCTTGCCTGGGGTATGCCTATGAGGCGCTGGCCGCGGGCGGCACCATGCCGGCCGTGCTCAACGCCAGCAACGAGGTGGCGGTGGACCTGTTCCTGCAGGGGCGCATCGGCTTCCTCCAGATTCCGGCCGTGGTCCGCCGGACCATGGACGCCCACCGCCCGGTGAGCTCTCCCACGGTGGACGAGATCCTGGCCGCCGACGCCTGGGCCCGGGCGCACGCCCGGGGGGATCCGGTGCCCGCCGGTCCCCGGGACGTCCCGGCCGGGTGACGGCATGAGCGACGGGCCGCCGGTTCATCTGCTGTGGGCCGTCGTCGCCTTCGGGCTGATGATCTTCGCCCACGAGCTGGGCCACTTTGTGGTGGCCCGCCGGGCGGGGGTCACCGTGCTGGCGTTCGCCCTGGGGTTCGGCCCCGCGCTGGTGAGCGTGCGGCGCGGGGACACGGTGTACGCCATCAACCTCCTGCCGCTGGGAGGCTACGTGAAGCTGGCGGGGGAGGACACCGACGGAGCCAGCGGACCGGGCAGCCTGCGCAGCAAGTCGGTCTGGCAGCGCATGGCGGTGGTGCTGGCCGGGCCCGTGATGAACCTGGTCCTGGCGGTGGTCCTGTTCGCCGCCCTGGCGGCCGCCCTGGGCGTGCCGGTGGGCATCAGCCCCCGCATCGGGCAGCTGCTGACGGTGTGCTCCGACGACGGCCGCCGGGTGACCTGCCCGGCGGCGGCCGCGGGGCTGCGGGTGGGCGACCGGATCGTGGCCATCGACGGCGAGCCCATGGCGGACGGGGAGCAGGTGATCGACACCATCCACCGCCGGCCCCACGCCCGCCTGCGCCTGACGGTGGAGCGCGACGGCCGGCGGTTTGAGGTGGAGGTGACCACCGTCCGCGACCAGCGCCAGGGGATCGGGCTCATCGGCTTTCGCCCCGAGTCGGTACGCCAGCCCATGGGTCCGGCGCGCGCCCTGTGGTGGGGGGTGGCCACCACGGGGCAGTACGTGGCGGCCATCGGCGGGGCGGTGGCGGCGTTGATCCGGCGCGGGACGTTTCTGCGCGAGCTGTCCGGCCCCGTGGACGCGGTGCGGTTTCTGGGGGAGGCAGCCCAGGTGGGCGTGGAACCGTTCGTGTACACGGCGGCGCTGCTGAGCATCATGGTGGGGCTGTTCAACCTCCTCCCGGTGCCGGCCCTGGACGGCGGGCGGCTGCTGTTTTTGGTGGTGGAAGCGGTGCGGCGGCGGCCCGTGGACCCCCGGCGGGAGGGCTACATCCACCTGGTGGGGTTTGCGCTGCTCATGCTCCTGCTGGTGGTCCTGACGGTGCGGGACCTGGGCCGCCTGTGAGGGGTGGGGGGGTGAGCGCGGCGATGGCCCTGCGGCCGCGAGAGCAGACCCGGCGGGTGCGGGTGGGACGCGTCGAGATCGGCGGCGGCGCGCCGATCGCGGTGCAGTCCATGACCATCACCGACACCCGGGACGTGGACGGCACCCTGGCCCAGATCTACCAGCTGGCCGCCGAGGGATGCGAGATCGTCCGGCTGGCCGTCCCCGACCGGGAGGCCGCCCAGGCCCTGGGGCAGATCCGGCCGCGCAGCCCGATCCCCATCGTGGCCGACATCCACTTCGACTACCGGCTGGCCCTGGCCGCCCTGGAGGCGGGGGTGGACAAGCTGCGCATCAACCCCGGCAACATCGGCAGCCGGGAGCGCACGCGGATCGTGGCCCGGGCCGCCAAGGAGCGGGGGGTGCCGATCCGGGTGGGCGCCAACATCGGGTCCCTCAGCAAGGCCACCCTGCGCCGCTTCGGCCGCCCCTGCGCCGAGGCGCTGGTCCACAGCGCCCTGGAGGACATCAAGGTGCTGCAGGACCTGGACTTCCACGACATCGTGGTGTCGGTGAAGGCCTCCGACGTGCCCATGGCCGTGGAGGCCTACACCATGATCAGCGAGCTGGTGGACTACCCCCTCCACGTGGGGATCACCGAGGCGGGCACCGCCTGGGCCGGCGGCCTCAAGTCGGCCGCGGGCATCGGCGCCATCCTCTCCCGCGGGATCGGAGACACCATCCGGGTCTCCCTGGCCGCCGACCCGGTGGAGGAGGTCCGGGTGGGGTACGAGATCCTCAAGAGCCTGGGCCTGCGGACCCGGGGCGTGCAGCTGGTGGCCTGCCCGTCCTGCGGGCGGGCCGAGGTGGACATCATCGCCATCGCCCAGGAGGTGGAGCGGCGGCTGGCCCGGATGAACGCGCCGGTGAAGGTGGCGGTCATGGGGTGCGCCGTCAACGGGCCCGGCGAGGCGCGGATGGCCGACCTGGGGATCGCCTGCGGCCGGGGCATGGGGCTGCTGTTCCGGGGCGGGAAGATCATCGCCAGCCTGCCCGAAGAGCGCCTGGTGGACGCCCTGATGGAGCAGGTGGAGGCGCTGGCCCGGGAGAAGGCGGCGGGACCATGACGGTGCTGGAGCAGATCGGCGTGGCCGCCCTGCGGCTGAGCCTGGCCCTGGTCCTGGGCGGCCTGATCGGCTGGCAGCGGGAGAGCGCGGAGAAGCCCGCCGGCTTCCGCACCCACATCCTGGTGTGCGTGGGCGCCGCCCTGTTCACCCTGATCTCGGCGGTGGGCTTTTTCGGCACCGGCGCCGACCCCGCCCGGGTGGCCAGCAACATCGTGGTGGGCATCGGCTTTCTGGGCGCCGGCACCATCTGGCGCACCGGCGTCACCGTCCAGGGGCTCACCACGGCGGCCAGCCTGTGGACGGTGGCCGCCATCGGCACGGCGGCGGGGGTCGGCTACTACATCGGCGCCATCCTGACCACCGCCATCGTGGCGGCGGTCCTGACCCTGTTCAAGGGCCTGGAGGCCCGCATCCCCCGCCGGGGGGTGGGCCACCTGTCCCTGATCATCGCGGACCGGCCGGGCCAGATCGGCCGCATCGGCACCCTGCTGGGCCAGCTCGGGGTGAACATCGAGCACGTGGACATGTCCGGGCGGATGGACGAGAAGGTAGTCCTGACCCTGGGGGTGCGGCTGCCTCCCCGCCTGAGCCGGGACGAGCTGCTGGTGGCGCTGGGGGACGTGGACGGGGTGGAGGCGGTGCGCTGGGAAGACACCGCCGCGGCATGATCCCCCTGCGCGACGAGAACCCGTCCCGCTCGTTCCCCGTGGCCACCGTGGCCCTCATGGGGGCGTCGGTGGCGGTCTTCCTGCGCATGGCGTCGGCGGGCGACGCCGGCCTGCTGGCGCTGGTCACCGCCTACGGAGCGGTGCCGGCGCGGATCCTGGCGGACCCCCTGGGCGCGGCGCCCACCCTTCTGACCTACACCTTCTTGCACGGCGGGTGGATCCACCTGGGCGGCAACATGCTGTACCTGTGGGTGTTCGGCGACAACGTGGAGGACCGGATGGGACACGCCGGCTTCGTGGCGTTCTACCTGCTGGCGGGGGCGGCCGCCGGGCTCGCCCACACCCTGCTGGCGCCGCTGTCGGACCGGCCGCTGGTGGGCGCCAGCGGCGCCATCGCCGGCGTGCTGGGGGCGTACCTGGTCCTATTCCCCCGGGCCCGCATCCTGTCCCTGGTGCCTTTGGGGTTGTTCACCCGGGTGGTGGCGGTCCCGGCGGTGGTGTTCCTGCCCCTGTGGTTTGTCCTGCAGCTGGTCTCGGGTCTAGCCACCCTGGGCAGCGAGGCCGAGGTGGTGGCCTGGTGGGCCCACGTGGGCGGCTTCGTGGCCGGGGTGATCCTGGTGCCCGTCTTCGTCCGCCGTCGCCGCCCGCCTCCGGGGTGGTGGTAGGGGCGTCGGGTAGGAGCGGCCGCCGGCGGCGCGAATCCTTTCCCCGAACGCGGCGGCGGGGAGGCCACGGTGCGGCAGATCACGGTGGAGGTTCTGTCCGGCAAGCCGGTCTCCGAGCACCAGGTGGAGATCGTCGAGCGCAAGGGGGTCGGCCATCCCGATTCCATCTGCGACGCCATCATGGAGCGGGTCAGCATCGAGCTGAGCCGCGAGTACCTGCGCCGCTGCGGGGCCATCCTGCACCACAACATCGACAAGGCCTTCCTGGTGGCGGGGACCGCCGAGGTCCGGCTGGGCGGGGGGCGGATCCTGGAGCCCATGCGCCTGATCTTCGGCGACCGCGCCACCTACGAGATCGACGGCCAGCGGGTGCCCATCGAGGAGATCGCCGTCAGCACGGCCAAGCGGTGGATCCGGGAGAACCTGCGGTTTGTGGACCCCGAGGAGCACGTCCGCTACGACGTGCAGATCAAACCCGGCTCCCCCGAGCTGGTGGACATCTTCCGCCGCGAGGTCCCGGGAGCCAACGACACCTCGGCGGCGGTGGGGTACGCGCCCCTGACCGAGACCGAGCGGCTGGTCCTGCTCACCGAGCGGTACATGAACTCGCCGGCGTTCAAGGAGCAGTTTCCCGAAGCCGGCGAGGACATCAAGGTGATGGGGTGCCGGCGGGGCGACGAGCTGTCCCTGACGGCGGCGGTGGCCATCGTGGACCGGTTCATCGATTCGGAGGAGACCTACTTCCGCCGCAAGGCGCAGATGCACGAGGCGGTGGAGGAGTACATCCGGTCGGAAGCCCGCGCCCTCCGCAAGATCTCCCTGGCCCTGAACACCCTGGACATGCCCGGCCGCGGCCTGGGAGGCATGTACCTCTCGGTGACGGGCACGTCCGCCGAGGGCGGGGACAGCGGGCAGATCGGTCGGGGCAACAAGGTGAACGGGGTGATCGCCCTGAACCGCCCCATGGGGACCGAGGCGGCCGCGGGCAAGAACCCCGTCTCCCACGTGGGCAAGATCTACACCATCCTGACCCACCAGGTGGCCGACCGGATCTACCGGGAGGTCCCCGGCATCCGGGAGGTCTACGTGTGGCTGCTCAGCCAGATCGGCGCCCCCATCGACCAGCCCCAGGTGGCCGCGGCGCAGATCATCCTGGAAAAGCGCGCCCGCCGCGCCGTCGCCGTCCGCCGGGTGCGGGAGATCCTGGAGAGGGAGCTGGGCAACATCCCCCAGCTGACCCGCGAGCTGGCCGAGGGCAAGTACCCGGTGGTCTAGGGCGCCCCGCAGGTCGCCGCCGATGTCCAGGAATCCCGCCGCGGCGCGACCGGCGGCCTGTCTGCCCTGCGGCGCGGACATGACGCGAGGCGGGCGCGCGCTGCCCGTCCTGCTCCTGGCGGTGCTGGCCGCCGGCTGCCAGGTCAGCCGGCATCCCGCGCCCGAGAGCACCCGCCAGCTGCGGGTGGTGGACGTCCGGCGGGTGGTGGACCGCCCGGCGCGCTCCCCGGCGGTGTGGTCCCCTGACGGCGCGGCCCTGGCGTTCACCGCCGACGGGCGGGTGTGGGTGTACCGCCTGGACGGCACGCTGCGGTCCGTGGCCCCGGTCCGGACAGGCACAGAGTTGACCTGGTCGGCGCCCGTCGGTCTGCTGGCGGTGGTGGACGAGGGCAGTGTGTGGACCCTGCGCCCCGACGGCGCTTCCCGGCAGCGCCTGGCGCTGGGGGGGCGCGCGCTGCGGGCGGCCTGGGCGCCCGGCAGCGACCGGCTGGCGGTGGTGCTGCGCCGCCAGCGGGACGGCGGGTCCGCCGACGAGCTGTGGTTAACCAACCGCGACGGGGGATTTCGCCGCCTGGTGTTCGCCGCACCGGCGGGCCGCCGGATCGCCGACGTACAGTGGTTTTCCGACAGCCTGTACCTGCTGGTCAGCGTGAGCGGGGACGAGGGCGCCGTCACCGAGGCGTGGAGGGTCCGGATCGCCTACCCCGACCGCCGGCGGATCCCGTTGGAGGCGCCGGCGGACGCGTTGGCCCTGGCGCCGTCGGGACGCCTGATGGCCGCGGTGGTCCGGGACGCTGCGGGCGCGGCGCGGCTAGTGGTGAGCCGCCTGGACGGCACCGGACGGGTGACGCTGGCCACCGGGCGCGTGAGCGGCGTGGGCTGGTCTCCCCAGTCGGACAAGGTGGCGTTCGCCCGGACGGACGACGGGCGGGCCGAGGTGTACGTGGCCGACGCCGACGGGTCCGGCCGTCTGCGGGTGCACGCCTACCGGCTGGAGTTCCCCGGTTCGCCGGGGCTGTCGGCCTCCTGGTCTCCGTCCGGCCGGGAGGTGACGTTCGGCACCAACACCGGCGACGGGGTAGGCCCCGTCTGGCTGGCCCGGCTGGCCCGGAGGTGACCGGCGGGAGAACGCCGACGCGGCGCTGCCGGCGCCGGCCTCGCGTTCAGCGCGTCACCGCGCGCCTGCCGTGTGCGCGCCCTTGACACGGTCTGCGCAGCGGCCAATACTAATACAACTGAATGTGCTTCGGGTGAGGGAGACACGATGCCGCTGTACGAGTACCGCTGCGCGCGCTGCGACCACCACTTCGAGGTCTACCACGCCGTGGGCGGCTCCGCCGGTCCGTGCCCGGTGTGCGGCGGACCGGCTCGCCGCGTGTTCAGCTCCGTGGGACTGATCTTCAAAGGATCGGGATTTCACACCACCGACTACCGCAAGAAGTCCTCATCCGACGGCGAGGCCGCACCGGCCTCCCGGACCGACGACACTCCGGCCAAGACGTCCTCCTGACATCTGCGGACGCCGCGGCGTCCCGGCCTGCGCGGGCGGGCAGGGTGCGGGCCGCCCGGCGCCTAAGTTCCCCCCACCATCGCATCCGGGTGTGTCGTGCGCCGCCTGCTGCGCGCCTGCCGGTTCGCCGCCGGCGTGGTCGCCGTGGCCTGTGCTCCCGCCGCCGCGCAGGGGGCGGTGGAGGTGCGGGCGTCGGCGGGATGGGCGGGCTGGATTTCCCTGTCCGGCTGGATCCCGCTGACGGTGGAGGTGCGCGCGGCCATCCCCGTCGTCGGCGCTCTGGTCGTCGAAGTCCCGTCTCCTGCAGGCGGCCGGCCGATGGTGTTCCGGCGGGCAGTGCGCCTGCCGCCGGGCGGTCCCCACCGCGTGACGATGGAGGTCGTCCTGCCCACGGTGCGCCACCCCCCGGTGGTGCGCCTGGAGGGCGGAGCGGTCCGGGCCCGGGCCGTGGTGGACCTCCGACCGTCGCGGGTGGTGGACGCGGTGATCCTGGCCGTCTCCCGGGAGGCTGCCGGGCTGGAGCGGGTGGCCGGGGCGCGGCGCCTGGGCCCTGCCTACGTGGACGCGCGTCAGCTGCCGGAGCGCTGGCAGGGGTATGGAGGGGTGGCGGCCGTGGTCCTGCGGGACGCCGACCCCGCCGCGCTGACCCCCTCCCAGCAGGACGCGCTGGTCCGGTGGGTGGCCCAGGGCGGACGCCTGGTGGTCACCGGCGCCGAGCGGCTGCTGTCCCTGCGGGCGCCGTGGCTGGACGACCTGCTGCCCGCCCGGCCTGCAGAGCTGGTGACGGCCGGTCCAGATGACCTGCCCGGCCTGCGGTCACAGATCCCGGCCGCGCTCCTGCGGCCGCGCGCCGGCGCGCGGGCGTTTCCGTCGCCAGCCCGGGCCCTGGTGGTCCGGGGGCGCTACGGGGCGGGGACGGTGGCCGTCTGGGGGTGGGACGCCTTCAGCCCGCAGGTGCGGACCTGGGACGGCCAGGCCGCCTTCTGGCGCGAGGTGCTGGACGCGCCGCCACCGCCCCCCGTGCTTGCCGACCCGGCGGGGGCGCTTCCGCCCACGCGCCCGCTGCCCGGCAGCCTGCAGGGCATCCTGGTAGCGCTGTCTGTGGGATACATCCTGCTGGTCCGGGCCGTGCTGCGGCGCCTGGGCCCCCGCCGTCACGGCTGGGCGGCGGTCCTGGCGCTGTCGGCGGCGGCGGCGTCGGTCATGTACGGGTTCTCGCTGTATGCCCGGGCGGCGTCCGCCGCGGTGGTGCAGGTCTCGGTGGCCGAGCGGATCCCCGGCAGCCCCTGGGCGCGCGTGCGGGGGGAGGTGGCCGTCTACGCGCCGTACGGGGCGCGGGTGCGGCTGCGCGCTCCCGCGGGCGGCGCGTTCGTGCCTGAGGGGCATCTGCCGGTGACCTTCGAGGGGCCCGAGGTGGTCGAGGGCGAGGTGTCCTTCCCGGGGGTGCGGGTGGGGCTGCAGCAGATGGTGGAGCTGCCGGTGGAGGGGAGGCTGCACGACAGGCCCGACGGCCTGGAACTGACCGTCCGCAACCTCTCGGGCAGGGTGATCCTCTCCCCGCTGGTCGTGCGGGCGGGACAGGTCGCTTCCCTGCCGGCCCTCTCCGCCCCCATGACGCGGGTCCTCGACCCCACCGACTGGCGGCCGGTGCAGCGGCCGCCCTCTCCTCCGCCGGACCCGCGCGACCGCCTGCTGGACGACGTCCTGGCCGCCCTCGTGGCCGCGCCGACCACAGACGGCTGGCTGGTGGGGTGGGTGGCCGACGAACGGGTGGCCGTGCGGTCGGAGGTCTCCCATCCCGCGACGGTGCACCACCTGGTGGTGGTGCCTCTGGCGGTGCGGCCGTGAACCCTGTCCTGCGCTCGGAGCTGCGCTACCGCCTGGGCGGCGTCCGGGCCGTGACGGTGCACACGGTGGTCCTAGCGGTGCTGGCGGTTCTGACGCTGCTGGCCCTTCCCCCGGACGTGGGGAGGCGGGAGGAGGTGCGCCGGGAAGGGCTGTTCACCGCCGTGCTGGTGGTGGCCGCGGCGCTGGTGAGCTACGTCGCCTCCGCCAGCGGGTGCGGCGAGATCGTGATGGACGGCGAGAAGTCGGCGTGGGACCTGGCCGCGTCGCCGTTTGGGGCTGGCGTCATCGCCGCGGGCAAGGTCCTGTCCAGCGCCGTGCTGGCGGTGGTCCAGACGGCGCTGACCGCGCCCTTTGTGGTGGTGGCGGCTGGGCTGCGGGGCGATCCGCCGCTCGTGGTGGTGCAGGCGGCGGGGGTGATCGTGCCGGTGGCGGCCGCCGTCGGGTCCGCGGGGTCCCTGTACGCCGCGGTGTTCGAGTCGGACGTCCTGCGCAGCCTGGCCCACTGGACGACCCTGGGCCTGGTGTTCCTCGGGCCGTCCGCCCTGCCCGCGCCCTGGAGGTGGGCGGGGCCGGTCCCGGCGCTGTCGCTGCTGGTGCGGGAGGGGTGGCGTCCGGTCCTCCTGCCGGTGGCAGCGGGCTACCTGGCCGTCGCCGCCGGCTGTGGGGTGCTGCTGCGGCTGCGGGTGCTGGCGATCCGCCGGCGCTGGGCGGACGGGGACTGACGGAGACGACGGTGCGGTGCGGGCCGGCGGCGGTGTTATGATCAGTATATGGGATCGGCTGTGGATCCGGTCCTGGCGCGGGTGACGGGGCGGGCGGCGCGGCGGCTGACCGCGCAGCGGGCGCTCGTATGGGCGGCCCGCGCCGCCGTGGTCGTGCTGGCCGCCCACGGCCTGCTGCTGGCCGCCGGGCTGGTCGTCCCCCTCGCGTCTCCCTCTGCGGCCTCTGCCGCTGTCCGGGCGGCGGC
>JBBIUY010000037.1:0-29714 GCA_037440005.1 Armatimonadota bacterium | reverse complement strand
GCCCGCCAGCGCAGGTCCAAAGATCTCGGTACCTGTCTCCATCGCTGCAAAGAACGAATTGGCCGCCAGCAAATCCTTCTGACTTACCACCGACGGGACGACCGCAAACATCGCCGGCCGGAAGAAGGCTGTGGCCACCGAAATCAGCACGAGGCCGGCGTACACCAGCCACACGCTGATCCCCATGAAGGACGGGATCAATGCCACCAGGACGCCCCGGACGAGGTCGGAGATGATCAGGATCTTCCGCCGGTCCCACCGGTCCACCAGGACGCCGGCCCACAGACCGACCAGGAGGCTGCCGGCGAACATGGAGGCCACCGCCAGGGACACCGATCCCGCCGAGCCGGTGACCGAGTACACCCACAGGGACACGGCCACCCAGTGGAATCTGTTGCCGACCTCGGAGACCAGCTGGCCCCACCACAACAGCGCGTAATTGCGGTTGCGCATGAGGCCGACAAAGCCGATCGGCCGCTCTCGGTCCGCGGTGCTGGCGACGGCTCCGGCCACGGCCTCCCTCCCCGCCCCAACCGCCCCCACGTGTTGTAAATTTCCCGAGAAAATGCCCGTTTACGCGTCCCGGCGTCTGGCGCCGCCCCGGCCGGGGCACAGCCGAGGGGGTCAGAAGAGGACTTCCGACAGGCCGGCGCGGTGACGGATGATCACCACGTCGCCGCTGCGCTGCAGGCTGTATAGCGCCGGGGAGATGTCCGCCACCTGGACTGCACACAGGGCCAGATCGTCGGCGGTACCCCGGGGGAAGGACCGCCCGCACCCGGTGCAGAAATGCCCCCGCTCAGAACGGAGCCGCCCTTTGAGATAGCTCCAGCGGATGGTGATGTCGCAGAGGACGTAGCGAT
Source organism: Armatimonadota bacterium (assembly GCA_037440005.1). Lineage (GTDB taxonomy): Bacteria > Sysuimicrobiota > Sysuimicrobiia > Sysuimicrobiales > Kaftiobacteriaceae > Calidihabitans. The sequence continues at coordinate 28,851 of JBBIUY010000037.1, read as the reverse complement.
CTCCACAGTACGGACACCGCATATGCCGACCCCTTTCCGACCGGGCATTCGCCGCGGCGCCATCCTTCTCCTGGCCGTCCTCGCCGCCTCGTCCCCCGCCGCCTCGGCCACCCCGCCCAGGGTCCTGCCGGGCGTGGACATCCTGCTCTCCTCTTACGGTCACCTGCTGGCGGGCAAACGGGTCGGGTTGATCACCCACCGGGCCGCCGTCGGAGCCGACGGGTGGCCCACCGCCATGCTGCTGGCCCTGGACCCGCGCATCCGCGTGGCCGCCCTCTTCGCGCCCGAGCACGGCCTGACGGGCAGCCTGCCGGCCGGCGCGCCGGTCCCCGAAGGATCTCTGGGCGGCGTTCCCGTGCGCAGCCTCTACGGGTCCACCCGCCGGCCCACCGCCGGGATGCTGGCGGACCTGGATGCGCTGGTGTTCGACCTGCAGGACGTGGGCGCCCGCGCGTACACCTACATCTCCACCATGGCCCTGGCGATGCAGGCTGCCTCCGAGCGGGGGATCCCGTTCGTGGTCCTGGACCGTCCCAACCCCCTGGGCGGCGAGCAGATGGATGGTCCTCTGCTGGACCCGCGCTTTGCGTCGTTCATCGGAGTCTATCCCATCCCGGCGGTCCACGGGATGACGGTGGGCGAGCTCGCCCGCCTGTTCAACGACCAGTTCGGGATCCGGGCGCGGCTGCTGGTGGTCCCCATGGCCGGCTGGCAGGCGTGGATGGGCTGGGAGGACACGGGACTGCCTTGGATCCGCCCCTCGCCGATGATCACCTCACCGGCGGCGGCGCGCCTGCACGCCGCCACGGGCATGCTGGAGGGCACCTCCCTGACGGTGGGCGCGGGAACGTCCGTGCCCTTTGAGACCGTCACGGCACCGGGCGTGGACCCGGACGGCCTGGCCGGCAGGCTGAACGCGGCGGGTCTGCCCGGGGTGCGGTTCGCTCCCCACCGGGCGGGCGCGCGGCGCGCCGCCGGCGTCCGGGTGATCGTCACCGACCCGCACCGGTTCCTGCCGGCCACGACCGCCGTCTACATCCTGGCCGCCGTGCGCGACCTGCACCCCGGGCTGCTGCAGTTCACGGGAGCGGCATCCGGGCGGTCGCGGTTCGACCTGGTCTGGGGCACCGACGCCGTCCGCCGGGGACTGCTGCGGGGCGACAGCCCCGCCCGCATCGTCGCGTCCTGGCAGGACGACCTGGGCCGATTCGCAGCCGTGCGCAGCCGCTACCTGCTGTACCCGCGGGCGGCCGCGGCCCGCACCCCGGGGCCGGCCCGGGCCGAGACGGCCTCGGCCCGCGCGCCGGTCGCCTCGGCGGCCTTACCGGAAGCATTCCGGTGCGATCACCGGCCGGCGGTCTGTGCTGCGCTGGCAGGGGCGGCGGTCAGTCCGTAGGTCCCGGCCGCCGGACGTCCCCGCATCCGGCTGACGGGACTGTCTTCAAAAATGTCGGGGGTATCTGTGGGAGCAGGCCTGTAAGCCGGGTTCTGTACCCCGGGCTCGGCCCTGCGGCCTGCCCGGGGCGGCGACCATCTCTCTGGGACGCCCGTTGCCGGGCGCCTCAAGCAGCCTACCCGGGGATCGGCGGGCCGCCTCATCTCCCCCTACACGGCCTTGCACCGGGCGGGGTTTGCCCAGGCGTCCGGTCACCCGGAGCCTCGTGCGCTCTTACCGCACGATTTCACCCTTACCGGCCCGCAGACCCTCTCCCTGCAGGCAGGGAGAGACAGGACCGGCGGTATGTTTCTGTGGCACTGTCCTTGGGGTCGCCCCCACTGGGTGTTACCCAGCGCCCTGCCCTGTGGTGCCCGGACTTTCCTCTGGAAGCCTCCGCCGCCACCCGGCCCCTCCCTAGGAGAGGGGATCCGTGAAGCCGGCGGGGCCGTCCAGCGGTCGCCCGGCCTGCTCCCGGAGTTAATGCTACCGCAGGCAAGAGGGAAGAAGGAAGAGGGAAGAGGAGTCGACGGGGAGGCGAAGGTCAGCGGGTCTTCTCCCCGTCCAGCCGGATGCGGATGCGTTCTTCCCGGGGGAGAGGCCTGCCCTGGCCACGCAGTTCCCGGACGCGCCGGGCGGCCTCCCGGCGGGCCGCGTCCAGCGCTTCCGAAGGCGTGCCGCCCGAGCCCGACACGCCCAGCGCCGGCACCCGCGCCACGTATCGCGGGCCCTCCCGGTCCACCAGGACCGCGTACTCCACCTCCGACTCCGGGGCCGCCGCATCCAGCGCGCGGTTGGCCAGGGCGTCGGCGGCCGCGTTGTGACCCCGGTCCACCTTGGTCACCGCGTGGTCGGCGAAAGACCGCAGCAGGCGCACGGCTTCCAGGTACAGCGGCCCCAGGTCCGGACTTTTCACCCGGTAGGTCCCCCGCAGCTGGCTGACCAGCAGCTCGCTGTCAGACCGGACCTCCACCGACTCCGCGCCCAGCGCCCGGGCCTCTTCCAGGGCCCGGAGCAAGGCGCGGTACTCGGCCACGTTGTTGGTGGCCTGGCCGATATACTCCCCGATCTCCCGGAGCACCCGCCCCCGGGCGTCCGACACGACGACCCCGATGGCGGCCGGGCCCGGATTGCCCCGGGACGCCCCGTCCACCATCAGCACCAGGTGCCTACCCGGCCGGGACATACAGGATCCGCCCGCACTCCTCGCACGTCAGGATGGCCTCCTCCTCCTGCTGGAGCCGGCTCAGGAGGACCTCGGGCAGCGCCACGTGGCAGGCCCCGCACGTCCCCCCGGACACCGCCGCCACCGCCACGCCGTCCTTGCGTTCCCGCAGCCGCTCGTACCGGCGCAGCAGGGCGGGGTCGATCTGCGAGGCGGCCTCCTCCCGCCGCCGGCGCAGGTCCAGCAGTTCGCCCTCCAGGGTCTGGACCTCGTGCCGGTAGGCCGCCAGCCGTGCCTCCAGGTCCGCCTCCGCCGCGCGCCGCTCGGCCTCCAGGGCGGCCAGCCGGCGTCCCCCCTCGTCCACCTCCTCCATCAGGGCGAGAATCTCGTCCTCCAGTCGGCGGCGGTGGCGCTGGAGGGCCGCCAGTTCCTCCTGGAGCGCGGTGAGCTCCTTGGGGTTGTAGATGCGGCCTCCGTACAGGTCCTGGCTGACCCGCGCGGCCTTCTCCCCGACGGCCTGCAACCGCAGCTCCAGATCCCGGAGGCGGACCTGCCGGGCGCGCAGGTCCGCCCGGGCCTCTTCCTCGACCGCCCGGGCCTTTTCCACCCGCGCGCGCAGCGCCGACCCGTCGTCCGCCGAGGCCCGGGCCGCCTCCAGGCGGGCCAGGGCCGTGTCCAGCTGCTGCAGGGCGTACAGGCGGGCGGCGGACGTCACGGCCTTCGAGTTCGGGTCCGGCGCCGTCAATTCCTGGGCCGGCGCATCTTCCACCGAGTTGCCATGGAACTGTCGTTGACAGCCCGCAGGGCCCGTGTTACGGTGCACTTTGCAACCGCCTTTCACCAACAGCATATCCTGTCGGGGACGCCCCGGGGCTCGCGCGAGCCGGACGGGCGGCCTGAGCTGCACCTGGACCCGCCCGGGCCGCCGGCCCGGGCGGTGCGCTAGACGCAGGACACTGCTGCCGGAGGGGGGAGGGTGGGATGAGACATCCTGCGCGTCGGGTGACAGGGCTGGCGCTGCTGCTGGTGGCGGCCGTCGCCCTCATCGCCGCCACGGCAGCCGCACCCGCCGCCCATGCCATCGGCATCGGCTGCTCCAACAAGTGCCTGGAGACCCTCCGCGTGTTCGACAACTCCCTTGCCGTCTACGAGTAGCCCGTCCTGCGTCCCGCTCCAGAGCGCGTCCCGTGCCGGAGGGACCCGCCGTGGACCAGTCCCGTGACGTGCGCGTGTACGTCGGCCTCGTGGGGGCGGCGGCCGCCGCCCTGCTGGCCGGTCTGTTCGCCGGGATCCCGCCGCTGCTGGCGGACGCCGGCCGCTTGATCGTCTTCGCCCTGGGCACCGCGGCGGTCCCGGTGGCCGGCTACTGTCCCGTGTGCGTGGGCCCCAACGTGGCGGTGAACATGGCCGGCGCCGTGATGTTCGCCATGATCCTGCTGCTGCCGCCGGCCGTGGCGACCGTGGGCGCCGCCGTGGGCATCGCGGGCCTGTCGGTGATCCAGCGCTGGCCGCCGGGGGACATCGCCTTCAACGCGGGCCAGACCGTCCTGACGGTGGGAGGAACGGCCTGGCTGCTGCAGCGCGCGGGGGTCACCCCCCTCGCGGGCGACCTGGGCCTCGTCCAGACCGCCTGGATCCTGGCCGGGATCGGCGCGTTCTTCGCCATCAACAGCCTGGTGGTCACCCGGTGGGCGTCGCTGCTGCACCGGTCGGGTTTCGTCCACCACTGGCGGCAGACGTTCGGGCGGGCGGTGATCCCCTACGTGAGCACGCTGCTGCTGGGGGCGGTGATCGCCCTCACCTACGTGCACGCCCCGGTGCTGACCGGCGTGCTGGCCCTGCCCCTGGTGGCGGTGTACCGGGCCCTGCAGACCGCCAGCGCCCTCCGCCGCCAGGCCCGGGCGACCATCGAGCTGCTCGCCGACACGGTGGACCGGCGCGACGCCTACACCTTCGCCCACTCCCAGCGGGTGGCGGCCCTGGCCCGGCGGATCGCCCGGCGCCTGGGGCTGCCCCCGGACGAGCAGGACGCCATCGCCGAGGCGGCGCGGGTGCACGACCTGGGCAAGGTGGGCATCTCCGACGCCCTGCTGCTGAAACCGGAGCGACTGAGCCCCGAGGAGCTGGACACGGTCCGCAAGCACACGGTCATCGGCGCCGAGATTGTCGGGAAACTGCCCGAATACCGCCGGGGCAAAGAGTACATCCTATTCCACCACGAGCGCTACGACGGCACCGGCGTCTTCCGCCTGTACGGCCAGCACATCCCTCTGGGCGCGCGGATCATCGCCGCCGCCGACGCCTTCGACGCCATGACCTCCCACCGCCCCTACCGCCGGGCCCTGGCGGTGGAGGAGGCCCTGGCGGAGATCGCCCGGCAGAAGGGGCGGCAGTTCGACCCAGTGGTGGCCGAGGCCCTCATCGACGTCGTCCGGCAGGAGGCCGACGCGGTCTTCGCCGACGTCCCCGCAGCGCCGGCGGCCGTCACCCAGCCCTCCCCGGCTCCCTCCTGAACGCGCCCGGAGCGGGTTGTCGCCCGCGGGGCCGGTCTGCTAGGCTGGTGTCGGCAGGGCTGCAGCTGAAGACCGGGGCCCCCGGAGAACCTCCCCTGCGATCCCGGAGACGCCCCGGGAGGGATTCGGCGGCGTCGTGCGCCACGGGGACGACGCGGAGCGCTCCGTGTAAACCCGTGGAGCGCGGCGTCGCCGTACCGGTCGCCTCTTCCGAGAGGGCGGCTTGTCGTGACTTCCCCGGCGATCAGGCCCGGCGCGCTCCCGGGGCTGGCTTGCGCGCCTTGGACGGAGGCACCGGCTTGGCCGCCGGCTTGACGATGCCGGTGCCGGGCCGGGCCGGGGGAGGACCCGCGGGCCGCTGGGGGCGCGTGGTCTGCACGAGGGTGGGACGGGCGGCGGGCCGCAGGGCCGGGCGGGGCGCTTCCGCCTTGGGGGCTTCCGGCAGCTTGATCTTCTTGGCCTTAGGCTCCCACCATTTCTGATACTGCTTGCCCAGGCGCTCGAAGTAGTCGAACAGATCCGGCCAGCCCAGCTCCCGCCGCATGCCCAGGATGATGGGTTCCATCTTCGCCCAGGGGATCGGATACAGTTCGAAGACCGTCTCGGCGTCGATGGCGCCGCCCTCCACCAGCACCCCCAGGTAGTCGCAAAAAACGGCCACCCGCAGGACGTTGTTGAACCGGATGCTGCCGGGAGGACACTCCAGGATGAACTGCTCGTAGTCCTTGAAGTCGAACTGGAAGATGACGTACTGCATCGCGTCCAGGTTCTGCGGCGCGTCGGCGATCTGCATGATGCGCAGCAGCACGTCCACTTCCTGCGGCTTGAGCTTCTTCACGCCTCCACCTCGCTCGGAGTTGCTCGGGCCGGTCCGGGGTGAGACGGGAGAGGGGTCGCGGCCAAGTACGAATCCTTATTCGTGACTGCAAAAAGCCTTCCCTCCGGGGGTTTTCCGCCCCCGTACCGGTTTCGTCATGGAGATCAGGCTATGATCACCGTAGATGTAATTTACTGAGGTCAATCTAATGCCCCCGCCAAGTCGGGCCCGGACCTGAGCCCGTGGTGGGCGAGGTAGGGATCGAACCTACGGCCTCCCCGGTGTAAGCGGGGTGCTCTCCCGTTGAGCTACTCGCCCACAGCGGATTATACAGGCGGAGGCGGGGTCTCAGGCTGCGGGTGAAGCTTCCCACGGACCGGCCCGCGGGTCTGCGGGCAGGCATCCCCCCAGGAGGGGCTCGCGGCGTCAGGCCACCGGCTCGGCTATCGGTTCTCCGCGCACCTCGATGCGCTCGACGGCCGCGCCCAGCGCGGCCAGCTTTTCCTCGACCTGCTCGTAGCCCCGGTCGATGTTCTCCACGCCGGAGATCTCGGTGGTCCCCCGGGCGGCCAGAGCGGCGATGATCACCGCGGCGCCTCCCCGGATGTCCGCCGCCTCCACCGGGGCCCCGGTGAGGTAGGGGACCCCGGTGATGACCGCCGCGTCCCCTTCCACCCGGATGTCGGCCCCCATGCGGCGCAGCTCGGCCACGTAGCCAAATCGCGACTCGAAGATGGTCTCCCGAATCCGCGACTGGCCCTCCGCCAGCGTCATCAGGGCCGCAAAGGGAGGGTGCAGGTCGGTGGCAAAACCGGGATAGGGGGCGGTGTCCACCTGGACCCCGCGGTGCGTCCGGCCTGCCTGCACGCGCACCCCGTCGGTGCCCCGCTCCACCACGGCGCCAGCCTCCTCCAGTTTGGCCAGCAGCGCGCTGATGTGCTCGGGGATCATGTGCTCCACCAGCACGTCCCCACCGGTGGCCGCAGCCGCCAGCAGGTAGGTGCCGGCCTCCAGCCTGTCCGGGATGACGGCGTAGGAGGCCCCGTGCAGGGCCCGGACCCCTTCCACGGTGATGGTGTGGGTCCCGGCCCCCTTGATGCGGGCTCCCATCAGGTTCAAGAAGACCGCGGTGTCCACCACCTCGGGTTCCCGCGCCGCGTTCTCCAAAACCGTGATGCCCTCGGCGGTACTGGCGGCCAGCATCAGGTTGATGGTGGTCCCCACGCTGCTGCGGGGCACGAAGAACGACGTCCCCGCCAGCCGCCGCGCCGCCGCCTTCATGTACCCGTGCTCGATGTCCACGGTGGCGCCCAGGGCCGCGAACCCCCGCAGGTGGAAATCCACGGGCCGGGATCCGATGACGCACCCGCCCGGCAGCGGCACCTGAGCCCGGCCCAGGCGGCCCAGCAGCAGGCCCGCGGTGTAGAACGATGCCCGCATCTGCCGGCACAGCTCGTAGGGGGCCACGTGGCCGTCCAGACGGCGGGCGTCCACGGTCATCCGCCCCCCCCGCAGCTCCACCCGCGCCCCCAGGGCCTCCAGAATCGCCCGCAGCGTCAGCACGTCCCGGCAGTGGGGGACGTTCTCCAGCACCGACACGTCCGCCGCCAGGCAGGCGGCGGTGATCACCGCCAGGGAGCTGTTCTTGCCCCCCGAGATCCTCACCCGCCCCCGCAGCGGGCGCCCTCCCCGCACCACTAGCCTCTCCATGGTCTCCTCCGGTGCCGCGTCGGTGCTCGGTCGGATGCGGCGTGGCGGCCGTCCGGGTCAGGACGGCTGCAGGCGGTGCTCCACGTAGCAGCGCACCAGTTCCTCCAGCAGCAGCAGCCGGTCCACCTGCCGGATGACCGTCCGGGCCTCCCGGTGGCTGGTGATGTACGTCGGATCGCCGGACAGCAGGTAGCCGACGATCTGGTCCACCGGATTGTATCCTTTCTCGCTGAGCGCCCGATACACGTGGGCCAGGATCTGGCGGATGTCCTGGGCCGACGGCGCCCCCACCTTGAACACGCCGGTGCGTTCACGCTCGTCCATGCCGTTCACCCCACGGCGGGTCTGCCGCACGGCGCCCTCCGCGCCGGCGTAGATACTTCCCCGCCTCGGGGGGAGTTCCTGTGAGTGGGTCCTACCCCGGCCACACCCCCCGCAGACCCGGCCGGCCGTCTACGGACGCGGCCGCACCGGGTAAGACCGTTCTTGACGGGCGGGGCGTCCCGTGCTAGTCTCTGCCGTACCTCCGGCCGTTACAGGGGGAGGACGGCGGACCGCCGCCGCGTTCCACGGGGCGTCCGGCGGTTGGCGCGCCTCACCGCGTCCGGTGGGGCGGGCCCGGCCGGAGAACGGGACCGTATCCCCGCGCCGGGCGCACGGAGTCAGCGCGCCGACGAGGTGCTGCCATCCGACCGGATGAGCCGGAGGGGACGGGCGGATCTGCGGACGCGGCCGGGGCGGGCCTGACCCTGCTGCAGCGCTTCACCCTCGTCAGCCTGACCGGCGCCGTCGTCCTCAGCGTCGTCTTCGGCGAGGTGGCCGCCCGGATCGCCACCGACTTCGCCCTGCGCCGCCAGGCCCACGCCTTCGCGGTGTACGTGTCGGAGTTTGCCGCCCCGCGCCTGGTGCCCGCCGACTTCTTCCAGCCCCCGCCGGCGGCCCGCGCCCAGTTTGAGTTCACCCTCCGCAGTCTCGTGGGCAAGGCCCACGTCCGCCACGTGTCGGTGTGGAACCGCCGCGGGGAGATCCTGTACAGCGACGACCCCCGGCTGGTGGGCACCGTCCAGGTCCTGTCGCCGCCGGTCACCGACGCCCTCGCCGGGCAGATGCGGTGGCGCCTCCTCCCGCGCGAGGACGGCCCGCAATCGGCCGGGCGCATGGAGGTGTTCGTCCCCGTGGTGGTCGCCGGGGACAGCCGCCCCGTGGGCGTGTACCACGTGGTTTCCGACATCCCGGACCTGGAGCCGACCCTGGCGCGGCTGAGCCGGACCGTGCGGGCCAGCGTCGTGGGGGGCATCCTCCTGCTGTACGTGGCCATGTTCACGGTGGTCCGGCAGGCGTCCCGGGACCTGGACCGCCAGCAGCGGGCCCTGCGGGCCGCCTTCATCGGCATCGTCCGGTCTCTGGCCAACGCGGTGGACGCCCGGGATATGCCCACGGCGCACCACTCGTCCCGGGTGGCGGAGTACGCCGAGGCCATCGCCCGGGAGATGGGGCTGGACGGGCCCGCCGTGGGAGTGGTCCAGGTCGCCGGATTGCTCCACGACGTGGGCAAGATCGGGATCCGCGACGAGCTGCTGTCCAAGCGCGGCAGCCTGACCCCCGAGGAGTGGGAGGTCATGCGCCGTCACCCGGTGCTGGGCTACGAGATTCTGGAGCCGGTCCCCATCGCCGAGGACGTCAAGATGGCGGTCCGCCACAGCCACGAGCGCTGGGACGGGACCGGCTACCCCGACGGCCTGGCCGGCGACCGCATTCCCCTGGCGGCGCGGATCATCGCCGTCGCCGACGCCTACGAGGCCCTGGTGACCGACCGCCCGTACCGGCGCGCCCGAAGCCCCCTGCAGGCGGTGGAGGAGATCCGGCGGGAAGCGGGGCGGGCGTTCGATCCCGCCGTGGTGCATGCGTTCCTGCGGGTCCTGGGCCGGCGCGGTGCCCGCGGCCTGGCTCCCCTCCTCACCGGAAGGAGCCGGCGGGAGCCTGCGGACCTGCCGGCTCCCTCCGGAGACGGCCAGCGCGCCGGCCGGCCCGCCCGAGGCTTGGACCACCCCCGGCTGCCCGGCGGCGCCAGTCCGTCCCGGAACCCTCCCCGGCCGTAGAGCGCCCGGAGCGGCCGGCAGGTCCGGCCCGCGTCCGCCCGTCCCGCCGCTCCCGTGCGGTCGCGGTCCGCCGGCGGACTGTCCTGGTGGGCCCGCCTGGGCTCGAACCAGGAACCCACGCCTTATGAGGGCGTCGCTCTGCCGTTGAGCTACGGGCCCGCGCCCTGATTATAGCGCCTCCCACACCAGGCCAGGCCAGGCCGGCTCGGGGGCGGGGACCCCGTCGTAGAGCACCCTCACCAGGTACACGCCCCGGGCGGGAGCCCGGGGGCCGCCGCGGCCGCCTTCCTCCCGCAGGCGGACGACTTCCTCCGGCGTCAGGGCCCCCGCCCCGACCCGCAGGACGGTCCCCACCACCCGCCGGACCATGTGCTGCAAGAACCGGTCGGCCTCCAGGGTGAAGACCACCAGCGGGCCGAGCCGGCGCACCTCGGCCACCCGCAGGTCGCACACGGGCCCGCCCGGGCCCGGCCGGCCGAACGCCCGGAAATCGTGGCGGCCCCGTAGCGCCGCCAGGGCCGCCCCCATGGCCTCCAGGTCCAGGGGGGCCGGCACGTGGTAGGCGTGGTGGCGCAGGACGGCCGACGGCTGGGGGCGGTTGAGCACCAGGTACCGGTAGGTGCGGCCGGTCGCCGAGCGCAGGGCGTGAAAGCCGGGGTCGGCGTCCTCGGCCGCCAGGACGCGGATGGCGTCCGGCAGGTAGGCGTTGAGGGCCGCCGGAAACCGGGCGGCGGGCAGCCGGCGGCGGAGCCGGACGTGGGCCACCTGTCCCAGAGCGTGCACGCCCGCGTCGGTGCGGCCGGCGCCGACCACCGCGGTCTTCTCGCCGGTCACCCGGAACACCGCCCGCTCCAGCTCGCCCTGCACCGTGGGCCGGCCCGGGAGGCGCTGCCAGCCCGCGAAAGGCGTCCCGTCGTACTCCACCACCAGCCGGAGAGTGCGCAGGTCCACCCCGTCCCCCTACGGGACCCGCCGGATCAGGCTCACCCACACGGAGGCGGGCACCATGAACGCGGCCGCCGCCGCCGCCGTGACCCCCAGGGCCACCCCGTCCCGGACCCGCAGGCGCAGCTGCTTCATGCGGGTCCGGTGCTCCCCTCCCCGGTAGCACCGGGCTTCCATGGCCAGCCCCAGCTCCTCGGCGCGGCGGAAGGCGCTGACAAACAGCGGCACCAGCACCGGCACCAGGGCCCGCGCCCGCTGGAGGACGCCGCCCCGGTCGAAAACCGCCCCCCGGGCCATCTGCGCCTTCATGATCTTCTCGGTCTCCTCCAGCAGGGTGGGGATGAAGCGCAGGGCGATGGTCATCATCATGGCCAGCTCGTGGCCCGGCACGCCCAGCCGGCGGAACGGCCGCAGGAACCGCTCCATGCCGTCGGTCAGGTCCACCGGGGACGTGGTGTAGGTGAGCAGGGACGTGACCAGGATCAGGGCGACCAGCCGGCACCCGACGAAGGCGGCCCGCAGGACGCCCTGCTGGGTCGCCACCAGGGGCCCCACCCGGAACAGGACGGGGCCGCCCGACGCCCCGCTGAAGAACACGTTGAGGACCACCGTCAGGGCCAGCAGAAACAGGACCGGACGCAGCCCCCGCAGCAGGTACCCGTAAGGGATCTGGGCCAGGGCCACCACGGCGGCCAGGAACAGGGCCAGCAGTCCGTAGCCGGCGAAGTCGCGGACGAGGAAGATGGTGACGGTCAGCAGGGCCACCGCCCCCATCTTGGTGCGCGGGTCGAGGCGGTGCACCGGCGACTCCCGGGGAAGGTACTGGCCGATGGTTACGTAGCGGACGAGCTCCATCCCAGGGCCTCCCGGATCGCGGCGTGGGCCTCGTCCACCGTCAGCACGTCCTCCCGCACCGGCAGCCCGCGGCGGCGCAGCCGCTGCATCAGGTCCACGAGGGAGGGCACGCCCAGCCCGACCTGGGACAACCGCCCGGCGTGGCGGAACACCTCCCGCACCGGTCCGTCCATCACCACCTGTCCCCGGGACAGGACCACCACCCGGCGGGCCATGCGGGCCACCTCGTCCATGTTGTGGCTGATGAAGATGACCGTCAGCCCGTGGTCGGCGTGCAGACGGCGGATCTGCTCCAGGATCTCCTCCTTGCCCAGAGGGTCCAGGCCGGCGGTGGGCTCGTCCAGGGCCAGCACCTGCGGCCCCATGGCCAGGACGCCGGCGATGGCCACCCGCCGCATCTCGCCCCCGGACAGGGAGAAGGGAGACCGCGGCCCAACCCGCTCCACGTCCAGCCCGACCATTCGCAGGGCCTCCCGGACCCGTCGGCGCACCTCGTCGTCGGACAGGCCCAGATTGCGGGGGCCGTAGGCCACGTCGTCGGCCACCGTCTCCTCGAAGAGCTGGTGCTCCGGGTACTGGAAGACCAGCCCCACCTGCCGGCGCACCGCCCGCAGGTCGGCCCGGGGGTCTGACAGGTCCACCCCGGCCACCCGCACCGTCCCCTCGGTGGGGCGCAGCAGGGCGTTGAAGTGCTGGACGAGGGTGGACTTGCCGGACCCGGTGGGCCCGATCAGGGCGACGAGCTCCCCGGCCTCGATGGACAACGACACCCCCCGCAGGGCCACCGTCTCCAGGGGCGTGCCCTTGAGGTACACGTGGGTCAGGTCGGCGCACTCGATCAGGGCCATCGCTTCGCGGTCCGGTCCGCCTCCAGGCGGGCCAGCGCGTCGGCCAGCTGGTCGGCGTCCAGCAGGCCCGCGGGCAGGGGGAGGCCGTCGCGCCGCAGGCGGTCGGCCAGGGCCGCCACCGGGGGCGGGACCAGACGCAGGGCGGCCAGATCCTCCACCCGCGCAAACACCTCCGCCGGCGGCCCGTCCAGCGCCACCCGCCCGTCGGCCAGAACGATGACCCGGTGGCAGCGGGCCGCCTCCTCCATGACGTGGGTGATGTGGACCACGGTCACCCCGTCCCGGTTCAGGCGGGTGATGGTGTCCAGGACCTCCCGCTGCCCCTGAGGATCCAGCATGGTGGTGGCCTCGTCCAGGACCAGGCACTGGGGGCGCATGGCCAGCACCCCGGCGATGGCCACCCGCTGCTTCTGCCCGCCCGAGAGCAGGTGCGGCTGGTGATGCCGGTACTCGGCCATCTCCACGATGCGCAGCGCCTCCTCCACCCGCGCCGCGATCTCCTCGGGGGGCAGGCCCAGGTTCTCGGGGCCGAAAGCCACATCCTCCTCCACCACCGTGGCCACCAGCTGGTTGTCCGGGTTCTGGAAGACCATCCCGACCCGCCGCCGGATCTCCCACAGGGCGGACCGGTCGCGGGTGTCCAGCCCGTCCACCCGCACCTCTCCCTCGGTGGGCAGCAGCAGGGCGTTGAAGTGCTTGGCCAGGGTGGATTTGCCGGAGCCGTTGCCGCCGACGATGGCCACCAGCTCGCCCCGGTCGATGGTCAGGGACACGCCGTCCAGCGCCACCACCGGGGGAGCTCCCCCGGGGTGGTAGACGTGGCGCAGGTTGCGGACCTCGATCAGGGGTGGCATCGGCCGGCTCCGTCCGGCAGACCGGGCGCGCAAAACGAAACGCAGGCCCCCGGGATCCGGACCTGCGTCAGCGGCGCCCGGCCCCTCGGCCCCGGGTCGGGCGTCAGATCAGCTCCACCACCGCCATCTCGGTAGCGTCGCCCCGGCGGACCCGCGTGCGGACCACGCGGGTGTAGCCGCCCCGCCCCGGCTGGTACTTGGGCGCCACCTCGGCGAACAGCCGGCGCAGGACCCGGGGATCGGTCAGCACCCGCCGCGCCTGCCGCCGGGCGTGCAGGTCGCCCCGCAGGGCCAAGCTGATGAGCCGGTCGGCCACCTTCTTGGTCTCCTTGGCCCGGGCCACCGTGGTCTCCACCCGCCCGTGGGAAATCAGGGCGCTCACCAGGTCCCGCAGCAGCGCCCGGCGTTCCCCGGTGTCCCGGTTCAGCTTGCGTGTGGCCGCCCCCAGCATCGCCTCACCTCCGGACGAGACCCGTCAGCTGGCTCCGTCCTTCTTGCGCAGCGACAGGCCCAGGGCCGCCAGCTTCTCGCGGACTTCGTCCAGCGACTTGCGTCCGAAGTTCTTGACGCTGACGATCTCCTCCTCGGTGCGCTGGATGAGGTCGCCCACGGTATTGATGCCGGCCCGCTTCAGGCAGTTGTACGGACGCACCGACAGGTCCAGTTCCTCGATGGGCATGGCCGCCAGGCGGGCCATCTGGGCGTCCGCGCTCTGGTCCAGACCTCCCGCCCCCTCCCCCTCCTGCCCCAGGGTGGCGAACAGCCGGAACTGGTCCATGAGGATCCGGGCGGCCTCCTGCACCGCCTCCTCGGGGCGGACCGAACCGTCGGTCCACACCTCCAGGATTAGGCGGTCGGCCTCGGCCTGCCCCGCCCGGGTGTCCTCCACCAGGTAGTTGACCTTCTGCACCGGCGTGAAGATGGAGTCCACCGGGATGATGCCGATGACGTGCTCGCTCCGGCGGTGCCGCTCGGCCGGCACGTACCCCTTGCCCCGCTCCACCACCAGCTCCATGGCCAGGCGGACGTCCTTGCGGTCCAGGGTGGCGATATGCAGGTCGGGGTTGAGGATGTCCACCTCGGCGTCCTGCTGGATGTCGGCGGCGGTGACCTCCCGCTTGCCCCGCACGTCCAGCCGCAGCAGCTTGGGCTTGTCGGTGTGCAGCCGCAGGGTCAGCTCCTTGAGGTTGAGGATGATCTGGGTCACGTCCTCCACCACGCCCGGGATGGTGGAGAACTCGTGGAGGACCCCTTCGATCTTCACCGACGTCACCGCCGCCCCCGGGATGGAGGAGAGCAGGACCCGGCGCAGGGCGTTGCCCACCGTCACCCCGAACCCCCGCTCCAGCGGCTCCACCACGAACTTCCCGTAGGTCTCCGAGAGTTCGGCGAACTCGATCTTGGTCTTGGGCGCTTCCCAGATGGTGGCAATGCTCATGGCCATCACTCCTCCGCGCCGCCGGGCGACGCTACCGGGAATAGTACTCGACGATCAGCTGCTCCTGCACCGGGACGTCGATCTCTTCCCGGGCCGGCAGCGCCAGCACCCGGCCTTCCAGGGTGGCCGGATTGAACTCCAGCCACGACGGCAGGGTCCGCAGGCCCGTCTGGGCCAGCTCCTTCACCCGCGGGTGCTCCCGCCCCCGCGGCGTGGGGGCGATGACGTGCCCGGGCCGGACCTGGAACGACGGGATGGTGACCTTGCGGCCGTTGACGGCGATGTGGCCGTGGAGGACCATCTGCCGCGCCTCCTTGCGGGAGAGGGCAAACCCCAGCCGGTACACCACGTTGTCCAGGCGCGTCTCCAGCAGCTGCAGCAGCCGCACGCCGGTCACGCCCGTGGCCTTGGCCGCCCGCTGGAAGTAGGTCTTGAACTGGGTCTCCAGCACGCCGTAGATGCGCCGCAGCTTCTGCTTCTCCCGCAGCCGGATCCCGAACTCGGAGAGCTTGCGCCGGCTCTGGGCGTGCATGCCCGGCGGCACCGGCCGCTTGTGGACGGGACACTTCTCGGTGTAGCACTTCTCGCCCTTGAGGTAGAGCTTCATGCCCTCCCGCCGGCACAGCCGGCAGACCGGCCCTGTGTACCTGCCCATGCTCTCTGTCCTCCTACACCCGGCGCCGCTTGGGAGGCCGGCAGCCGTTGTGCGGAATCGGGGTGACGTCCCGGATGAGGGCCACGTCCAGCCCCGCGGCCTGCAGCGACCGGATGGCCGCCTCCCGGCCCGGCCCCGGCCCCTTCACGTACACCTCCACCTGCTTCACCCCGTGCTCCATGGCCTTGCGGGCGGCGTTTTCGGCCGCCAGGCCCGCCGCAAAGGGCGTCCCCTTGCGGGACCCCTTAAAGCCCACGTTGCCGGCGCTGGACCAGGCCAGCACGTTGCCCTGGGGGTCGGTGATGGTGACGATGGTGTTGTTGAACGTGGACTGGATGTGGGCCACGGCCAGCGGCACGTTGCGCCGCTCCCGCTTCCGTCCCTTCCGTCTGGCCATCGGCGGTCCCTCCGTCCGCCCGCGCCGGTCCGCGGCGGGCTACTTCTTCTCCAGCTTGCGGCGGCCCGACCCCACGGTCTTGCGGGGGCCCTTGCGGGTTCGGGCGTTGGTCCGGGTGCGCTGGCCTCGCACCGGCAGGTTCCGCCGGTGACGCAGGCCGCGGTAGGACCCGATCTCCACCAGCCGCCGGATGTCCAGGGCCACGTCCCGCCGCAGGTCTCCCTCCACCTTGTAGTGGCGGTCGATGTAATCCCGCAGGCGCGTGACCTCCTCCTCGGTAAGGTTGCGCACCCGCGTGTCCGGGTTGATCCCGGTGGCGGCCAGCGCCTCCCGGGCCCGGCCCAGCCCGATGCCGTAAATGTAGGTCAGGGCCACCTCCACCCGCTTGTCCCGGGGAAGGTCCACGCCCGCAATCCGTGCCATCGGCCGTCCTCCCGTCCGCTGCGAGAGCCTCTCACCCCTGCTTCTGCTTGTGCTTGGGGTTCTCGCAGATGATGTACACTCGGCGCCCGCGCCGGACCACCTTGCACTTTTCGCAGATGCGCTTGACCGATGCCCGCACCTTCATGGTCGCGTCCTTTTCGCTGCGGTCGTCCGGCAGGCGGGACAGCGGGCCCGCCCTACCGGTACCGGTACGTGATCCGTCCCCGGGTCGGGTCGTAGGGGGAGAGCTCCACCTTGACCCGGTCTCCGGGGAGGATGCGGATGAAGTTGATCCGCATCTTGCCCGAGATGTGGGCCAGCACCCGGTGGCCGCTGGTGAGCTGCACCCGGAACATGGCGTTGGGCAGCACCTCGACCACCGTGCCTTCCACCTCGATGGCGTCCTTCTTGGCCATCCTCCCCCGGGACGACTGCGGTGCGCCCCGCACCCTCAGAGAAACAACGGCCCCCCGCCGGCCCGCGCGCCGGCGGGGTAACCTCCCCGATTATACGGCCCTCCGGACGGCCCGTCCACCGTCGGGGCCCGCCGGGCGGGTCAGACCACGCCGTTGGGGATGGCCGTCAGGACCCGGGCCCCGGAAGCGGTGACCGCCACCGTGTGCTCGAAGTGGGCGGCGGGACTGCCGTCCCGGGTCCGCACCGTCCACCCGTCAGGATCCATCACCACTTCCCACGACCCCAGGGTCACCATGGGCTCGATAGCCAGGGTCATCCCCTCCCGCAGGAGCACCCCGGTGCCCGGCTCGCCGAAGTTGGGCACCTGGGGATCCTCGTGCAGCGCCCGCCCGATCCCGTGGCCGGCGAAGTCCCGCACCACCGCCAGGCCGGCGGCCTCCACGTGCGCCTGCACGGCGGCGCCCACGTCTCCCAGGCGGGCGCCGGGACGGATCACCGCGATGGCCCGGTACAGGGACTCCCGGGTGACCCGCAGGAGCCTGCGCACCCGGGCGTCCACCGGACCCACGGGCACCGTGACCGCCACGTCGCCGTGAAACCCGTCCACCTGGGCCCCCAGGTCCACGGACACGATGGCGCCCTGGGGCAGCGGGCGGCGGTCGGGGATGCCGTGGACCACCTCGTCGTCCACCGAGACGCAGATGCTGGCCGGAAAACCCCGGTAGCCCTTGAACGAGGGCACGCCGCCCCGCTCGCGGATGTAGCGCTCGGCGATGCTGTCCAGCTGGACGCCGGTGACGCCGGGCCGGATCGCCCGGACCACCTCCCGCAGCGCCTCGGCGGCCAGCACCCCGGCCCGGCGCATCCGCTCGATCTCCTCCGGCGTCTTCACCACCACCATGGCCGTCGGCGCGCCCACCCCCGCACCCCCTCAGCGGGCGCGAGCCCGGGCCCGGGCGATCTCCACCACCCGGCGGTAGACGGTCTCCACGTCGCCGTCCTGCACCGTCTCGAAGATGCCCCGGGACCGGTAGTACTCCACCAGGGGCTCGGTGTCGCGCCGGTAGACCTCCAGCCGGTGTCGCACCGTCTCCTCCCGGTCGTCCTCCCGCTGCTCCAGAGGGCTCCCGTCCAGGTCGCACCGTCCCGGGACCCGGGGCGGGCTGAACTCCACGTGGTAGATGTGGCCGGCGGCCCGGCACACCCGCCGGCCCACCAGGCGCCGCACCACCGTGGCGTCGGAGACCTGAAAGTAGACCACCGCATCCAGGCCGCGTCCCTGGGCCGCCAGGATGCGGTCCAATGCCTCCGCCTGGGCCCGGGTGCGGGGGAACCCGTCCAGGACGAACCCGCGTCGGGTGTCGGGCTGGCGGAGCCGGTCCTCCACCACCGCGATCATGACGTCGTCGGGCACCAGGTCTCCCCGCTCCAGGTACGCCGCCGCCTGGCGGCCCAGCGGGGTGCCGTCGGCCACCGCCGCCCGCAGGATGTCTCCGGTGCTGATCCGAGGGACGCCCTCCCGCTCCTGCAGAAGCCGGGCCTGGGTGCCTTTGCCGGCACCCGGCGGTCCCAGGAAGACGAGGTTCATCTACCGCATGAAGCCTTCGTAGTGGCGCATGAGGACGTAGGCCTCGATCTGCTTCATGGTCTCCAGCGCCACGCCCACCACGATCAGCAGCGAGGTGCCTGCCAGGTAGAACGTCAGCACGCCCGTGCCCCGGGAGAGGTACAGGGGCACGATGGCGATCACGGCCAGGGCCAGGGCGCCCACCAGGGTCAGCCGGTCCACCACCCGCGCCAGGTAGTCGCTGGTGGGACGCCCCGGACGGATGCCGGGGATGAACCCCCCATACTTCTTGATGTTCTCGGCCACCTCGCCGGGGTCAAAGCTCACCGCGGTGTAAAAGTACGTGAACAGGATGATCAGGACGAAGTACAGGGCGTCGCCCAGCGGCCGCCCGGGCAGGATCATGTCGCCGACCCGCCGCAGTGGCTCGTAGCGCGCGAACTGGGCGATGGTCCCCGGAAACTGCAGCACCGAGACGGCGAAGATGATGGGGATGACGCCCGCCTGGATGACCCGGATGGGCAGGTGGGTGCTCTGCCCCCCGTACACCCGCCGCCCCACCACCCGTTTGGCGTACTGGACCGGGATCTTGCGGACGGCCTGGGTGACCCAGACCACGGCCACGATGCTGGCCAGCACGATCAGCACGTCCAGGAGGAACTGCCACAGCCGGACCTCCCCCACGCCCACCAGCCGCAGGGTCTGGGCCAGCTGGCTGGGCAGCCGCGCCACGATCCCGCCGAAGATGATCAGGGAGACCCCGTTGCCGACCCCGTACTCGGTCATGACCTCTCCCATCCAGGTCAGGAGCATGGTGCCGGCCATGAGGGTGACCACGATCATCCCCATGGTCAGCGGCCGGGTGTCGGGCAGGGCGCCCAGGTTGCGGATCAGCACCACCTGCCCCGCAGCCTGCAGCAGGGCCAGTGCCACGGTCAGGTAGCGGGTGTACATCCCGATCTGCCGGCGGCCCGCCTCCCCCTCCTCCTGGGCCATCTCCTTCAGGCGCGGGAACACCACCTGCAGCAGGGACATGATGATGGAGGCGGTGATGTACGGGAACACGCCCAACGCAAACAGGGCGAAGTTGCTGAAGGCGCCGCCCACGAACAGGTCCAGGAAGTTGAAGACGCTGCCCCGCTGGCGGAACAGCTGCTCCAGGGCCGCCACGTTCACCCCCGGCACCGGGAGGTGGGCCCCCAGACGGAACAGGACCAGCATCGCCGCCGTAAACAGCAGCCGGCGGCGGAGATCGGCGATCCGCCAGGCGTTAACCAGGCCGGCCAGCATCCTCGATCACCTCCGCGCGGCCGCCGGCGCGCTCGATGGCTTCCGCCGCCCGCCGGCTGAAGGCGTGGGCCCGCACCACCAGCGGCCGGTCCAGGGTCCCCAGCCCCAGGATCTTCACCGGGCCGCGGCGCACCAGCCCCGCCTCCCGCAGGGTCTGGGGGGAGACCTCGCTGCCGGCGGGAAAGCGGGCCAGATCCCGCAGGTTCACCGGCTCGTAGCGGGGTCGCCGCACACCCCCGGTGTGGCTGGCCCCGCCCGCCCGCACGCCCCGCCGGAAGGGCAGCCGCTTGACCAGGATGGTCTGCCCGCCCTCGAACCCCGGGCGCGGCCCGGCGCCCGAGCGGGCCTTCTGTCCCTTGCGGCCGCGGCCGCTGTAGACCCCGCGGCCCGACCCCAGGCCTCGCCCCACCCGCCGGCGCCTCTTGCGCGCGCCCCGGGGCGGTCTCAGCGTGTCGATGGTCAGCATGCGCCGTCTCCTCCCGGATCCCGTCAGCGCCGGGTCCCCACGGGCTCGCCCACCGCCTTCCCCCGGATCCGGGCCACCTCCTCGGGTGTCCGCAGGTCCAGCAGGGCCGCCAGGGTGGCCCGGGCCTGATTGATGGGGTTGCGGGAGCCCAGGGACTTGGTCAGGATGTCCTTCACCCCCGCCGCCTCCAGCACCGCCCGCACCGAGCCGCCGGCGATGACGCCGGTGCCCTGCGACGCCGGCTTCAGCAGGACCCGGGAGGCCCCGTAGCGGCCGATCACCTCGTGGGGGATGGTGGTCCCCCGCAGGGGCACCTCGATGAGCTGCTTCTTGGCGTCTTCCACGGCCTTGCGGATGGCGTCGGGCACCTCGGCGGCCTTGCCCAGCCCCACGCCCACGTGGCCCTGTTCGTCGCCCACCACCACCAGGGCGGCGAAGTTGAAGCGCTTGGCGCCCTTGGTGACCTTAGCCACCCGGTTGATCCACACCGCCTTCTCCACGGTGAGGTTCACCGCGGAGGGGTCGACCCGTTTGATCGACATCGGTGCCTCCCGCCGGTCTCAGAACTGCAACCCGCCCCGGCGCGCGCCCTCGGCCAGGGCCCGCACCCGGCCGTGGTACTTGTATCCGCCGCGGTCGAAGACCACCCGGGCGATGCCCCGGGCCAGCGCCCGGCGGGCCAGCAGCTCGCCCACCACGCCGGCGGCCTCGGTCTTGCGCTTGCCCCGCACCTGGTCCCGCACCTCCGGATCCAGGGTCGACGCCGCAGCCAGGGTCACGCCCCTCTCGTCGTCGATGATCTGGGCGTAGATGTGCTTGAGGCTGCGGAACACCGACAGCCGGGGGCGGTGGCCGGTGCCGGCGATCCGCTGGCGGATGCGGGTGTGCCGGCGCAGCCGCAGCGCGTTGCGGTCAACCCGTGTGATCATCCCCGCCCTCCTACGCCCGGCCGCCGACGGTCCGTCCCGTCTTGCCCGGCTTGAGCCGGATGCGCTCGCCGGCGTACCGGATCCCCTTGCCCTTGTACGGGTCCGGCGGCCGGATGGCCCGCAGCCGGGCCGCCACCTGACCCACCAGCTCCTTGTCGATGCCGCTGACCACGATGCGGGTGGGCTGGGGCACCTCGAACTGGATCCCGTCGGGAGGCGTCACCACCACCGGGTGGGAAAAGCCCACCTGCAGGCTGAGGGCGTTCCCCTGCTTGACGGCCCGGTAGCCGACCCCGACGATCTCCAGCTCCACCCGGTAGCCCTCCACCACCCCCCGGACCATGTTGGCCAGCAGGGCGCGGGTGAGGCCGTGGAGGGCCCGGTGGGTGTCCTGGTCGGTGGGACGCTGCACCACCAGGGCGCCGTCGCGGACCTGCACCGTCATGTCCGGGTGGACGTCCCGGACCAGGCGGCCCCGCGGGCCCACCACCTCCACCGTGCGGCCGCTCACCGTGACCGTCACGCCGGGAGGAATGGGAATGGGCGCCCTGCCCACGCGCGACATGACCTGACCTCCCCACGGGTCTGTGCCCGTCACCAGACGTAGCAGATGACTTCGCCCCCGATGCCCATCCGGCGGGCCTGGCGGTCGGTCATCACCCCGCGGGAGGTGCTGACGATGGCCACCCCCAGCCCCGCGCGCACCCGCGGCAGCGTCTTGCGGCCAGCGTAGATCCGCAGACCCGGCCGGCTGACCCGGCGGATCCCCGACAGGACCGGCTCCTTGCGGGGCCCGTACTTCAGGGTGATCCGGATCACGCCCTGGGGACCCCGGTCGATCCGGTGCCAGTCGGCGATGAACCCCTCGTCCTTGAGGATCCGCGCGATCTCCATCTTCAGCCGGCTGGCCGGCACGTCCACGTGGTCGTGCCGCGCGTGGATCGCGTTGCGGATCCGCGTCAGCATGTCGGCGATCGGGTCGGTAACGACACCCACGCTGTCCGTCCCCTCCATCGGTCTCCCGGCCTTGGCCGGGACCCTGTCGACGCCCTGCTCACCAGCTCGCCTTGACCAGTCCCGGAATTTCGCCCCGGTGCGCCAGCTGCCGCAGGCAGATGCGGCACAGGCCGAACTTGCGGAAAACCGCCCGCGGGCGCCCGCACCGCAGGCACCGGGTGTACCGGCGCACCGTGAACTTGGGTTCCCGCCTCCACTTCTCCAGCAGCGCCTTCTTGGCCACCTCTGACCTCCCCCTGCCGGGGTCGGGGGTCATCGGAGCCGCTCCGCCCCGGACGCCCCACCCGGTCGCTGTCTTTTCAGGCCGCCTCCCGCAGGGGCAGACCCATCAGCCGCAACAGCTCCCGCGCCTCCTCGTCGGTCCGGGCGGTGGTCACCACCGTGATGTCCATCCCCCGGATCTTCTCCACCCGGTCGTAGTCGATCTCGGGGAAGATCAGCTGCTCCCGGACGCCGATGTTCAGGTTCCCCCGCCCGTCGAACTGCCGCGCGGAGATCCCCTTGAAGTCCCGGATGCGGGGCAGCGCGATGGTGAACAGCTTGTCCAGGAACTCGTACATCCGGTCCCCCCGCAGGGTCACCCGGGCCGCGATGGGCGTGCCCTTGCGGAGCTTGAAGGCGGCGATGGACTTCTTGGCCCGGACCACCACCGGCCGCTGGCCGGCGATGAGGGCGAGCTCCTCCACCGCCTTGTCCAGGAACCGCGGGTCGGTGGTGGCGTCGCCCACCCGCATGTTGAGCACCACCTTCTCCACCCGCGGGACCTCCATGATGTTGCGGTATCCGAACCGCTCCCGCAGCCGCGGCACCACCTCGGTGCGGTAGAGGACTTTCAACCGCGCCGGGGGCCGGGGGCCGGCCGCCGGCGGGGCCGCCGCCTCGGCGGCCGTCGGAGCCGGGGTCGGCGCGGGCTGCCGCTTCTTCGTGCCGTCGCTCATTTCTCGATCTGCTCCCCGCAGCGCTTGCACACCCGCACCTTGGTCCCGTCGGCCAGGTAGCCGTGCCCCATCCGGACCGGCCGCCCGCACTTGGGGCACACCAGCATCACCTTGCTGCTCGGGATGGGGGCCTCCTTTTCCACGATACCCCCCTGGGGCATCTTCTGGGTGGGGCGGGTGTGGCGCTTGACCACGTTCACGCCCTCCACGATGATCCGGCCGTGCTTGGGCAGGACCCGCAGCACCTTGCCGCGCTTGCCCCGCTGCTTGCCGGCGATCACCTCCACCATGTCGCCTTTCTTCACGTGCACTCGGTGCCGCTCGACCGCCACCGCCATCCTACAGGACCTCCGGCGCCAGGGAGATGATCTTCATGAACTGCTTCTCCCGCAGCTCCCGCGCCACGGGGCCGAAGATGCGCGTCCCCCGCGGGTTCAGGGCGTCGCTGAGGATCACCGCCGCGTTGTCGTCGAACCGGATGTACGACCCGTCGGGCCGCCGGATCGGACGCCGGGTCCGCACCACCACGGCCCGGACCACCTCGCCCTCCTTGACGGGGCTGTTGGGGATCGCCTGCTTGACCGAGCACACCACCACGTCCCCCACGGTGGCGTACCGGCGGTTGCTCCCCCCCAGAACGCGGATCACCATCAGCTGCCGCGCCCCGGTGTTGTCGGCCACCTTCAGCCGTGTGTAGGGCCGGATCATGGCGCCTTCTCCAGCACCCGGACCACCCGCCAGCGTTTCTCCCTGCTCAGGGGGCGGGTCTCCATGATGAGCACCCGGTCACCCTGGCGGGCGACGTTGCCCTCGTTGTGGGCCTTGAACTTGGCCACGTGACGCACCGTCTTCCCGTAGAGGGGGTGGCGCCGGATGGTCTCCACCCGGACCACCACGGTCTTGTCCATCTTGTCGCTGACCACGACCCCGATCCGGGTCTTCCGCCTGCCGCGCGTCTCCATCGGCCTCCCGCTCCTACACCGCCACGCCCTTTTCCGCCAGCACGGTCTTGAGCCGGGCCACGTCCCGCCGCAGCTCCCGGATCCGGGAGGTGTTGGGCTGCTGGCCGGTCGCCTTCAGCCGCAGGGTGAACAGCTCCCGCTGCACCTCGTCCAGCTTCCGCAGCAGCTCCTCGGCGGTCATCTGACGCAGCTCTGCCGCCCGCATGGTCAGCCTCCCCGCCCGGCCCGGCGGCTACACCGCCGCCTCTTCCCGGACCACAAACTTGGTCCGGATGGGCAGCTTGTGGGCCGCCAGGGTCATGGCCTCCCGGGCGTTGGCCTCATCCACCCCCGCCAGCTCGAAGAGAATCCGTCCCGGGCGCACCACCGCCACCCAGTACTCGGGGTTGCCCTTGCCGGACCCCATCCGGGTCTCCGCCGGCTTCTTGGTCACCGGCTTGTCGGGAAAAATCCGGATCCACAGCTTGCCGCCCCGCTTGACGTGCCGGGTGATGGCCCGGCGGGCCGCCTCGATCTGGGCGCTGGTGATCCAGGCCGGCTCCAGGGCCTGCAGGGCGTACTCCCCGAAGGCGATGGTGGTCCCGGCCAGCACCCGGCCCTTCATCCGACCCCGCTGGGCCTTGCGGTACTTGGTGCGCTTAGGCATCAACATCGGCGTCTCTCCTGGCCACCACCGGCCGCGGCTCCCGGGTGGGGATGACCACCGGAGGGCCCTCGGACGAGGCGGCGCCCTGGACCGGCGCGGCCTCGGAGGCCGCCGGGGCCCGCTCGGCGAGCCGCGGAGGCCTCCGCACCTCCACCTCGGGCCGGCGCTCGGGCAGGATGTCGCCCCGGTAGATCCACACCTTCACCCCGATCCGCCCGTAGGTGGTCAGGGCCTCGGCCACGCCGAAGTCGATGTCCGCCCGCAGGGTGTGCAGGGGCACCCGGCCCTCCCGGTACCACTCGTAGCGGGCGATCTCGGCGCCGGCCAGCCGGCCCGAGCAGGCGATCCGGATGCCCTTCGCCCCCGCCCGCAGGCTGCGCTGCACCGCCTGCTTCATGGCCCGCCGGTACGCCACCCGGCGCTCCAGCTGCTGGGCCACGTTCTCGGCGACCAGCACCGCCTCCAGCTCCGGGCGGCGGATCTCGTGGACGGTGAGCTGCACCTGCTTGCCGGTCAGCGCCTCCAGCTCCTTCTTGAGGGCGTCGATGCCCGACCCCCCCCGGCCGATGATGATCCCCGGACGGGCGGCGTGGATGATGATCCGGACCTGGGGCTTGCCCCCGACCCCGGTCTGGGTCCCGAAGCGCTCGATCTCCACCCGGGAGATGCCGGCCCGGCCCAGCTTGTCCTTGATGTGCCGGCGGATGGCCAGGTCCTCCTGGATGAGGCCGGCCATGTCCCGGGCGTACCACCGGGACTCCCAGTCCCGGATGATCCCCACCCGCAGTCCTACCGGATGAATCTTCTGACCCACCGGGTCACCTCCGCTGCCGACCGCCGGCCCCTACGGCCGCTGGTCGGACACCACCACCGTGATGTGGCTGCTCCGCCGCGTGATGATATCGGCCCGGCCCCGGGCTCGGGGCTGCACCCGCTTGGCCGACGGCCCCCGGTCCACGAACGCCCGGGCCACCACCAGGGACGCGCGGTCCAGGTCCAGGTTGTTCTCGGCGTTGGCCACCGCCGAGCGCAGCACCTTGGCCACCACCCGCGCGGCCCGGGACGGCAGGAAGCGCAACAGCGCCTCCGCCTCCCCCACCGGCCGGCCGCGGATCACCTGCACCACCCGCTGCACCTTCTTGGGCGACAGTCGCACGTACCGGGCGACCGCCTTGGCCTCCATGACGCCCTCCTATCCGGACGCCGGCGCCGCCGGCGCCGCCGGAGGCGCGACGGTGGTCGTGCGCTCGGCGGCCGCCCCCGCCGCGCCGTGGCCCCGGAAGGTCCGGGTCGGCGCGAACTCGCCCAGCTTGTGGCCCACCATCTGCTCGGTGATGTAGACGGGCACGTGCTTGCGGCCGTCGTAGACGGCGATGGTGTGCCCCACCATCTCCGGCACGATGGTGGACCGCCGGGACCACGTCTTGATCACCCGCCGCTCGCGGGTGCGGTTCAGCTCCCGCACCTTCTCCAGCAGGTGCTCGTCCACGAACGGTCCCTTCTTGGTCGACCGCCCCATCCCCCGACCTCCCTATCTCCTCCGCTTGACGATGAACTTGTCGCTGGGCTTGCGCTTGCGCGTCTTGGCGCCCAGCGTCGGTTTGCCCCA
Organism: Armatimonadota bacterium; assembly: GCA_037440005.1. Taxonomy (GTDB): domain Bacteria; phylum Sysuimicrobiota; class Sysuimicrobiia; order Sysuimicrobiales; family Kaftiobacteriaceae; genus Calidihabitans. Next base: position 2,856 of record JBBIUY010000037.1, on the reverse strand, counting down.
GGGGCTGACGGGACCCGGCATGCCGATGGGCGACCGCCCCTCGCCGCCGCCGTGGGGATGGCTGGCCGGATCCATGGCCACCCCCCGCACCGCCGGGCGGCGGCCCAGCCAGCGGGACCGGCCCGCCTTGCCCAGGGAGATGGCGCTGTGCTCCAGATTGCCCACCTGCCCCACCGTCGCCTTGCACGCCAGGTGGATCATCCGCACCTCGCCGGAGGGCAGGCGGATGTGGGCGTAGTCCCCCTCCTTGGCCATCACCTGGGCGGCGGCACCCGCCGCCCGCACCAGCTGGCCCCCCTTGCCGGGGAACAGCTCGATGTTGTGCACCAGCGTCCCCACCGGGATGTGGCGGAGCGGCAGGGCGTTGCCGGGCTTGATGTCCGCCTCCGGTCCCGACATCACCGTGTCGCCCACCCGGAGGCCCTCCGGAGCCAGGATGTACCGCTTCTCGCCGTCGGCATAGTGCAGCAGCGCCAGCCGGGCGGACCGGTTCGGGTCGTACTCGATGGCCGCCACCCGGGCGACGATGCCGTCTTTGTCCCGCCGGAAGTCCACCAGCCGGTACTGGCGCTTGTGGCCGCCTCCGCGGTGCCGCACCGTCACCCGCCCCTGGGCGTTGCGCCCCCCCGACTTGCGCAGCGGCTCCAGGAGCGCGGGTTCGGGCTCCTTCTTGGTGATCTCCTCGAACGTCGAGACGGTGAAGAAGCGCCGTCCCGGCGTGACCGGCTTGAACTTTTTGATTCCCACGTCGCCAGCCTCCCTGCGGTCGGCCGTCCCCGGGTGCGGCCATCCGCCCGGGGCCGGACAGGCCTCTAGGTGAACGCCTCCAGGTCGATCTTCTGGCCGGGTGCCAGGGTGACCACCGCCTTGCGGTACCCGGGGATCCGCACGTAGTGCTGCCCGCGGCGCCGGGTCCGCCCCGGGATGCGCAGGGTGTTCACCTTCACCACCGTCACCCGGAACAACCTCTGCACGGCCTCCTTGATCTGCGGCTTGGTGGCCCCCGGCGCCACCTCGAAGGTGTACTTGCCGATCTGGGAGCCCCGCATGCTCTTCTCGGTCAGGATCGGGCGTCGGATGACTTCCCGGGGATCCGTCACCGGCCGAACACCTCCGCCAGCGCCGCCACCGCCGGCCGCGTGAGGACCAGGTAGTCGGCGGCCAGGGCGTCGTGGATCGTCAGGCTGGCCGCCGGACGCACCGCCACCTGCGGCAGGTTGGCGGCCGAGCGGGCCAGCACCGGATCCGGCCCGGCCGTCACGAGCACCGTCCTCCCCGTCACGGGGAGACGGGCCAGCAGGTCCGCCAGCGCCCGGGTCCGGGGCGCCTCCAGATGCGGCGTCTCGATGACCACCACCCGCCCGGCGGCCGCCTTGGCCGACAGCACCGACCGCATGGCCAGGTGGCGCATCTGCCGGGGCGTGCGCTGGGTGTAGTCCCGGGGCTTGGGCCCGTGGGCCACCCCCCCGCCGACGAACAGGGGCGCCCGGCGGCTGCCGTGGCGGGCCCGGCCGGTGCCCTTCTGCCTCCACAGCTTCCGGGTGCTGTAGGCGACCTCGCCCCGGGTCTTGGTGGAGTGGGTCCCCACCCGGCGGTTGGCCAGGTGGGCCACCAGGACCTGGTGCACCACGGCCCGGTGCGGGGTGATGCCGAACACCTCCGCGGGGAGGTCCACGGTGCCCGCCTCCGCGCCCGTCGCGTCGAACACCTGCGCCACCGGCACGCTGCTCACCTCGCCTGCGCCGCCCGGGCGGCGACCGCCGTGCGGACCATCACCAGGCCGCCCCGGGGGCCGGGGACCGCGCCCCGCACCAGGAGCAGGTGGTGCTCGGGGTCCACGCGGACCACCCGGAGGTTGCGGACCGTCACCCGCTCGGCGCCGTACCGGCCGGGCATCCGCTTGCCCGGCCACACCCGGGCCACGTCGGAGGACCCGATGGACCCCACGGCCCGGTGCATCAGGGACACGCCGTGGGAGTCCCGCTGGCCGCGGAAGTTGTGGCGCTTCATGGCGCCGGCAAACCCGCGGCCCTTGGTGATGCCCACCACGTCCACCAGGTCCCCGCTGCGGAACCTCTCCACGGTGATCTGCTGGCCCACGGCGTAGGTCTCTCCGGGAGCGGGCCTGAACTCCCGCAGGATCCGGTGGGCGGGCACCCGGGCCCGGGCGAACACGCCCCGCAGGGGCTTGGGCAGCCGGCCCTCGGGGACGGGCTCAAAACCCACCTGCACCGCCGCGTAGCCGTCCCGCTCCGGCGTCCGCACCTGGGTCACCACGCACGGGCCCGCCTGGATGACGGTGACCGGCACCACGTTCCCCTGGTCGTCGAAGACCTGGGTCATGACCAGCTTTCTGCCCACGATGGCCGTCATCGTCCGTCCCTCGCCGGCCGCGGGCCCCAGCGCGGCCCGCGGCACCGGTCACAGCTTGATCTCGATGTCCACCCCCGCCGGCAGGTCCAGATGGCTCAGCGCGTCCACGGTCTTCTGGGTGGGTTCCAGGATGTCGATGAGCCGCTTGTGCGTCCGCAGCTCGAAGTGCTCCATGGACTCCTTGTCGATGTGGGGGGAGCGGATGACGCAGAACACGCTGCGGTCCGTCGGCAGCGGCACCGGGCCCGACACCCGGGCTCCGGTCCGGCGCACGGTCTCCACGATCCGCTCGGCCGACTGGTCGAGCACCCTGTGGTCGAACGCCTTCAGTTTGATCCGGATGCGCTGCGCCATCCCGTCCTCCGTTTCCGCTGTCCCGCGCCTTCAGACCCCCTCCCCCTTCAACGGCGTTGAAGGGTGAAGGTTGAAGGTTGAAGGTTGAAGGTTGGACCCCCCTCACCCCAACCCTCTCCCCCGGCCGGG
>JBBIUY010000036.1:0-30956 GCA_037440005.1 Armatimonadota bacterium | reverse complement strand
CCGCCGGGCCCGCCGCCCGCCCGGCGACGGGGCTGCACCGCGCCGAGCGCCTCACGCCCCCGCCGCCACCTCCCGTCCTGCCCCGCAACCGCGGGGACGTGCGGGCCGTGTACCTGACGGCGTGGAGCGCGGCCAGCCCGGCCCGGGTGCGGGAGGTGCTGGCGCTGATCCGGTCCACCGAGCTCAACGGGGTCGTCATCGACGTCAAGGAGTACTCCGGCGTGGTGGCCTTCGACACCCGCAGCCCGCTCATCGAGGCGCTGGGCGCCGAGCGGCCCGTCTACGACCTGCACGCGCTGGTGCGCCTGTTCCACGCCGAGGGCGCCTACGTGGCGGTGCGCATCGCGGCGTTCCAGGACCAGCACCTGCTCCGCGTGCGGCCGGACCTGGCGGTGCGGGACGGGCGGGGGCGCGTCTGGCGCGACCGCAAGGGGCTGGGGTGGGTGGATCCGGCCTCCCGGGAGGTGTGGGACTACCTGGTGGAGATCGGGCGGGAGGCGGCGCGGGCGGGAGTGGACGAGCTGAACTTCGACTACATCCGGTTTCCCTCCGACGGAGACCTGCGGTCTGTGCGCTACCCGGTGTACGACCCGCTGGCCGAGGAGCGCCGGCAGGTCCTGCGCAGGTTTTTTGGATACCTCACCGCCGCCCTACGCCCCACCGGCGCGGTCCTGTCGGTGGACCTGTTCGGGCTGGTCACCGTGAGGCCGGACGACCTGGGCGTCGGGCAGGTCCTCGAGGACGCCCTCCCCTACTTCGACTACGTCTCGCCCATGGTGTACCCGTCCCACTACGCCCGGGGCTTTTTGGGGCTAGCCAACCCCGCCGCACACCCGTACCAGGTGGTCCACTACTCCCTGCTCAGCTCCCAGCGCCGCCGCGACGCCCTGGCCGCCGCCCTGGGCCCGCAGACGGCCCGCAGCAACGGACCCGCCCTGGCCCGCATCCGGCCGTGGCTGCAGGGGTTCGACCTGGGCGCGCCCTACCCGCCCCCGGTGATCCGCCGGCAGATGGACGCCGTCGCCGACGCCGGGCTGACCTGGGGCTGGTACCTGTGGAACCCCTCCAACCGCTACCTGCAGGCGACCTTCCTGCCCGACCCCTCGGCCGCACGGGCCACCCAGGCCGCCCGACCGGCCGCCGGAAGCGGACCCTAGCCGGCGGTCGCCATCCTGGCGAACAGCCGTATCTGGCCCAGGTGGTAGGCGGTGTGCTGCACCGCCTGCAGCACCGCCCACCCGCGGGTGACGCGCCGGCGGGCACCCCGGAAGTCGATCTCCACCTCCGACGCCAGGTCGGCGGCGCCCAGACCCCCCAGGACCTCCTGCACCTCGGCGTGGGCGGCCCGCAAGCCCGTCAGCAGCTCCGCCTTGACCAGGCGCTCCCGGACGAACTCCGAGGCCCGGTCCCGGTGTACCGGACGGCCGCCGGCCACCTCCACGACCCAGTAGCGCTCCGAGCCGGCGATGTGCCGCAGCAGGATGCCGATGGTGTTGGACAGGTGGGGATGGGCCCAGTTGATCGCCTCGTCGCCGAGGGGGTCCACGGCCCGGTAGATGTCGTCGTGGAGCTGGTCCAGCATCTGGCGCAGGGACGCCACCAGAGGATCCATCACCGTCACCTCGCCCGACGGCCTCCTGCCCTGTGTCCGAGGCCGGCGGCCGGGGACACCGGCCGCCGGATTCCCGCACGGGCCGGGGACGATTTCCACCCGGTGCAGGGCTCTTCCCTCCCGCTGCGAACACGGGCAGGAGGCGGCGTGACGGGTCCTCCGGAGGAGCAGCCGTGGTCCGCGTCAGGCGTATCGGCGACGTCGTCCAGTTCACCATGGGCCGCATCGTCCTGGGCCAGCCGCTGTACCTGGTGGCCGCCTACTACGCGGACGGGCTGCTGGTGGATACCGGCCCTCCCGCCGTGGCGCGGGAATTCGCCCGGGCGGTGGCGGGGCTGCCCCTCAGCAGCGTGATCCTCACCCACGCCCACGAGGACCACGCCGGCAACAGCCCCCTGCTGGCCGCCCGGGGGCTGCAGCCGCTGGCCCACCCGCTGGCCCTCCCGCTGCTGCGGCACCCTCCCCGCCAGTACGTGTACCAGCGGGCGGTGTGGGGCCGGCAGCCGCCCTCCGACGCCGCGCCCGCCCCCGCCGAGATCGCCACCCCCCGGCTGCGCCTGCGGGTGCTGCACACGCCCGGGCACAGCCCCGACCACATCTGCCTGTTCGAGGAGCGCCACGGCTGGTTGTTCAGCGGCGACTTGTTCTTGAGTCCATACGTCAAAGTGCTCCGCCGCGACGAGAACCCCCACCAGATCATCGCCTCCCTGCGGCGGGTCCTGGACCTGCCGGTCACCACCGTGTTCTGCGCCAGCGGGAAGGTCGTCCCTGACGGCCGGGCCGCCCTGCAGCGCAAGCTGGACTTCTGGGAGCGCCTGCGGGACCAGGCCCGGGACCTCCGCCGGTTGGGCCGGACGCCGGCGGAGATCCGCCGGGCGCTGCTGGGATCCGAGGGCGCCTTCCGGCTGGTGACCCTCGGTCACTTCTCCAAGCAGAACCTCATCGACGCCCTGCTGCGGGACGAGTAGACGACGCCTCACCCGCCGCCCCGGCCTGGCAGACCCCGCGCCCGGCCGCCTCCTCCCCGCCCGGTCCCCCTCACGCCCACGCGTCGTCCAGCACCCGGACCTCGTCGGGCCGCAGCGACCACCGCAGCGCCTGTGCGTTGTCGGCCGCCTGGCGCCCGGTCTTGGCGCCCGCGACGGCGATGGCCCCCTTGGCCATGACCCACGCCAGGGCGACCTGAGCCATGGACACGCCGCGGGAGGACGCGATCTCCCGGACCACGTCCACCAGCGGCCGGGCGCGCGCGAGCAGGGGCGCATACCGCCGGCCCCGCCATCCCGGGGGCGGGCGGTCGGGGGTGTAGGTGCCGGTGAGCACCCCCATGGCCAGGGGACTGTAGGCCATGACGGCGATGCCCTCGGCCAGGCAGGTCTCCACCAGTCCCGAACGCAGGGCGTCGCGCTCCAGCAGGTTCAGCTTGACCTGGACGCAGGCCAGCCGGACTCCCCGGCGGGCCAGCGCCGCCTGCGCCCGCCGCATCTGGGCCACGGAGTAGTTGGAGACGCCGACGGCGCGCACGAGCCCGGCCTCCACCGCGTCCGCCATGGCATCCATCCACGTCTCGATGGCCACGGGACCGAAGGGCCAGTGCATCATGTACACGTCCACCGCCGGCATGCCCAGGCGGCGCAGGCTGCGGGCCAGCGCCAGCCGCAGGCCCCACCGCCCGATGCGCCAGGGAAAGGGAAAGCACTTGGTGACTATCACGAGCGGAGCGCCGGTCTCCCGGGCGAGCGCGCCCAGCAGCCGTTCCGCGTAGCCCAGGCCGTAGACCTCGGCGGTGTCCACCACGCCGACGCCGGCGGCAACGCTGGCCTGGAATGCGTCTCGCAGGTCGCGGTCGGTGTAGCCCCGGCCGTACCCCCACACAAACCGGTCGCCCCACTGCCAGGTTCCCAGGGCCAGCGGGGCCACCGGACGGCCGGCCAGCATCACGGGAGCGGGCCCGTCCATGAGAGCGCGGAGCGCGCCGCCGGGTCCGCCCGGCGGCGCGCCCCTCACAGCGATCCTGCGTCTACTTCACCGTCAGGGTTCCCTTCATCCCCGCCTCGTAGTGTCCCTCCACGTGGCAACCCATCTCGAAGGTGCCCTTCTTGGTCGGGGTGAAGGACAAAGTGGCGGTGCGGTTGGGCTGCACCTCCACCTCAAACAGGTTGGTGCCGGCCACGGCCCCCTGCTTGGCAAACTCCACCTCCACCTCGTCGATCCCCTGGAAGTAGGTGTTGGCCATGGCGTACTCGTCCCACTCCTCCACCGCCCGGGCGGGGCGGGTGTACACCATGAATTCATGTTTAACGGTGCCCTTGTTGACCAGCGTGATCACGGCCGGGACGCCCGCCTGCAAGGTGACCGACGCCGGGGTGAACTTGAACTCGGTCAGGGTGATGGTCACCCGCTGCTTGGGCGCGGCCGCCGCCGGGCCCAGCAGGACCACCACCGCCACAACTCCCAGCAGGACTCCGACCCTTCGCATTCCCCCCACCTCCGCTGCGACGGATTCGTGTAGGGTTTTGGCGTGCTCGGTGAACCTCCTCCGTCCCCCGGATGGAGCGTGGCCGAAAATCTTGCAGGACCGGGGGCCCCCGTACCCGCCGGATTGGGGCGGAAGGGAAAGGCAGGCAGTGTGGCGAACGCTTGTTCGCACATACTGCCAAGCCGCCACGGCCGCGACATGGAGGAAATCCGCCATGACCCTGCCCCAGATTCTGGACCGCCTCCGTTCAGACCCCCAGACCGCTGCCCGCATCGCCGCCTGGCGGGTCCTGCCCGCCCGGCCCGCGCGGACCGTGCCCTTTCCCGACGACCTGCACCCGGCGCTGGCCGCGGCCCTGCGGCGCCGGGGCATCGCCAGCCTGTACTCCCACCAGGCGGAGGCGTTCCGCGCCGTCCGGGAGGGGCGGGATGTGGTGGTGGCCACCCCCACCGCCAGCGGCAAGACCCTCTGCTACAACCTCCCGGTGCTCGCCCGGGTGCTGGAGGAGCCGGCCAGCCGGGCTCTGTACCTGTTTCCCACCAAGGCGCTGTCGGCGGATCAGGTGGACGAGCTGCAGGGGCTGGTGGCCGACCTGGGCGCCGACATCAAGACCTTCACCTACGACGGCGACACCCCCGCCTCCGCCCGCCGGGCCATCCGGGCCGCCGGCCACATCGTGGTCACCAATCCCGACATGCTCCACACCGCCATCCTGCCCCACCACACCAGCTGGCTGCGCCTGTTCGAGAACCTGCGGTACGTGGTGGTGGACGAGATGCACCACTACCGGGGAGTCTTCGGCAGCCACGTGGCCAACGTGCTACGCCGGCTGCAGCGGATCTGCCGTTTTTACGGCAGCGACCCGCTGTACATCGGCGCCAGCGCCACCATCGGCAACCCGGCCGAGCACGCCGCGCGCCTGTGCGGCCGTCCGGTCACCCTCATCGAGCGCAGCGGCGCGCCGGCGGGGGAGAAGGTCATCGTCTTCATCAACCCGCCCCTGGTCCACCGCGGGCTGGGCATCCGACGGGACACCCTGCTGGAGGTCGCAGAGTTAGCCGCCGAACTGCTCCGCCACGGGATCCCCACCATCGTGTTCGCCCGCAGCCGCCTGGGCGCCGAACTGCTCACCACGTACCTGAAGGACGCGGCCGCCCGGGCCGGCGCCGACCCGGAGACGGTCCGCGGGTACCGGGCCGGCTACCTCCCGTCCGAGCGCCGGGCCATCGAGCGGGGCCTGCGGGAGGGCACCGTCCGGGCGGTGGCCGCCACCACCGCGCTGGAACTGGGCATCGACATCGGCCAGCTGCAGGCGGCGGTGCTGGCCGGCTACCCGGGGACCATCGCCTCCACCTGGCAGCAGATGGGGCGCGCCGGCCGCACCTCCGACCTGTCGGCGGCCGTCCTGGTGGCCACCAGCGACCCTCTGGACCAGTACCTGATGGCGCACCCCGAGTACTTCTTCGACCGCACGCCGGAGCACGCCCTCATCAACCCCGACAACCTGCTGATCCTCACGGCCCACCTGCGGTGCGCTGCCTTCGAACTGCCCCTGGGCGCCGACGAGCCCTTCGGGCCGACGGTGCCGGCGGACATCCTCCGCCACCTGCAGACCGAGGGCATCGTCCACCACGACGGCGCCCGCTGGCACTACGTGGCCGACCGGTTCCCGGCCCAGGACGTCAGCCTGCGGTCGGCGTCCACCGAGAACGTGGTGATCGTCGACACCACCGACCCCGCCCCCCGGGTGGTGGGCGAGGTGGACCTGCCCTCGGCCCCGGCCCTGGTGCACCCGCAGGCCATCTACCTCCACCTGGGCCAGCAGTACCACGTGGACCGCCTGGACTGGGACCACCGCACGGCCTACGTGCGCCGGGTGGACGTGGACTACTACACCGACGCCGAGATCGCCGTGGGCATCCACGTGCTACGCGAGGACGGCGCCGCCGCCGGACCCCTGCCCCGCGCCCACGGCGACGTGGTGGTGTCGTTCCGCCCCACCATCTTCAAGAAGCTCAAGCTGCACACCCACGAAAACGTCGGGTGGGGCCGCATCGCCCTGCCGGAGACCACCGTGCACACCACCGCCGCCTGGTGGGCTCTAGGCCCCGACGCCCTGGCGGCGCTGCCGGGACCGCGCCCCGGACCCGACGGCCCCGCTGCGGGCGAGCGGCTGCAGGGGGCCCTGGCCGCCCTGGCCCACGCCCTGCACAACGTCGCCCCGCTGTTCGTCATGTGCGACCCCCGGGACCTGGGACGCGTGTACGAGGTGCGCTCCCCCCACACGGGCCGGCCGACCGTCTACCTGTACGAGCGCGCTCCCGGGGGAGTGGGGCTGGCCGAGCGCCTGTTCCGCATCCACGACGTCCTGCTGCAGGCGGCCGCCGACCTGGTCGCCGCCTGTCCCTGCGACCGGGGCTGCCCCGCCTGCGTGGGACCCGTGCTGGAGGCCGGCTCCGCCGGCAAGGCCGACTGCCTGGCCATCCTGCGCCGCGCCCTGGCCCCGGCGTCTGTGCCGGCGGCCGAGCCCGCCGGAAGGCCCTCCGCCCCGACGCCCTGAGGGAGAGACCCGATGGCCGGAGTGGACATCCGCACCCGCCTGTGGCCGCCGGACCAGGTGCACGGCCGGCGGCCCCTGGGCGAGGCCGTGGCCCGGGGCCGCGCCGCGGGACCCGCGGGAACCTCAGTGGCCTGGCTGGACACCGAAACCACCGGGCTGGCGGGCGGCACGGGCACCTACGTGTTCCTGGTCGGCGTGGCCCGGCTGACGGCGGAGGGGCTGCGCCTGACCCAGGTCATCCTGCGCGACCTGGCCGCCGAACGGGAGATGCTGGCCGCGGTCGAGGACGAACTGCGCCGCGCCGACGCCCTGGTCACCTTCAACGGCTCCCGGTTTGACCTGCCGCTGCTGCGCACGCGGTCCCTGATGTGCCGGATGCGCCTTACTGAACCCGCGGCGCACCTGGACCTGATGCGCCTGGCCCGCCGGCTGTGGCACCGCCGGCTGGGGGGCTACAGCCTCCCCCTGCTGGAGCAGGCGGTCCTCCAGGTGGAGAGGGCGGTGGATGTGCCGGGGTGGATGATCCCGTCCCTGTACGTGCGCTTCCTGCAGACCCGGGACGACGACCTGCTGGAGCCGGTGGTGGCCCACAACGTCCAGGACATTCTCTCGCTGGTGGCCCTGCACGGGATCGCCGGCGAGATCGTGGCCGACCCCCGCCGGTCTCCGGTGGACGTGGACCAAGTCGGCCTGGCCCGGCTGCTGGACGAGAGCGGGCGGTCCGACGCCGCCGTGGCGTGCTACCGCGCGGCGCTGGAGGACGAGCGTGACCCGGGGGTACGGGTGCGCACCGCCCTCGCCCTGGCCCGCCACTACCGCCGCCGCGGGGAGGTGGACGCGCTGCGGGAGCTGTGGGAGCGGGAGCTGCAAGAGGGCATCCTGCCGCCCTGGATGGTCCTGGAGCGTCTGGCGATGGTCTGGGAGTGGGCGCTGCGGGACCCGGCGCGGGCCCTGGCCTACGCCCGGCGGGCCGCCGCGTGCTCGGAGGTCCCGCGCCCGCGGCTGATCCGGCGCGCCCGGCGGCTGGCGGCCAAAGCAGCCTCCCGGTCTCCGGGGGCTGGGGAGGGGCCCGGCTCACGACCCCGCCGACCGGCCCCATCCGCCGCGGCGGGCCTGCTGGCGCTTTTGGGAGCGTGACCTGTTGAGCACCCCCTTTGCCGCGCCCTTCGTCCAGAACATCGAGGCCAACCGGACCGTCAAGGACGAGCTGACCTCCGCCCTCCGCCGCCCGTCGGCCCGGCGGCGGACCTCCGTCACCGACCTGCTCAACCCCCGCCAGGCCTTCTTCCGCCGGACGAGGCCGGACATCCAGCCCTCGCCGGACCGCCAGCAGAGCATGCTGGCCGGCACCGGCTTCCACGCGGCCTTCGGTGCGGCGGTCTCCACCGAGGAGTTCGTGGAGCAGTACGTGGAGTTCGAAGGGATCGTGGGCAAGATCGACATCTACGAGGACGCGCCGGTGGAGCTGAAGACCACCGCCGCGCTCCCCGAGGGGCTGGATGCCGCCCGGCCGGCCTACGTCGACCAGCTGGCGATGTACTGCGCCATGGTGGACGTCCCCCGCGGCCACATCGTGGTCTACGGCCGCGCGGGCCCGCAGCGGGCCGCCCGCTTGCGCGCGTTTGCGGCGGAGTTCGCCGACCTGGACGGGATCCGGGCGCAGATGCGCCGCCGCCGGGACCTGCTGCAGCACGCACTGGCGACAGGGGACCCGGCGGGCCTGCCCCGGTGCGAGTGGTTCGACCGGGGCTGCGACTACCAGCAGGTCTGCGGCTGCGGCGCCGCCCCGCCCCCGGACCGCGTGACACCGCCGGGATCATTCGCCCTGCGGCCGGACCCCGCCCTGGAATCCGTCCTCGCCGCGCAGGTGCCGCCCTCCCCGCGCCCCGCCGGCGTGCGGCTGACCGACCTGGTCTTCCCGCGCCGGTCGGCCTACGCGCGGCTGAGCCCCGGGGAGGACGAGGAGGAGGACGCCGACGCCCGGCTGCGGGACCTGGAGCGGCGGGGCTTTTGGGACAGCCTGTACGAGACACTGCGTTTCGGCCTGCCCGGCGCCTTCCGGAGAGTGCCCGTGCGGCTGCGGTCGCTGGCCGACCGCATCGACACCTTTCGGGGCCTCCCCACCGTATTGCGGATCTCGCGGCTGTTCGAGATGGTGGAGCGGCGCCGGATCCCGTACGCCTTGGGACACGTGGTGGACCGTCTGGCCTTTGCGTGCGCCCTGGTCGGGTCCGAGACGGGGCGGCTGGTGGTGTACTACGAGCGGCTGGGCGACAAATTCATGGTCTACGACATTCATTTCCGGGACCTGCCCCAGATCCACGCCGAGGCCGACAGGAGGCTGGCCCTACTGGAGGCCGGGGCGCCGCCCGAGCAGCTGCCTCCCTGCCCGCCGTGGATGGTCCGGACGTGCCCGTTTGCCCCCCGGTGCGGGTGCGGCGGGGTGCCCGCCTGACGGGACCAGGAGGTGTGGCGCCCGGCGCCCAACGTCTATGGGGGAGGGATCGGCCGTGGAGATCTTCCGTCCCGAGGACGTCCCCGCCGAGCAGCCGCCGGACATGCCGGGAGTGCGGGTCCGCTGGGTCATCGACCGCCGCCGCGGGGCGCAGACCTTCGCCATGCGCATCTTCGAGCTGGATCCCGGCGCCGCCACGCCCCTGCACGAGCACTGGTACGAGCAGGAGATGTACCTGCTGGACGGCCAGGGCGTGATGGTGGGCCCCGACGGCGAGCACCCCCTGCGCCCCGGCGTGGTGATGTGGGTGCCGCCGTACGAACGCCACCAGATCCGCAACACCGGAACCACCACCCTGAAGTTCATCTGCTGCGTCCCGCAGAAGCAGCCCCAGGGGCCCTAGCCTTCCGGCTCGGCCGCCGCCAGGGCCTTCAGGCTCTCCTCCCGGATGGCCTGGTGCACCTGGCGGCGCAGCCGCAGGTACTGGGGCGAGTCGAACACCTCCACCGTGCGCGGCCGGGGCAGGTCCACCGGGACCTCGAGTTTGATCCGCCCCGGCCGCGCGGTCATCACGTACACCCGGTCGGCCAGCAGGATGGCCTCCTCGATGTCGTGGGTGACGAACAGGACCGTGGTGCGGGTCTGCTCCCACACCCGCAGCAGCAGCTCCTGCATCAGGGCCCGGGTCTGGGCGTCCAGGGCGCCAAACGGCTCGTCCATCAGCAGGACCTCCGGCTCGTTGGCCAGCGCCCGGGCCAGAGCCACCCGCTGCATCATGCCCCCCGACAGCTCCTTGGGGTAGGCGTGCTCGAACCCCGCCAGGCCCACCAGGGCGATGTACCGGCGGGCGATCTCGGCGCACCGGTCCGGGGGCACCCCCCGCAGCCGCGGCCCGAACTCCACGTTGCCCTGCACCGTCAGCCAGGGGAACAGAGTGTAGGACTGGAACACCATGCCCCGGTCGGCCCCGGGCCCCGCCACCGGCACCCCGTCCAGCAGCACCCGTCCCGCCGCCGGCCGGATCAGGCCGGCCACCGCCCGCAGCACCGTGGACTTGCCGCACCCCGACGGCCCCACCAGGCACACGAACTCCCGGTCGCGCGCCACCAGCTGCAGGTCCTCCACGGCGGTGACCTGACCGCCCCGGCGGCGGGTGAAGACCACCCGCAGGCCCTCCAGGGACAGCTTGACGGGCGCGGCTAGATCCGGGGCGACCACGGCAACAGCACCCGGTGCAGCCACTTGAACAACATGTCGAAGCCCAGGCCCAGCAGGCCGATCACCAGCAGCCCCACGAAGATCCGGTCGGTGTTCAGGCCCCGCATGGCGTCCAGGATCAGGTAGCCCAGCCCCCGGTCGGCGGAGACCAGCTCGGCCACGATCAGGTAGGTCCACGCCCACCCCATGGTGATCCGCAGGTTGTCCATCACCCCGGGCAGGGTGGCCGGCACCAGGACCCGGGTGAACACGGTGCGCCGGCTGGCCCCCAGGGTGTAGGCGCTGTCCAGCAGGTCCTTGCTCACGGTGGCGGAGACGTCGGCCACCAGGAGCACCAGCTGGAAGAACGTCCCGATGAAGATGACGGCCACCTTCTCCGCCGTGCCGATGCCGATGTACAGGATCAGCAGCGGGATCATGGCGCTCACCGGGAGGTAGCGGACGAAGTCCACCAGGGGCTCCACCACCGCCTCCACCAGCTTGAGGGTGCCCATCAGGATCCCCAGGGGCACCGCCACCACCGCCGCCAGGGCCCACCCGGTGACGATGACCAGCAGGCTCGCCCGGGTGTGCAGCAGGAGGCTGCCCTCGGCCAGCAGGCCCACCGCCGAGCGCACCACGTCGGTGGGCGACGGCAGGAACAGCGGCGGCACCACCCCGCCGTAGGTCAGGACCGCCCACGCCAGGGCCAGGGCGGCGGCCGACAGCAGCACGCCGGTCAGGTACGTCCGCCGCGCCACCGGCTCGTGGGGGCGCAGGGCGTCGTCCAGGGCGGACAGCAGGCGGCTGCGCGGCCGAACCGGCCGCGCAGCCGCGCCCGAGGTCGTCAGCGATCTCCTAGCGGGCAATGAACGATCCGTCCACGATGTCCCGGGCCCGCAGCCCCGGCACCTGCACTTTGCCCTGGGCCGCCCAGAAGTCGATGGCGAACTGGGCGGTCTTGTAGATGCCCCCGCCCGGGGCGAAGAAGGCCCGGTTCAGCTCGTAGTCGTAGTAGCGGATGCCCGTCAGCGTCTCGGCGAACACCTGGGGGTCCTTCAGCCAGCCGCCCACCGCCTGGGCCATGATCCGGTTGCTTTCGTCGGGATTCTGCTTCCAGTACTCCACCGCCCGGTGCCACGCCCGGACCACGTTGCGGACCTCCACTTCCCGGCGGCGCAGCACGTCCTTGCGGAACACCAGCACGTCCACGATCAGGCCGGGGGTGGCGCTGCTGTCCACCAGCAGGTGCCCGTGGGGCGCCTGCTTGCCGCGGGTCAGCCAGGGTTCCCACGTCACCGCCGCGTCCACCTTGCCGGCCACGAACGCCGCTCCGGCGTCGCCGGCGGTCATGTTCACGGGAATGATGTCCCGGAACGTCATGCCGTTCTGCTGCAGCAGAAAGCCCAGGAAGAAGTGGCTGACCGACCCCTCGCCGAAGGCGACCTTCTTGCCCTTGAGGTCCCGGACGGTCCGGATCTCCGTGCGGGCCACGATGCCGTCCCCGCCCTTGCTGTCGTCGAACGCCATCACCGCCGCCACCTGGAAGTCGGGGCGCACCCGCAGGACCACCGTGTCGATGGTGGTCATCAGGCCGTCGATCTTGCCGGCCGCCAGGGCCACGTAGCGGGTCTTGGTGTCCTCCATCAGGACGAACTCCACCTTCACCCCCAGGTCGGCCAGAATGCCCTTGCGGTCCGCCAGAAACAGCGGGCCGTAGCCCACCCACACGGGATACCCGATACGCAGGACCTGCTGGGCCGGCGCCGGACCGGGCCGCACCAGCGCGCCCAGCAGCAACGCCGCCAGGACTGCCGTCCACCGCCTCATGGCGTCACCACCTCTGTTGTCCGCGGGATACATTACGGGTTACCCGCCCCCGCCGCGGACTCCTGTCGGCCGGCCCGCCGGGTGACCGCCAGGGCGGACAGCACCTCGAACAGCACCGCCGCCGCCAGCAACGCCGTGATCCCGGCGTGGTCGTAGGGCGGGGAGACCTCCACCAGGTCGGCGCCCACCAGGTCCAGCCCCGCCAGGGCCCGCACCACCTCCAGGGCCTCCCGGCTGGACAGCCCTCCCGGCTCGGGGGTGCCCGTGCCCGGCGCGAACGCCGGGTCCACCCCGTCGATGTCGAAGGACAGGTACACGGGACCGCCTCGCAGGCTGTGGACCAGGTCCAGGGCCGGGGCCAGCCCCTCCCGCTGGATGCGGTCCGCGGTCACCCACCGGACGCCGTGGGCGCGGGCGAAGGCGAAGTCGTCCTCGGCGTAGACGGGGCCGCGGATGCCCACCTGCACCACCCGCCGGGGATCCAGCAAGCCCTCCTCCACCGCCCGGCGGAACGGCGTGCCGTGGAAGTAGCGGTGGCCGAAGTACTCCTCCCACATGTCCTGGTGGGCGTCCACGTGCACCATCCCCACCGGCCCGTGGCGGCGGGCCACCGCCCGCAGGATCGGCAGCGACAGGGAGTGGTCCCCGCCCACGCACACCGGCACCGCGCCGGCCTCCAGCACCCGGCCCACCGCCTCCTCCACCCGGGCGAAGGTCTGCTCCACATCCAGGGGGTCGACGTCCACGTCGCCGATGTCCGCCACCTTCAGCACCCGAAAGGGGTCCACGTCCAGGACGGGGTTGTAGGGGCGGACCAGCACGCTGTGCTGGCGGATGTCCCGGGGCGCAAAGCGCGGGCCCGGCCGGTAGGACACCGCGCCGTCGAAGGGGATGCCCAGCAGCGCCGCGTCCAGCCCCGCCGGGTCGCTGCGGTGGGGCAGCCGTATGAACGTGGCGATCTGGGCAAACCGGGGCGAGCGCAACGCGTCCAACGGTCTGAACTCCATCCGGTCCCTCCCCGGGCGCATTCAGCGCCGCTGCAGGTATCCCGACAGGTCCGCCACCTGCACTCCCGCCTCCGCCGTCCAGACCGCCCACGGCCGGAGCGCCTGTCCCGGCCGCCACGGAAAGACGCTGGGGTGGTCGCCGGATCCCACCCGTACCGGATCCCGCCAGGACCGCTCCCGCGCCCGCAGCCAGACGGCCTGGCCGTCCGTCCACACCACGAACACCGTCTGGCCCGTCACCCCCACCGCCGGGCGGCGTCCCCGCGCGGCGACCGGGACCGCGGGATCCCACCGCCCGCCCTGCCCGGACCGGTACCACACGCCGTCCCGGTACTCCCACACCACGTGCACCCTCCCGGCACCGTCCACCGCCAGGGCCGGGCGGGTGGACGGCGCGGAGCCGTCGGTCAGGTACTCCGGCGCAGTCCACACGCCGTCCGCTCCCCTCATCCGGTACACCACCTGGTAGGCCCGGCCGTCGGACTGGAACCACACCACGTGCACGCTGCCGGCGGCGTCGACGACCAGGGCGGGGTTGAGGCTGTCGGGGACGCCGGGGGAGATCACCTCGGCGACGCTCCACGACCCGCCGGCGCGGCGGGTATAGAAGATCTCATAGATCCCGCCGTGGGCCACCGGCCGGCCGCCTGACGGCTCCCGGATGCCGTACCACGCCAGGTGCACCCGCCCTTCCGAGTCCACATCGAGAGAGGGGTACCCGGCGTAGGCGCCGGACGGCGAGACGGCGGCGGGAGGTCCCCACCTTCCCGCCGCCCGGCGCCGGTAGTGCACCCGGCCCAGCGGCCCGATAAACTCCGTCCACGCCGCGTGCACCTCGCCCCCCGGTCCGGGGGCGAGGGTGGACAGGGTGGCCGGCCCCGGCCCGGCGCTCACCCGCAGGACCGTGCGCCGCATGGGGCCCGGGCCCTGGCTGTCCAGCAGCACCGTCGGGACCCCGGACACGGGCGCCGTGTAGGTGACCAGCACTTCCCGGTCCGCCACGATCACCTTGCGCTGGCTGTTGGCCTCGGTGGGCGCGTACCCCACCCGTACCGGCTGAGTCAATCCCGACTCGACCGCCACGGCCGCAGCCAGCAGGGTTGCGCATCCCACAACCCGCGGCTTCATCTCTCGCCTCCGACCCCGCCAGTTCTCCGCCGGCAGGGATTCTCCCGCCGCCGCGCGAACCCGCCCCAATAATCCGGAGGTGAGGACCGTGCGCACGAAAGTCTTGGCCATCGTCACGGCCGTCCTGCTGGGTCTGCTCCTGCCCGCGGCCGCTCCCGTCCCGGCGGGCTCCCAGGCGCGGGAGGTGACGTTCACCTACATCGAGCAGCAGATCGTCACCTCCATCGACCCTCAGGGGGCGGTGGACGAGAGCAGCCTGCACGCGGCCATCAACATGTACGACCCGCTGGTCTACCCCAACGTGGAGCAGGGGACGATGGCGCCCCGGCCCCACGTGGCCGAGTCCTGGACCGTCTCCCCGGACGGCCGGCGGTACACCTTCCGGATCCGCCGGGGGATCAAGTTCCACAGCGGTCGGGAGCTCACCGCCGAGGATGTGGCCTGGAGCATGGACCGGCTGCTGCGGATCAAGAAGGGCTTTTACTGGGTGTTCGCGCCGGTCCTGGATCCGGGCAGCACCCGCGCGGTGGACCGCTACACGGTCCGCTTTGACCTCAAGGAGCCCTACGCCCCGTTTTTGGGCGCCCTGGAGCTGTTCTTCATCATGGACAAGGACCTGATCATGGCCAACCTGCGCCCGGGCCCCTACGGGGAGTTCGGCGACTACGGCGCGGCCCTGCTGGAGCGCCAGGACGCCGGCTCGGGTCCGTACCGCATGGAGCGGTGGGACCGGGCCACGGAGCTGGTCCTGGCCGCCTTCCCCGACTACTGGCGGGGCTGGAAGCCCGGCCAGATCACCCGGGTATCCTACAAGATCGTGGTGGAAGAGGCCACGGTCAAGACGCTGCTGCGCAGCGGGCAGGCCGACATGGTGAACCAGTGGCTGTCCCCGCCCAGCTTCGCGGAACTGAAGGGCACTCCCGGCATCGTGGTCAAGGAGGACCCCACGGTTCAGCTGTTCCACCTGCAGATGAACACCAAGAAGGCGCCCCTGGACAACGTGAAGATCCGCCAGGCCATCTCCTACGCCTTCGACTACGACAAGGCCATCCAGCAGATCTTCCTGGGCGCCACCCGGGCCCGGGGGCCGGTGCCGGTGCGCACGCCCGGGTGGAACCCGGCGGTGCCGGTGTACACCCGCAACGTGGCCCGGGCCCGCCAGCTGCTGGCCGAAGCCGGCGTGCGACCCGGCCAGCTGACCCTGGAGTACGTGTGGGTGACGTCGGTGCCCATGGAGCGCCTCATCGGCCTGCTGCTGCAGAGCAACCTGGAGGAGATCGGCATCAAGCTGGACATCGTGGGCGAGCTGTGGGCGCGGGTGGTGGAGCGGGCCACCAAGGCCGAGACCACGCCCCACATCACCGCCATCTTCGACACCCTGAAATACCCCCACGTGGACAGCCACACCTACGGCATGTACCACCCCAGCTGCTGGGGCACGTTCCGGTGCATGTCCTGGTACGAAAACCCGGAGGTGACCAAGGTCCTGGAGGCGGCCCGGCGGGCGGTGGACCCCGCCCAGCAGATGCGGTTGTACCAGGAGGCTCAGGTGCTGATCGTGCGGGACGCGCCCAGCATCTACGTGGCCAACCCCCTGCACCGCATCGCCTTCCGGGACTACGTGAAGGGCTACCGCTACGTGGGGCTGCTGGGCTTTGACGTGAACTTCTGGGACTTCACCATCGCCCGCTAGACGGCCCGACGGCGCCCGAGGCGGCCGGAGGGGCGGCTCTCCCGCCCCTCCGGCAGGACCCCCATGAGCTTCCGCACCTACCTGATCCGCCGGACCCTGCACATCGTCCCCGTCCTGGTGGGGCTGTCGGTCCTGATCTTCGTCATCTCCCGGGTCATCCCCGGCGACCCGGTGCGCCTGGCCCTGGGGCTGGAGGCCACCGACGAGCAGGTGGCCCAGCTGCGGGCCCAGCTGGGGCTGGACCGCCCCCTGGCGGTGCAGTACCTCACCTACGTGGCCGGCGTGCTGCGGGGGGACTTCGGCTACTCGCTGCGCACCCACCGCAGCGTCACCCGGGACATCCTGGAGTCGCTGCCGGCCACGGTGGAGCTCACCACGGTGGCGATGCTGCTGGCGGTGGCGGTGGGCGTGCCCCTGGGCGTCCTGGCCGCGGTGCGCAAGGACCAGGCCCCCGACCACGTCAGCCGGATCCTGGCCCTGGTGGGGGTGGCGCTGCCGCGGTTCTGGCTGGCGATCCTGCTGCAGCTGCTGCTGGCCTACCACCTGCGGTGGCTGCCCACCATCGGCCGCGGCCCCGCCCCGCCGGTCCAGGTGACGGGGCTGTACCTGGTGGACAGCCTGCTGGCCGGACGGGTGGACGCCTTCTGGACGTCCCTGCGGCACCTGGCCATGCCGGCCCTGGCCCTGTCGGTGGGCACCCTGGCCCAGGTGATGCGCCTGATCCGGGCCGGCATGATCGAGGAGATGCGTCGGGAGTACGCCCTGGCCGCGCGATCCTACGGGCTGCCGGCCAACCTGATTATCTACAAGTACCTGCTCAAGAACGCCTTCACGGCGACCCTGACCATCCTGGGGCTGAGCTACGGCTTCCTGCTGGGCAACGCGTTCCTGGTGGAGACGGTGTTCGCCTGGCCGGGGCTGGCGTTTTACGGGGTGGACGCCCTGCGCTTTAAGGACTTCAACGGGGTCATCGCCGTCACCCTGGTGATCGGCGCCGCCTACGCCGTGGTCAACCTCCTCACCGACATCCTGTACGGGTACTTTGACCCCCGGGTGCGCTATGGCTGAAGCCGTCGCCGTTCCCTCCCTGCGCGCGGTGCGGGCCGACGAGTGGCGGAAGATGTGGGCGCGGTTCCGCCAGTCCTCCCTCTCCCTGGTCGGGGCCGGCATCGTGGCGGCGGTGGTGGCGGGGGCGGTGTTCGCCCCGGTCCTCGCCCCCTACCCTCGCCACGCCGGCGTCTTCGTGGACTTCGACCACGCCCTGCAGCCTCCCAGCGCCCGCCACTGGCTGGGCACCGACGACGCCGGCCGGGACATCCTCTCCCGGATCCTGTTCGGCGCCCGCATCTCCCTGGCCCTGGGGGCGGCCGTCCTGGCCATCGCGGTGGCCGTGGGCGTGCCCCTGGGCGTGGTGGCGGGCTACTTCGGCGGGCGGGCGGGAGACCTGATCATGCGGGTCACCGACGTCTTTCTGGCGGTGCCGCCCATCGCCCTGGCCCTGGCGGTGACCGCCGCCCTGCGCCCGACCCTGTCCACCGCCATGATCGCCATCGCGTTCGCCTGGTGGCCGTGGTACACGCGGCTGGTGTACGGCCAGGTCCTGTCCCTGCGCGAGCAGCAGTTCGTGGAGGCCAGCCGCGCCGTGGGCGCGTCGCCGTGGCGCATCGCCTTCCGGGAGATCCTGCCCAACACCTGGTCGCCGGTGATCGTCAAGGTCACCCTGGACATGGGCTTTGTGATCCTCACCGCCTCGGGCCTCAGTTTCCTGGGCCTGGGAGCGCAGCCTCCCACTCCCGAGTGGGGGACGATGATCGCGGAAGGGCGCAACTACCTGCCCGGCGCCTGGTGGGCGGCGACGTTTCCGGGACTGGCCATCTTCGTCACGGTGCTGGGTTTCAACCTGCTGGGCGACGGGCTGCGGGACGTCTTCGACGTGGAGATCGAGCAGTGGCGGGCGGGCAGCTGACGGGATCCGAGATTCGGGATCGGGGGTCCGGGACGGTCGGACCTCTGCTGGCGGTGGAGGACCTGACGGTCCAGTTCCGCCTGTACGAGGGGGTGGCGCGGGTCCTCAACGGCGTCAGCCTGACCGTCGGCCGGGGGGAGAGCGTGGCGCTGGTGGGCGAGACCGGCTGCGGCAAATCCCTCACCGCCCGGGCCATCCTGGGCCTGCTGCCGCCGGCGGCCCGGGTATCCGGACGGGTGCTGTTTGAGGGCACCGACCTGCTGTCCCTGTCCGAGTCCGCCCTGCAGGCAATCCGCGGCCGGCAGATCGCCCTGGTCTTCCAGGACCCGAGTACGGCGCTGAACCCGGTGTTCACCGTCGGCGAGCAGATGCTGGACGTGGCCGCCTGGCAGGGAGCCCCGCGGGCGCGCCTGCTCGGCCGCCGGGACGGCGGGCTGCGCCGCCGCTGCCTGGAGATGCTGCGGGTGGTGCGCATTCCCGACCCCGAAGGGATCTGGCACCGCTACCCGGTGGAGCTGTCGGGAGGGATGCGCCAGCGGGTGCAGATCGCCCTGGCGCTGCTGGGCAACCCCCGGCTGCTGATCGCCGACGAGCTGGGCACCGCCCTGGACGTCTCCATCCAGGACCAGATCCTGACCGAACTGCTGGACCTGGTCCGCACCCGGGGGCTGTCGGTGCTGTACATCACCCACAACCTGGGCGTGGCGCGCGCGGTCAGCGACCGGATCTGCGTCATGTACGCCGGGGAGATCGTGGAGACGGCGCCCGCCGCGCAGCTGTTCTCCCGCCCCCTGCACCCGTACACCCAGGGGCTGCTGGCCGCGGTCCCGCGGCTGGACGGGCGCATCGGCGAGGGCATCGAAGGACGGATCCCCGACTACACCGCGCCGCCGCCGGCCTGCCGGTTCAGCCCCCGCTGCCCGTTCCGCATGGAGGTCTGCGACCGGGTGCGCCCGCCGCTCGTGGAGGTGGAGCCCGGCCGGCACGTGGCCTGCCACCTGTACCCCCGGGGGACTTCCTGATGGCCCTGCTGGAAGCCGTGGACCTGACCAAGCACTTCCCCATCACCGCCGGCCTGCTGCGCCGCCCGGTGGGGGTGGTCCGCGCGGTGGACGGCGTCACCCTGTCCGTGGACGCCGGCCAGACCCTGGGGCTGGTGGGGGAGACCGGGTCCGGCAAGACCACCCTGGGCCGGCTGCTGGTCCGGCTGCTCCCGCCCACCGCCGGCCGGATCGTGTTCGACGGCCGGGACATCACCCACCTGACCGACCGGGAGCTGCGGGAGGTGCGCCGCCACCTGCAGATGGTCTTCCAGAATCCGGCCTCCTCCCTGAACCCCCGCAAGCGCGTCAAGGACATCGTCGAGGAGCCCCTGATCGTCCACGGCCGGGGCGGGCCCCTGCAGCGGCTGCGGCGGGTGGCCGAGCTGCTGGACCTGGTGGAGCTGCCGCCCGGGCAGTTTCTGTTCCGCTACCCCCACGCCCTCAGCGGCGGCCAGCGCCAGCGGGTGGCCATCGCCCGCGCTCTGGCCCTGCACCCGAAGGTGGTGGTCCTGGACGAACCCACCTCCGCCCTGGACGTGTCGGTGCAGGCCAAGATCATCGCCCTGCTGCGGCGGCTGCAGCGGGAGCTGGGGCTGACCTACCTGTTCATCTCCCACGACCTGAGCCTGGTGCGGGCCGTGGCGGACGTCGTGGCGGTGATGTACCTGGGCAAGGTGGTGGAGGTGGCGCCGGCGGAGGTCCTCTTCTGCCGCCCCGCCCACCCCTACACCCGGGCGCTGCTGTCGGCGATCCCCACGGTGTCCGATGAGGAGAGGACGCTGATCCCGGAGAAGATCGTGCTGCGGGGGGAGATTCCCAGCGCCGCCCGGGTGCCGTCGGGGTGCAGCTTCCACCCCCGCTGCTACGCGCGCATCGAAGGGTGCGATCGGGTGGCGCCCGAGCTGATCCCCATCGGCCCGCACCACCGGGTGCGGTGCATCCTGTACGATCCCGCCGTCGGAGCGGCGGCCCAGCAGGCCCTGGCGGCCCACCGGCTGCCGGTGCCGGCCCGCGGGTCGCCCGACCCCGACCCGGACCGGCGGGCGGACGCCGAGGGGGCGATGCCATGAGGTACCGTGCGGCCGTGGACATCGGCGGCACCTTCACCGACCTGGTCCTGCTGGATCAGTCCACCGGACGCCTGCACCGGCACAAGGTGCTGACCACTCCCCGCGCCCCCGAAGAGGGAGCCCTGGCCGGGCTGCGGCAGCTGTGCGACCGCGCCGGCATCGCGGTCTCGCAGCTGGACGCCATCATCCACGCCACCACCCTGGTCACCAACGCCCTGCTGGAGCGCACCGGGGCGCCCACCGCCCTGCTCACCACCGAGGGGTTCCGGGACATCCTGGAGATGGGCAAAGAGCAGCGCTACGACATCTACGACCTGTTCCTGCGCTTCCCCGAGCCCCTGGTGCCGCGCCGGTGGCGGGTGGGCATCCGCGAGCGGATCACCCGCGACGGCGAGGTGCGGGTGCCCCTGGACCGGGACCAGGTGCGCCGGGCCCTGCGGGCTCTGGTGCGCCAGGGGGTGGCGGCGGTGGCGGTCTGCTTCCTGCACGCCTATCGCAACCCCGTCCACGAGCAGGAGGTCCGCCGCCTGATCCGGGAGGAGTTTCCCCACCTGGCGGTGTCGCTGAGCAGCGAGGTCAGCCCCGAGATCCGCGAGTACGAGCGCACCAGCACCACCGTCTGCAACGCCTACGTGCAGCCGTTGGTGGACCGCTACCTGCACCGCCTGGAGGACGCCCTGGCGGAGCAGGGCTTTCGCGGGCGGCTGCTGCTGATGCTGTCCTCGGGCACCCTGGCGGCCCCGGACCTGGCCCGTCAGTTCCCGGTGCGGCTGCTGGAGTCCGGGCCGGCCGCCGGCGCGCTGCTCGCCGGGGCCCTGGGCGGCCGGCTGGGCCGGCCGGACCTGGTGGCCTTCGACATGGGCGGGACCACCGCCAAGATCTGCCTGGTCCGCGACGGCCGGCCGACGGTCACGTCCATGCTGGAGGTGGCCCGGGTGCACCGCTTCACCCCCGGCTCGGGCCTGCCGGTGAAGACCGCCGTGGTGGACATGATTGAGATCGGGGCGGGAGGCGGCAGCATCGCCGGCGTGGACGCCATGGGCCTGCTGCGGGTCGGGCCCCGCAGTGCCGGCGCGGATCCCGGACCGGCCTGCTACGGCCGCGGAGGCACCGAGGCCACCGTCACCGACGCCTGCGTGGTCCTGGGCTACTACGACCCCGCATCCTTCCTGGGCGGGACGATGCCCCTGGACGGCGCCGCCGCCCGCGACGCGGTGGCGCGGGTGGGAGCGCAGCTGGGGCTGGATCCGGTGGCCGCCGCCTGGGGGATCTTCGCGGTGGTCTGCGAGAGCATGGCCCAGGCGGCGCGGCTGTACCTCATCGAGCGCGGCCAGGACCCGCGCCGCTGCGCGCTGGTGGGGTTCGGGGGCGCGGGCCCCGCGGCGGCGGCGCGCGTGGCGCGGCTGCTGGGCATGCGGCAGGTCATCGTCCCGCCGGCCTCGGGGCTGGCGTCGGCGGTGGGCCTGCTGGTGGCTCCGCCCGGAGTGGACCTGGGCCGGTCGCTGGCCGGGGACCTGGCCGAGCTGGACTGGGAGGCGGTGGAGCGGATGCTGGCCGAGATGGAGTCCGCCGGCCGCGAGGTGGTCCTGGCCGCCGGCGGGGAGGCCTCGGCCGTGGCCAGCGAGCGTCGGGCCGAGATGCGCTATCTGGGCCAGTTTCATGACATCGAGGTCGCCGTCCCCGAGCGCGTGGGCCCGGAGGCGGCGCAGGCGCTGCGGGAGCGTTTTGACGCCGAGTACGCCCGCCTGTACGGCCTGGCCCTGGACGGCTATCCGGTGCAGGTGCTGAACTGGCGGGTGCGGGTCAGCGCCCCGGCGCCCCCGGTGGACCTGCGGGCCGCCGCCGACGGGGGCGGGCGGCCCCGGACGGCGCTGCGGGACCGCCGGCCCGTCTACCTGCCCGACCGCGGGTTCGTCCCGGTGCCGGTCTACGACCGGGCGGCGCTGCCCGAGGGCGCGGCGGTGGAGGGTCCGGCGGTGGTGGAGGAGCCGGAGGCCACCACGCTCCTGTGGCCCGAGGACCGCCTGGTGGTGGACGCCCAGGGGAATCTGATCCTCACCGTGGGGGCGGAGGGGCGATGACGCTGCGGACGACCTTCGACCCGGTGGCTCTGGAGATCATGTGGAGCCGCCTGATCAACATCACCGAGGAGTGCTGGGTGACCATCTGGCGCACGGCGTTTTCCACCATCATCGGCGAAGCCCAGGACTTCGGGTGCGAGCTGCTGGACGAGCACGCCCACTCCCTGGCCCACTCGCCCCGGTCGATGCCGGTCTTCAACCTGACCCTGCCCCGGGCCGTGCGGGCGCTGTTCGAGGCGTTCCCGCGGGACGACCTGCAGGACGGCGACGTCCTCATCACCAACGACCCGTGGGTGTGCGCCGGCCACCTGTTCGACATCGCCGTGGTGACGCCGGTCTTCCGCCGGGGCCGCCTGGTGGGCCTGGTGGGGTCCATCGGCCACTGCTCCGACATCGGAGGCACCAAGGATTCCGGCCGCGCCCGGGAGGTCTACGAGGAGGGCCTGCAGATCCCGCCCCTGAAGCTGTACCGCGCCGGGCAGCTGAACGCCGACCTGGCGGAGATGATCCGGCGCAACGTCCGCCACCCCCGGATGGTGTGGGGGGACATCCAGGCCCAGGTGAGCGCCAACCACGTGGGCGCCCGCCGCCTGCTGCAGTTCATGGACGAGTACGGGCTGGACTCCCTGGAGCCGCTGGCCCGGGAGGTGCAGGCGCGGTCCGAAGCGGCCATGCGCGAGGCCATCGCCCGGGTCCCCGACGGCACCTACACCAGCGAGGTGACCTTCCAGGTGGCGGGCCGGCGCCTGCGGTTGGGCTGCGCGATCACGGTGGCCGGCGACGAGCTCACGGTCGCCTGGGACGCCCCTCCCGAACTGCCCTTCGGGGGGGTGAACTGCACCGCCACCTACACCGCCGCCCACACCACCTACGCGCTGAAGTCCATCCTGACGCCCGAGATCCCCAGCAACGCCGGCTGCTTCCGGCCGCTGCACGTCCGGGCGCCCGAGGGCAGCGTCCTGGCCTGCCGGTATCCGGCGTCGGTGAACCAGCGGACCATGGTCGGGTGGTTCTGCGGACCGGCGGTGTTTCGGGCGCTGGCGCCGGTCCTGCCCGACCGGGTGCAGGCGTTCACGGGGCTGCCGGGGTTTTGCGCGGCCTACGGCCGGGACGCCGCCGGACGCGTCTTCAACGACCACATCATGTTCGGCGGGGGCCAGGGCGCCGGGCGGCACGGCGACGGCGTCTCGGCTCTGCTGTACCCCACCTCCGCCGCCAACGTCCCCGTGGAGATGTTCGAGCAGCGCACGCCGCTGCTGGTGGAGCGCAAGGAGTTCATCCCCGACTCGGGCGGGGCGGGCGAACACCGCGGCGGTCTGGGCCAGCGGGTGGTGATCCGCAAACTGTACGACGACGGCCTGCCGGTGCTCTGTCAGGTCCTCCCCCACGGCCTGGGCTCTCCCCAGGAGGGCCTGCTGGGCGGACGGGCCGGCGGGCCGGCCGGATACCGGATCCGCGGCCGGGTCCTGGCCCGCGCCGAAGGGCTCACCCAGCTGGTGGAACTGCGCGCGCCCACCGACGTGGTCGTCCTGGACGCCGCCGGAGGGAGCGGGTTCGGCGATCCGCGCCGGCGACCGCTGTCGCTGCTGGAGCGGGACCTGCGGGAAGGCTATATCACCGCGCGCGGGCTGGCGGCCTACGGCGCACGCCTGCGCCGCGGCCGCGTCGTCCGGGACAGGCCTTCCCGCTCGCGGCCCCCGTCCCGCTCCCCCCGCAGGGGGTAGCCTTCGGGCGCTGGCACCGGGGCCGCGCCCCGGGTCCTGCGGGGAGGCGCGGAGTTTTCCACAACTAAAGGCTGGCCGCCTCCCGACGGAGCGGGGTGCCGGGCCCCCGGCAGGAGCCGCCGCACGCCCCGCGCGAATCTATCGTGCGTACACCCGGGGCCTACGCACCGGGACGCGCGGACAACGGGACCGGAGGGGATCGCGGTGACGACACGGCGGAGAACTGCCCTCAGTATGGTGGTGGCCGCCGCGCTGGTGGCCGGAGGGGTGGGCGCGGCCTACACCCAGCCCCGGCCGGGCTGGCCGCGGTCGGTGACCATCGGCTCGGCATCCATCGGCGGCGTGTACTTTGTGGTGGCCGGGGGGTGGGCGCGGGTCATCAGCGAGAAGATGGGCCTGGCGGCCACCAACCGGGTCACCGGCGGGCCCGTGCAGAACATCCAGCTGGTCCAGACCAAGGAGATCGAGCTGGGCATGACCACCACGGGCCCGTTGTTTGAGGCCCTGCAGGGGATCGGCGAATTCGCCGGCAAGAAGATGGATGCCGTCCGGGTCATCTTCCCCATGTACACCTCCTACGCCCACTGGATGGTCAGCGCCGACTCGGGCATCCGGTCGGTGGCGGACCTGTCCGGCAAGGTGGTGAGCCTGGGCCCCCGGGGCGGTTCGGCGGAGTTCGCGGGCGAGAGGGTCCTGCAGCTGTTCAAGGTCACGCCGCGTCGCATCGTCTACCTGGGGTTCGCCGACGGCGCATCGGCCATCCGGGACGGCGTGGTGGACGCCGCCTTCGGGGTCATCGGCGTACCGGTCCCGGCGTGGGTGGAGGCGTCCATCACCCGGCCCATGCGCTTCTTCGGCTTCACCCGGGAGCAGATCGAGGTCCTGACCTCCCGGTATCCCTACCTGGCCCGGGCGGCCATCCGTCCCGGCGTGTACCGCGGGCAGGACGAAGCCATCTCCACGGTGCAGATGTGGAACGCCGCCATCGTGCACAAGGACATGCCGGACGACTTCGTCTACGAGCTGACCAAGACCATGCTCACCAACCGGGAGTTCCTGGCCACGGTGCACCCCACGGCCCACGAGATGCTGCCGGTGAACATCTTCTACATCAGGATGCCCATGCACCCGGGGGCGATCCGGTACTTCCGCGAGCAGGGGGTCACCCTGGCTCCCGAGCACATTCCCCCGGAGATGAAGAGGTAGCGGGATCCCCGGAGTCATCCGGTGACCTCGGACCGGCCCGGCCTCCCGGTCGACACCACCCAGCTCGGCCAGGTGCCCGAAGTGCCGGCGCGGATCCTGTCCGCGCCGCTGCGGGCCCTGGTGCAGGCCATCGCGGTGGCGATGGCCGTCTATCACATCGTCCAGCTAGGGCGGCTGTTCGGCATCGTCACCGAACCCCAGAAGCTGTACGCAGTCCACGTCACCTTCGTGGTGGTCCTGGCCTTCCTGGTCATCCCCGGTCGCCGTGGCCAGCAGAGCCCGACCGTGCTGGACTGGCTGCTCGTCGCGGCGGCCCTGGCGGTGCTGGTCTACGTCTTCGTGACCTTCGAGGACCTGACGGGACGGGCGGGGGTGTTCCCCACCCGGGGCGACGTGATCGTGGGCACCCTGCTGCTGGTGGTCGTCACCGAAGCCGCCCGGCGGGCCACCGGGTGGTCGCTGCCCCTCATGGGGCTGGCGTTCGCCCTCTACCCCTTTGTCGGACCCTACCTGCCGGGTCTGCTCACCCATAAGGGATTTACCTTCAGCACCGTCGTCTCGTTCCTGTTCAGCGACAACGGCGTCTACGGGGTGCCCGTGCAGGTCTCCGCCCGGGACGTGTACCTGTTCATCCTGTTCGGCGCCTTCATCGAGGCCTCCAACATCGGCAAGTTCATCGTCCAGGCCGCCCTGAGCGTGGCGGGCGCCCGCCGGGGAGGCCCGGCCAAAGTCTCCATCCTCACCAGCGCCCTGTTCGGCACAGCCAGCGGGTCCTCCGCCGCCAACGTGATGGTGGACGGGGTGATCAACATCCCGTTGATGAAGGCTACCGGGTTCACCGGACCCGTGGCGGCCGGCATCGAGGCCATGAACAGCACCGGCGGCCAGATCGTCCCGCCCATCATGGGCGCGGCGGCCTTCCTGATGGCCGACATCCTGGGAATTCCTTACTCGAGGGTCGCCGTCGCCGCCGTGGGCCCGGCCCTGCTGTACTACGTGGCCGCCTACTGGATGATCGAGTTCTACGCCGCCTCCCGGGGCCTGCGGGGGCTGCCCCGGCAGGAGCTGCCCCGGTTCGGGGACGTCATGGTGCGACACGGCTACCTGCTGGTGCCCATCGGGGTGCTGCTGTACATGATCATGGTGGTCGGCGCCGCCCCCGCCCGCGCCGCCCTGTACGCCCTGGCCACCGCCATCGTCTTTTCCCTGGCCCGTCCCGACACGCGGCTGACCCTGCGCACGATCGTCTCCGCCATGGAGGAGGGGGCCAAGCGCACCATCGAGATCGGCGTCTCCTGCGCCTCGGCCGGGGTCATCGTGGGCATCCTGGCCCTGACCGGCCTGGGCGGGAAGTTCTCCGAGCTGCTCATCGACCTGGCCGGCGGCAACCTGCTGCTGGGGCTGGTGGCCACCATGGTCGCCGCCCTGATCCTGGGGATCGGCCTGCCGACCACGGCGGCCTACGCCATCGCCGCCAGCACCCTGGCGCCCGCCCTGATCCAGATGGGCGCCCTCCCGCTGGCGGCCCACATGTTCATCTTCTACTTCTCCATCATCTCGGCGGTGACGCCGCCCGTGGCGTTCGCGTCCTTCGCCGCCGCCAGCATCGCCCGGGCGCCCATGTGGGAGTCGTCGGTGGAGTCCATGCGATTCGGCCTGGCAGGCTACATCGTCCCGTTCATGTTCGTCTACGGGCCCGCAATCCTGCTGGGACAGCGGCCGTGGCCG
This sequence comes from Armatimonadota bacterium, assembly GCA_037440005.1. Taxonomy (GTDB): domain Bacteria; phylum Sysuimicrobiota; class Sysuimicrobiia; order Sysuimicrobiales; family Kaftiobacteriaceae; genus Calidihabitans. The sequence goes on along the minus strand of JBBIUY010000036.1, from coordinate 4,177 downwards.
GAGACCGCCCTGGCTCTGGCCACAGGCACCCTGGGCACGCTGTGCCTGGCGGCCGCGGTCATCGGCCATCTGATCCGCCCCGCCCGCCCGGCGGAACGCGCCCTCCTCTTCGCCTCCTCCCTGCTGCTGATCCGCCCCGGCGCCGCCACCGATCTGGTCGGGATCGCGCTGCTGGGCGCCGTGCTGGTGATGCAGCGGGGGCGGCGGGCGCGGGTGCCAGCGCCGGAATCGGCGCCCGCCGCAAGCACTCCGCCGGAGTGACCGTCCGCGTTCTCCCCCTCAGAACCTGTCGACCCGAAACGGTTCGAGGGAGATCCGGGGAGGCCGCCCGGCCACCAGATCCGCCACCGCCCGGCCGGTGCCCGGGGACAGGGTGAATCCGAGCGTGCCGTGGCCGGCGGCCACGAACAGGCCGTCGATCCCGGGCACGGGACCGATCGCCGGCAGGCCGTCTGCGGCCAGAGGCCGGAATCCCGCCCACGCGCTCCCGTCGGCCGGCAACGGCTCCGCCAGAGCACGCCGGGCCGCGGCCAGGACGGCGCGATAGCGGTGCCCGTCGATCCCCTCCCGGAACCCGGCCAGCTCCAACGTGCCGCCGATCCGCAGGCGGCCGGGCAGCGGGGTGATGGCCACGCGGCGCTCCATGACGTACACCGGCACCGACGGCGCGCGCGGGACTCCGGCCAGGGTGGCGGAGTAGCCTTTGGCGGGCTCCACACGCAGCCGCACCCCCAGGGGGGCCAGCAGGGCCGGTGTCCACGCACCTGCGGCCAGGACCACCACGTCGGCGGAGACCGTTCCGCCCGCTGACAGAGTCACCCCCTGCACCGCGCCCCGGTGGACCGCAACCCCGGAGACCGCCACGCCCGTCAGCACCCGCGCGCCGCGGTCCGCCGCCGCCTGAGCGAGCGCCCGGACGTAGGCGTGGCAGTCCCCGTGGGCGTCGTCTTCCACCAGCAGCGCCCCCGCGATCTGCGGACTGAGGGCCGGCTCCAGCTCGTGGGCCTCGCGGGAGGACAGCAGCCGGACCCGGTACCCGTCCCGCTCCAGGGCGTCCGCGTCGGCCGCGGCACCGCGGACTCCCTCGGCGGTCAGCCAGACGTTCAGCAGGCCCGACCGCCGGTAGCCGAACGCCTGCCGCACCGGCTCGGGCAGAGCGTCATATAGCTGGAGGCTCCACCGCGCCAGCGCCTGCAGGGCCCGGGCGCCTCGATGGTGGGCGTCGGCCCGGCAGGCGCGGACAAACCGCAGACCCCAGCTCAGGAACCCCTTCTCCAGCCGCGGCCGCACGTACACCGGGCTGTCCGGCCGCAGGATCCATCGGGCCACCTGCGGCACCACGCCGGGACCCGGCAGCGGCGCCGCGTGGCTGGCGGTGATCAGGCAGGCGTTGGCGTAGGAGCAACCGCCTCCCACATCGGTCCGGTCCACCACCGTCACCTGCCAGCCGTCCAAGGTGAGGTAGTAGGCCGCGGCGATGCCGACGGCGCCTGCGCCCACCACCACCGCGCGCCCCGCCATCGCCCTCACCTCGGTCCGCCGGCCGCCAGCCGCACCGGCTCCCGGCGCCGCCGGCGGAAGTGCTGGAGGGCAAAGCGGTCGCAGGCCGTCTCCGCCGACCCCGTGCGCCCCAGGATTTCGTGGAGGTAGTAGTGGTAAAACTCGTGGCAGTACAGAAAGCGGATGACCTCGGTCTTGGTCCGAAACAGCACCGTGCGGTAGAACCACCGGAACGCGAACGTGTTCCGGCCGCGCCGGGTCCGCAGGCGTCGCGCCCGGTAGGCGATGCGCGCGCGGAACGGCCGGAACGGCTCGGGCACCTGGACGGTGATGGTGCGGGCGTCGTAGTCGCACAGGCCCGCCAGGTGGGGCGCGGTGCGGTACCGCAGGGGTCTGACCAGCAGCCGGTAGCCCCGGGCTGCGGGCAAGTCCGCCAGGATGCGGCGCAGGCGGAAAGGAGGGAAGTCCGCCAGGGCGCTGGAGATGACCATGGGTTGAGACGTGCGCGCGCGACGGGGCCGCAGGGACACCCTCCGGCATCAGGTGACCGTCCGCCACCGGGATGGTACACCGCGGCTGCGCCCCGCGTCAAACGCCGCGCCCCGCCGACCGACGCCTTCTTCGAAGGGACCGCCGGCCGTCCCGCGAATGGTGACGAGAGCCGCCATCGACAGGCCGCGGCTGACCCGCCTCCTCCAGGCGGTGCACCGGCTCTTCCCGCCGGAACGGGTCCAGGCACGCGAGCGCACATCAGCCGGACGCACCCCGCGGTAGCCGCCCGGCGGACCGCAGCAGGACCGGCCTGGGGCTGGTGGTGTTTACCCACTCGGAGCAGGGCACGTCGTGGAATCTGCTGATGGCGGCGGGAATCTTCACCGCTTTACCCATCGTGGCGCTGTTCCCGGCGGCCCAGCGCTACTTCGTCCAGGGTATCGCCCGCGTGGGAATCAAAGGCTGAGGGCTCACCGGCGCGCTGCCGGCGGGCTCAGGCGGGGGCGCACCGGCAGCAGCATCGGCGTCCGGCGGGCGTAGGCGCGGTACGCGTCGCCAAACTCCCGGTCGAGGTAGGCGTCCTCGCGTCGGGCCAGGCGGTAGTACAAAATCACCAGCACCGGCCACATGGCCAGGCCCGGCAGCGTCGGCCAGTGCACCAGCCATCCGGCGGTCACCAGCAGGATGCCCAGGTACTGGGGATGCCGCACGTAGCGGTAGACCCCGCCCGTGGCCAGCGCACCCCGGGCCCGGTAGATCTCCCGCCAGCCGAGCACCACCAGTAGCACTCCCGCACAGGTGATGACGGATCCCACCGGCATCCCGACCGTGTACATGTACCGCATGAACTGACGCTCAAACAGCGTCAGGCCCACCCCCGCGGACAGGACGTACGCCGTGAGGGGGAATCCGAACATCTCCGCAAACAGGGAGACCACGAACGCCGCGTAGATGCCGTGGGACCGCCAGTCCCGCCGTACCCGTACCGGGATGAGCGCGAGGAAGGCCACAAACACCGCCACCGAACCCACCACCAGGTCCCACCGACCTCGCGAGATGGTCAGCAGGTCGTCGCCAAGCCGCCCCGTGGCCAGCAGGACCAGCGCATGCCCCGCGCCGACGACCAGGACGGCGGCCGCCAGCGCGGCACCCCCCAGTCCCAGGACCGCCTCCCACCTGCGCTCCCGCGTCGCCAGCGTGCCCATCTCCCTCTCCGCCCATGCTATTCTACCCGAGTGACCAGCCGCGGTCCGTCGAGCACCACGCGCCAGGCATTCAGCACGTCCCGGCCCAGCAGCGCCTCCCCGCCCAACGCCACCGCTTCCACGATGCGCCGCCGACCCGCCGTCTCCACCAGGACGGCGTAGACGGGAGCCCGCTGGACCACGCCGCCAATGCCTGCCACGCGGACGTCGCCGACGGCCGGGAGCTCCATACCCGTCGCCAGCTCCGCGGGCAGGACCGTGATGTCCGCGCCGCTGTCCACCACAGCCGCCAGCGCCACCGTCGGCTCCCCGTCGGGCCGGCCTACGCGCACCGGCAGCACCGGTGCCGCCCGGGTGCGGGTGGTGTCGTAGGGGAACGCTCGCCCGGGACGTCGCCGGCGGACCCCGGCCTCCGCCGTCATGTCAGTCTCCGGCCAGTCGGGGCGAGGGAACACGAACGACCCGTTCGGCGGGGGTCACCTTGGGGATGCACACGGGCCGGTTCCCCACCCGAGAGAAAACGCGCCGGGCCAGTCTGTCAAAGTCCCGGTCGTGGTCGATGACCCGGCCGCCCAGGATGGCTACGTACTGGTCCCGGTACCGGCGCAGCAGGCGGGCGCGGTTGGCCTCAAACCAGCGCATGCTCTCATCCAACCCCCACTCCGCGTCTTGGTCTTCCCCCCCACGGGTGGCGCGGGCGCTCCCGGCTCGCCGGGTTGCGCCGGTCGGCTTCCCACCGACCACTCGCCGGAGGGCCTCGGTCACGAGGGCCGCCAACGTCACCCCGCGCCGGGCCGCCGCGGCCTTGGCTTCCCGCACCACGTCCTCGGGAAGACCGCGCAGGTACAGCGTCTTGCCCGCCACTAGACTCACCCCCGCCGGTGATGCTAACACGGACAACAGAAGTGAGCAAACCTACCAAAAGGGGTCTGATTATATGCAAGCGCTGCGCCCCCCGACAGCGAAGGTCTTTCGAGGCC
>JBBIUY010000035.1:0-31877 GCA_037440005.1 Armatimonadota bacterium | reverse complement strand
GCCGCCCTGGCCGCGGCGGTGCTGCGCCGCGCCGACTCCGGCGAGGCGGCGCGCGTGCTGGACTGGGTACTGTCCCTGGACGAGCGCGCCAGCACCGCCGTGGAGGTCACCCGCCGTCCGGCGGGACCTCTGGCCCCGCGGGTCGTCGCCGACGCGGTGGCCCACCTGCAGGGCGCTGACCTGCGCGCCGCCCTGCCGCTGCGCCCTCCCCGGACCCTGGTGTGGGTGCCGCTGCTGGTGGCGGTGCTGGCCGCCTGGCCCCTGCGCGGTCTGGCGATCCCCGGCACTCCGGCCCACCGCAGCCAGCTGGTCATCCGCCAGGAGGCCGCGCGGCTGGAGCGGGTCGCCCGGGCGCTGGAGCGCCAGGCCCGCGCCGAGCGCCTGCCCCTGACCCGCCAGGTGGCCCGCCAGATGCGGGCGCTGGGGGAGAGGCTGCGCCAGGAGCGGGTCGACCGGGCCGCGGCCCTGGCGCGCATCGCCGACCTGTCCCGGGACGTCCGGGCGCTGCGCCAGCAGGCGGACCGCCGCCTGCAGGAGTCGCTGGCGGCAGGACCCACAGACGTTCCCCCCGGACTGCTGCGCCGCACGGCCCTGCAGCGGCAGATCCGCCAGCTGCAGGAGGCGCTGTCCCGGCTGCGGTCGGCCGACCCGGACGCGGCCCGCGAGAGCCTGGACCGGCTGGGGGAGATCCTGCGCGAGGGGGAGGGCGCCTCGCCCGCCGAGGTCCGCCAGCAGGTCGAGCGCGCGCGTCGGCAGCTGGATGCGGGCGACTCCGGCGGAGCGGGCGAGTCACTGACCCAGGCCCTGCGGTGGCTGGCGGGCCTGGAGGGGCTGGCCGCCGACAGGGAGGCGCTGGACAGGGCCCAGCAGGAGCTGGACCGCTCGATGACCCGGATCGCGGCGGGATCGTCCCCGGCCACGGCCGACGCCCAGGACGGCGAGCCCTCATCCGAGGTGGCTCCCGGCGACCGGTCGCCGGGTTACGACGCGGACGCCGGCGAGCCGCCCCCGTCCGGACCCCGCGAAGGGTCGCTGCCGGGCGAGGGCCGCGCCGGGGATGAGGCGGGCCCGCCCAGCCCGCGCCTGGAGGTGGAGAAGGTCCCCCAGCGGGTGCGGGGAACCCCCGGGCAGGGCGAGGCGACCACCTCGGAGGTGGTCGGCCCCGGCCGCCCGGCGGCCGCCCGGGTCCAGCCGGCGCGGATCCCGGCCGCGGTGGTCGTCCGGGCCGACAGGGCCCTGCAGCGCGCGCGGGTGCCGGCGGCGTACCGCCGCATCGTGCTGGACTACTTCCGGCGCCTGGCCGAGCTGCGCTGAGGAGCCCGGAGGATGTGGCGCGGTGGCAGGGGACGGGACGCCTGAGGTGACCCCCGAGCAGTTCGCCGCCACGGTGGACCGCATCCGCCGGGAGGTGCGGCGGGTGATCGTCGGCCACCAGGAGCTGATCGACCAGGTGCTGGTGGCGCTGCTGGCGGGCGGGCACGTCTTGCTGGAAGGCGTGCCCGGGCTGGGCAAGACGCTGCTGGTCAAGACCGTCGCCCAGACCCTGGCCCTGCGCTTCGCCCGCATCCAGTTCACCCCGGACCTGATGCCGGCCGACATCGTGGGCACCACGGTGGTCATGCAGGACGCCGAGGGGAGGCGCTACTTCGAGTTCCAGCGGGGGCCGGTGTTCACCCAGGTGCTGCTCGCCGACGAGATCAACCGTGCCACCCCCAAGACCCAGTCGGCCCTGCTGGAGGCGATGCAGGAGCACGCCGTCACCGTCGGAGGCACCTCCTACGCCCTGGAGGAACCCTTCTTCGTTTTGGCCACCCAGAACCCCATCGAGATGGAGGGAACCTACCCCCTGCCGGAAGCCCAGCTGGACCGGTTCCTGTTCAAACTCCGGGCGGAGTTTCCCGGCATGGGCGACCTGGTGGAGATCATCGACCGCACCACCGCCGCGTCCCTGCCGGCGGCGGAGGTGGTCGCCTCGGCGCCCCGCATCCTGGCCATGATGCGCCTGGTCCGCCAGGTGGAGGTGGCGAGCCACGTGAAGGCGTACGCGGCGCGGCTGGTCCAGGCCACCCACCCCCAGGGCGGAGCGTCCCTGGCCCGCCGGTACGTCCGCTACGGCAGCAGCCCCCGCGGGGCCCAGGCCCTGATCCTGGCCGGGAAGGTGCGCGCGCTGATGGCGGGGCGGGCGAACGTGGCCTTCGCCGACATCCAGGCCCTGGCGCTGCCCGCCCTGCGGCACCGGATCATCCTCAACTTCGAGGGGGAGGCCGAAGGCATCGACCCCGATGCCGTCATCCGCAACGTCCTGGACGAGACGCCCACCCGGGAGGGAGCCCGGGCCTGACCCTCCGGGATCCCGCCGGCCGGGGGCGGTCGCCGGGGGAGCCGGGCGCGGCCATGGCGGTCACCTTGCTTGACCCGGAGTTCCTGCGCCGGCTGGAGATGCTGACCCTGCGGGCGCGCCGGCCGGTGCGGGGCGTCCTGCGCGGCGAGCGGCGCAGCCGCACGCGGGGGCGGGGGGTGGAGTTCGCCGACTACCGCTCCTACCAGGTGGGGGACGACTACCGCCACATCGACTGGAACATCTACTCGCGGCTGGACCGGCTGTTCGTCAAGCTGTTCAGTGAGGAGGAAGACACCACCGTCCACCTCCTGGTGGACACCAGCGCCTCCATGGCGTGGGGTCAGCCCTCCAAGGCCCTGTACGCCGCCCGGGTCGCCGCCGCCATCGGTTACGTGGGTCTGGTCGGTCTGGACCGGGTCGGGGTGGCGTTCTTCGCCGACCGGCTGCGCCGGACGCTGCCTCCGGTGCGCGGGAGGGGGCAGAGCGTGCGGCTGATGGAGTTCCTCGCCGACGCCGCCGCCCCGCCCCCCTCCGCCACCAGCGACCTGCGGCAGACCCTGCACGAGTACGTCCACCGCACGCGCCGGCGCGGGCTGCTGGTCCTGCTCAGCGACCTGCTGTTCCCCGCCGGCTACGAGGACGGACTCGTCCTCGCCCGCGCCCACCGCTTTGAGCCGTTCGTCATCCACGTCCTGTCCGACGACGAGCTGGCGCCGGCGGTGCGCGGGGACCTGCGGCTGGTGGACCGGGAGACCCGCGTAGGGGTGGAGGTGACCGTGGACGGTCCGGCCCTGGACGCCTACGCCCGGGCGCGGGACCGCTACCTGCGCGGCGTGGAGGAGTTCTGCCTGCGCCACCAGATCGACTACGTCCGCGTCAGCACCTCGCTTCCCGCCGAAGACCTGGTGCTGCGCTACCTCCGCCTGGGAGGTCTGTTCCGGTGAGCCTGGGCGCGCCCGCCGCGCTGTGGGGGCTGCTGATCCTGCCGGCCGTCCTGCTGCTGTACCTGCTGCGGGCCCGCCGCCAGGAGGTGGTGGTCAGCTCCGTCCTGCTGTGGGAGCGGGCCGCGCGGGACCTGCGCGCCCACCGGCCCCTGCGCCGGCTGGAACGCAGCCTCCTGCTGGCGCTGCAACTGCTCATCCTGGCCCTGGGCGTGCTGGCCCTGGCCCGTCCCCAGCGGCTGCTGCCGGGGGCGGAGGCGCTGGTGGTGGTCGTGGACACCTCCGCGAGCATGCAGGCCACCGACGTGGCGCCGTCGCGCTTTGAGGTCGCGCGCCAGATGGCCCGCCGCGAGGTCGCCGGCAGCCGGGGGCCGGTGGCGGTGGTGGCCGCCGGGCCGCAGGCCCTGCTCGTCCAGGGCCCCGGTCCGGCCGCCGACGCCCTGCGGGCTGTGGACCGCCTGCGGGCGACCGACGGCGGCTCCGCCATGGACCAGGCGGTGGCCCTGGCGCTGGCCCGGCTGCCGGGAGGGGGGTCCGGCCGGGTGGTGGTGATCACCGACCGCGCCGGACCGGCCCTGCCGGGGGTCAGCTACCGGATCGTCGGCTCCTCCGACCGCAACGTGGGCATCGCCGGCATCTTTGCCGACCGGCTGCCCGACGGGACGGCCGTGCTGGTCCGGGTGGCCAACGCCGGCCGGGAGGCCGTGCAGGTGCCGGTGGAGGTGGCGCTCCAGGGCCGGACACTCCTGCGCCGCCAGGTGTCCGTGCCTCCCGGCGGGACGACGGTGGTGCCCCTGCGGGTGACCGGCTCCGGGGTGCTCACCGCACGCCTGGCGGCACGGGACGCCCTGGCGGTGGACGATGCCGCCGCCGCCGTGCTGCCCCCGCCCCCGCAGGTGGTGGTGGCGGGCGAGGACGATCCGACTCTGGTCCAGGCTCTGGCCGCCTCCGGCGCCGACGTGGTGACAGGGTCCGAGGTCACGGCGCAGGCGCTGGCCCGCGCCGACGTGGTGGTCCTCACCCGCCCGCCCGGGGCGGATCTGCCTGCCGGCCGGTATCTGCTGGTGGGCACGGTCGCTCCGCCCCTGCCGGTGTCCGTGGACGGCGAGGCCGTGGGGCTGCAGGTCGCCCGCTGGTCGCGCAGTCACCCCCTGATGCGCTACGTGGACCTCCGCGGCGTCTCCGTCTCCCGCGCCCTGGCGCTGCGCCCCGCAGGCGGCGAGGTCCTGGCCTGGGGAGAGTGGCCGCTGATCTGGGCCTATGAGGGAGGGGGGATCCGCGCCGTGGTGGTGGCCGCGGCGCTGGACCAGACCGATCTGCCCCTGCACCCGGCGTTTCCCATCTTCGTGCGCAACGCCCTGGCCTGGCTGGCCGGACCCTCCGCCGTGCGCGCGGGCGATCCCCTGACGGTCCCGGTGGCCTCCGACGCCGTGACGGTGGTGGGGCCGGACGGGGCAGCGCGGACCGTCCGCGCCCGCGGGGGGATGGTCAGCCTGGTATTCGAGCGCGCGGGCCTGTACCTCCTGCAGGACGGGGACAGGATGCGGTGGGTCGCCGCCTCTGCCCCGCCCGAGGAGTCGGCCATCGCCCCGGTGTTCCCGGCGCCGGTGGCGGCGGAGGCGGGTCGGTCCGCCAGCCCGGCGGCCTCCCGGGCTGTGGACCTCTCTCCGGTGGCGCTGGCGGCGGCGGTACTTCTGGCTGTGGTCGAGTGGGCGGTGTACCTGCGGACGCTGCCCCGCCGGGCGGCCTCCGGCCCGGCGATGCGGCTGCGGCAGGCGGGGGTGCGCCGCTGATGCCCGTGCGCGTGGACCACCCCGCCCTGGCGCTGCTGCTGGTCGTCCTGCCCGTGGCGGCGGCCCTGGCCGCGCGGCACGCGCTGCCCCGGGGAGTGCTCGCCCTGCGGCTGGCGGTCCTGGCGATGCTGGTCCTGGCGGCGGCCCACCCCGCGGTGGTCCGGCCGGGGGGCGGTCTGACCGTGGTCTTCGCCGTGGACGTCTCGGACAGTATCTCCTCCGGCCAGCGGCAGGCGGCCGAGCGGTTCGTGCGGGAGGCGGCCGCGTCCCGACAGCCGGGCGACCGGGTGGGACTGGTGCTGTTCGGCGCCCACGCGGTGGTCGAGGAGGCGCCCTCGCAGGACCCGCTGCTGGCCTTTGCGAGCCGGCCGCCCGGGCACGCCACCGACCTGGGCGACGCGATCCGGGCGGCCCTGGCGGCCCTGCCACCGGACGGCGGGCGCCGGATCGTCGTGCTCTCCGACGACCGCCCCACCCGCGGCGACCTGGACGGCGCCCTGGCGCTGGCGCGGGCCAGCGGGGTGGAGGTCTGGGCCGTCCCCCTGGACGCCCCGGCGGCGGCCGAGGTCCAGGTCGAGGCGGTGACCGCGCCGGCGGAGGTGCGCGTGGGCGAGAGGTTCGACGTGGCGGTGGTCCTGCACGCCACCGTCCCGGCGCAGGCGGACCTGGTGGTCAGCGGCTCGGCCGGCGTCATCGCCCGGCGATCCCTGACCGTTCCCGCCGGAAGGACGGTGGTCCGCATCCCCCAGCAGGCCCGGGAGGAGGGGACGCTGACCTACGCCGCCACCGTCGCCGCCACCCCCGACACCGCCGCCGCCAACAACCGCGGGGAGGCGGTGGTGCTGGTGCGCGGCCGGCCCCTGGTGTGGTACGTGGCGGCGGCGCCGGGGCCGCTGGGACGGTGGCTGCAGGCCGCGGGCGCCCGGGTGCGGGTCCTGTCCCCGCAGGCGCTGCCGGCGGACGTCTCGGGCTTCCGGGAGCCGGCGGCGGTGGTGCTGGACGACGTCCCGGCGACGGACCTGTCTCCCGCCCAGATGGGCGCCCTGCGGGACTACGTGGAGCGGGCGGGCGGGGGGCTGGTGGTGGTCGGAGGACCCCACAGCTACGGAGTCGGCGGCTACGCCGGCACCCCGCTGGAGGACGCCCTGCCGGTGGCCATGGACGTCCGCCACCGCCTGGCGATCCCGTCCATGGCCATCGTGCTGGTCATCGACACCTCCGGAAGCATGGGCGCCTTCGGCCAGCAGGTCGCCAAGGTGGAGCTGGCCAAGGAGACGGCCCAGTCGGTCATCGACCTGCTGGGCGAGCGGGACGTGATCGGCGTCGTGGCCTTCGACCAGGACGCCCGGTGGCTGGCCGCGCCCACCGAGGCCAGGTACCGGGAGCAGGTGATGGACCAGGTGTCGCGCCTGGTGGCCGGGGGCGGCACCAACATGTACCCCGCCCTGCGGCTGGCCTACGACTACCTGCGGACGGCGTCGGCCCGCGTGCGCCACGTGATCGTGCTGTCCGACGGCCAGACCGACCCAGGCGACTTCCAGGGGCTGGTGACCCGCATGGCCCGGGACCGGATCACCGTGACCGCCGTGGCCATCGGGACCGACGCCGACGAGGCCCTCATGCGCAACATCGCCCGCTGGGGAGCGGGCCGCTACTACGCCGCCACAGACGTGTACACCATCCCCCAGATCCTCACCGCCGAGGCTCTGATCGCCACCCGGGCGTACCTGGTGGAAGAGCCGTTTACACCCCGCCTGGCGCACCGGGGCTTGGTGGACGACTTCGCCCTGCCCCCTTTGCGGGGCTACGTGGCCACCGCCCCCAAGCCGGCGGCCACCGTTCACCTGGTGTCCGCCCAGGACGACCCCGTGCTGGCCACCTGGCAGCGCGGCCTGGGCCGGGCCGCGGCCTTCACCTCCGACGCCACCGACCGGTGGGCGGCGGCGTGGATGACCTGGCCGGACGCCGCGCGCCTGTGGTCGCGGGTGGTGCGCTGGGCGCTGCGGGACGAGGACGCCGACCTGTCGGCGACAGTGGATACGGATGTCGGCCCGGCGCGGATCGTGGTGGACGCCGTGGACGCCGCCGGAGAACCCCTGGACGGCCTGCAGGTCCGGGCCGTGCTCGGCGGGCCGGCGCCGGCGGAGGCGGACCTGACCCAGACGGGCCCCGGCCGTTACGAGGGGACCGTGGACCTGGCGGCGCCGGGGGCGTATGTGCTGACCGTGTCGGCCCGCGATGGGAGGGGGTCCGTGCGGGTGCGCACCACCGGCGTGGTGGTTCCCTTCTCCCCGGAACTGCGCGCCGCCGACGAGCGCCCGCCGGTGCTCGCCCGGGTGGTGGAGGCCACCGGCGGGCGCGTGGTGACCTCCCCCCGCGAGGCCGTCGCGCCCGGCCGCGCAGCCCCCGCGGCATCGCCGGTCTGGCCCGCCCTGGCCGCCGGAGCCGTGGGTTTGTTCGCGGCGGAGATCGCCCTGCGGCGCCTGCCGGTGCTGGGCCACCACCTGGGAGCCGTGACGGCGTCGGTGCGGGCGCGCCTGGGCCGGGGGATGGCGGCGGGGGAGGCGGAGGAGGATCGCCACTACGACCAGGCCGATCGATGGGCCCTCCTGCAGCCGCCGGGAGAGGCGTCCGCGTCCATGCAGCAGGCAGCCCGACTGTACATCGCCAAGCTCAAAGCGGCGCAACACGACCCTGAGCGGGAGAAGGACAGTGGCGAGGGGAAATCCCCGCCGCGTTGAAACCGGGACACGTGGGAGACCCTCCGGGGTGTCCACGCGTCTGCGAAGGGGGCGTCGACCGTGATCACATCCCCGATCTTCGCTTTTGAGGCGCCCACCCGGCTCACCTTCGGGCCGGGAGCGGTCGGACGGCTGCCGGAGGCGGTGGCCGGGATGGGTGCCCGGGCCCTGGTGGTGTCCGATCCGGGCATCGCCCAGGCGGGCATCCTCGACCGGGTCCTGTCGCTGCTGAAGGACGCGGGCGTTGCCGCCGAGGTCTTCGCCCAGGTGGAGGCCAACCCCAGCGTGGAGACGGTCCACGCGGCCGCCGACGTCTTCCGCCGCGCCCGGGCGGCATTCGTGGTGGCGGTGGGCGGCGGCAGCGCCATGGACGTGGGCAAGATGGTGGCGGTCCTGGCGGCCCACGGGGGCGCGGTGCACGACTACGAGGGCATCGGCAAGGTGCCCGGGCCCACCGCGCCGGTGGTGGCCGTCCCCACCACCGCCGGCACGGGCAGCGAGGTCACCACCTTTGCCGTCATCACCGACCGCCAGCGCCGCATCAAGATGACCGTGGGCAGCCCGCACCTGGTCCCGCCCGTGGCCTTGGGCGACCCCGAACTGACCCTGACCATGCCGCCCTCCCTCACGGCCGCCACCGGCATGGACGCCCTCACCCACGCCGTGGAGTGCTACATCAACACCGCCTACAACCCCATCGCCAAGACGCTGGCCCTGGAGGCGATGCGCCTCATCGGGCGGGCCCTGCGCGCGGCCTACGCCAACGGCTCCAACCTGCAGGCGCGCACCACCATGCTGCTGGCGTCCACCATGGCGGCCCTGGCCTTCACCCGCACCCGGCTGGGCAACGTGCACGCCATGTCCCACCCGCTGGGGGCCCACTACGACGTGCCCCACGGGGTGGCCAACGCCATCCTCCTGCCCTACGTGATGGCGTGGAACATGCTGGCATGCTACGACACCTATCCCCAGGTCGCCCAGGCGCTGGGCGAGCGGGTGGAGGGTCTGGGGCCCCGGCAGGCCGCCGAGGCCGCGGTGGAGGCGGTGCGCCGGCTGGCCCGGGACGTGGGGATCCCCGAGCGGCTGCGGGACGTGGGGGTGGCCCGGGAGGGGATCCCCCGCATGGCCGAAGACGCCATGAAGAGCGGCAACGTCCTGGTCAACCCGCGGGTGACCACCTACCAGGACATCGTGGCGCTGTACGAGGCGGCCTACTGACGGAGGCGCGCGGTGGCGCCGTCGCGGGGACGGGCAGGATCCGGGCGGTGCCGATGAGCGCCAGGGAGCGGCCCGTCCTGGCGGCGCCCGCGCCGTTTCCGCTGCCGGTGCCCGTGGAGGTCTTCCCGCCCCTGGCGCCGGTGCGGGTGCGGTTTCCCCGTCCGCGGGTCGAGGACGTCCCGCGCGCCGTCCGGGAGGAGCTGGACCGGCTGCCTGCCGGCGACCTCCGGGGCCGGCGGGTCGCCGTTACCGCCGGCAGCCGCGGCATCGCCCGCATCCCCGACATCCTCCGGGCCGCGGTGGGCTGGCTGCGCGACCGCGGGGCCGAGCCGGTGGTGGTGGCCGCCATGGGCAGCCACGGTGGCGCCACCGCCCAGGGGCAGCGGGCGCTGCTGGGCCACCTGGGCGTCACCGAGGCGTCGGTGGGCGCCCCGCTCTCCTGCGAGATGGCGGTGGTGGAGGTGGGCCGCACGCCCGAGGGGCTGGTGGCCTACTGCGACGCCGTCGCCGCCCGCTGCGACGCCCTCCTGGTGGTCAACCGGATCAAACCCCACACGGCGTTTGCCGGACCGTTCGGCAGCGGCCTGATGAAGATGCTGGCGGTGGGCCTGGGCAAGGCGCCGGGCGCCGCCCAGATCCACCGGCAGGGCCCCGACCGGATGGCCGCCGCCATCGAGTCCCTGGCGGCGGTGGTGCTGTCCCGCCTGCGGGTGCTGGGCGGCCTGGCCGTGGTGGAAAACGCCTACGACGAGGTGGCGCTGCTGGAGGCGGTGCCCGCCGACCGGATCCCCCGGCGGGAGCGGGAGCTGTTTGTGCAGGCCCGGGAGCTGATGCCCCGGCTGCCGGTGGACGACCTGGACGTGCTCATCGTCGACCGGATGGGCAAGGACATCAGCGGCACGGGCATGGACGTCAACGTCATCGGCCGGTGGCGGCTGGCGGGGGTGCCGGAGCCCCCCTCTCCCCGCATCCGCCGCATCGTCTGCCTGCGGCTGTCCCGCGCCTCCGAGGGCAACGCCCAGGGCGTGGGCCTGGCGGACGTGGTGACCCGCCGGCTGGTGGAGGCCCTGGACCCGGTGGCCACCTACGCCAACGCGCTGACCAGCACCTACCTGGAGCGCGCCTTCGTGCCGGTGGTCATGCCCACCGACCGGGACGCCGTCGCCGCCGCTCTGGCCAGCCTGGCCACCGACCCCGCCCGGGCGCGGGTGGCGCGGATCCGGTCCACGGCCCACCTGCAGACCCTGTGGCTGTCTGCGGCGGTGCTGCCGGAACTGCGGGGCCGCCCCGACGTGGACGTCGGCGAGCCGGCCCCTCTGGCGTTCGCCGACGACGGGACGCTGGTGGGCGTGGATGACGGCTGAGAGGGCAGCCGGCGAGGAACCGATTGCCCGGGCCGTCGCCATCGTGGCCGCCAGCCGGCGGGCGGTGGTGTTCACCGGCGCGGGGATGAGCACCGAGTCGGGCCTGCCCGACTTTCGCTCCCCGACCGGCCTGTGGGCCGAGTTCGACCCCCGGGAGGTGGCGACCCTGTCGGCCTTCCGCCGGACGCCCCAGCGGTTTTACGACTTCTACCGCCGGCGGCTGGCCCTGCTGGCCGACGCCCGACCCCACGCGGGCCACCGGGCCCTCGCCCGCCTGGAGGAGGCCGGACACCTGGCGGCGGTCATCACCCAGAACGTGGACGGCCTGCACCAGGCCGCCGGCAGCCGGCGGGTCATCGAGCTCCACGGCAACCTGCGGGAGTCGTCCTGCCCCGACTGCGGCTGGGTGGGGCCCATCGCCGTGGTCACGGCGGCCCTCCAGCGCGGCGAGCTGCCCGCCTGCCCCCGCTGCGGGTCGCCCGTCAAGCCCCGCGTGGTCCTGTTCGAAGAGCTGCTGCCCGAGCAGGCTTACCGGGAAGCCCAGGAGGCCTTGGCGCAGGCCGACGCCCTGCTGGTGGTCGGGTCCTCCCTGCAGGTGACCCCGGCCGCCTGGCTGCCCGAGATCGCCCTCCGGCACGGGGCGCCCCTGATCATCGTCAACGACGAGCCCACGCCCCTGGACCCTCTGGCCCGGGTAGTGCTGCGGGGCCGGGCGGCCGCCGTCCTGCCCGCCCTGGCCGACGCGGTGCTCGGCCCGGCCTGACGTCGTGCCCGCAAGGGACCGCGCGGTCGGGCGGCGAATTTTCTAACCGTTCGCCCCATCACAACCCAGGCGGGCGAGGTCGCGCATGGCCGAGGCGGAGATCGGCGTCATCGGAGGGTCAGGGTTTTATGCGCTGCTGGAGGACGCCCGGGAGGTGCGGGTGGAGACGCCCTACGGCCCTCCCAGCGACGTGGTCACCGTGGGCGAGGTGGCCGGCCGGCGGGTGGCGTTCCTGCCCCGGCACGGACGCCACCACACGCTGCCGCCCCACGCCATCAACTACCGGGCCAACATCTACGCTCTCAAGACCCTGGGGTGCACCCGGGTGCTGGGGCCCTGCGCGGCCGGCAGCCTGCAGCCCCACATCCACCCGGGGGACCTGGTGATCTGCGACCAGTATGTGGACCGGACCTCCGGGCGCAAGGACACCTTCTACGACGGGCCGGTGGTCACCCACGTGAGCATGGCCGACCCGTACTGTCCCACCCTGCGGGCGGTGGCGGTGCGGACCGCCCGTGAGATGGAGTGGCGGGTGCACGACGGCGGGACGGTGGTGGTGATCCAGGGACCGCGCTTTTCCACCCGGTCCGAAAGCCGCTGGTTCCGGGCCCAGGGGTGGGAGGTGATCAACATGACCCAGTACCCCGAGTGCGCCCTGGCCCGGGAGCAGGAGATGTGCTACGTGACCCTCGCGCTGATCACCGACTACGACGTGGGCGTGGAAGGGGACCCCGCGGCCCGGCCGGTGACGGCCCGGGAGGTGTTGGAGAAGTTCCGGGAAAACACGGCGCGATTGCGGGAGCTGGTCCTGCGCATGGTGGCCGCCATTCCGGCGGAGCGGACGTGTCCCTGCGCGACGGCCCTCGCGCACGCCCGGGTGGGGTGAGCCGATGGCGCAGCAGGTGGTGCAGTCGATGGTCTCTCCGCGTCCGGCGGCGTCTGCGGACGCGGCCGGCAAGGGGTTGGGGCTGGCGGTCTTCGGCCTGGGGGTGGTCCTGCTGCTGGCGGTCTTCGGCCTGGCCTACCGGGACCTGGTGGCCGCCGGCGACGGCCTGACGGTCTCCCGGCTGCTGGCGTCTCCGGTGGTCCTGGTGGTCAAAGGGGCGCTGCTGGTGATCATGGGGGCGGTGGCCTCCGCCGTCGCCAACAAGGGCATCGCCCTGTACCAGGCGGCCCGCCTGCCCGTCGAGTGACGCCCCGCCCGGTCCCGCCCTCCGCCGTCCAGTTCCCCGACGGCCGATGATCGACCTGCGCAGCGACACCGTCACCCAGCCCACCCCCGAGATGCGGGAGGCCATGGCCCGCGCCGCCGTGGGCGACGACGTCTTCGGCGAGGACCCCACCGTCCGAGAGCTGGAGGAGCTGGCCGCCGAGATGCTGGGCAAGGAGGCCGGCCTGTTCGTCCCCAGCGGGACCATGGCCAACCTGGTGGCCATCCTCACCCACACCCAGCGGGGGGACGAGGTCCTGGTGGAGGCCGAGGCCCACACCTACTACTACGAGGTCGGGTCCATGTCGGCGGTGGCCGGCGTCATCCCCCGGCCCCTTCCCGGCCGGCTGGGCTACCTCAGCCCCGAGCAGGTCCGAGAGGCCGTCCGCCCGCCCAACATCCACTACCCGGTCCCCCGGCTGCTGTGCTTGGAAAACACCCACAACCGCGCCGGCGGCATCCCCTTCTCCCCCCAGGAGATGGACGCCACGTGCCTGGCGGCCCGCGAGGCCGGGCTGCGGGTCCACGTGGACGGGGCCCGGATCTTCAACGCCGCCGTCGCCCTGGGGGTCCCGGCCCGGGCGCTGGTGACCCACGCCGACTCGGTGATGTTCTGCGTGAGCAAGGGCCTGTCGGCGCCGGTGGGCTCGGTGCTGGTCGGCGGACGCGCGTTCATCGACCAGGCCCGGCGCTACCGGAAGATGGTGGGGGGCGGGATGCGCCAGGCCGGCGTCATCGCCGCCGCGGGGGTGGTGGCCCTGCGGACCATGGTGGACCGGCTGGCCGACGACCACGCCACCGCCCGCCGCCTGGCCGAGGGGCTGGCCCGGGTGCAGGGTCTGGAGGTGGACCAGAAGCGGGTGCGCACCAACATCGTGCTGGTCACCGTGCGTCCTCCGGACACCGCCGCCGACTTCTGCGCCCGGTGGCGGCGGGAGGGGGTGCTGGCCCTGCCCATGGGCCCGCAGGTGGTGCGGTGCGTGACCCACCGCCACATCCGTCCCGCCGACGTGGACCGGGCGGTGGAGGCCGCGGTCCGGGCGGCGTCCGCGCCGGCGCGCTGACCGCCGCGTTGACGGTGCCAGGGGGCTGTGTTATACTGCCGCCGTCGTGGCCCCAAGTAGAAGCCATCCGCTTCTCACCGGCCGATGGCGATCGTGCCGGTCAGGACCGACGGACCGACGACGTGACGACGCGGGGATGGCGGCGGCCATTCCCGTTTTTGTTGCGGGGCCGCATCCGGGCGGGTGGAGACGGGAGGCCGTAGAGCATCGAGCGCGAGCCGCGCGTTAACGAACGGATCCGGGCCCGGGAGGTCCGGGTCATCGGACCCAACGGGGAGCAGCTGGGCATCATGAGCATCCAGGAGGCGCTGGCCCGCGCCCGGGAGGCCGAGCTGGACCTGGTGGAGGTCGCCCCCACGTCGGTCCCGCCGGTGTGCCGGATCATCGACTACGGCAAGTACAAGTACGAGCAGCAGAAGCGCAGCCGGGGCGGCCACCGCCGGGCGGGGGAGATCAAGGGGATGCGCTTGAGCCCCAAGATCGGCGAACACGACTTCCAGGTGAAGGTGCGCCACGTGCACGAGTTCCTGCGGGCGGGCAACAAGGTGCGCGCCTCGGTCTGGTTCCGCGGGCGGGAGATGGCTTACCCCAAGGCCGGGGAGCAGCTGCTGCTGCGGCTGGCCGAAGCCGTCGCGGACGTGGGCACCATCGAGCGGCCGCCGGTGCTGGAGGGCCGCAACATGATCATGATCCTGACGCCCCGCAAGGGCTAGGAGGGACCCCATGGGCAAAGCCCGCACCCACCAGGGGACGGCCAAGCGCATCCAGGTGACCGCCGGGGGGAAGCTGCTGCGGCGGCGCCAGATGGCCGGGCACCTGAAGGTCGGCAAGTCGCCCAAGCGGCTGCGGTCTCTGCGCCGCCGGGTGCCGGTGCACCCCCACGACCGGCGGACCGTCGGGGGGCTGCTGCCCTACCGCTAAAGGGAGCACCGGATCGTGACGGTCCGAGGTGAGCGACGATGGCGCGGGTGAAGCGCGGCGTGGTGGCGCGCCGCCGCCACAAGAAGATCCTCAAACTGGCCCGGGGCTACTACGGCGCCAAGAGCCGCTGGTTCAAGCTGGCCAACCAGTACGTCCTGCGCGCGCTGGCGGCGGCCTATCGGGACCGCCGCAAGCGCAAGCGGGACTTCCGCCGCCTGTGGATCGCCCGCATCAACGCCGCCGCCCGCGCCAACGGCGTGACCTACAGCCGGCTGATCCGCGGGCTGCGGCGGTCCGGGATCGCCGTCAACCGCAAGCTGCTGGCCGATCTGGCGGTCACCGACCGGGCCGCATTTGCCGACCTGGTGGCCCGGGCCAAAGAGGGGCTGAAGTCCTAACCCCTCCGGCGCCGGCCGGGGGAGGCGGACGGCGATGGCCCGCGTGGTACCCGCACGGCCGGCGTGGGCCCGGCTGGAACTCACCCCCGCCCAGTCCATCGTCGCCGGATTCGCGGCGGTCATCCTGGTGGGCGCCGTGGCCCTGTCCCTGCCCGTGGCCTCGGCCGACGGCACCCCCACGCCCTTTTTGACCGCCCTGTTCACCGCCACCTCGGCCACCTGTGTGACGGGCTTGGTGGTGGTGGACACCGCCGATCACTACTCCACCTTCGGGGAGGTGGTGATCCTCACCCTGATCCAGCTGGGCGGCCTGGGCTACATGACCGTGGCCACCCTGCTGGCGATGGCGGTGGGCCGGCGCATCGGGCTGCGGGAGCGCCTGGTGCTCCAGGAGGCCTACAACCTGTACACCATCGGCGGGGTCGTGCGTCTGACCCGGATGGTGGTGCAGACGACGCTGGCCATCGAGGCCGCCGGCGCCGTCCTGCTGGCCCTCCGGTGGGTGCCGCACTTTGGGTGGGGCCGCGGCCTGTACTACAGCGTCTTCCACAGCGTCTCGGCCTTCAACAACGCGGGCTTCGACCTGATGGGGGGATTCCGCAGCCTCACGGCGTTCGCCACCGACGTGCCGGTGAACCTGACCCTGTCCGCCCTGATCATCAGCGGTGGGCTGGGGTTCACGGTGCTGGCCGACCTGCCCCGCCCCCGGCGGTACACCCTGCACGCCCGGGTGGTCCTCACCACCACCGCGGTGCTGATCGTCGCCGGCACCGTGCTGATCCTCGCCCTGGAGTCCGCCAACCCCGCCACCCTGGGACCGCTGCCCTGGGGCGGGCGCGTGCTGGCGGCATTCTTCCAGAGCGTCACCCCCCGCACCGCCGGTTTCAACACGGTGGACATCGGCCGCCTGCGGGAGCCGACCCTGATCCTGCTGACGGTCCTGATGTTCATCGGCGCCTCCCCGGGCGGCACCGGCGGCGGGATCAAGACCACCACGTTTGTGGCCCCGCTGGCGGTGATCCTGTCCATGCTCCGGGGGCGGCCGGACCCCGAACTGTTCCGCCGGCGGCTGCCGCCGGTGGTGGTGTACAAGGCCGTCACCATCGCCCTGCTGGGGATCGCCTTCGTGCTGACCATGGGCACCCTGCTGGCCCTGGCCGAGGGGGTGCCCTTCGTCCCCGCGCTGTTCGAGGTCACCTCCGCCTTCGGCACCGTGGGTCTGTCCACGGGGCTGACGCCCCACCTCAGCCCCCTGGGCCGGATCCTGGTGATGGTGACGGTCTTCACCGGCCGCGTGGGCCTGCTGACGGTGGCGTTCGCCCTCACCCGCCGTCAGCGGCCGGCCGACTTCCGCTATCCCGAGGAGCGGGTGTACATCGGCTAGCCCCCGTGACGGCCCCGGGGGCCCGGGGAGTCCGGGCGATCCGGGCACCCTGCGACGCCCCCGCCTGACGGAGGAAGGCCCGCGCCGGCGTTATTGTGAGCGTCCGGGGGTCCTGGTATTCTACCGGGGTGGGCCGTAGGGAGGCGATGGGCCATGGATTTCGCGGTCGTCGGCATCGGGCGGTTCGGCAGCAACGTGGTGCGGACCCTGTACGAGATGGGCCACAACGTGCTGGCCATCGACAAGAACGAGGACGCCCTGCGCCGGGTCCAGGACTGCTGCACCCACGCCGTCCAGCTGGACTCCACCGACCCGGAGGCCCTGCGGGCGGTGGGCATCACCAACTTCGACGCCGTGGTGGTGGCCATCGGCGCCGGGATCCAGGAGAGCATCCTGACCACCCTGATCCTCAAGGAGATGGGCTGCAAGAAGGTGGTCAGCAAGGCGGTGGACGAGCTGCAGGCCCGAGTCCTGGAGAAGGTGGGCGCCGACCTGGTCATCCGCCCCGAGCGGGACATGGCGGTGCGGGTGGCCCGCAGCCTGGCCAGCCGGCACGTGGTGGACCTGCTGGAACTGTCCCCCAACCTGCTGGTGGAGGAAGTCAGCGTGGGCCAGCGGTTTGAGGGCAAGACGCTGAGCGACCTGGACCTGCGGGCCCGGTACGGGGTCAACATCCTGCTGCTGAAGCGGGACAGCCAGATCCTGGTGGCGCCGGGCGGGGAGACGCAGCTGCGGGCCGGCGACGTGCTGGTGGTCTTCGGCGAAAAGCAGGCCCTGGCGCGCCTGGAGTCGGCCCTGTAGCGGGGCGGCGCCACGCGGGGAGATCCTCCCTCCACGCGCCTCCGTCCGCCGGCGACGACGGTCCGCCGAAACGGCGGGAACACCGACCCATCCGCTGTGCGCCCGGTGACCCCTCTGCTCACGAGCACGCGCAACCCCCTGGTCCGCCGCATCCGCGCCCTCGCCGACCGGGACGCCCGCGAGGCGGAGGGGCGTCTGGTGGTGGAGGGCGTGCGGCTGCTGGAGGAGGCGCTGGAGGCCGGGGTCCCCATTGACGTCCTGGTCTACGACCCGGCCGCCGCCACCAGCCGCGCCGCGGCGGTGCTGGCGCGGGCGCGGCAGCAGGGCGCCCGGCTGGTGCCGGCCGCGCCTCACGTGGTGGCGGCCTGCAGCCAGGTGGAGACGCCCCAGGGTCTGGTGGCGGTGGTCCGCCGGCCGACGGCGGACGAGCAGGCGGTGCTGGGGGCTCCCGGGCTGCTGCTGATGGTGGCCGACGGGGTCCAGGACCCCGGCAACCTGGGCGCCATCGTCCGCGCGGCCGACGCCGCCGGCGCCACCGCCGTGCTCGCCAGCGACGGGGTGGACCCGTTCCACCCCAAGGTGGTGCGGGCCTCCATGGGGTCGCTGTTCCACCTGCCGGTGATCACCGCGCCCGCCTCCCAGGCCGTCCAGCGCCTGGCCCGCCACCGGGTGCGGGTGCTGGTGGCCGACCCTCGGGGAGCCGTCGAGTACACCCGGGCCGACTACACGCCGCCGGTGGCCCTCGTGGTGGGCAGCGAGGCCCGGGGGCCCGCCCCGGAGTGGCACCGGGCCGCGGAGTCCACCGTCCGGATCCCGCTGTACGGGAGGGCCGAGTCCCTCAACGTGGCTCTGGCCGCCGGCCTGCTGCTGTACGAAGCCCGCCGTGCGGGAGGGAAGAGGGAAGAGGGAAGAAGGAAGAAGGAAGAGGGAAGAGGGAGTGACGGCACTGGGTAGATTCCGGAGCGCTGTCATCCCTTTTTCCCTTTTCCCTCGTCCGGTTTTTTGTTATACTTCGTGCCAACAGCGTACGCCAGGGACTTGAACCGGACGCGGGGTCTTGACGGCTCCGCGAAGGAGGGGGAGGGTTCCGTGCAGCTGGTGACTCGGGACATGCTGTGGCGGCTGTTTGAGTGCACCGGTTCCATCTGGGCGTACCTGGCCTACCGGCGGTTTCGTCCGCTGGGCAGGGTCGTGATCCTGAAGGTGTCGTTGAACTGAACAGCCGGCTGTGACGGAGCGAGTACTCCGCGCCGGGCCCGCCAGAGAGGGGAGGCCGCAGGCTGCACAGCCTTCCCGGGATCCGGCCGGAGGAAGTTCCCTCCCGAGCCGGCCGCTGAACGGCGCGGGGCCCCACGCCCGGCGCCCGGTAGGCGGTCCGGACCCGCCGTGACCGGGGACGAGCGCCGGCCCGTCGGGCAGGCGGCCGCAAGGTGAGGCCGCCGGGCGGGTCGGAAGCAGGGTGGTACCGCGGAAGCGCCGCTTTCGCCCTTGGGGAGGAAGGCGGCGCTGGTGTTTTCGAGGAGGTGCGCCGTGACCGAGGCGCCGGACCTGGACAGGATCGAGCAGGAGGCCCTGGCGGCGGTGGAAGCCGCCCAGAGCCTGGAGGCGCTGGAGGACGTCCGGCGCCGGTACCTGGGCCGCCGGGGGGTGGTCGCGGACTGGTTTGACCGCCTGCCCACCCTGCCCGCGGACCGGCGGCCGGAGGTGGGGCGGCGCCTGAACGACCTGCGCCGGCGGCTGGAAGACGCCCTGGGCCGCCGGCGCGAGGACCTGGCCCGGTCCGCCGCCCGCCAGGCCGCCGAGGCGCTGGATGTCACCCTGCCGGGCAGGCGGTGGCGGTGGGGCCGCCTCCACGTGCTGACCCGCACCCTGGAGGAGATGCTGGAGATCTTCCACGGCCTGGGCTTTGAGATCGTGGACGGCACCGAGGTGGAGACCGACGAGTTCAACTTCGAGCGGCTGAACATGGGGCGCGACCACCCCGCCCGGGACGCCCAGGACTCCTTCTACCTCAGCGACGACCTGCTGCTGCGCACCCACACCACGGTGGTGGACGTGCGGGTGATGGCGGGCCGCCGGCCGCCCATGCGGGTGCTGACCTACGGGCGCTGCTACCGCCGGGACGCTCCCGACGCCACCCACATGCCCCTGTTCCACCAGGTGGACGGCTTCATGGTGGGCGAGCGGGTCACCATGGCCGACCTGAAGGGCATCCTGGCGTCGTTCGCCCGCCAGATGTTCGGTCCGGACGCCGTGACGCGGTTTGTGCCCAGCTACTTCCCCTTCACCGAGCCCAGCGCCGAGGTGGCCGTGCGCTACGGCGGCCGCTGGCTGGAGCTGGGCGGGTGCGGGATGTTCCACCCCCGGGTGCTGGAGATGGCCGGCATCGATCCCGCCCGCTACACCGCCCTGGCCTTCGGGCTGGGCGTGGACCGTCCGGCCATGGTCCGCTACGGGATCCCCGACATCCGGTTGTTCTGGGACAACGACCTGCGGCTGCTGGAGCAGTTCTGACGACCGGGGAGGTGCCCGGTGAGAGTCCTGCTGTCCTGGCTGAAGGAGCTGGTGGACATCCCGTGGACGGCCGAGGAGCTCGCCGACCGGCTGCCGATGCTGGGGATCGGCGTGGACGCCGTGGACAAGACGGGCGACGACGCCGTCTTCGACCTGGAGATCCCGGCCAACCGGGGAGATTTGATGAGCCACCTGGGCGTCGCCCGGGAGCTGGCGGCGGCCGCCCGGACCGCCGTGCGCCCGCCCGCGGCCCCGGTGCGGCGCGAGGGGCCTCCCACCGCCGACTACGTCCGGGTGGAGGTGCAGGAGCCGGCCCTGTGTCCGCGCTTCACCGCGGCGCTGATCACCGACGTGCGGGTGGGCCCCACGCCGGCGTGGATGGCCCGGCGGCTGGAGGCCTGCGGGGTGCGCAGCATCAACACCGTGGTGGACGTGACCAACTACGTGATGCTGGAGCTGGGCCAGCCCATGCACGCCTTCGACTACGACCAGATCCGCGGCGGACGGCTGGTGGTGCGCCTGGCGCGCCCGGGAGAGCGCCTGCAGACCCTGGACGGGGTGGAGCGCACCCTGGACGCCCAGACCCTGGTGGTGGCCGACGCCGAGCGGGCGGTGGGCATCGCCGGCATCATCGGGGGCGCCGACACCGAGATCCGCCCCGCTACCCGGCGGGTCCTGCTGGAGGCGGCCGCCTGGCACCCGCCGCTCATCCGCCGCACCAGCAAGCGGCTGGGGGTGCGCACCGAAAGCAGCGCCCGCTTCGAGCGCGGGGTGGACGTGGACGCCGTGGCCGCCGCCTCCGCCCGCGCCCAGTACCTGCTGCAGGAGATCGCCGGAGGCCGGGTCCTCCCGCAGCCTCTGGACCACTACCCCTCCCCCGCGCCGGCGCGGACGGTGGAGCTGCCCTGGTCCAGGGTCTCCCGCCTGCTGGGGGTGGAGATCTCCCTCGACCGGGGCGCCGCGATCCTGACCGGCCTGGGGTTTACCGTCCGCCGGGAGGGCGACCGGCTGGCGGTGCAGGTGCCGTCGTTCCGCCGGGACGTGGAGCGGCCGGAAGACCTCATCGAGGAGGTGGCGCGCCACCACGGCTACGACCGCATCCCCGAGACCCTGCCCCTGGAGGTGACGGCCCAGGGGGCGTGGGCGCCGGCCCTGCGGGCCGAGCGCGCGGTGCGCGACGTCCTGATCCGCGCCGGCCTCACCGAAGCCCTCACGGTCTCGCTGACCCACCCCCGGGCCCTGGACCGCCTGCGCCTGCCCCCCGACCACCCCTGGCGGGCGATGGTGGCGCTGCGCAACCCCCTGGTGGACGACCACACCCACCTGCGCACGACGCTGCTGGTGGGCCTGCTGGAGGCCGTGCGGGCGAACGTCAGCCGCCGGGTGGGCGACGTCCACCTGTTTGAGATCGGCCGCACCTTCCACCCGGCCGGCGACGGGGTGGTGGAGCGCCGGCGGCTGGGCGTGGTGACGACCGGCCGGCTGATGACGGGCGCCTGGAACCTGCCCGCCGAGGCGGTGACCGCCTCCTACTACCACCTCAAGGGCATCGTCGAGGGTCTGCTGGGCGAGCTGCGGATCGGGGGAGCCGAGGTGGAAGCAGCCGACGTCCCCTGGCTGCGCCCGGGCCGCTCGGCGCGGCTGTCCCTGGACGGCCAGGAGATCGGGCAGCTGGGCGAACTGCACCCGGACGTGGCCGCCGCCTTCGACCTGCCACCGTCGGTCTACGCGGCGCACCTGGACCTGGAGGCGCTGCTGGCCCGGGCGGTGTTCCACCCGCGCTTCACCCCGCCGCCGCGGTTTCCGCCGGTGCGCCGGGACATCGCCGTGGTGGTGTCCGCCGACGTCCCGGCGGCTGAGGTCCACCGCGTCCTCACCGAATCCGCCGGGCCGCACCTGGAAGCGGTCGAGCTGTTCGACGTGTACACGGGGCCGCCGGTCCCCCCCGGGCACCGCAGCCTGGCGTTCGCCCTGACGTTCCGCTCCTCCGAGCGCACCCTGTCGGCCGAGGAGGCGGACGAGGCGGTGGCGGCGGTGCGGTGGGCGCTGGAGCAGCGGTTGCGGGCGAAAATTCGCGAGTAATATAATGCGCTCGTGACCTGGCTGGACTGGGCCATCGTGGCCGTCCTGGCGCTGGCGGCGCTGCACGGCCTGCGTCGGGGCGCGGCGGTGGCCCTGCTCGGCGCCGTCGGCGTCGTGGCCGGATACCTGGCGGCGTCGGCGTGGTACCCGTCGCTGGCCCTGGTCCTGCGCGCCGTCCGCCTGCCCGGGGCGTGGGCGGCTGCGGCGGCCTTCGCGGTGCTCCTGCTGGGCGTGTACGCTTTTGTCGGCGCCCTCGCCTCCGCGCTGCTGGAGCGGGGGACGCTGTCCGTGTCCTCCCGCCTGGCGGGTCTGGCGGTCGGCGCCGCCAAGGGTGCGCTGCTGTGCGCGGCGCTGGCGGGATGGCTGCTGGCCTCCCCGCTGCACGATCCCGTGTCCCGGGACCTCCAGCGGTCGGCGCTGGCGCCCCTGGCGGTGCGGGTGCACCGGGACGGCGCCCGCGCCCTGGCCCGGGTGCTGCCCCCGGCGCTGCGCCCCCTGGGAAGCGAGCCGACCCGCTTCTGACGCCCGGGGGTGGAGGACCCCCGGGCCGGAGGGGGGCCGGCCGCCGGTGCGAAACCTTCTCCCCGGGACCGCGCCGGCGGGCTGCGGGGCTGAGCCGCCATGAAAAACCGCGAGATCGCGGCGATGTTCAACGACATCGCCGACATGCTGGAGATCAAGGGCGAGTCCCCCTTCCGCATCACCGCCTACCGCCGGGCCGCCCGGGCCCTGGAGGGCCTCACCGAGGACGTGGCCGCCGTCGCCGCCCGGGGCGAGCTGGAGGAGATCCCGGGCATCGGCAAGGGCACCGCCGAGAAGATCCGGGAGTACCTGGAGACCGGCACCTGCAAGTACTACGAGGAGCTGCGCTCCCAGCTGCCGCCGGGCATCACGACCCTGATGTCGGTCCCCGAGGTGGGCCCCAAGACGGCGCTGCTGCTGTACGAGAAGCTGGGCATCACCACCATCGACCAGCTGGAGCAGGCGGCCCGGGACGGGCGCATCCGCACCCTCCCCCGCATGGGCGCCAAGACCGAGGAGAACATCCTCAAGGGGATCGCGCTGCTGCGACGCACCAAGGAGCGCCTGCCCATCGGCCAGGTCCTCCCCCACGCCCAGGACCTGCTGGAGGCGCTGCGGGCCGTCCCCGAGGTGGACCAGATCAGCCTGGCCGGCAGCCTGCGGCGCATGAAGGAGACCATCGGCGACATCGACATCCTGGTCACCAGCGCCCGGCCGGACCCGGTGATGGACGTCTTCACCACCTTCCCCCGGGTGCGGCAGGTCCTGGCCCGCGGGCCCACCCGCAGCAGCGTCATCCTGGACGTGGGCATCCAGGCCGACGTGCGGGTGGTGGAGCCCGACGCGTTCGGGGCGGCGCTGCAGTACTTCACCGGCAGCAAGGACCACAACGTGAAGCTGCGGGAGCGGGCGGTGCGGCGGGGGCTGAAGATCAACGAGTACGGGGTGTTCCGGGTGCCCGGGGACCAGCGCGTGGCCGGGCGCACCGAGGAGGAGGTGTACGCGGCGGTGGGGCTGCCCTGGATCCCTCCCGAGATCCGGGAGGACCAGGGGGAGATCGAGCTGGCCGAGCGGGGCGCCCTGCCGCGCCTGGTGGAGCTGTCCGACATCCGCGGGGACCTGCAGATGCACACCCGCTGGAGCGACGGCTCCGACACCCTGGAGGAGATGGCCCGGGCGGCCCAGGCCCTGGGCTACGAGTACATCGCCATCACCGACCACTCCCAGTCGCTGAAGTTCGTGGGCGGCGTGCCGGTGGACGAACTGCGGGAGCACGCCCGGCTGGCCCGCCGGGTGTCCGACAAGGTGGGCATCGCCGTGCTCATGGGCACCGAGTGCGACATCCTGCCCGACGGGCGGCTGGACTACCCCGACGAGGTGCTGGCGGAACTGGACGTGGTGGTCTGCTCGGTGCACTCCCGCCTGAAGATGGGCCGCCGGGAGATGACCGCACGCATCGTGCGGGCATTGGAGCACCCCCACACCGACATCCTGGGCCACCCCACCGGCCGGCTGCTGGGCCAGCGGGAGCCCTACGAGGTGGACCTGGACTCCGTCCTGGACGCCGCCCGCCGCACCGGGACCGCCCTGGAGATCAACGCCTCTCCCGAACGGCTGGACCTCAACGACGTGCAGGCTAAGATGGCCCGCGAGCGCGGGGTGATGCTGGTGATCAGCACCGACGCCCACAACCGCTACCAGCTGCGCTACATGCAGTTCGGCATCGGCATCGCCCGCCGCGCCTGGCTGCAGAAAGAGCACGTGCTGAACACCCGTCCCCTGCGCGAGCTGATGGACTGGCTGAGGCGATGACGGGGCGCCGGAGCGGGACCGCGCCGCAAGCACCGACCCGGGGGAGGACGGCGGGCGTGCGGCGGACACGGGACGACGGGTCGGCGGTGGCGTCGCGGCCCCGCCTGCCCGCGGTCCTGCGCCCCCGCGCCTACGTCCCCCTCCCCCGCGGTTTCTTCGCCCGCGGGACCCTGCAGGTCGCCCGGGACCTGCTGGGCCACCTGCTGGTCCACGAGACCCCGGAGGGCCGGGTGGCGGGCCGCATCGTGGAGGTGGAGGCCTACCGGGGGCCCCGCGACCCGGCCAGCCACGCCTACCGGCGCACCCCCCGCAGCGCCATCATGTGGGGCCCGCCGGGGGTGGCCTACGTGTACTTCAGCTACGGGAACCACTACTGCGTGAACGTGGTGACCGAACCCGCCGGCCGCGCCGGCGCGGTCCTGCTGCGGGCCCTGGAGCCGGTGGAGGGGATCCAGCTGATGCGCCGCCGCCGCGGCACCGACGACTGGCGGCTGCTGGCGTCGGGACCCGGGCGGCTCACCCAGGCCATGGGGATCACCTCCGCCCACAACGGCGCCGACCTGACCCGCCCGCCCCTGTACCTGGCCCGGGGGCGCTCCGGTCCGGTGCCGGTGGCCCGCAGCCCGCGCATCGGCATCCGGGTGGCGACCGACCGGCTGTGGCGCTACTACATTCCCGGCCACCCCTGCGTCTCCCGACCGTGATCCGCCGCGCCCTGCTGCTGTTCGTGGACGGAGTGGGACTGGGTCCCGACGACCCGGCCACCAACCCCCTGTCCGCCGCCCGCACGCCCTGCCTGCGGGCGCTGCTGGGACGGCCTCTGGCGGGCATCGACGGACCTTTGGAGCACGACGGGGCGCTGGTGGTGCCCACCGACGCCACCCTGGGCGTGGACGGCCTGCCCCAGAGCGCCACCGGGCAGGCGGCGCTGCTCACCGGCGTCAACGCGGCGCGGCTGGCGGGCCGCCACGTCACCGCCTATCCCACCGCCGCGCTGCGGGAGGTGCTGGAGACGTCCAGCCTGTTCGCCCGGGCGCGGGCCCGGGGGCTGGACGTGGCGCTGGCCAACGCCTACACGCCCGAGTACTTCGCCGCGGTGGCCGCCGGCCGGCTGCGCCATGCGGCCATCACCTACGCCGCCCTGGCCGCGGGGGTGCGCCTGCGGCGGGTGGACGACCTGCGGGAGGGGCGTGCGGTGTTCCACGACCTGACCAACGCCCGCCCCCGGGCGTGGGGGCACGACGTGCCGGAGGTCACCCCCCGCGGGGCCGGCCGCTGCCTGGCGTCCATCGCCGCCTCCTCCCGCCTGACGGTCTTCGAGTTCTTCCTCACCGACCTGGCGGCCCACGGCCGGGTGGACCTGGACCCCCGCCAGGCGGTCGAGATGGTGGACCAGTTGCTGGCCGGCGTGCTGGAGGCCAGTGACCTGTCCTCGACGCTGGTGATCCTGACCAGCGACCACGGCAACATCGAGGACTCCACCACGCCCGCCCACACCCGCAACCCGGTGCCCACGCTGCTGGTGGGGGCCGGCCGGCGGGAGGTGGGCGCCCGGATGACCAGCCTCACCGACCTGGCCCCGGCGCTGTTGGCCTGGCTGTGTGGCGACGTCCATGGATGAGCGCACCCTGCGCGTGCTGGAGTTTCCCGCCGTCGTCAGCCGGCTGGCCGCACTCACGGTGACCGCCCGGGGGCGGGAGCTGGCCGAGGGGCTGCGGCCGTCTGCCGACCCCGGCCAGGTCCGGGCCGCCCTGGCCGAGACCGCCGAAGCCGCCGCGCTGCTCGCCGACGGCGAGGTGCCCCTGCGGGGCACCGCCGACGTGCGGGAGATGCTCCGCCGGGCGCAGAGGGGAGCGGTCCTGGATCCCGCCGACCTGCTGGCCCTGGCCGACACCCTGGCCACCCTGCGGCAGTGCCGGAAGTTTGTGCTGGCCCGACGCGCGCGGGCGCCGGGCCTGGCCAGCCGGCTGGCGCAGACGGGCGTGTTCGAGGCGCTGGAGGCGCACATCCGCCGGACCGTCGCCCCCGACGGCAGCATCCCCGACGACGCCAGCCCGCGCCTGGCGGGCCTGCGCCGCGAACAGCGAACGGCGCACGCCCGGCTGCGGGAGGCCCTGGACGCGGTGGTGCGGGGGCCGTACGCCCGGATGCTCCAGGACGCCGTGATCACCACCCGCGCCGGACGCTACGTGGTGCCGGTGCGGGCGGAGTTCAAGGGCCAGTTTCCCGGCATCCTCCACGACCACTCCAGCAGCGGCGCCACCGCCTTCATGGAGCCTCTGGCCGCGGTCCCGCTGGGCAACCGGCTGCGGGAACTGGAGATCGCCGAGCGGGAGGAGGTCCAGCGGGTGCTGCGGGCGCTGTCGGCCCAGGTGGCCCGGCAGGCGGAGGAGATCGCCGCCGCCTACGAGGTGCTGGGCCACCTGGACTGCGCCGTGGCCCGGGCGCGGCTGGCCGACGCGCTGGCCGCCGCGCCTCCGGCGGTGCGCACCGACGGGGTGCTGCGGCTGCGGCGGGCCCGCCACCCTCTGCTCGTGGGAGAGGTCGTCCCCATCGACGTCGAGCTGGGGGAGGTCTTCACCACTCTGGTGATCACCGGGCCCAACACCGGCGGCAAGACGGTGACGCTGAAGACCATCGGGCTGCTGACGCTGATGGCCCAGGCGGGACTGTTCATCCCCGCCGATCCGGGCTCGGAGGTGGCGGTGTTCGGGCAGGTGTTCGCCGACATCGGCGACGAGCAAAGCATCGAGCAGTCGCTCAGCACCTTCTCCTCCCACATGGGCGCCATCGTGGGCATCCTGCAGCAGGTGGACCGCGCGGCCTCCGCCGGCGGTGTGTCGGCGCTGGTCCTGCTGGACGAGATCGGCGCCGGCACCGATCCCACCGAGGGCGCGGCCCTGGCCCGGGCCCTCATCGAACACCTCCACCGCCGGGGCGCGCGCACCGTGGTGACCACCCACTACAACGAACTGAAGGCCCTGGCCTGGACGCACCCCGGAATCGAGAACGCCTCGGTGGAGTTCGACCCGGTGACCCTGCGGCCCACGTACCGGCTGCGGATCGGCCTGCCCGGCCGCAGCAACGCCCTGGAGATCGCGCGACGGCTGGGGCTCGCGGCGGAGGTGGTCGAGCGGGCGCGGGAGCTGCTGGGACCCCAGGCCGGGGCGCTGGACCGCATCCTCGGCGACATCGAGGCCGACCGACGGGCCTCCGAGCACGACCGGGCGGAGGCGGCGCGCCGCCGGGAGGAGGCCGAGGCCCTGCTGGCCCGGCTGCGCCAGGAGTACGACCGGCTGCGGGCCGAGCGGGCGGCGGTGCTGCGCAGGCTGCGGGAGGACGGCGAGGCGCTGCTGCGGACGGCCCGGGAAGAGGTGGACAGGCTGGTGCGCTCCCTGCGGGACTCCTCCGACGCCCGGGCGGTGCAGGAGGTCCGGGACAGGCTGCGGCGGCTGAGCGAGGAGCTGCGCGCCCGCACGGAGGTCGAGCCCGAGGGCGAGCCTGTGGGCGAGGTCCGTCCCGGCCAGGAGGTGTACGTCGTCCCCCTGGGGCGGACCGGCACGGTGGTGGCGGGGCCGGACGGGCGGGGAGAGGTGGAGGTGCAGGCCGGGCCGCTGCGGGTCCGCGCGCCCCTGGCGGCCCTGCGGGCGGCTCCCCCGCGTCCCGGGCCGCCCGACCGGACACCGGAGGAGATCCCGGTGCGGGCGACGCCGGCGGCGGTGCCCCTGTCGGTGAACCTGCGGGGCCTCACCGCCGACGAGGCGACGGCCGTCCTGGACCGCTACCTGGACGATGCGTTTCTGGCCGGGCTGGAACGGGTGACCGTGGTGCACGGCAAGGGCACCGGGGCGCTGCGCCGGGCCGTGCACGCGTTCCTGCGCGGCCACCCCCACGTGCGCCGCGTCCGCCTGGGCGAGCCTGCCGAAGGCGGCGACGGCGTCACGGTCGTCGAGCTGGACACCACCTAGGGCGTGCGCGTCGCCCCGGGCGGGCGGCGCTGGTATAATCGTCCCGACCATGGGCGCGCTGTCGGCGGAAGAGCAGCTGGTCCTGCTGCGGCGGGGCACGGTGGAGATCATCACCGAAGACGACCTGCTGGCCAAGCTGCGCCAGGGCCGGCCCCTGCGGGTGAAGCTGGGCGTGGACCCCAGCGCCCCCGACATCCACCTGGGGATCGCGGTGGTCCTGCGCAAGCTGCGCCAGTTTCAGGACCTGGGCCACGAGGCCATCCTGGTGGTGGGCGACTTCACCGGGATGATCGGCGACCCCAGCGAGCGCAAGAAGACCCGGCCGATGCTGACCCGGGAGGAGATCCACCGCAACGCGGCCACCTACCGGGACCAGTACAGCAAGATCCTGGACCCCCGGCGCACGCGGGTGGTGTTCAACAGCCAGTGGCTGGGCCGCATGACCTTCGAGGACGTCATCCGGCTGGCCAGCAAGGCCACCGTGGCGCGGATCCTGGAGCGGGACGACTTCGCCACCCGCCTGCGCGGCGGCGTGCCCATCTTCCTGCACGAGCTGCTGTACCCCCTGTGCCAGGCCATGGACTCGGTGGAGCTGCAGGCCGACGTGGAGCTGGGCGGCACCGACCAGAAGTTCAACAATCTGATGGGCCGCGAGCTGCAGCGGGAGTTCGGGCAGGAGCCCCAGGTGGTGGTGCTGACGCCGCTGCTGGTGGGGCTGGACGGCGTGGAGAAGATGAGCAAGTCGCTGGGCAACGCCATCGGCATCACCGACCCGCCCGAGGAGATGTACGGGAAGGTGATGTCCCTGCCCGACCGGCTCATCGCCCACTACTTCGAGTTCTGCACCGACGTGCCCCTGGAGGAGGTGCGCGCGCTGGAGCGGGGCCTGCAGGACGGCACCGTGCACCCCCGGGACGCCAAGGCCCGCCTGGCGCGGGAGATCGTGGCGATCTGGCACGGCCCCGCGGCGGCCGCGCAGGCCGAGCGGGCCTTCGAGCGGGTCTTCGTGGCCCGGGACCTCCCCGAGCAGATTCCCGAGGTGACCATCGGGCGGGAAGAGCTGGCGGCGGGACGGCTGCCCGTGGTCGGGCTGCTGGTGCGCACGGGGCTGGCTCCGTCCCGCAGCGAGGCCCGGCGCCTGATCGCCCAGGGCGGGGTGAGTGTGGACGGCTCGCGGGTCACCGACGCCGAGGCCGAGGTGGAGGTGCGGGACGGCCTGATCCTGCGGGTGGGCCGCCGCCGCTTCGCCCGCGTGCGCCTGCGCTGAGGATCCCGGACATGCGCGGGCGCTCCCCGCGCGGGCCGGCGGGGCCTGCTTTCCCCCCCGGGAAACGGCGAGGGGCCGCCCCGCGAACCTCTCCGGCCGTCTGGGACGGAGCGAGGATCCCGCCAGAAGACCCCCTCTCCCCGTCGGGGAGAGGGCAGGGTGAGGAGCAGCGCCTCCGTCCCCGATCCCGGAAACTCCGTTGATTGACTGTCCCGCGCCACCGCTCCTATACTGGCGGTAGGTTCTCACCCGCCGCGTGGGCCCTTAGCTCAGGTGGTGAGAGCGCACCCCTGATAAGGGTGAGGTCCGTGGTTCGAGTCCACGAGGGCCCACCATTTTCGTGTCGCATGTTGCGGTCACTTCCCGTCCCTGGGGGATTTCGCGTCCTCTGCGACAACATTCGGGGTCTGACCCCAAATGTCGTCGGCTGTCGCACACATGAGTGACACTCAGGTGGAGGGAGGCAGCCATGCGCCACACCGCCCGCGAGAGGCTGGACTGGACGATCACCTCTGACGAGTACGCGGCCATTCGCGCCCTGTGGATCGCGCACTCCAAGGCGGAGGACGCGCGCGACCTCCCCGGGTTGCTCGCCACCCTCACCCCCGACTGCGTCTACGAGTTGGTCCCCGCGGGACGGCGGTGGGAAGGCCACGACGGGGCGCGGCAGTTCTACACCGGGCTGCTGACGGCGTTCCCCGACGTGCGCTTCGCCCTCCAGGAGATCGTCATCGGACCCCAGGGCGTGTTTGAGGTCCACGCTGATGACGGGGACGCACCGGGGAGCGTGGGAGGGCGTGCCCGCCACCGGGAGGCCGGTGCGCCTGCTGGTCCTGATCTACTTCCCCTGGGACCCGCAGGCGCGCCTGTTCGCCGGCGAGCGCATCTATTACGACCGGGCCGCCCTGGCCGAGCAGCTGGAGAGTCGGGCGCCATGAGCCCGGGCATCAGCACGAACGTGACCCGCCGCCAGGGCCGGCACGCAGCGGCAACATTCGGGGTCTGACCCCAAATGTCGTCGGCTGTCGCGCGGTCGAGCGACGCACGGAGAGGGGATGCGGCGGAAGTTCATTCCGTCGCCGCCGAACGGGGCGCTGTCGCGAGGCCGTCGGCTCTCCTGGGGCGGTGGGGTCAGCCGGCCTTGACGTCCTGCGGCTTAAAGGTGAACCGGTTGCCGCAGTTGCGGCACCGCCACTTCTGGTTGCCCTGGTCGTCGTGCCCCTGGTAGTCGATGTGGGTACTGTTGCAGGCGGGGCACCGGGACGGCGCCTTCATCCCCATGGCAGGCCTCCGGGGTGTGGGCCTCGGCGAGGATCTTTGCGCACCCTGCTCTATCGTAGCACGGGCGGCGCAGGCCTTCATGGTGCGGCGTTGCTATAATGGGGCCTGACGTGCGCCGCCGCGGCGGCGCCCGCGGTGTTGCCTGTGCCTGCCATCCGGTCGCGCGCGACCCTGATCCTGGCCTGGCTGGCTGGTTTCAACTGCCGGGCGCCGCTGCTGGCGACCGGCCCCCTGCTGCCCCTGGTGATCCGCGACCTGCGCCTGTCGGCCACTGCGGCCGGGGCCCTGACCGGTGTCCCGCTGTTCGCCATGGCGGTGCTGTCCATTCCGGGGGGCCTTCTGGTGGACCGCGTGGGTCCCTGGCGGGTGCTGGTGACCGCCCAGCTGGCCATCGCCCTGGGCGGGGGACTGCGGGGCGCGGCGCGGGAGACCTTCACGCTGTTGCTGCCGGCCGCGTTGCTGGGAGCGGGGATCAGCCTCTCCCAGCCGGCCCTGGCGCGGGTCGCCCAGGTCGCCCTGCCCGGCCGGGCGGCGGTGGCGACCGCGGTGTACGTCAACGGTCTCATCCTGGGCGTCCTGGCGGGAACCACGCTCTCCACAACCGCCCTGCTGGCGCTGATGGGGTCGGCGTCCTGGCGGGGGGTGTGCGCCCTGTGGGCGCTACCCGGGCTGGTCGCGGCGGCCGGGTGGGCGGTCCTGCGGCGCCGGTCGGGCGAGCGCGACGCGGGCGGCCCCGCGCCAGCGGAGCGGTCCGGAGGCGGCTGGCTCGTCTCCGGGTTCGCACCGGTGGTCGCCGCCTTTGCGGCGCAGGCGACGATCTTCTACGGGGCCATCACCTGGCTGCCCGAGTTCTACGTCAGCCGCGGGGCCTCCGTGGCGGCGGCGTCGGTTCCGGTGACGGCGGTGGCGGTGGCGTCGGTGGCGGTCAGCGTCCTCGCTCCGGTCCTGGTGGGGACGTTCGGAGGCTACCGGCTGCCGTTCCTGGTCGCCGCGGCGATGGCGGGCGCGGGGCAGGCGGGCGTGCTGCTGGCGCCCGGCGCCGGGGCGGCGTGGGGCGCCCTGATCGGGGCAGGGACGACCCTGGCGTTTGCCCTGGGTCTGGCGGCGGCGGCGGACCTTGTGCCGCCGGATCGGGTGGGGGCTTCCACGGGGATGATGCTGACCGTGGGCCACGGCGCAGCCACGGCCTCGCCGGTGCTCCTGGGCGCCGCCCGGGACCTGTCCGGCGGGTTTACGGCGGGATGGCTGCTGATGGTCGGCGCGGCGGCCGCCCTGGCCGCGGCCGCCTTCCGGGTGCCAGGCGGTCCGCGAGCGCGCGGTCGCGCGGGCGGCCCCTAGGGTGTCCAGTTTCGGAAGGGTGTGCACACATCATACATGAAAGATTTGGTCATGGTCTCCTCTCCCGGCCAGACCCCAGAACAGCTCGGCGGGTGGCCGCCCGTTGGTGCGGTAGCCCAAGTGCGGTCGGCGGTGGTTGTAGAACTCGAGATAC
>JBBIUY010000034.1:0-32014 GCA_037440005.1 Armatimonadota bacterium | reverse complement strand
CCCGCCCGCCCGGCCGGCGAACGGATCAAAGCATCCCCGCTGGCCCGCAAGCTGGCCGACGAGCACGGCATCGACCTGACCCGGGTGCGCGGCACCGGGCCGGGAGGGCGGATCACCCGGGAGGACGTGGAGGCCGCCATCGCCGCGGCCGGCGCCCGCCCGGCCGTCGCCGCTCCGGCCACCGACTACGAGGTCGTGCCGCTCTCCCGCATCCGCCAGACCATCGCCCGGCGGATGAGCGAGAGCATGCAGCAGGCGCCTCACTTCTACGTCACCATGGAGGCGGTGATGGACGAGGCGCTGCGGATGCGCCAGCAGCTGAACCAGGCGCTGGGCGCCGCCCCGCCGGTGTCGGTGAACGACCTGGTGCTCAAGGCCGTCGCCCTGGCCCTGCGGGCCCACCCGGCCCTCAACAGCGCCCTGGTGGAGGGGGCCATCCGCCGGTACCGGCGGGTGAACATCGCCATCGCCGTGGCCCTGCCCGAGGGGCTGATCGCGCCGGTGGTCCACGACTGCGACCGGCTGTCGCTGCTGGAGATCGCGGCCCGCACCACCGACCTGGGCGAGCGGGCGCGCAGCGGCCGCCTGCGCCCTGAGGACTACGAGGGCGGCACCTTCACCGTGAGCAACCTGGGCATGTTCGGCGACGTGGACAGCTTTGCCGCCATCATCAACCCGCCCCACGCCGCCATCCTGGCCGTGGGCCGGGCGCTGCCCCGCCCCGTGGTGCGGGACGGGCAGATCGTGCCGGCCACCACCATGAAACTCACCCTGTCCGCCGACCACCGGGTGACCGACGGGGCCGAGGCCGCCCGCTTTCTGGCCGAGGTCAAGAGGCTGCTGGAGAACCCGCTGCTGCTGGTGCTTCCGGCTCGGGAGCCGTCGGGGCGCTGACGCGGCAGGCCCGCCGGCGGCGTCTGCCGCAGGGGTCGGTGCTGCGACCGCCTCAGGGCTTCCCGCATCCGCAAGTGCTAGGGCGGAGTCCCTTCCAGGTGCTGTCTGATCAGCTGCTCGGCCTGCTCCACGATCGCCCCCCAGTCCGCCCCCGGAGCGCGGGTGAGGGTGATGAAGTCGTTGAGGACGAACACCTGGACGACTCCGGGAATCCCCAGCAGAGAGGCGGCCAGGGGCGAGGCGGCCGCATCCTCGGGGGTGCGGTAGGTCTGACTGCGGCCGTCGGTCAGCCGGCGGTTGAGCACGAACTTCAGGGCGTTGACGTTGGGCGTGGGCTGCACGTCAATGGTCAGAGGTTCTGCCACAGGCACCCTCCCCGCCGATGGCAGCGCGCCGGACTGCCGGTCCGGCCTCCACGGTACCCCATGCCGGCGGAGCCGGCAAGCGGCTAGGGGAACGTCTTCTTGATGATGGGGGTGGCGCTCCGCACGGCCAGGGCCACCGTTGACGCCTGACCGGGTTGCGCCGTCACCGCCACGGCCGGGGGGCCTGCGACGGCCAGGTCGGGGGGCAGGCTCTGGGGGTCCACGGCCACCTGATAGTCGCCCGGGAGCAGGCCGTCGAAGGCGAACGCTCCGCCGGGTCCGGTGGTGCGCGTCAGGCCGGAGGGAAGGAGGGTCACCACGACGCCCTCGACGCCGGGTTCGCCCGCGTCCAGCAGACCGTTGTCGTTCTCGTCCAGGAAGACCACGCCGGCCACCGACGCCGCGGGCCGCAGCGCAAACGCCACCGACGTCCGCCCGCCGGTCCGCACCGTGACCCGCTGCTCCGTGGCCACGGCCACCAGCCCGACCGGGACGGTGGACTCCTCCAGGGACACGGTGTGGTCGCCCTCGGACACCCCGAAGACGGTGGCCCCTCCCCCATCGGTGGTCTGGGCGGCGCTGCGCCCGTCCACCCGGACCACGACCCCGCCCACGCCCGGCTCCGCCGGACCCCGCAGGCCGTCTCCGTCGGCGTCCACGAACGCCTCGACCTCCACCGCCCCCGCCCGGGGCACCCCGTACAGGTGCACCGGCACGCCGTACTGGACCGTCACGTACGGGGTGGGCACCGTGGACGTCCCCGAGCGCACCCCCACGCCCACGGTGAGGGCGGCGCCGGTGGACAGCAGCCGCGAGACCCCCACCTCCCACCACGTGTCTTCCGCGGATGTCGCCACAGACCACGTCCGCCGGGCCCGGGCCACCAGGTCGTAGCCCGGCGCCAGCCGGGCTCCGGTGTTCAGCGCAAGGCTGTAGCTCTCGCCGGCGCCGACGGACCGGGTGACGTCCACCCACGTGGGGACGCCCGCGGGAGGGCTGACTCCCGCCCGCACGGCGAAGGTGGTGGTCCCGGACGCCGTCCCCGCCAGACGGTCCTCGGTGAGGAGGTGGCTTGCGCCGACCACCATCCCCACCCTCCCCCACGTCCAGGCCAGCGAGCCCGCCGCGCTCACCGTGCGCGTCCACACGCCCGGCCCGACGTCGTCGGTCAGGCGGATCTCGCCGGTGGCACTGGAGCCCGCCCCCGGGTGGTAGGTGGCCAGGACCGCGTACGACAGCCGCTCGGGCAGCCCCGAGGGCGCACCGCTCAGCGCCGCCGCGTGCCCCAGCACCAGCAGCCGGTCGGAGGGCCGGTAGGCCAGTTCCAGCAGCGGGCCGGACCGGCCGCTGAAGAGGGAGGCGTTGCCCAGGGCGGGATACGCGGGGTCCAGCCACAGGTAGCTGAGGGCGGCGGACAGCTGTGCGGCGGAGGCGGCCACCCCCACCCGCCACGCCGCCCCCACGGCGGCGGCCGTCGTCCCCATCGCATATTCGGTGAACGCTTCCGCCGCGCCGAGGGTGCGGC
This sequence comes from Armatimonadota bacterium, assembly GCA_037440005.1. Lineage (GTDB taxonomy): Bacteria > Sysuimicrobiota > Sysuimicrobiia > Sysuimicrobiales > Kaftiobacteriaceae > Calidihabitans. The sequence continues at coordinate 29,230 of JBBIUY010000034.1, read as the reverse complement.
TGAGCCGCACCCGGGTCACCGACGCGCCCGTCTGGGGGTCGCTGAAGAACCCCACCCCCACAGTCCACGGCGGGAGCGCCGGAAGGTCCGCCAGCAGACCGTACACGGTGCCGCCGGCGGGAAGGCTGCCCGCCACGACGCCCGAGTCCACGGAGCCCAGGGGTCCCTCGTACAGCGCCCCGGACAGCTGCTGCTGGTACAGGGTCAGCGGGGAGTCGTGCACGGTGAACGTCCCCACCGTCAGCAGGGAGGTCGGCCCGCGCAGGCGGATGGTCCCGCTGGTCTCCAGCGACCCGCTCTGGGCGGCCATGACCACCGTCCCCTCCACCTGCCGCTCGCCCTCCAGGCTGAGGAACCGCACCGTGGAGACGGCGGAGGTCTGCGGGGCTTGCAGGGTGACCCCCAGGCTGACGTAGCCGGACGCCACCAGCGGGGGAGCGTCCTGGGGGACAAACTCCGGCGTGAAGGGAGCGGGCTCCGGAGGCGGCGCGGGAGGGGGAGAAGGCCGCTCCACCTGCTCCACCCGCACCGGCTGCGGCGTGGCGATGCGCAGGACCTGCGCCTGGGGGTCCCACGCGGCCAGGACGTCGAACAGCGCCTCCGCCATCTCCGGGGGGACCATGAAGGTCCCGTTCACCACCCGCGCCGGCGAGGACGCGACCGCCCACACCAGGTCGCCCGCCCACACCTCGAGCCGTCCGGCCCGCACCAGCCGGACGGTGCCGTCAGCGCGCCGCACGGTGACCGTCTGCCGGTCCGCCGACAGGTCCGCCCCGAGAACCCGGGCCAGGGACCGCAGGGGGAGGTACACAACGCCGTCCAGGACGGCGGGGGGCGGGGACAGCGGCACACTGGCGCCGTCCACTTCCACCCGGACGGCCGCCGCCGGCCAGGCGGGCCCGGGCAGGCTGGCGACGCCCAGCGCGGCCAGCGCCACCCACACCGTCCACCGCCGCGTCACGGCCGCCGCCTCGGATCACGGAGCGCGGACGTGCAGGCCGGTCTCCCCGGCCAGCAGCGCCGGGCCGCCGTAGTCCAGCACCGCCCGGACGGTGTACGTCCCCGGCGCCAGCGGCGTGGACACGCTGGCCCGGAACTCCCTCACCGCCCCGGGCAGGACCACGACGTCCGGGAGGACAACCTTGCCCGCCTGCCGGCCGGAGGCGTCCAGGAGGACGACAAATCCCTGCACCCGCACGTGCACGTTGCCGGTGTTCTTGAACAGCAGCCGCACCTCGGCGCCCGGAGGGCGCACGGCGGCCACCATGGACGTGATGTCGGCCGAGACCACCTCGGTCCCCCGCACCCTCACCAGCAGCCGGGAGGCCAGCCGGGGCACCACCACCGAGACCGTACCGGTGACGCCGGTGGTCTGCAGCACCGGAGTGGGCGTCACCACCACGGCGCCGTACCGGCCGCCGCGGGCGTCGGGGGGCACCGTCACCGTCACCCGCACCGGCAGCGAACGGTCGGGGTCCAGGGCGAACTCGACCGGCAGCACGCGGGTCACCGACGCCAGCGACCAGGGGGTCCTGCCCGGCGCCAGCATGTCCACGGTCCCGTTGGGCCGGACGGCGATGTCCTCCACGGAGACCCGGAACCGGACCCGTCGGCCGGAGGTGTTGTAGACCACGACGATGCCGCTCGCCGTCCCGCCGGGCGCGGGGACGAGCTCGACTTCCGGGGGACTGATGCCGAACGACAGGGGCTGGGCCTGGCCGGCGGCGGCCTGCCACAGGGCCAGGGCCGCGGCGGTTGCCGCGGCCCTGGCCAGACAGAGCGGACGCCGGGGGGACCGCGTCACGATCCGTCCCTCCCTGCGGGTCTTAGAACTGCACGCCCAGATACTCCACCACGATGGTGTAGGTGCCCGGGCTGTCCTGCCAGTCCACGCACTGCTGGTAGTCCACCGCCACGTCCCGGTTGCCGGTCTTGGGCTGGGCGGTGGCGAACAGGTTGGCGTACGTGCTGGTGATGTTTGTGAACGCCGACACGTCCCCGCCCTTGTACTGGAAGGGGTTGACCAGTTCGGTCCCCGACCCGTCCTTCGCCTTCCCGTTGGGGTAGCCGGTGGGCTCGGAGCGGATCTGCAGGTTCCAGGCTCTGTTGCTCTTGACGTTGACGGTGGTAGACGCGGTGCCGCAGGTCCCGGGATCCGTCGTCCCGATGGACGCCGACGCCGGCACCGTGAGGTCGATGCGCGAGCCGGCGGCCACGGTCACGGTCTGGCTGCCCGGGTTGGCGCTGTAGCCGGCGCCGGCGGCGGCCACCGTCAGGATGACGGCCGTCAGGACAGCCCGGATGAGTGCCACTTTCATTTTGCGTGCCCCTCCTTTGCGCGATGGGTCGCCCGCAGTCCCCGCGGGCGGAGTCTGTGCGCCCCTGCTCACCAGCAAGACGCATGCCATCTTCGGGAAGGTGTACCGCCACAGGTGACGGCCAGTCCCATGGCGGTCCTGTGGAAGATTTCTGTGCCGTCTTCATGCCCGGTACGGGGCAGGTCCAGACGAGCTAGGCTGCGTCCGGGGCGGGCCGGACGCCGGCCTGGGAGGATGGTGCGGGGAGGTCCTCTCCGGGGGCAGGCTGGGGCGCGGGGCGGGTTCCGAACTCCTCCCTCACGGCCCGGGCGAGGGCGTCCATGTGGCGCAGCAGCGCCAGGCGCAGGGCGCCAGCCTGCGCCGCCGACCCCACCAGGACCGCCACCGCCGGCCCCACGGGCGCCAGGACGACAGACCGGGCGCCGTAGACGATCACGACCGCCTCGGGAGGTCCGAACGCGCCGCTGTCGCCCAGCCGCTCGCCGACCATCAGGCCGCTGGCGGCGTAGGCGGCCAGGGTTTCAGGGTCCACCGGGGGGTCTCCGGCCGTCTCCAGGACCAGGCCGTCGCCCGAGGACACCATGGCCGCCTGCGCTCCCCCGGCCCGCTTGAGGTCCCACAGCACGCTCGCCAGTGTGTCCATAAGACAGTCGGGCGCGCAAACCCGGTCAGGCCACCACCGGGCGCCGGGGACGAGATCCGGGGTCGCCGTCCAGCCACGACCGCAGCGCCAGGTGCGTCCGCAGCATGCTCAGCGCTTCCCCGCGCATCTGGCTGACCCGGGACTCGGTCACCCCCAGCACGCGGCCGATCTCGCCCAGCGTGAGACCCTCGCAGTAGTACAGGCCCACCACCAGCTTGTGCCGCGCCGGCAGCGCCTGGATGGCGCGCCACAGGGCCTGGTCCCTCTCCTGCCGCTCCAGGTGGGCGAGGGCGTCGCCCCCCGCGTCCCGGGTCAGCCCCTCGGGCAGGCGGTCGGAGGAGGCGATCTCGTCCAGGGACAGCACCTGGGCGGCGGCCGCGTCCGCCCGGGCGCGCTCCACCGACGCCGCCTCCCACCCCGTGGCGGCGACCAGCTCCCGGTCGGTGGGAACGCGTCCCAACGAGCGGGCCAGCGCCCGCGCCTGCGCCTGCAGGCGGTGGACGTGGCGGCGGGCCACCCGAGGCAGCAGGTCCAGGGTGCGCAGGTAGTCGTACATCGCCCCGCGGATGCGCAGGCGGGCAAACGCCTCAAACGGGATGCCCCGGTCGGGGTCGAAGCGGTCGATGGCCTCCAGCAGGCCGATCATCCCGTAGCCTTCCAGGTCCTCGCTCTTCACCGACGCCGGCACCCGGGCGGCCATCTGGCGGGCCTGGGCCCGCACCAGGGGCAGGTAGGCCAGCGCCAGGCGCTCCCGCGCGGCCGGGGACCGGTCGTCCCGGAACCGGGCCCACAGGTCGGAGGTCTTCGCGTCGGCGGCCACCTACGTCACCTCGGCCAGCGCCCGCTCCGCCCGGGAGAGCAGGTCGTCCGGGGTGGACGCGCCGTCGCCGGAGGCCACTCCCACCCGCAGCCGGCCGCTCGGACCGACCACCTCCTCCAGGGCCCGGCGGGCGATCCGCCGCACGATGGCCGCCGCCCGCCCCTCTCCGATGCCGGCCAGCAGCAGGCTGAACCGCCCCTCGTCCAGGCGGGCGACGACGTCGCACGACCGGACGGCGTCCTGGACCCACCGGCAGAACGCCTGCAACCGGCCGGCCCGGTCCTGCCCGTCGCCGGGATCCACGTCCAGCACGGCCACCGCGAACTGGGTGGCGCGGGTGCGCGCCCGGTGGGCCTCCTCCTCCACCCGGGCCAGGAAGTGGTACCGGTTGGACAGGCCCGTGCGGGGGTCCAGGTACAGCAGTTCCCGGATCCGCGCCTGACGGCGCAGGCGCGCCAGGGTCTGCCCGAGCACCTCCGCCAGACGTCCCAGCCGGGCGAACTCCTCGTCGGAAAAGGTGCGGTCGGTGCGGGCCAGGGCCACCACGCCGGTCACCACGCCCTCCCAGACCAGGGGAAACGCCAGAAACGCCCGCAGCGCTTCGTCGCCGAAAGGCGAGGGGGCGCCGGCGGCCTGCGGGGAGGGAATCACCACCGGCCGCCCTTCCTGGGCCACCCACCCCGACAGGCCGGGGCCGCGGGCGAACCGCACCTGCTGCGCCAGCTCCACCCGGGTGCCGCGCACGGCCACGGCCCGCAGGCGCCCGCTCCCCCACTCGGCCACGTACAGGGTGCCGTGGTCGAAGGGCACGGCGCGGCCCACCAGGTCCAGGAACCGGTGGTACCCGGCGCCCAGCGGCAGCTCTTCCTCCGCCAGCCGGGCGCACTCCAGCCGCACCGTCATCTCCAGGGCCTGGACGGCCAGATCCCCGTCGCGCCGGCCGTCCCCGGCCGCGGTCGGGGCGGACGGGGCCGCCGCCCGCCGGACGGGTGTCTCCCGCATGGTCCCGCGACGACGTCCAGCCATCCTGGCACGCTCCTCCGGGACGGGGCGGATCGGCCCCGCGTCCCGGAGAGAACCCAGAGCAAGGTGCGTGCCGACGACGGGAGGGCGGTCAGCGGCTGCGGGCCAGGTGGCCCCGGGCGGTTGACGGCGGGATGTGCATCTCCTCGCGGTACTTGGTCACCGTGCGCCGGGCGATCCGGATCCCCTCGGCCGTCAGGCGGCGGGCGATCTCCTCGTCGGTCAGCGGGCGCGTCTCGGCGGCGATCAGGCTCCGGATGCGCTCCTTGACGGGCAGCGACTGGTCGAAGAACACGTCGAAGCTGACCACCCGCCCGTCGGGGAGCTGGGCGAACTTGCCGTCCAGCGCCCGGCTGACGGTGGACTCGCTGATGCCCAGCTCCGCCGCCACCATCGCCTTGGTGAGGGGCCGCAGGTGCCCGGGCCCGCGCTCCAGGAACTCCCACTGGGCGCGCACGATGGCCTGCACGATGGTGGCGAACGTCCAGTTGCGGCGCTGGAGGGCCTCGATGAACAGTTTGGCCCTGGTCACATAATCCCGCACGTGCTCCCGGGAGCGCTCCGAGTAGGCCGCCGACGCCCGCCGCATCCGGCGGCGCAGGTCCTCGTAGAAGGCGTTCACCCGCAGGGCGAAGGCGTCCTGGCGCACCAGCTCCACCGCGTAGCCGTCCTCGGTCCGCCGGATGATCACGTCGGGGCGGGCCACCTCCGCCGGGCGGGTGCGGCCGCCGTCCTGCTCGCTGCGGAACCGCTCGCCGGGGTAGGGGTAGCAGGTGGACCGCACCAGCTCGTGCGCCTGCCGCACCTGGGCCACGGTCACCCCCAGCTCCCGGGCGATCTTCTCGAAGCGGCGGGCGGCCAGGTCGGCCAGGTGGGAGGCGACGACCTGCTGGGCCAGCCGGTTGGCCGCCGACGGCTCCTGGACCCGCAGCTGCAGCAGCAGGCACTCCTCCACGCTGCGGGCCCCCACCCCCACGGGCTCGAAGCGCTGGATGCGGGCCAGGACGGCCTCCACCTCCTCCACCTCGACGTTCAGCTCCTGGGCCACCTGTGCCGGGGTGGCCTCCAGGTAGCCCTGGTCGTTGATGTAGCCGATCAGCCGCTCGCCGATGGCGTGATCCCGCGCCGACAACCCCTGGGCCTGCAGGACCGTCAGCAGGTGCTCCTGCAGGGACACCGGCGCCGCCACCCGGGCAAAGGGGTCCTCCTCCCCCTCGTCGGGGGTCCAGTCGGTCAGCGAGGGGCCGGTCTCGTAGGGATCGGGCGGGTCGGCGGGCGCGGCCTCGTCCAGCTCCAGGGCGGGATTTTCGCTCAACTCCTGCTCGATGCGCGCCAGCAGCTGGTGGATGGGCAGCACCAGCAGGGAGTTGACCAGCATGAGCTTGGGCACCATGCGCTGGTGCAGCGCCGGTTTGACGCCGACGGCGGCCTGCAGGCGGGGCTCGGCGGCCACCCTACACCCCCCTCTCCCCGGCCGCCCCGACCCCGTCGGGAAGCGTCAGGGGAGCCAGGTCGCCCGCCCGCAGGCAGGCCAGCAGCGCGTCCAGCACCTGCGGGTCGAACTGGGTGCCCCGGCCGCGCTCCAGCTCCGCCAGCGCCTGGGCCAGCGGCAGGGCGGCCCGGTAGGCGCGGGTGCTGGTCATGCTCTCCAGGGCGTCGGCGCCGGCCAGGATCCGGGCCTCCAGGGGGATCTGGTCCCCCCGCAGCCCCAGCGGGTAGCCGGTGCCGTCGAACCGCTCGTGGTGGAACAGCACCGCCTCCACCACCCGCGGCGGAAAGTCGGCCATGGCCAGGATCTTGGCGCCCATCAGCGTGTGGGTCTTCATCCAGTCATATTCCTCCGGCGTGAGGTCCGTAGGCTTGCGCAGGATGCCGTCGCCGATGCCGATCTTGCCGATGTCGTGGAGCAGCGCGGCGATCTTCAGGTCCTCCAACCGGTCGGGGCTCAGTCCCAACCGCGTCCCGATGGCCACCGCGTAGCCGGCGAGCCGGTCCGAGTGGCCGCGGGTGGGCTGGTCCCGCAGGTCCACGGTGGCGGCCAGGGCGTAGACGGTCTTCCAATACGACTGGCGCAGCCGGTGGAACAGCCGGATGTTCTCGATGGCGATGGCCCCCTGGGCCGCGATGACCCGCAGCACGTCCCGGTCCACGCCGCTGAAGGGCTCGCCGGCCCGGGAGGCGGTGAGGATGCCCACCACGCTGCCGCCCGCCTGCAGGGGCGCCGAGAGGGTGCGGCCGTCGTCGGCGGGCTCCGCCGCCGCAGACGCCAGCAGGTCGTCGGCCGACAGGCGCACCGCCGAGGAGGCGGCGCCGGCGCCCTGGGTGGTGGTCGGGCCCGCGGGACCGGCGGTGGAGGTGGTGACCAGAACCCCCGCCCCGCCGTCCTCCAGGCACACCAGGGAGACGGTGTCGGCGGCCAGCTCGTGCAGGACGGTCTCGGTGATGACCTGGCACAGGCGCGCCGGCTCCACGTCCCCCGGCCGGGCGCTGCGGAGGTCCAGAAGGGGCTGCAGGGCCCGCAGGCGCGCGTTGCGCCGGGAGTACAGTCCCTTGCGCAGGCCCTCGGCGACCACCTTGCGCAGGTCGTCGGGGGTGAACGGCTTCATCAGAAAGCCGTTGACGCCCAGCTTGACCGTCTCCAGCAGGCTGTCGAACTCGCTGACGCCGGTCATGACCACCACCGAGACCTCCGGGTTCTCGGCGACGATCCGCCGGGCCGCCTCCAGCCCGCTCATGCCCGGCATGCGGATGTCGGAGAGCAGCAGGTCGGGCGGGTCCGCCCGGGCGGCCTCCACCGCCGCCGGCCCGTGGGCGACGGCGCGGACGCGGTACGTGCGGCCCAGGATGCGGCTGCACAGGTCCCGCACCGCGTCCTCGTCGTCCACCACCAGGATGCTGGCCTGCTGCGTGTCCACGGCCGACCTCCGCCCGTCCCGGCCCGGCGATGCTAGAGCAATTTTCGTGCCAGACAGCCGGGATTCCCCCGCTGCTCCGCCCGGGGGACGCGGGGTCAGCCGGCTTCGGCGCTGAGGTTGTGCTCGCGGATCTTGCGGTCCAGGGTGGTGCGGTCGATCTCCAGGACCCGGGCGGCCTCCTCCAGGTTCCACCCGGTCATCTTCAGGACCGCGTGGACGTGGCGCCGCTCGGCCTCGGCCAGGGACAGGGCGCGGGGGAAGCGGGCGCCGGGCTGGGGGTGCTCGTCCAGCCAGATGTCGTCGGCCCCGATCACCTCGCCGGTGGCCAGGATCACCACCCGCTGGATGGTGTACTCCAGCTCCCGGATGTTGCCGGGCCAGTGGTGGTCCCGCAGCTTCTTCAGCGCCGCCGGGGTGAATCCCTTGATGCGCTTGCCGAAGGCCACGGCGTACTTGGTGAGGAAGTGGTAGGCCAGAGGCTGGATGTCCTCCTTGCGCTCCCGCAGGGGGGGCAGCTCGATCGGCATCACCGCCAGCCGGTAGTACAGGTCCTCCCGGAACTGGCCGTCGGCGATGGCCTTGCGCAGGTCCTTGTTGGTGGCGGCGATGACCCGGGCGTTGACGTCGATGGGGCGGCTGCCCCCCACCCGCTCGATCACCCGCTCCTGCAGGACCCGCAGCAGCTTCACTTGCATCGCCGGGCTCATGTCGCCGATCTCGTCCAGGAAGATGGTGCCGTCCTGGGCCCGTTCGAACCGTCCGATGCGGCTGCTCACGGCGCTGGTAAAGGCGCCCTTCTCGTGCCCGAACAGCTCGGTCTCCAGCAGGGTTTCGGGGATGGCCCCGCAGTTCACCACCACGAAGGGGCCGGCGGCCCGGGGGCTGTGGGCGTGGATGGACCGGGCCAGCAGCTCTTTGCCGGTGCCGGTCTCCCCGTAGATCAGGACCGTGGCGTCGGTGGGAGCCACCGCCGCCGCCAGCCGGAGGACCTCCCGCATCCGCGGCGAGTGGCCCACGATGCCCTCGAACTTGAAGGTGCGGGCCAGCTCCTGCTGGAGGGCCCGATTCTGCCGCAGCAGCCGGGCGCGCTCGAGGGCCTTGTGGACCACGATCATGAGCTCCTCGGGCCGGAAGGGCTTGGCCACGTAGTGGTAGGCGCCCAGCTTGATGGCTTCGATGGCGGTGTCGATGGTGGAATACGCCGTGATGATGATGACCAGGGCCTCGGGGTCGTGCTCCATCATCGCCCGCAGGACGCTCATGCCGTCCACCTTGGGCAGCTTGAGGTCCAGCAGGACCAGGTCAAACCGGCCGGACCGGAACCGGGCCAGGCCCTCGTCCCCGTCGGCGGCCGTCTCGACGGCGTAGCCTTCGTGTCGCAGGATGGTGGCCAGCAGCGTCCGCAGGTGCTCCTCGTCGTCCACGACGAGGATGGAGATTTCGGGGGGCTGAGGGGGCTCCGGGGACACCGTCATCCCGGGCCATTATACCCCGGGCCCGAGGAGGGTAGGCGCCCGGAGCGGGCGCGGGGTATCCCCGCCGCGGGGACCGGCGCGGAGGGCGTCGCAGCGTCCCCCCTGAGGTTCGCCTGCACCCGATGCCGCGCCGGATCCACCGACGGCGGGGACTGGTGGTCGGTCCTTACCCGCGACCGGACAGGCGCATCAGTGCCGCCGGCGACACCTCCCGCACCGGACGCCCGGTGCGCGCGTCGCACACACGGATGACAGGCCGGCCGGTGGCCTCATCCACCTCCAGGACGACGGCCAGCCCGTGGGAGGCCCCGCGTCCGTCGGCACCGGAGGGGCCGTCGGCTGCCAGGGCCGTGTCGGTGGGACCGGACAGGCGGCCGGCCAGCGCCCGGCGCGCCCGCTCCATCAGGTCCCCCAGGGCCGCCGGCGGGCCCGGCCCGGGGTCCACGGAAGCGGCCGGACCGTCGGAGAGCGCGGGCACAGCGTCGGGTCTCATGGCGCGATCAGTTCAGACTGGCGGCCTGGTCTGCGGGCCAGGCCACAGGCGGATCCGCAGGAGTGAGCCAGGCCGACCCGCTCGCGCGCTCGAGTGCGGCCAGACGGCGCACCAGGATCCCGATTTTCCGCCGCAGCCGGGACATCTCCGCTCCCCCGACCGCGCAGCCAGAGAGCCGGCTGCGGGACCGCTCCAGGTCCCGCACGGCCGCGATGCAGGCCGCTTCCGCCGCGGCCACCTCGGCGGCCTGCGCGCACTTCTCCTGGGACAGCAGCAGGTGCCGAAGGTGGGCCAGGCGCACGAGTTCCCGGTGCAGGGCCACCTCCTGCTCCAGGATCCACCGCAGACGGTCAGCTGGGTCGGTCACCCCGCACCTCGTCACGGGCACCCCGGCGGGGCATTCCCCGCCCACGGCGGAGAGCAACCGGCGTGCCAGAGGACAGCCGTCCACGAGCTTGAGAACTCGGCGGTCGCAGCCGATAAGAAAAGGTGGACCAGACCCAGGCGACGCCGCAGGACCGGGTGGTGTGCGAACGGTGGTACGAACAGAGACGGACGGCGCCGCCCCGGTGGTTGACAGTGGTCGGCTCGTGTGCTACAGTCAGCGCGCCGTCTGCCGGAGACCGGAGATCCTCGTGTCTTGGCGGGCTCCGTGCCCATCCGGCGAGGAACCGCGTCTATCCTCAGACGTAGGGGAGTGAGTCATGAAGAAGGCCGTTGTCGCGCTCCTGTTCCTGCTTCTGATGGCCGTCGGCACCTCCGTGTCGTGGGGAGGGGCCACCTGGGAGGGCGCCACGTGGGAAGGCGCCACCTGGGAGTCGGTGGACTCGTTCGGCGTCTGGGAGTAGGCGCCGGCAGAAAGTCCGACAGGCTGCGGCGGGGGGAAGACTCTCCCCCCGCCGTGCGTTTTCCCCGCCGATCCCGCCCCGGCCAGGGCATGCCAGGGCATAGAGAGTGGTGGAAGATTCGATTTGGCCGTCCCGAAAAATTGTAGACGGCCTGTCCGTGGCATGGAACTTGCTCTGTTTGTGACCGTAGCAGGAGTTCTGTCCGCCGGGGAGGGAGTGAAGATGCGAAGGTGGATCGCCGCGGTGCTGATGGCCGTCGCCGTGGTGTGCGCGGCTTCCTCGGTCTCGTGGGGGCGAGGGGCCACCTGGGAGGGAGCCACCTGGGAGGGAGCCACCTGGGAGTCGGGAGCGTCCTCCGGAGTGTGGGAGTAGCCGCCGGGGCGCGGTCGGAGATCGTCACTCTCGCGCAGGCCAGCCCGGACGCCGGACCCTTCCGGCGGCTCCGGGCTGACCTGCGTCCGGGGGGAGGCAGCCCATGAAGCACCTGCCGACGCCGGCGCGGCTGTACGTCCTGGCAGTGATCGCCGCCGGGGCGGTCCTGGCCCTGGTCATCCCCCGGCTGCCCGGAGCCGGCCCGCGCCTGGATCCGGCGTTCGCCGTCTTCGTGGCGGCGGCGCTGCTGACGCAGCTTCTGGGCGTCCGCGTCATCATGCCGGGCCGGGAGGGTATGGCCTGGTCCCTGATCGACGCGGTCATCGTGGCCACCATCCTGCTGTTTCCCCCCGGCAACATCCTGGTCCTGGTCCTGGTGACGTTCACCGCCTACTGGATCAAGCGGCGGGAGCTGCCCTGGTACCAGGGGGCGTTCAACATCGCCCAGCACGTCCTGTCGGTGGCCGCCGCGGAGGCGGTGTGGCTGCTGGCCCGGCCCGACGCCGGAGGGGGCGCGCTGGCCCTGCGGTGGTACGCCGCCGCCTTTGCGGCCGGGGGGGCGTTCTACCTGGTCAACGGCGCCCTGGTGACCCTGGCCATCGCCCTGACCGCCGGCCGGCCGCCGCTGCAGGTGGGCGTGATCTCCCGCCACAGCTTCTACCGGGAGATGGTCCTGGTCTGGCTGGGCACCGTGGTGGCCGACTTCTGGCTGGTCAACCCCTGGCGCACGGTCCTGCTGGCCCTGCCCCTGGCGGGCCTGTCCAAGATGCTGCGGATCCAGATCGAGGACGCCGAACGGATCCGTCGCAGCCAGCAGGAGGCCGAAGCCCGGGCCCAGCAGCTCAGCAGCCTCAACGAGCTGGCCCAGGCGCTCACCAGCAGCCTGGAGCTGGAGCAGGTGTACGAGGCGCTGCACGCCCAGGTTCGCAAGATCTCCGGAGTGGACGTCTTCGGGGTCGGGGTGCTGGACGCCGCCGCCCAGCGGCTGGAGTTCGGGCTGTGGTGCACCGCCGACCAAGTCTTCCCGCCCTTCAGCCGCAGCGCCGCCGACTCCCCGTTCCGGGAACTGCTGGCCGCCCGGGGGCCGCAGGTCTACCGCCAGCCCGAGCACGATGACCGGATCCGCCAGCTGACCTGGTACGGACCGCTGCTCCGGGACCCCATGGTGGTGAGCATCCCCCTGGCCGTGGGCGAGCGCACCGTGGGGCTGGTCATCGTCGGGGCCCGGGAGCCCCTGGCCGCCCCGGTCGTGAACCTGCTGTTCACCATGGCCAGCCAGGCGGCGGTGGCCATCGAGAAGGCCCAGCTGTTCGCCAGCCTGCAAAAGCAGATGGCCGCCCTGGAGCAGACCCAGTTCCAGCTGATACAGTCGGCCAAGCTGGCCACCATCGGCGAGCTGGCGGCCTTCGTGGCCCACGAGATCAACAACCCCCTCACCAGCGTCCTGGGCTACGCCTCCCTGATCCTCAGCGAGATCCCGCCCGACGACCCCCGGAGGACCGACCTGGAGGTGATCGAGAAGGAGGCCCTGCGGGCCCGGGCCATCGTGCGGGACCTGCTGGGGTACGCCCGGCAGACCGACGCGGCGATGGAGCAGACCCGGGTCAACGACGCCCTCGAGGCGGTCCTGCCGCTGATCCGCCGGCGGGCGGAATCCCAGAACGTGCGGATCGCGGCCCGGCTGGACCCGCACGTACCGCCGATCCTGGGCGACGTCAACCAGCTCAAGCAGGTCTTCATCAACATCCTCAACAACGCCATCGACGCCATGCCCCAGGGCGGCCAGGTGGAGATCGTCACCCGCCAGGTGAGCGACAACGGCAGCGGGCCCCGGGTGGAGATCACCTTCCAGGACACCGGGGTCGGCATCCCGCCCGACAAGCTGGACCGCATCTTCGATCCCTTCTTCACCACCAAGGAGGACGGCAAGGGCACGGGGCTGGGCCTGCCCATCAGCAAGCGGATCGTGGAGCGTCACGGCGGGAGCATCGCCGTGGACAGCACGCCGGGCCGCGGGACCCGGTTCACCATCTCCCTGCCGGCGGCCTCCCCATGAGCCAGACGGCCTCCGCCCGGGTGCGCACGGCCCGGATCCTGGTGATCGACGACGAGGCGTCCATCCGCGACCTGTGCGCCCGCGTGCTCGCCCGCGCCGGCTTCGAGGTGACCAGCGCCGGCAGCGGGGAGGAGGGCCTGGCCCTGCTGAGCCAGGAGCCCGTGGACCTGATCGTCACCGACATCCGCATGCCCGGACTGTCGGGGCTGGATGTCCTCAAGCGCGCCAAAGCCGCCCTGCCCCGGGTCCGGGTGATCCTGATCACCGGGTTCGGCACGCCCCAGACCCTCACCCGGGCCGAGCACGCGGGAGCCGACCGGGTCCTGACCAAGCCCTTCAACCCCGCCGAGCTGGTGGCGGCGGTGCGGGCCGTGCTCGCTCCCCCCGGCTGACCCCTCCCGCCCGGACATCTGCCGCGCGGCCGGCTGTAGTACCATGGAGCCGTGACCGCCTTTGCCGCGCTGCGGGAGTTCTTCTCCCGGGACCGGGAGGTGGCCGCCGTCTACCTGTACGGCACCTACGCCGACGAGCGCACCTGGCCCGACAGCGACATCGAGATCGCCCTGCTGTTCCCCGAGGGCGCCGACGAGCAGGCCATCGACGACTACCTGGAGCGCCTGGCGGGCGCCAACCCCCTGCAGGACGCGCCCGGCATCCTGATGCCCTTCGCCCTCAACACCCACATCCTGCCGGTCATCTACGAGATCCTCGCCAGCGCCCACCCGCTGGTGGTCCACGACCCCGCGGCGGTGCGCGCCTTCGCGGCGCGGGCCGAGGCGCGGGTGGAGCAGGAGCGGGCGGCGATGCTGCAGGACGCCCGGGAGGCCATCGTCCAGGCCCGGGCGCTGGGCGGGGGCGGGGCCGGCGCGGGGCTCACCTTCCGGCCTCCCCGCCTGCTGGACCCCCTGCGCATCGGGTGGCGGCTGGCGCGGGTCCTCACCGCGGCCGCGGTCCTGGAGCCGGCGACCCGGGACGCCGACGCGGCCGGAGGGGATCCCGACCAGCTGGGGCAGATCATCGGGTGGTTCAGCAACGCCGCCGGCGCCGCGACCGGCATCGCCAAGGCCATCCTCACCCTGTGGCAGATCCCGCGGCCCAGCCGGCGCTGGCAGGTGTTCCTGCCGCTAGCCGACGCGGGCACGATCACCACCGAGCTGGCCCTGCAGCTGGGGGCGGTGGTGGAGGCGCGGTGGCAGCTGCTGACCGCCAGCGGGCTGGCGGCCCCGGACCGGATTGCCGCCTCCATCCGCGCCTCGCTGGCGCCGCTGCTGGCCTTTGCCCGGCTGGCGGCCTGGTATTGCGAGCTGCCCGGCGGCCACGACCAGCGGGTGCACTGACCCGTCCGACGCTGCGGCGATCTACCGGTCCAACGTCAGGACCCCGTCCTCCAGCAGCCGCGCCACCATGGCCGCCCGGGAACTGACCCCCAGCCGGTGGTAGATCCGGCGCAGGTGCGTGCAGACCGTCCACGCGCTGATGGACAGAGCGGCGGCGATGGCCTTGGTCGGCAGACCCCGGGCCACCAGCGTCGCGATCTGGCGTTCCCGGGGACTGAGGCTGACGGCCGGAGACGCCGCGGTGACCCGCGAGAGGACGTAGCGGGCGCCGTCCACCTCCACCTCGCAGAGGACCTCGGCCACCGTGCCCCCGGCGGCCCGCACCCGCCGCACCGGGCGAGCCGGAGCCAGGGACACCAGCGACCGGACGCGCCGGGGCAGGTCGTCCACCGCCGGTCCGCGGCGCGCTGGGGGCGCCATCACCGTCCCTCCGTCCGCGCCGCCGGTTGGGGTCCCTGGAAGGCGCGGGCGAACCACACGGCCGCCTGCCCGCTCCGGCCGCCCCGCAGGAACGCAAACCCCAGGTCGCGGCAGACCCGGCGGTACTCCCCGTCCATGCCCAGCCTCTCGAACGCCGCCGCCGCCTCCTGGTACCGCCCGGCGGCATCCTCCCACCGCCCCGCGGCGGCCAGGGCCTCCGCCTCCGCGGCGACCGCCCGCGCCCGCTCGGCCGGATCGTTCAGCCGGGCGGCCAGGTCCCGAGCCTCGGCGGCGGCCTGCCGGGCGGCGTCGGGCTCCCCCGCCCGTGCGTGCAGGCGGGCCAGTTCCACCAGCGTCTGCGCCACCCCCTCGGTGTCTCCGCACTGCCGGGCCAGCCGCAGGCTGTCCTGGAGGGCACCCCGCGCCTGATCCAGGTGCCCCTGCTCCAGAAGCAGCATCCCCACGCTGCGCCGCACCGCGCCCAGGAGGCGGACGTTTTCGTGCAGGGTGAACAGGTGGGCCGCCCGGTCCAGGTACTCCCGCGCCTGCTCGAACGCCTGCTGGCGCTCGCACGCGATGCCCTGGTTGAAGTACAGCAGCCCCTGGTGGTACGGGTCGACCGCCGGATCCAGGACCTCGGCGGCCTGGCGGAAGAACTCCTGGGCCTGGGCCGGCAGCCCCAGTTCCAGGTACGCCCGGCCGAGGTTGGCCAGCAGCTTGCCGTACACCTCGGTGCGGGTGTGTCCGGACCGCCGCAGCGCGTCCACAGCCCCCTGCAGGATCTCCCGCGCCTGAGCGAAGCGCCGCGCCCGCAGCGCCACAAACCCCAGCCCGTTGGCCGCCCCGGCCATCAGGTCCGCATCGCCCAGGGCGGCGGCCAGGGCGCTGGCCTCCCGGAGGTGGCGCGCGGCCTCCCGGAACCGCCGCAGGCCGGCGTACGCCTGACCCATCCCCAGAGCCCGGCGGGCCCGCAGGGTCCGGGACTCCAGCGCCGGGGCGGGGATCGCCGCAAAAACTTCCAGGGCCTCGGCGAACCGGTGCTGGCGCAGCAGCCCCTCCCCCAGGCGCACCCGCAGCCCCGCGGCCTCGGTGCCGTCGTCGTCCACCAGCGACCGCAGGGAGACGCCCAGGCGGCGCGCCAGAACCCGCAGCGTCTTCAGGGAGGGCCGCACCCGGTCGTGCTCGACCATGCTGATCAAGCTCACCGACAGGGTGCCGCCCGCCAGCTCCCGCTGGGTCATCCCCCGCCGCCGGCGGGCCTCCCGGATCCTCTCCCCCAGGGTCACCGCGCCCTCCGGTCTTCCGACCCCGTCCCGCCCCCTGTGGCACCGCCGGCCCTCCCGACCCCTAGGGGGCGGGACCACGCCGCCCGCGGAGCGGGACTCCTTACAGCAGCTCTGCCCCGCCGTGCCCCAGCAGTTCGGCGCCGCCGTGTCCCAGCAGCTCCGCCCCGCCGTGTCCGGCCGGCTGCGGCCGACCTGCCGGCACGGGCACCGCCGCCAGCAGAACTGCCACCAGCACTGCCACCACCGCCGCCACCCGCATGGGAGGGCCTCCTTTCGCCCTCCCGGTCCCGAGATTTCCACGCGGGAGACTGAAATCCTTCGGAGTGATTTCAGTATTTATGAATACCGGCCGCGCACCGACTCTGTGCGGTCATCGAACGGGCGTGCGGACACCCCGGAGACGCCGGGCCGGCGCGCTCCGGACAGCCTGCCTGGAGGAAGCGGACACCTCCCGCCCGGGGACCGGGCGGGGAGGGGACGGGGTCAGCCGATGACGCGGACCTTGGTGGCCTGCGGTCCCTTCTGCCCCTGGACGGGTTCGTACTCGACCTTCTGCCCCTCGGTGAGCGTGCGGTATCCGGTGCCCTCGATGCCGGTGTAGTGCACGAACAGATCCCGGCCGCCGTCGTCGGGCGTGATGAACCCGTAGCCCTTCTCGGCGTTGAACCACTTCACCGTTCCAGTAGCCATCGACTGCACCCCTGCCCTTCGTTCTGAACTGTCCGGCTGCCTGCTCCGGACGCCAACCGGCCTTCTGATTCCCCGCCCCCGCCCACCACTCCTGCCGGCCGGACCGCCCGCCGGGGGCCGGGCTGCCTCCGTCGGGGCGCGGACGTGCAGGTGAGCATCGATGCACTATCTGCCAAACACCTGCGGCTGGGCCGCGGCCAGGGCGCCGTAGTCAATCCGCCACCGGCCGGCCGGGTCCCGCACCGCCTCTGCGGTCGCCTCCGCCCGGATCCGGCTGGTGCCGTCGGCGCGGACCACCGCCTCCGCCGTCCAGCGGATCGTGGCCCGATCGCCCTGGACGCGCACGTCGATGCCGCTGAGGGCGAACCCCCGCAGGCGGCTGCGCAGCAGGGGCTGCGGCCAGCCCGCCGGGAGGTTGGTCAGGAACGCCTCGGCCCAGGCCGGGGCCAGAGGGTGGTCCGGGTGGGCGAAGGCGTCGTAGACCTGGGTGAGGGCGTTGGCCACGAGTTCGGCGTCGGCCGCCGGGTAGCCGGTAAAGATCCCGGCCGCCGCCCCCTGCTGGACGGCGTCAAACGCCCAGTGCCAGGGGGGCACGTCCACGAACGCCGACGGCACCTGGGCCCCGGCCGCCCCCGCCAGGCCCAGCACCACCACCACCGCCGCCACGGCACGCATGCTCCCGCCTCCTCCGCTGTGGGTCCGGTCAGTCGTCCAGACCCAGACGTCCCTCGGTGTAGCCGGCCACCACGCACTGGCTGGCGGAGACCCAGCGTAACCTGCCCTCGTCGCTGGCCACCAGCAGGCGGATGTCCGACCCCAACGAGTCGATGGCGTACACGTCCCGGGGCCGGGAGTGGTCGAAGCGGTCGACCCCGATGACCCGCACCCGCATCCCCCGTCCCGCCCAGATCATCGTCCCACCCCGTCTTCCCGCGGCTCCCCGCGACCCCCGGGGGTCGAGCGGCCGCAGACGGCCCCCCCGTCTGGGACCGTCTCCCAGGAGGCTGTTCGCCCCACCGGCGCCCCTCCTCCTCCGCTTGAGGCGCCGGCGCAGCCCGTGGTATACTCCGGCCCAAGTGTGTCCGGCAGGAGGGACGTCGTGGGGTCCGTGCACCCGGGCATCCTGATCGCCTTTGCGGGCGTGCTTCCCCTCACGGTGCTGTCGCTGCGCGCCCTGCGGGTGTCCGCCCGCGACGAGCTGGTCGCCGGCATCTTCCTCACCGCCGCCTACGCCCTACTGGCCTCGGGCCTGGCCGCCCTCCTTCCCTGACCGCCGCCTCCGTACCGCCCCGCGAACGCCCGTACCCTCTTGACCCCGCTGTCTGGACGGGACATTGTGAGATATGGAGGGCCAGAGCCGGCCCGGCCCGGGCGGGACGAAAGGAGGTGAGGTCACATGGTGTGGGCGAACGTGGTGAACGCCGTCGTCGGACTGTGGTTCATCCTCGCGCCGTTCGTCCTGAGGTTCTCCGATCGCACCACGCCGATGTGGCTGAGCATCCTCGGCGGTGCCATCCTCCTGATCCTCGCCGGCTGGGCGGCCCTCAGCGAGTCGGCCCGCCGCCAGACCTGGATCCAGTACGTGAACGGCCTGGTGGGCATCTGGTTCATCGCCTTCCCCTACGTCTACCGGCTGGGGGAGGTGGCCAACGTCACCTGGACCTCGGTGGTGGGCGGGCTGATCGCGCTGGTGCTGAGCGCCTGGCTGGCGTTCGGCGTGCTGCCGAAGGAGGCGCGCGCCAAGTCTTAGCACGTCGGCGGGCGGCCGGCTCTGGCCCCGTCCCCCCGCAGGCCGCTTTCCCCTGTCGCGGTCGTCGGTGTGCCCGGCCGGATAGCCAGCGCGCACATACAAAAAGCGGCCGGGCCGGCCGGGGCCGGTGCCGCGGGGGGAGAAGCGGCACCCAGAGGGAGGTCCCCTCAGGCCGCCTGACCGGCTGTCGGCCGCGCGATGCGGACCGCGACCGGGACCCCCACACCGACCACGAGCCCGGCGGCCAGCCCGGCGAGGATCGCCGGCACCGCGGGCACGGGAACACTCCAGACGGCGTCCACCGCGTAGCGGCCCGGTCCGACCAGCGCCAGGGCCACGGCCACCGCCAGGTTCACGAGCGCGTGCTCAGCGCCGCCGGCGTGCACCCACAGGCCGTGCGGCCAGTGCACCCGCGCGATGGCGGTGACCATCACGGCGGCCAGCAGCGCCCCCGCGACGGGGGTCACTGCCCCCAGGACCAGCAGCAGGCCACCCACGGTCTCCGCCGCGCCAGCCACCGCCGCCCACAGGCGGCCGGGCCGCAACCCGACGGACTCCATCCACTGCCCTGTGCCGGCGAGCCCATGCCCGCCGAACCAGCCCGCCAGCTTCTGCAGCCCGTGGCCCGCAAACAGGAGGCCGGTCACACCGCGGAGGAGCATCAGACCCACGTCAGCCAGCATGGCCCATCACCTCCTGTCACAGGGTCATGGGCTGCCGCACTCGCGGCGCCCGGACCTGAGCCGGGCGGCCTCCGGGAGCGCGACGGTCGGGGCCGCCGCCGCGTCCCCGGAGGTCTGCCGCCCGGTCAGGCCCGAACCACCTCGACCGGAATCTTCTTGGGCAGCACCTCCTGGCTCACCGGAATGGTGACCTCCAGGATGCCGTCGTGCCACCGGGCCTTGATGCCGTCGGCCTGCAGGCCCTCGGGCAGGGTCAGGGTCCGCTCGAAGGTGCCGTACTCGATCTCCCCGAAGAGCCGGTCGTCGGCCGGCACCTCCGGCGCGGGCCGCGTGCCCTTGATGGTCAGGGTGCGCCCCGCCAGGGAGATGTCCACGCTCTTCGGGTCGACACCCGCGAGCTCCGCCCGCATCACCAGCTGCCCGTCCTTGTAGTAGGCCTCGCAGGCGGGACGGAAGCCCGTGGCGTCGGCGGCCTCGCCCGAGAAGACCCGATCAAACAGGTTCATCAGGTCCCTCTGGAGCTCGAACAGCTCTTCAAACGGGCCCATCCGCCGAGCCAGCATGGTCCTCACCTCCCTTCTCACCCCGGTTGTCCGGCCCGCCCCGCCCCGTCGGGCGGGCACCTCTTCCGTCCCACGTATGTAGCGCCGGGGAGCGGTTTTGTCAAGGGGAATGGCTTGACAGGATCGAGGGGGCGGCCGGAGGAGGCGGGACCGGCCGGCGTCAGCCGCCGCGGGACGGCGCCGGCCCCGGCGGGGCGGCCGGACCGCGCCGGGCCCGGGTGCCGTAGGTCTCCTCGGCGCACACCCGGGAGCAGAAGGGATCGCCGTAGCGCACCGCCACAGGAGGCAGCGGCCGCCCGCATCTCTGGCAGACCTGACGGCCCCTGGCGGTCCGCTCCGGTCGCGCCGACGTGGTCCCCGTCATCGTCTCTCCCCACACAGCCCCGGTACCGGGCAGGATCACCCGGCGCGCCCGGCCAGCTCCAGGGCCTCCCGCAGCTGCGCCGCCCGGTCGGCGGCCAGCAGGTGCGTCAGGCGGCCGCCCCGCACGACCCCCAGGCCCACCACCTGGTCGTCCAGGGCGAGTGCGACAAACCCGTCGGGGATCTCGACCGCCAGCCCCTGGCCGGACAACAGCCGGACCCACCCGGTCAGATCCAGCGCCAGCCGCCGGGACCGGATGCGGCCTCCCAGCCACTGCACCAGCCAGCTGGTCGGGCGGTACCCGTCCCGCCCCCAGGCCGCAAAGGCCCGCAGCCCGCAGCCCACTAGCCGGACCGGCCCCCGCGCACTTCCCAGCACCGCCGGCCACGCCCGGCAGCGGTGCATCCAGATGGTACGCGACGCCACCAGGAATTCCTGGTCCGCCACGGCGGCCGGATCCACCTGAAACTGCTCGCCCAGGGCCTCCAGCGCCCGCTGCAGCCGGCTCTCGGCGGCCTGGGGGTCTACGGCCGTCCCCGGGCACACCCGCGGAGGAGGAGACGGCGCAGACGCCGACCTCCCACCCACCCGCAAAGCCACCATGAACAGGCCCCCCGAATCCAGGTGGTGGGGGTACACCCGCCAGGCCTCCCGCAGCCGGGCGTCGAAGGTCCGTCCCTGGTACGCCGGGACGCCGCCGGCGTGGGGCACCGACAGGTCCACACGTTCCACCTCCAGGCCCGCGACCTCCCGCAGCACCCGGTCCACCACCGCCTCGTTTTCCTCCGGGGCGAAGGTGCAGGTGGCGTACACCACCAGCCCTCCGGGACGGGTGAGGGCCAGGGCGCGGCGGAGGAGAGCGGTCTGCAGGGAGGCCAGCCGCGCCCGGGTCGCCCGCCCGGGGTCCCGGTGGACCCGCGGGTCGTCTCTGAGGTTCCCCTCGGCGGTGCACGGCGCATCCACCAGCACGGCGTCGCAGACCGGGTCGGGCGGAATCCGCCGGCCGTCGGCCTGCGCCACCAGGACATTGAGACAGCCCAGCCGCTGCACGTTGGCCACCAGGGCCCGCAGCCGGGCCTCGCTGAGGTCGACCGCCACCACGGTGGCCTCAGGCAGCAGGTCGGCCAGGTGGGTCGTCTTGCCGCCGGGAGCGGCGCACAGGTCTGTGACCAAAGCCGGCCGCCGGAGGGCCACCGCCAGGGCGGGCAGGGCCATCACGGCTTCCTGGATGTAGAACAAGCCCAGCCAGTGCTCGACCGTCTTGCTAACGGGATACGGCTCGGCGTCGAGCCGCAGGACGTGGGGGAGTCCCGCCACCGGCCGCAGGCGGAACCCCTGCGCCTCCAGCCGGGCCGCCAGCGCGTCGGGGGAGATCCGGGTGGTCTGGACCCGGAGGGTGCGCGGCTGCGGCCGGCGGGCGGCGGCCCAGAAGGCGTCCCAGTCGTCGATGATCTCCCGGTACCGCTCCCAGAGCATGCCGCTCCCACGATACCGGGGAACGACCGGACCGGGGAAGCCGGGGCGGGAGCGGCGGTCAGGCGGTCCGTCGCAGCGAGCGGGCCGGGGCCGCGGGGACGACCACCGCCACCTGGTCGGCGCGGTACATGCGCTCCTCCCGCCCGGCCCGGCCGTCCAGCGCCACGGTGACCACGCGGTAGCGCTCCACCACCCGCACCACCGACGCCTCGGGCTCGCCGGGCTCGGCCAGCACCCGGACGCGCAGCCCCGGGGCCAGGGGCACGCCGTGGTGGTCCGCCAGGAACGGATGCGCGGGCATGGGTCCGACCTCCGTGCGCTCTCCGGCTCCGCCGCCGGAGGCTTCAGGCGTGTCCTGCCCGCCTCCGGCCCGGCCCAGACCCGGCAGGAGTCGCTCCGGAGGCCGTCGAAACTGCGCAGAAATACGAAACGTTATTTCACAAAATGTCCACCCGCGGGAGGGACGCACCGATGCGCGCCGTGGTGGGGAGTGTTCTGGGTATATGTGCGGCCGTGGCCGTCGCCGCGGTCCGGCCGGACGCATCCGCTCAGCCGGCGCTCCGGGCCGTGCTCAGCAACATCGCCGAGACCCACACCCTGGATCCGGCCGTGGCGTTCAGCTCCGACGGCCTGGAGTTCGTCCGCAACGTGTACGAGGGGTTGCTGGAGATCAAGCCCCGGACGGTGGAGGTCGGCCCCCTGCTGGCCACCCGGTGGTCGGTGTCGCCGGACGGGCTCACCTACCGGTTCACCCTGCGCCAGGGCGTGCGCTTCCACGACGGGGCGGCGCTGACCGCCCAGGCGGCCAAGACCGGTCTGGAGCGCATCCAGCAGGTCAACCAGGGCCCGGCCAGCCTGATGAGCAACATCCAGAGCATCCAGGCTACGGGGCCCTCTGAGCTGACCGTCCGGCTGAAGGAGCCCGACGTGTATTTCCTGGGGCGGCTGGCGAAGCTCCCGCTGGTGAGCCCGCAGGCCCTGGCCCAACACCGCACCCCCGCCGACCCGCTGGCCAAGGAGTGGTTCGCCACCCACGCGGCGGGCACGGGTCCCTACCGCCTGGTCCGGTGGATCAAGAACAACCGCATCGAGCTGGAACAGTTCCCCGGCTACTGGCGGCCGTGGCCGGCCGGCGCGCCGACCACGGTGATCCTGCGGGTCGACCCGGACGTCTCCACCGCCCTGCAGCTGCTCCAGCGGGGCGAGGTGGACATGCTGGGCGCCGTGGGTCCCGACGAGTCCCTGGCGGCCGAGAAGATGCCGGGGGTGAAGCTGGTCAAGCAGCCCATGCTGGAGGTCAAGCACGTCATCCTCAACATGAGCCGGCCTCCGTTGAACGACACGCGGGTTCGCCAGGCCATCAAGTACGCCTTCGACTACCAGGCCATGGTGGACTTCTTCAGCGGACTGGCCCGCCTGCCGGAGGGGCGCATCCCGTCGGCGGTGCCCGGAGGCAAGGCGGGGCTGACGCCGCGCCAGGACCTGGCTCGGGCCCGACAGCTGCTGGCCGAGGCCGGCCTGTCCGGCGGCGTGGAGCTGGAGTACCTGGGCCTGAAGGGGCTGTCCTACTTCGAGTTCGCCGGGACGGTCCTGGAGCGGTCCCTGGCGGCTCTGGGCATCCGGGTGACCCAGACCCTGGTGCCGTGGCCCCAGATGCCGCCCCTGATGGCCAAGGAGCGCCAGGCGCCCCACATGAGCTTTCTCAACATGTCCATGTTCACCCCCGACCCCAGCGACATGCTGCGGACGGCCTATCACTCGGCCAACCTGGCGACCCGGGGCGGGTACAACTGGTCGTACTACCAGAACCCCGAGGTGGACCGGCTGATCGACAGCGTCAAGAGACTGACCGACGAGCAGGCGCGGGTGGAGACGCTGGTGCGCATCCAGCGGATCCTGGACGACGACGTCCCCACCCTCGTGGTGGTGGAGCCCATCCTGGCCCAGCCGGTGCGCGCCCAGTGGGACGTGTGGTACGAGACCCTGGATTACAACTACGTGGTGCGGTTCTTCTACGCCCGGAAGCGGTAGGGCGGACCGGCGCCGGACGGCCCGCGACCTCCGGCGCCGGCCCGCCGCATGACGTGCGTGGTGCGGGCATGGGCCGTTTTCTGGTGCGCCGCCTGGGTTGGTTTGTCGTCGTCGCCTTCTCCATCGTTACCCTGACCTTCGTCATTTCCCGGGTCATCCCCGCCGACCCCGCGCGGCTGGCGGCGGGACTCAACGCGGAGCCCGCGCAGGTGGAGGAGGTCCGGCGGCTGATGGGCCTGGACCAGCCCCTGGCCCGGCAGTACGTCGCCTACCTGCGCGGGCTGCTGCGGGGAGACCTGGGCCGGTCGGTGCAGAGCCGCCAGCCGGTCCTGGACGACCTGCGGATGTTTCTGCCCGCCACCATCGAGCTGGTGGTGGCGGCGTTCGCCGTCTACGTGGTGCTCGGGGTGGGTCTGGGGGTCCTGTGGGCCGCCTGGCCGGACTCCTGGGCCGCCCGGGCCATCCACTTGCTCACCGTCGGCGGCGTGGCCGTGCCGGTCTTCTGGGCCGGGCTGGTCCTGCAGCTGGTCCTGGGGACGCGGCTGGGCTGGCTGCCCGTGGCCGGCCGCCTGAGCCCCGACCTGGCGCCTCCGCCGACCGTCACCGGCCTGTACACCGTGGACGCCCTCCTGGCCGGCCGGTGGGACGTGTGGGTGGATGCCGTGCGCCACCTGGCGCTGCCGGTGGCGGCCGCCGTGTTCGGCGTGCTGTCGGTCGCCACCCGGCTGACCCGGGACAGCGTGGCCGCCGAACTGGGGCGCGAGTACGTGCGCACCGCCCGCAGCAAGGGGGTGCCCGACGGCCGCGTGCTGGTGCGCCACGTGCTGCCCAACGCCTTCAATCCGGTGCTGACCATGCTGGGGTTGCAGTTCGGCTGGCTGTTGGCCAACTCGATCCTGGTGGAGGTGGTCTTCTCCTGGCCCGGCATCGGGCTGTACGCCTTCACCTCGTTCCAGACCTTCGACTACAACCCCATCATGGCGGTCACCCTCGTCGGCACGGGGACCTTCTTCCTGGTCAACACGGCCGTGGACCTCCTGTACCCGCTGCTGGACCCGCGGATCACCTCCTCGCACCTGTGAATGGACGCCGCCTGCGCCCTGCCGACTGGGCTGCCCTGCTCTGCCTGCTGGTCCTGGGGGTGGTGGTGGCCGTGCCCCAGTGGGTGGCTCCCCGCGACCCTCTGGCGCTGGCCATGGGGGACCGCCTGCACCCCCCGTCGGCCCGGTACTGGCTGGGCACCGATGAAGGGGGCCGCGATCTGTTCAGCCGCATCGTCTACGGCGCCCGGTACTCGGTGGGCATGGCCCTGGCGGTGGTGCTGGCGGCCGCCGTCGTGGGCAGCGTCTACGGGGTGGTGGCCGGCTACGCCGGCGGGGTGGTGGACACGGTCCTGATGCGCGTGGTGGACATCTTCCTGGCCTTTCCGTACCTCATCCTGGCCATGGCCATCGCCAGCGCCCTGGGCCGAGGGGCGGCCAGCGCCGTGGTGGCCCTGGCCGTGGTGTGGTGGCCCTCGTTCGCCCGGATGGTCCGCGGGCAGGTCCTCTCGGTGCGGGAGCACCAGTACGTGGAGGCGGCGCGCGCTCTGGGCGCGCCGGACGCCCTCATCCTGTTCCGCCACATCCTGCCCCAGTGCCTGCCTGCGGTGGGGGCGCGGGTCACCCTCGACCTGGGCTACGCCATCCTGGCGCTGACGGGGCTCAGTTTTCTGGGGCTGGGCGTCCAGAACCCGACGCCCGAGTGGGGGTTGATGGTGGCCACCTCCCGCATGTTCGTCTTCCGGGCCTGGTGGTACGCGGTCATGCCCGGCGTGGCCATCGTCCTGACGGTGCTGGCGCTGACGTCGGCGGGACAGGTCCTGTTCCCCGACCCGACCCGTCCCCGCTCCCTGCGGCGGGGAGGGCGATCCCGGAGGTCCTGATGGTCGACCCTGTGACTGTGGAAATCCTGCGCAACGCCTTTAACGCCGTCGCCCAGGAGATGAACGCCGCCCTGTACCGGAGCGCATTCTCCCCCATCATCTACGAGATGAAGGACTGCAGCGTGGGCCTGTTCAACCAGCGGGCCGAGCTGCTGGGCCAGGCGCCGGGGTTGCCCATCTTCCTGGGGGCCCTGGACGAAGCGGTCCGAATCGTCCGGGATCACATGGCCCCCCGCGGCATCGCCGAGGGCGACGTCTACGCCGTCAACGACCCCTACCTGACCGGGTCGCACCTCAACGACGTGACGGTGGTCTCCCCGGTCTTCGCCGACGGGGACCTGGTCGGGTTCACCGCCACCAAAGCCCACTGGCTGGACGTGGGCGGCAAGGACGCGGGAGTCTCGGTGGACACCACCGAGATCTACCAGGAGGGCCTGCGGTTCGGCCCCATCCGCCTGGCCCGCCGGGGTGAGTTCCAGCCCGACCTGCTGGACATCCTCACCCGCAACAGCCGCCTGCCCCGCTCCCTGCTGGGGGACCTCCAGGCCCAGATCGCCGCCTGCCGGACCGGCGAACGCCGCTACCGGGAGCTGATCCACCGGTACGGGCGGCGCACGGTCGAGGAGGCGACGGCGGTCATCTTCGCGCAGGCCGAGCGCGCCGACCGCGAGGTGATCGCCGCCATCCCCGACGGCACCTACACCGCCGAGGGATCCCTGGACGGGGACGGTGTCAGCCCCGACCCGATTATCGTGCGGGTGGCGGTCACCGTGCGGGGGTCGGACCTGCACATCGACCTCACCGGGTCCAGCCCCCAGAGACCGGGGTGCACCAACTGCGGCTACGCCCAGACCCTGTCCGCCGCCCGCCTGGCCTACAAGTTCCTGGTCAACCCCCACCAGCCTCCCACCGGCGGGCACTTCCGGGCGCTGTCGGTGACGGCGCCTCGGGGTTCGATCTTCGCCGCCACCGAGCCCGCGGCGTGCCTGTACTACGCCCCTCACCTGGGGCTGATGATCGAGCTGGTGCTGCGGGCGCTGTCGGGGGCGCTGCCGGGCCGCATCCCGGCCGGCCAGCCGTCCGACCAGATGAACTTCATGGTCGCCGGCCGGCTGCCCGACGGCCGGATGTTCATCACGGGGGAGGCCAGCGCCGTCGGGTGGGGTGCGTTGCCCGACGCCGACGGGCTGAACGCCGTGGTGAACTACATGGCCGGGGACTTAAAGAACCTCCCCGCCGAGGTGGAGGAGGCCAAGTATCCTCTGCGGGTCACGTGCCGCGCCCTGGAGCCGGACAGCGGCGGGCCCGGCCGGTTCCGGGGCGGGCTGGCCCTGGTCAAAGAGTACGTCCCCACCGCTCCCGGCTGCCGGCTGGTGCTGTGGCTGGAGCGCACCGTCACCCCGGCGTGGGGGGCGGCCGGCGGCCGGCCCGGGCGCACCGCCCGGTGCGTGGTGGACCCCGGCGGTCCGCGCGAGCGGGTCCTGTACAAGGCCAACCACCTGCCCCTGGAGCCGGGGGTGACGGTGCGGTGCATCACCGCCGGCGGGGGAGGCTACGGGCCGCCCTGGGAGCGGGACGTGGGGCGCGTGGTGGACGACGTCCTGGACGGTTACATCTCCCGCGACGCCGCACAGCGGGACTACGGGGTCGTCCTCCGGGAGGACGGGGTGGACGAGGAAGCCACGCGCCGGGCGCGAGAGTGGATGCGTCGGGCGGCGGAGGAGGGACGTCGGTGACCGGCGTGCGCGTGGCGGTGGACATCGGGGGCACATTCACCGACGTGGTGGTCCTGGATCCCTCCTCCGGCGAGGTGCGCACCGGGAAGGTCCTCTCCACGCCCGCCGACCTGTCCGCAGGAGTCCTCGCCGGCATCCGCCAGATGCTCCCGGCGGGGCGGATCGGCTTTCTCGTGCACGGGACCACCGCCGGCCTCAACGCCGTGCTCGAACGGCGCGGCGCCCGGGTGGCGTTGCTGACCACCGCGGGCTTCCGGGACGTCTACGAGATCGGGCGGTCCAACCGGCCGGACATGTACAATCTCTTCTACCGCCGGCCCCGGCCGCTGGTCCGCCGCCGGGACATCTTCGAGGTGCCCGAACGCCTGGCGGCCGACGGGTCCGCCCTGCGCCCGCTGTCCCCCGCGGACCTGGACCCCGTCGCGCGGGCCCTGCGCGACGGCGGGTACGAGTCGGTGGCCGTGTGCTTCCTGCACGCCTACGCGAACCCCGCCCACGAACTGCTGGCGGGCCGCGTCCTGGAGGAACAGCTCCCGGGCGTGGCGGTGTCCCTGTCGCACCAGGTGGCCCGCGAGTGGCGCGAGTACGAGCGGACGTCCACCACGGTCTTAAATGCCTACATCGCGCCCATCGTCCAGCGCTACCTGCAGCGTCTGTCCGACCGCCTTCGGGACGACGGCTACGGGCGGCCGCTGTACGTGATGCAGTCCAACGGCGGCGTGATGACCGCCGCGGCGGCCCGGCGCCAGCCGGTGCAGACGTTGTTCAGCGGGCCCGTGGGAGGCGCGGTGGGGTGCGCCGCTGTCGGCCGGATGACCGGCGGCCGTCACCTCATCGGCATCGACATGGGCGGCACCAGTTTCGACGTCAGCCTGGTGGTGGACGGGCAGGCCGAGGTGGTCACCGAGGTCTCCCTGGAGGGCTTCCCGGTTCTCATGCCCGCCGTGGACATCCACACCATCGGGGCCGGAGGAGGCTCCATCGCCTGGACGGAGGCCGGCGGCCTGCGGGTCGGCCCGCAGAGCGCCGGGGCGGATCCGGGACCGGCCTGCTACGGGCGCGGCGGCGACGAGCCCACCGTCACCGACGCCAACCTGGTCCTGGGCCGGATCGACCCGGGCTACTTCCTGGGCGGGGCCATGACCCTCGACCCGGACGCGGCGCACCGGGCCCTGGAGCGCCTGGCGCGCCGCCTGGACCTGCCGGTGAGGCGGCTGGCGGAAGGTGTGGTGGACGTGGTCAACGCCAGCATGGCCAACGCCATCCGGACGCTGACGGTCCGCCGGGGGCGGGACCCCCGGGAGTTCGCCCTGGTGGCGTTCGGGGGCGCCGGGCCGCTGCACGCTGCGTTTCTGGCTGCCGAGCTGGGGATCCCCCGGGTAGTCGTGCCGTCCTCTCCGGGCACCTTCTCCGCCTGGGGCATGCTCCAGACCGACCTGCGCCACGGCCTGGTGCGCACCTTCTACCGCGCGCTGGACCGGACGGAGGCCGCGGAGGTGGAGCGGATCTACCGGGATTTGGAGGACGAGGGAGCGGGCATCCTCCGGGACGAGGGCGTGGACCCGGACCGGATGCGGTACGAGCGCACGGCCGAGATGCGCTACGCCGGCCAGGAGTACACCCTCAGCATCCCCCTGCCGTCCCCCGTGGACGACCGGGCGCTGGCGGACGTGGCCGACCACTTCCACGAGGCGTACCTGCGGCGGTACGGCCACCGCAACGTGGGCGAGGGGGTGGAGTTCGTCGCGCTGCGAGTCATGGCTGTGGGGCTGCTACCGTCGGTCCCCCTCCGCCAGCTCCGCCCAACCCGCTCCGGCCCGGCCACCCCCACGGCCACCCGCCGGGTGGTCTTCGCCGGCGACGTTCTGCCCACCCGCATCTACCGCAGGGACGCCCTGGCGCCCGGCCAGACGGTGGAGGGCCCGGCCGTGGTGGAGGAGCCCTCGTGCACCACCGTCATCCCCCCCGGCGCGACGGCGGAGGTGGACCCCTGGGGGCAGATCGTCCT
>JBBIUY010000033.1:0-32549 GCA_037440005.1 Armatimonadota bacterium | reverse complement strand
GTCGGCGGGCCGGCCGGCGAAAAGCGCGTCCAGGCACGGGCACAGCTCACCCACCCGCCCGCGTCCCTCCCCGGGGCAGTGTAATCAGATCGACCAGATCCTCGACGGACACCTCCTGGCGCGCGAAATCTCCCACCTTGCGCCCATGATCCAACACCACGATCCGGTCGGAGACGGGATAGACGTGGTACAGGTTGTGGGTGATGAAGATCACCGACAGCCCCCGCCTCTTGGCCTCCTGAATGTAGTCCAGGACCTTCCGGGTTTCCTTGACGGACAGGGCCGATGTGGGCTCGTCGAGGATGATGAGTTTCGCCCCGAAGTGCATCGTCCGCCCGATGGCAATGGCCTGACGCTCTCCACCCGACAGGACGCCCACGTCCTGAGATGACGATCGCAACGTCGTGATCCCGATCTCGCGCAACACCTGCTCGGTGACCCGGTGCATCGTGCCCGTATCCAGGACGGCGATCGGGCCGATCCGACGGACGGGTTCGTTCCCGAGAAAGAAGTTGCGCGCGATGCTCATCTGCTCCACCAAGGCCAAGTCCTGGTACACGGTCTCGATGCCCAGGGCTCGGGCTTCCTTGGGAGAGCTCAGCCTGATCGGCCGGCCTTCGAAGAACAGCTGGCCAGCGTCCGGCTGATAGACTCCGGTCAGGATCTTGATGAGGGTCGACTTCCCTGCGCCGTTGTCCCCCACCAGGCCGACCACTTCCCGGTAGCCCACGTGGAAGTCCACCCCCACCAGGGCCTGGACCGTGCCGAACGCCTTGGTGATGCCGCGGGCTTCCAGCAAGGGGTGCGTGGACGCCGTTACCGTCTCCACGCGAAGATTTCCTCCAGCTTGACGTTCAGGATCACCGCCAGGACGACCACCACGCCCAGGAAGGCCGTGTACCAGTAGGAGGGCGCTCCGACCATGACCAGCCCCACCCGGATGGCCGCCATGGTAATGGCGCCAAGGATGGTCCCCAGGATCGTGCCGGACCCTCCCATGAGCGACGTGCCCCCGATGACCGCGGCCGCGATCGCCTCCAGGGCCAGCGCGTCGCCCCAGACTGGGGACATGGAACTCATGCGGCCGAACTGCATGAACCCCGCCGCACCTGCCAGGACTCCCGCCAATGTAAAGTTGATCAGCTTCACCCGGGAGACCGGCACTCCGAGCGCCCGCGCCGCGTCCCGTTTGCCGCCCGTGGCGAAGACCCAGTTGCCGTACCGCGTTTTGCCCAGCAACAGCCAGAATAGCGCCGTCACCATCAGCAGCCAGACCGCCGAGATGCGCAGGGTTCCCCACACCACCTTTCCCCCCAGGATGTCCAGGAGCGTGGAGGCGGTAAGGATGCTGATGGGCCACCCGCCGGTGAGGGCGAGGGCCAGGCCGCGCCACATCATCATGGTCCCCAGGGTGGTGATGAACGAAGGAATCCGCGTCGCCAGGGTGATCACGCCGTTGAGAAGACCGATCAGCCCCGCCGCCAGGAGCGCCACCGGGACCGCCACAACAGCGGGGAGGGCCATCTTGGTCACCAGCAACGCCAGCAAGACTCCCGCAAAGGCAAAGTTCGACCCCACCGACAGGTCGAACTCCCCGGCGATCATCAGAAACGTCACCCCGATGGCGGCCACACCCAGCTCCGCTGCCTGGGTGAGAATGTCGCCAAAGGTGTCGACGGTGAGGAAGGCCGGCTGCAGCGCGCTGAAGAGGGCAATCAGCAGAAGCAGGGCGATCAGGACGCCCAGTTCGCGCACGGCCAACAGCCGCCGCCACTCCACCTGCACCGCCGGCGCCGTCCTGGCGACCTGCGCCTGCGGTTGCCCGGGGATCGCCCGCCTGCTCATAGAGTGCCCCCGCGCCAGCCCGGGGGTGGGGATCGCCCCCACCCCCGGGACTCGCTCACCGGTACCCCTGCTTCACCAGGGATTCCACCGCAGCCGCCGTGTCCTTGGTCACCAATCCGCGGCCGGTGTTGTAGTCTGCCGGCTGCAGGCCGTACTTGGCGTAGAGGTACAGCTGGACCACGGAGATGAACCCCTGCAGGTACTGCTGCTGGTCCACCGTGGCCTCCACGAGCCCTTCCTTGATGGCCTGAATGGTCGTGGGGTCCAGGTCAAACGAGGCCATGACAATCTTTCCGGCCAGCCGGTCTTCGCGGATCATGCGGATGGCGGGAATGGCTCCCAGGGGCCCCAGGGTGAACAGGGCCTTGGTGTTGGGGTTCGCCTTGAGGAACGCCCGCATGGTCGCCAGGGCCTTCGTGGGGTCCTGGGTGGTGTCGAGGGTCTCCACCTTGGCCTGGCGCTCCGCCGTCAGCACCTCGCGAATCCCCCGGGCGCGGGCTTCCAGACCGACGTGACCCGGCTCGTGCATGGCGATCAGCACCGTCGCGCCCTGAGGAATCTTGGGCAGCAGGAACCGCGCGACGTTCTTGCCCGCTTCGTACTCGTCCATCCCGATGTAGGCCATGTAGGGAATCGGCTCGCCCTTGTAGTCGGCGGGCTCCTTGACGTTGATGGCCACCACCGGGATGCCCCGCCCGCGCGCCTCGCGGATCACCTGCCCGATCGCCGGCGGGTCGCTCACCGAGATGGCGATGCCGGACGCGCGAGCGCTGATGGCGGCGCGCGCCATATTCACCTGAGCCGGGATGTCCCGCTGGGGTGGCCCCTGGAAGATGGCGCGCACACCCAGCATCTTTCCCGCATCCTGCACGCCCCGCTGGACCACCGCCCAGAACGGGTCTCCCGGTCCTGTGTGGGCGATGACGTAAAACGTCAGCTGTTGGGGTCCGGCGGCTAGGCGAATTCCGTAGCCTGTGCCGGCGACCAACGCCGCGACCAGCACACCCACCACAGCCAAGCGCCTCATGGAGACGATCGCCTCCTCCTCCTGCAGAGTGCGTCACGGACTCGACGTAACGGTCTCACCCCCTTCCGTCCTCACCCCCGGATCATGATCTTGCCGTCCTCGCGCCGGGTGGCCTTCTGGAGGGCCTCCACGGCCCGGTCCAGGGGGAACCGGCTGGTGATGATCGGCGTCAGGTCGATCCGGCCTGATGCCATCAGCCTGATCACGTTGGGGAAGTTGCCGTACCCCGAGTGTCCCTGGGCGCCGTAGATCTGGGCGGCGTGGGTCTGGAAGTGCTCCAGGTACACCGGCGTGCGCTCGGCGGCGCGGCCGATCATGACGATCTTGCCGCCTACCGCCAGGGACGCCTCCATCTCGGGGATGGTGCGGGACGGCGCCCCGGCCGCCTCCACGTGCATGGCCGCCCCCTCCCCCTCGGTGAGCTCCAGGATGGCCTCCCGGGGCGACGTGCCCTGGCGCTCCAGCTCCACCGGGTTGAGCACCACGTCGGCGCCGACGGCCCGGGCCAGCTGGGCCCGCACCGGCGACACCTCGAAGGCGATGATCTTGGCGGCCCCCGCCGCCCGGGCCAGGGCGATGGCGGCGAAGCCGATGGGTCCCGTGCCGAAGACGGTCACGTGCCCGCCGGGTTTGAAGCCCTCGGCGCGGGTGAACATGGCGTTGTAGGCCACGCTGGTGGGCTCGCACAGCGCCCCGGCCTCGAAGGCCCGCTCGGCGCTGCCGT
This sequence comes from Armatimonadota bacterium, assembly GCA_037440005.1. Classification (GTDB taxonomy): domain Bacteria; phylum Sysuimicrobiota; class Sysuimicrobiia; order Sysuimicrobiales; family Kaftiobacteriaceae; genus Calidihabitans. The sequence continues at coordinate 28,953 of JBBIUY010000033.1, read as the reverse complement.
AGCGCTCGGCCAGGGCGTTGATCTTCCAGCAGTACTTGGCCCCGATGACGATGCGCTCGGCCTGGGCGCCGTTGATGGTGAAGCCGATCTCTTCCAGGCGCTGGCACTGGTTGGGGTAGCCGTTGCGGCAGGGGACGCACTCGCCGCACCAGATCATCTCCTCGCAGGTGACCATGTCTCCGGGCCGCAGGTCCCGGACCTCCCGGCCCACCTCCAGCACCTCGCCGCTGAACTCATGGCCGATGACCACGGGAAAGCGCGTCAGCCCCGGGTACAGCATGTAGCCGTCGGGGTCGGTCTCGTAGAAGTGCACATCCGAGCCGCAGATCCCGCAGGCCCGGGGCCGGATGACCACGTCCTTGGGTCCGGGCACTGGATCCGGCAGCGTCTCCAGGCTCACCCGCGGCCGCCGCCAGACGCTGCTGCCCGTGATCGCCGTGCGGGTGGTCTTCTCCCACTCGGTCAGGCGGTAGTCCGGTCGCGGATCCCACTCGGCGGTGAGCACCAGACCCTTCATCGGCGTCCCTCCTCCCCGTTCCCTCCCGGCGCATGCGCGGCGTCCAGAGGCGCGGCGCCAACCGCCACCGCCCGCCGGGCCCCGCAGGACTCGCGGATCACCAGCTGGGGCTCCAGGACGATGCGCCGCCCGGCCGGCGAGGCGCCGGCCATCAGCTCCAGCAGCCGCTGCATGGCCAGCTGTCCCATGCGGTACTTGGGCTGGGCGACGGTGGTCAACGCCGGCTGCACCAGGGAGGCGAAGGTGATGTCGTCAAACCCCACCACCGCCACGTCGTCGGGGATCCCCCGCCCGGCGGCCCGCAGCGCCTCCATGGCCCCGATGGCCATCAGGTCGTTGGCGGCCACGATCGCCGTCAGACTCACCCGCCGCTGCAGCCACGCCTCCACCGCCCGCCGGCCCCCGTCGGCGGTGAAGTCGCCCTCGCGGACCAGGGCGCTGCTGGCCGGCAGGCCCGCATCCGCCAGCGCCCGCTCGTAGCCCCGCCGCCGCTCCTGCGCCACCCGGACGGAGGCGGGTCCGGCGATGTGGGCGATGCGCCGGTGACCCAGCCGCAGCAGATGGGCGGTGGCCTGGTAGGCGCCATGGAAGTTGTCCACCAGCACGGCGTCGATGGGCGCGCCGTCCACGTCCCGGGCCACCAGGACCACCGGCCGACCCTCCCGGCGCAGCGCCCGCAGGTGCGCGGTGTTGCTGCCGGCGGTGGCGAAGATCACCCCGTCCACCCACCGCTTGCGCAGCAGCTCCAGATAGGCGCGTTCCCGCGCCAGGTCTTCGTAGGTGTTGCACAGCAGCACCGCGTAGCCGTGCTGGCTGGCCACGTCCTCGATGCCCCGGGCGATGGCCGGGAAGAACGGGTTGCTGATGTCGGGGACGATGAGCGCCACCGTGCGGGAGGCCCGCTTCTTCAGGCTCTGGGCGATGACGTTCACCTGGTAGCCCAGCGCCTCCACGGCGTCCAGGACCCGCCGGCGGGTCTGCGGGCTCACCCGGTGGGCGCTGTGGTTGACCACCCGCGAGACGGTGGCCACCGACACCCCCGCCCTCCGGGCCACGTCCCGGATCGTCGCCACCGTCTCCCTCCCGCGCGGGCTGGTTGGAAAACGTTTACCATAGGTTTCGGCGCCGCCGAGGCGTTTCCTGCCGCCCCGGCCCCGCCTCCCCCCCTCGCCGCCGGGAGCCTCCCTTCAGGTGACAGTCACCTTACGAGGTGGTGAATCTTTTTGTATACCACAACTTCCGCGTGGGACCAGTCACTTGACCGCGCGACAAGACGGGTGACAGTCACCCGCAGGATGGGTGAAATATCTAATACCAGCGCCAGGCGCGCAGGGCGCGCACGTCCCCTGATGTGGGGTCGCATCAACAAAGGACTTGCGCTCAGGACGAGACTGGGTCAGTGGCGACGGGCGACGGGGGACCGAGGGCGACGGCGCTGGCCACGGCCAGGTGGGAGGTGTGGGCGAGGCTGACCAGCACGTCCGCCACGCCCTGCCGGTCGGCGGCGGCGCGGGCGTTGCCGTGCAGAGCCACCACCGGCTTGCCATGGGGGTCGTGGAGGATTTCGATCTCCCGCCACCGCCCGGCCCGCCGGCCCAGTCCCAGCGCCTTCATCACCGCCTCCTTGGCGGCAAACCGGGCCGCCAGGCGCATGCCGCGGGCGCGGGCGGGGCGGGCGCGCTCCAGCTCGGCGGCGGTGAACACGCGGCGGGCGAACGCGTCCCCCCACCGGGCCAGGGCGCGCTCCACCCGCCGCACGTCCACCACGTCCACCCCCACGCCCCGGACGACCATCGCTCCCTGGGGGGGTGTCGGACCGGCATCCTGACCGGGTCTTCGGCTCATCCGGGCAGTTCCGCCTCCTCGATCAGCATCACCGGGATGCCGTCGCGGATCGGGTACCGCCGCCCGCAGCGGGTGCAGACGATCCGGTCGCCCCGCAGCTCCACCGGCGCCTTGTCCAGCGGGCAGGCCAGGATCTTCAACAGGTCCTCGTCGATCATGCCCGTCCTCCTGCCGCCTACTCCACGGTCACGCTCTTGGCGAGATTTCGCGGCTGGTCGATGTCGTTCCCCCGCTCCCGGGCCACGTAGTAGGCCAGCAGCTGCAGGGGGATGATGGCCAGCACCGGCGCCAGCTCGCCGCGGGTCGGGGGGATGCGGATCACCGTGTCGGCGTGCTTGGTGATCTCGGTGTCGTCGTCGTAGGCGACGGCGATCACCTCCCCCCCGCGGGCCTTGACCTCCTGGATGTTGGACAGGGTCTTCTCGTACACGTGCCGCTGGGTCACCAGGGCCACCACGGGGACTCCCGGGGCCACCAGGGCCAGGGTGCCGTGCTTGAGCTCGCCGGCGGCCAGGGCTTCCGAGTGCACGTAGGAGATCTCCTTCAGCTTCAGCGAGCCTTCCATGGCCACCGCGTAGTCCAGCCCCCGTCCGATGAAGAACACGTGCTCCCGGTCGGCCATCCGGCGGGCCAGCGCCTCCACCTGCGGCGCCCGCTCCAGGACCTGCTGGGCCTGGGCGGGCAGCGCCTTCATGGCCGCCACCAGCGCCTCCGCCTCGTCCCGGGACAGGGCCTGCCGGCGCAGGGCCAGATCCAGGGCCAGCATCTGCAGGGCCACCAGCATGGAGACGTAGGCTTTGCTGCTGGCCACGGCGATCTCGGGGCCGGCCCGGATGTACAGGACGTCGTCGGCCTCGCGGCTGAGGGTGCTGCCCACCACGTTGGTGACGGCCAGGACCCGGGCCCCCCGCCGGCGCAGCTCCCGCACCGCCGCCAGGGTGTCCGCCGTCTCGCCCGACTGGCTGATGGCCACCGCCAGGCTGTGGGGGCCGATCAGGGGATCCCGGTACCGCAGCTCCGACGCCAGGTCGGGCTCGGCGGGGATCCGCGCCCAGTGCTCCACCAGCCACCGGCCCACCAGCCCGGCGTGGTAGGCGGTGCCGCACGCCGTGATCCACACCGTGCGCAGGTCACGGACGAAGGCGTCGGTGTAGGCCACCCCCTCCAGCTCCACGGCTCCCCGGACGTCCAGGCGGCCCATCATGGTCTCCTGCAGGGCGCGGGGCTGCTCGAAGATCTCCTTGAGCATGAAGTGGGGGTAGCCGCCGCGCTCCGCCATCTGTGCGTCCCAGGTGATGTGCACCGGCTCCCGGCGCACGGGCGTCCCGTCCAGCCGCTGGATGTGAACCTCCCCCGCCGCCAGCACCGCCAGTTCCCCGTCCTCGATCACCAGCACGTCCCGGGTGTAGGGCAGCAGGGCCGGGATGTCCGACGCCAGGATGGTCTCGTCGCGGCCCAGGCCCACGATGAGGGGACTGATCTGCCGGACGGCCACGATCCGGTCGGGGTCGTCGGCGCTCATCACGACGATGGCGTAGGCTCCGCGGGTGCGCGCCACCGCCCGGCGCACGGCCTCCGCCAGGGGCGCCCGCCGCCGGGGAGCCGTCCCCGCCCCCCGGCTGTCTTGCATCTCCTCCTCGATCAGGTGGGCCAGCACCTCGGTGTCGGTGTCCGAGCGGAACAGATGCCCCCGCGCCTGCAGCTCTTCGCGCAGGGGGAGGAAGTTCTCGATGATCCCGTTGTGGATGACTACCACCCGCCCGCGGCAGTCGGTGTGGGGGTGCGCGTTGGCGTCGGTGGGCAGCCCGTGGGTGGCCCACCGGGTGTGGCCGATGCCCACCGTCCCGTCGGGCAGGGGCGGACGCCGGGTGATCTCCTCCAGGCGGGCGAGCTTGCCCGCCGCCTTGCGCACCTCGATGCGGCCGTCGGCGAGGACCGCCACGCCCGCCGAGTCATAGCCGCGGTACTCCAGCCGTTTCAGACCGTCCAGCAGGACCGGCAGCGCGCTGCGCCGGCCGATGTAGCCCATGATGCCGCACATGACACCCTCCTGCAGATAGAAATCCCTGACCGCTGTCGACAGACCGGAAACGTCCCGCCGGTCGCCCGCGGTCCGCCCGGCGCGGATCGCGCCGGGGGACGCCAGTCAGTTCACGCGACCTGGTCCTGGCAGCCTTCTGGGCCGGGGTTGCCCCCGGTGTTTGTCAGCTGCCTTGCCTCCGACGGGCGTCGGAGGGGTGCAGGTCCGGACCACAGACCTAGGGTCACCCGCCGATCCGGCCCCCTCCCGGCGCCACCCGGCGGCCGGAAGGGCCGTCCGAGATCCCCTCCCTCGTCACCCCTCGCGCGGGAGAACGACGGCGCGCCCCCACATCGGGCGTGCCTGCACGCGTCACGCAATCCCCCGCGTGCAGCCCCGCGCCAGGGGCCTGGCGCTGCGGCACCTCACCTGCGTCTGCGGCTGTCACCTCCCCCCGCCGGCCTGGCGGCCGGCCAGTCGTCACCATACTTTAGCATCCCTGGCCATCCCGGTCCTTTCCCCTCATCTGGCGCAGCCTCTCCCTGACCGCCAGGGCCACGACCAGCGGCAGCGCCGCGGCCGTCCGCCACCGCCGCCGGGGCTCCTGGGCCAGCCGGTACGCCCACTCCAGTCCGGCGCGCTGGACCCACCGCGGGGCCCGGCGCACGCGCCCGGCCAGCACGTCCAGCGTCCCGCCCACCCCCATGCTCACCGGGACGCCCAGAGCCGCGCGGTGCCGGGCGATCCACATCTCCTGGCGCGGAAACCCCATCGCCACCAGCAGCAGGTGGGGGCGAGCCGCCCGGATCTGGGCGATCACGGGGGCGTCGTCGGAGAAATAGCCGTGGTGCACGCCGGCCACCTGCAGCCCCGGGTAGCGGCGGCGCAGCGCCTCGGCGGCCGCCGGGGCCACTCCCGGCGCCGCCCCCAGCAGGAACACCCGCCACCCCTCCTCCGCCGCCGCCGCGCACAGCCGCGCGGCCAGGTCCACTCCGGGCACGCGCACGTACGGCGGCCGGCCCAGCATCCGCGCGGCCAGCAGCACGCCGACCCCGTCGGGAACCAGCAGCGACGCGTTCGACAGCACCTCGCGGACGGCGGCGTCCCGCCAGGCGGCGACCAGCATCGCCCCGTTGACCGTGACGACCTGGTGCGCGCCTCCCGATGCCACCAGGGCGCGCACCCGCTCCACCGCCTGCTCCATGGTCACGTGGTGCACCCGCACCCCCAGCAGGTCCGAGGCGGGCGGATCGGAGCCCGCAGGGCTGGCGCACCGGGTGTCGGCCACCGACTCCAGGGAGGTCTGCTGCCCCATCATCGGTTACAGGCGGCGGCCGCCCAGTTCCCGGGCGACCACGTCGGCCAGGTGTCCGGCCAGGGCGGCCGCCTGGGCGGCGTCTTCGGCCTCCACCATGATCCGCACCAGCGGCTCGGTGCCCGAGGCTCTGACCAGGACCCGGCCCCGGTCGCCCAGGGCGCGCTCGGCGTCGGCGACGGCCCGCTGGACGGCCGGGCGGCCGTCCAGGGCGGTGCGGTCGGGCACGGCCACGTTGACCAGGACCTGGGGAAGCCGCTCCACGACGGCGGCCAGTTCCGACAGCCGGCGGCCGGTCTGCAGCATCACGTTCACCACCTGCACCGCCGTGAGGGCGCCGTCGCCGGTGGTGGCGTGGTCCAGGAAGATGATGTGGCCGCTCTGCTCGCCGCCCAATGTCGCGCCCACCTGGCGCATCCGGTCCAGCACGTAGCGGTCGCCCACCCGGGTGCGGTCCAGGGTGATGCCGGCCCGGCGCAGGGCCCGCTCCAGCCCCAGGTTGGACATCACCGTGGCCACCACCCGGTTCCCGGGCAGCCGGCCCCGGGCGTGCAGGTGCAGGGCGCAGATGGCCAGCAGACCGTCCCCGTCGACGACGGCGCCGGTCTCGTCCACCGCGATGACCCGGTCGGCATCCCCGTCGTGGGCGAAGCCCACATCCGCCCGGTGATCCCGCACCGCCTGGGCCACCACGTCGGGGTGGGTGGACCCGCAGCGGACGTTGATGCGCGCCCCGTCGGGGGTGTCGTGGATCGGGATCACCGTGGCGCCCAGCGCCTCCCACAGGGCGGGCGCGGTCCGGCAGGCCGCCCCGTGGGCGCAGTCCACCACCACCCGCAGCCCGGCCGCCGGCGCGACGGCCAGCGCGGCCAGGTGGTCGATGTACAGGTCGGCGGCCTCGGGCACGTCCCCGGCGCGTCCCACCTGCAATCCCGCCGCCCGCCGCAGGTCCGGGGCGTCCAGCAACGCTTCCACGGCCTCCTCGACGGCGTCGGGCAGCTTGTAGCCGTCGCGGCCGAAGAACTTGATGCCGTTGTCCTCCACCGGGTTGTGGGAGGCGGAGATCACCACCCCGGCGGTCGCCCCCAGCCGCCGGGTCAGGTAGGCCACCGCCGGGGTGGGCAGGATACCTCCCCGCAGGGCCTGTCCGCCGGCCGAGCAGATGGCGGCCACCAGCGCCGCCTCCAGCATGGGTCCGCTGAGGCGGGTGTCGCGGCCCAGCAGGAACTGCCCGCCGCCGGCGGGGCTGAGCAGGTGGGCGGCCGCCCGCCCCAGGCGCAGCGCCAGCTCCGGCGTCAGGTCCACGTTGGCGACGCCGCGGACGCCGTCGGTGCCGAACAGGCGGCCCATCTCAGGGGCCGCCTCGCCCGCCGGGATCCCGCCGGCGGCCCGCCTCCATGTCTACCCTCCCCGCCGGACGACGACCACCACCACGTCCGGCCGCAGCCCGATCACCGTCACCTGCGGCGGGGCCACCACCTGCGGCCGCACCCGCCGGCGTCCCTCGACCAACTCGGCGCCGTCCACCACGGCCAGCAGGTCGTCCGCCCGCAGCCGGCTGACCACCGCCACCGGCCCCTGCACCTGCACCTCGACGGTGGCGGGCTCTACCCGCGCCACCATCCCCGCCGGAGCGTTCTGCACCCGGACCCGCACCCCCGGAACCACCCGGGCCGCGATGGCCGGCACCACCTGCACCGCCACCCGCACCCGGGACGGCCGGGGCAGGCCCGCCGGCGCGTCCACCGCCACCTCCCGCACCACGTCCCGGGTGGCGCCGGTGACGTCCACGGGCTCGGTCCGCACGGCGTCCACCGCAGCCAGCTGCTCGGGCGCTCCGGACAGGACCACGGTGGGCGGCGTCACCCGTACCCCCAGCATGCTGTACCCGTAGGCGGGCTCGCCGTCGACCCGAGGGATGACAGCCACCACCTTGGAGGTGACCCGCGGGCCCCGGGGGGTGCGGGTGGACACCACGTAGTACCAGGAGGTGACCGCGATGAGAAACGACAGCACCAGCAGCAGTTGCTGTTCGCTCAGCAGAGGGCGGCGGATCCTCATGACCGGCGGATCGTCCTCCACCACCGCCACGGCCCCACGGCGGCGGGCGGGCCGGGCGCCACCAGCTCCAGCAGGGCGGCCTTGACCTCCTCCTCCGACAACCCCCGGACCAGCTCGCCCTCCCGGGCCAGGCTGACCGTCCCGGTCTCCTCGGAGACGATGATGCTGACCGCGTCGGTCTGCTCGGTGATCCCCAGCCCGGCCCGGTGGCGCGTGCCCAGGGTCCGCCCCAGCGCCGGGTTCTCCGACAGGGGCAGCAGGCAGCCGGCCGCCACCACCCGGTTGCCGCGGATGATGGCCGCCCCGTCGTGCAGGGGCGAGTTGGGGAAGAACAGGGTGATCAGCAGCTGCACGGTGACCACCGCGTCCACCCGCACGCCGGTCTCGATGAAGTCCTCCAGGCCCGTCTGACGCTCCAGGACCATCAAAGCGCCGATCTTGCGCAGCCCCAAAATGCGCGCCGCGCGGGCCAGGTCGTTGGCCAGGCGGATGCGCTCTTCCCGCCCCAGGCCGTGAGGCGTCAGCCCGCTGATGAGGACGCCCCCGCGGCCCAGCTGCTCCAGCATGCGGCGCAGCTCGGGCTGGAAGATGACCAGCAGGGCGATGGGGATGACCACCCCCAGGTACTGCAGCACCGACTGCAGAGTGTACAGGCCCAGGGCGCGGCTCACGGCGTACGCCGCCACCAGGATGCCCAGCCCGATGACCAGCTGCACCGCCCGGGTCCCCCGGATCAGCAGCAGCAGCTGGTAGACCAGGAGGGTGACGATGAGGACGTCGATGATGTCCTGCGGGCGGATCTCCGGCACCGGTCCTCCGTCACAGCACCAGGGCCAGCAGCGCCTTCTGGGCGTGCAGGCGGTTCTCGGCCTGGTCCAGCACCACCGAGCGGGGGCCGTCCAGCACGTCGTCGGTGATCTCCTCCCCCCGGTGGGCCGGCAGGCAGTGCATGACCACCCCGTGGTCCGCCGCCCGGGCCAGGAGCGCCGCGTTCACCTGGTAGCCGGCGAACGCCCGCACCTTCTCGGCGCGCTGGGCCTCCTGCCCCATGCTCACCCACACGTCGGTGTAGACCACGTCGGCCCCGCGGACGGCGGCCTGCGGGTCGGTCCCCACCTCGATGCGCGCCCCCGTCCCGGCGGCGATCTGCCGGGCCCGGGAGACCACCGCCGGGTCGGGCGCGTAGCCGGGCGGGGTGGCCACCGCCACCGACAGGCCCACCTTGGCGGCGCCCAGCAGCAGCGAGTGGCACACGTTGTTGCCGTCGCCCACCCAGGCGACCCGCAGCCCGTCCAGGTGGCCGAACCGCTCCCGGATGGTGAGCAGGTCCCCCAGGGTCTGGCAGGGGTGCTCCCGGTCCGACAGCCCGTTGATGACGGGCACCGTGGCGTGCTCGGCCAGAACCTCCACGGTGCGGTGGCTGTAGGTGCGGGCCATGATCCCGTGCACCCACCGGCTGAGGTTGCGGGCCACATCGGGCACGCTCTCCCGCACCCCCAGCTGGATGTCCTGGGGGCCCAGGTAGAGGGCGTGTCCGCCCAGTTCCAGCATCGCCACCTCGAAGGTGACCCGCGTCCGCAGCGAGGGCTTCTCGAAGACCATGGCCAGGACTTTCCCCTCCAGCGGCGCGGACCGGTCCCCCGCCGCGCGCCGGCGCTTGAAGTCGCGCGCGGTGTCCAGAACCAGACGCACCTCCTCCGGAGACAGGTCGTCCATGCTGACCAGGTCGCGTCCTCGCAGGTCCACGGCCGCCTCCGTCGTCCGCCCTCTCACGCGCCTGCGGTCCGGACGCGGTCCCGCACCCATCCGGACAGGATCTCCTCCAGCGTCGGCCGGGTCCGTTCCCGGATCTCGTAGCGCACCCGCACCGCCGGCCGGCGGAGGGCGATCACCCGGCGCAGGTCCACCGGCGTGCCGATCACCACCACGTCGCAGTCGGCGGCGGCGATGGTCTGCTCCAGCTCCTGCACCTGCACCGGGCTGTAGCCCATCGCCGGCAGGACCGCCCCCAGGTGGGGGTACCGGGCGAAGACCTCCCGGATGGACCCCACCGCATACGGCCGCGGGTCCACCAGCGTGGCGCCGTGGGCGCGGGCCGCCAGCACCCCGGCGCCGTAGGGCATCTCGCCGTGGGTGAGGGTGGGGCCGTCCTCCACCACCAGGGCCCGCCGCCCCGCCAGCAAATCGGGGCGGTCCACCTCTAGCGGCGAGGCGGCCTCGACGATCACCGCGTGGGGGTTCACCCGCGCCACGTTGGCGCGCACGGTGGCCACGTCCTCCGGGCGCGCGGTGTCCACCTTGTTGATGATCACCACCTGGGCCATCCGCAGGTTGGTCTCGCCCGGGTGGTAGGTGAGCTCGTGGCCGGGGCGGTGGGGGTCGGCCAGCACGATGTGCAGCCCCGAGCGCACGAAGGGGAAGTCGTTGTTGCCGCCGTCCCACACCAGCACGTCGGCCTCCCGCTGGGCCTGGCGGATGACCTCGCGGTAGTCCACGCCGGCGTACACCACCGTCCCCGCCGCCAGGTGCGGCTCGTACTCCTCGCGCTCCTCGATGGTGACCGGGATGCGGTCCAGGTCCTCCAGGCTGGCAAAGCGCTGCACCCGCTGGCGAGCCAGGTCGCCGTAGGCCATGGGGTGGCGGACGACCGCCACCCGCAGGCCCAGGCCGCGCAGGATGTGGGCCACCCGGCGGGTGGCCGGACTCTTGCCGGCGCCGGTGCGCACGGCCCCGATGCTCACCACCGGCACCCGGGCCGTCAGCATGGTGGCCTGGGGGCCCAGCAGGACCACGCTGGCCCCGGCGGCCAGGGCCACCGAGCTGACGTGCATCACGTGCTCGTGGGAGACGTCGCTGTAGGCGAACACCACCTGGTCGGCCCGCAGGCGGCGGATCAGGTCGGGCAGCTCCTCCTCGGGGTAGATGGGGATCCCGTCGGGGTACAGGGGCCCGGCCAGGTCCGGAGGGTAGACGCGGTTGTCGATGTCGGGAATCTGGGTGGCCGTAAAGGCCACCACCCGGTACTCGGGCCGGTCCCGGAAGACGACGTTGAAGTTGTGGAAGTCGCGGCCGCCCGCCCCCAGGATGATGACCCGGGTCACAGGCGCACGTCGCTGGAGGCGCGCGAGTCCGCGCAGAGGGCGCCTCGCGCGCCGTCGGGTGGTGGTTCTGGGCATCGGGACACCGTACCGCGTCGGTCCGTCTTGCTGACTGTGTTCTGTGCCGGCGCAGTCAAACCCTGGCAGCCGGCCGCGGGAGCGACGGCGGGCGGAAGCGGTCAGGGCGCCAGCCGCCGGGCGCCCACGTAGCGCGCCACGTAGTACGGCTCGTCCAGGGAGGAGACGACCACCTGGCGGGCGCTGCTGGAGGCGTGGATGAACCGGCGGTCGCCCAGGTAGATTCCCACGTGGGACGCTCCGGGGGCGTAGGTGGTGAAGAACACCAGGTCGCCCGGGCGCAGGTGCTCGGGGCTCACCGGGACGCCGAGGCGGAAGTAGTCGAACGACCGCAGGCGGGCCAGTTCGGGCGCGAAGGCCGAGAACACCAGGTAGACAAACCCCGAGCAATCCAATCCCCCGGCCGACGCGCCTCCCCAGACGTACCGGGTGCCCAGGTACTGCAGGGCCTCCCGGACGACCGCATCGGCCGCCGTCTGTCGGGCCGCCGGGGGCGGGGCGGGCGGAGCCAGCTCGGCGGAGCGGATCCACCCGGTGGTGTCGTCGGGCAGCCGCACCTCATACCAGTCCCCCTCACGCCCGACGACCGCAAGCGGCGTCTGCGCGGCGGCGACGGCCAGGGTGGGGAAATACGAGGCGGGGCCCCGGCGCACCCGCAGCGGGCGGGGAGCGGTCAGCTCCTCGCCGACGTCCAGCTCAGGGACCTCCGGGTCGGCCGGGCTCTGCGGCGGCGGGGGAAGCCGCAGGCGCACCGTCGGACCGGGCGGGGGGATGCGCACGACGACGCGGGCGCCGGGGACCAGCAACCTCTGCCCGGGGCGGATGAGGTCCGAGCCCAGCCGGTTGGCGCGCCGCAGTTCCGCCACCGTGACGCCAAAGCGGCGGGCGATACCGTACAGCGTGTCCCCGCGGCCGACGGTGTAGCGCATGGTGACCCGGCGGACCTCCACCGCCGCCAGGTCGGCGCGCGACCCGGAGGCAGGCGGCCGGGTGCGGGTCGGACCTGGTCGCCCGACCGGCGGGGGCGTCGCCGCGCGGGCGGGGGGAATCCGCAGGACCTGGCCGGCCTGGATGCGGGCGGGATCGGCGATCCGGTTGGCCGCCGCCAGGGCGTCCACCGTTACGCCGTAGCGCCGGGCGATCCCGTACAGCGTCTCGCCCGGACGGACCACGTGCACGGAGGCGCTCTGAGCGGCCGCCGGCGGGACCCGCAACCCCGCCAGCGCCGCCAGCACGACGGCGGAGACGATGACAAGGCGCATCGGCCGGTCGAGAAACGTGGCGGTACCCGCATTGTGCCCGCTGCGGCCGTGCGCCTAGACGCCGGCCCCCACACGACGGGGGACATCCGGATCGTGCAGAAAGCCAGAAGGCGGGGTCTAGTTAGACCCCGCCTTCCGCGCCTCTCCCGTGGCGCCTCCCCCCGGCTCTCCCTCAGGGAGCAGGCCGGGGTGACACACTTCCTCTCCCCTCAGGGAAGAGGGTCGGGTCATACATTCCCTCTCCCCTCAGCGGAGAGGGCAGGACGATACAGTCCGTCTCCCCCAGAGGAGAGGGTCGGTCGATAGGCTCCCTCTCCCCCAGAGGCGAGGGCCAAGTCATACACTCCCTCTCCCCCAGAGGCGAGGGCCAAGTCATACACTCCCTCTCCCCCAGAGGCGAGAGCCAAGTCATACACTCCCTCTCCCCTCAGGGGAGAGGGTCGGGGTGAGGGGTGCAGTTCAGCGCTTGGAGTACTGGAACGCCTTGCGCGCCCGCTTGTGCCCGTACTTCTTGCGCTCCTTCATGCGCGGGTCGCGGGTGAGCAGTCCCGCCTTGTGCAGCAGCGGGCGCAACGCCGCGTCCAGGTGTGCCAGGGCGCGGGCGATGCCGTGGCGCAGCGCCCCGGCCTGCCCGGAAATCCCCCCGCCGTCCACCGTCGCCACCACGTCAAAGCGCCCGTCGGCCTTGGCCAATTGCAGAGGCTGGCTGATCAGCGTCCGCAGCGTCGGCCGGGGGAAGTACGCTTCGGCCGGCTGGCCGTTGACCACGATCCGGCCGCTGCCGGGCACGAGCCGCACCCGCGCCACCGCTTCCTTGCGCCGTCCGGTGGCCTGCGCCACCGCGTCCGCCGCCACTGCGCTCATCGGATCGCCCTCATCCCGCTCTCTGCGCGTTGTGCCGGGTCACCGCGCCCGCAGGTCCAGCGCCTGCGGCTTCTGGGCCCGGTGAGGGTGCTCGCTGCCCCGGTAGACCTTCAGCCGCCGCAGCATCCGGCGCCCCAGGGCCGTCTTGGGCAGCATCCCCCACACCGCCTCGGTGATGACCCGCTCCGGCTTGGTCCGCAGCAGCTGCCCCAGGGTCGCCTGCTTGAGCCCGCCCGGGTAGCCGGTGTGCCAGTACACCATCTCCCGCTCGGCCTTGCGCCCGGTCAGGCGCACCTTGGCCGCGTTGATCACGATGACCCCGTCCCCCACGTCCAGGTGGGGGGTGAACTCGGGCTTGTGCTTGCCCCGCAGCAGCGTCGCCACCCGGGTGGCCAGGCGGCCCAGCACCATGCCGTCGGCGTCCACCACGTGCCACCGGCGGACGATCTCCCCCGGGGCGGGCTGAAAGGTCTTGGTCACCGCAGCGGTCCGTGACACGGCGGGGACCATTGTACCGGCCCCCTCGGACCCCGTCAATTGCGCGGGGACAGGTCCACCAGCCGGCGGACGCCCAGAAAGCGCTCCCGGTACAGCGGGTCGTCCAGCGAGGTGATGGTGACCTCTCCGGCGGCCGAGGAGGCGTGGATGAACAGACCGTCGCGGAGGAAGATCCCCACATGAGACGGCCCCGGCTCGTCGGTGGTGAAGAACACCAGGTCCCCGGGCAGGATGGCCTCCGGCGGGACCGGCCGGCCGACGCGGAAGTAGTCGAACGACGTCAGCCGTCCCATCCCGGGCAGGCGGCGGGCGAACACCCGGTAGACCAGCCCCGAGCAGTCCAGCCCCTGCGAGGACTCCCCGCCCCAGCGGTAGGGCACGCCCAGGTAGCGGCGGGCCTGCCGGATCAGGTCCCACGCCGGCGTGCCCGGGCGGGGCGAGCGGGCGAACGCGGCCAGGGGCACGGGGATCGGGCGGGGCGCGGGCGGATGGCGGCGCGCCAGCACGTCCACGCCCCGGCGGGTGGGGATCGCCAGGCGCTGGCCGGGGACGATCCGGTCGGACCACAGCCCGTTGGCCCGGACGACCCACTCCACCGGCACCCGGTACCGGCGGGCGATGGCCAGCAGCGTGTCGCCCGGACGCACCCGGTGCACGGCCACGACCAGCGCCACTCCTCGGGCGGGCGCCGCGCGGGATCGTGCGGCGGCCTGCTCGCGCGGCGGTGGGCCGGAACCCGGCGGGACGGGAATGTGCAGGACCTGTCCCGGCCGGATCCGGTCCGGGTCCGGCAGGCCGTTGGCCCGGACCAGGGCCTCCACCGGCACGCCGGTGCGGGCGGCGATGGTCCACAGGGTGTCGCCCGGCCGCACCACGTACGTGCGCTCCCGGGAAGCAGCACCGGCGGGCGCGGCCAGGACCAGCAGCCCCACGAGCAGGATCCCCACCCGATGCCTCATGGCGGCATCGGTTCTCTGCCCGCCGCGCGTGCTCTCCCAGACGCTCCCTCCACCTGGCCGGCGTCGCCGACGTTGACCCGGCCGGCCACCCGCCTCACCACGGCGCCCTCGCCCACCACCGAGTCCACCAGGTCCGCGTCCTCCACCACGGCCCGGGGGAACAGGATGGAGCCGGCGATTCGGGAGTTCACCACCCGGGCCTCGTCCCCCACGCACGCGTGGGGACCCACCACCGACCCCTCCAGCACCGCCGAGGGGCTGACGTAGGAGGGCGGGACCACCTGGCCGCGCGCCGTCTCGGGCACCGGGGGCGGGTTCAGTTCCAGCAGGTCCCGGGCGGCCGCCAGCCACGCCTCGAGGGTGCCGCAGTCGTACCAGCGCTCCACCGGAAACGTCCCCATCCGCACGTCGGCCTCCACCATCAGCTGCAGGGCGTCGGCCAGCCAGAACTCTCCCCGCTGGCGGCGGTCCTCATCCACCAGCCGCTGCAGGGCCTCCCGCAGGGCACGCGTGTCGGTGATGTAGTAGGCGCCGATCACCGCCAGGCGGCTGGGGGGGACCTCGGGCTTTTCCACGATGCGGCGGACGTACCCGTCCCGGTCCAGTTCCACCACCCCCAGGCGCCGGGGGTCAGGGACCTCCTTCACCCCCGCCAGCGAGTGCGGGCTGCGCACCATTGCGGCCAAGTCGCCCTTGACGATGGTGTCGCCGAAGACGATCACCGCCGGCGTCCCGTCCAGGTGGTCCCGGGCCACGTAGACGGCGTGGCCGTTGCCCAGAGGCCGGTCCTGCCAGACCACGTGCACCGCCAGGTGGGGATACCGCTGGCGGGCGAAGGCGGCCACCCGCTCTCCCAGGTGGCCCACGACCAGGACGACCTCGTCCACCCCGCAGGCGGCCAGCTCGTCCACGATGTGGGCCAGGATCGGCCGGCCGGCCACCGGCAGCAGGGCCTTGGGGTGGGTGAAGGTGTGGGGCCGCAGCCGCGTCCCCATCCCGGCGGCGGGGATGATGGCCTTCATCCCTCGACAGGGTCCAGCAGGGTGCGCATCAGGCGCACGGGCACTCCCGCCTCGTCGCACAGGACCCGGATACGCTCGAGCGCCTCGGGCCTCAAAGACGGGGCGGCCACCAGCACGGCCTCCACCCGGTGCCGACGGACCAGCGCCGGAATGTCCCGGGTGGTCCCCACCACGGGAACGCCCCGGATCACGGCGCCCTGCTTGAGCGGGTCGTCGTCCACGAACCCCACCGGCCGGTACGGGAAGGCCGGATTGTACCGCAACTCCTGCAGGAGCAGCACCCCGCCCTGTCCGGCGCCCGCGATCAGGACCGGTCGCCCGTGGCGGCGGTGGGCCGCGATGTATTCCTGCAGCAGCCGTGCGCCCACCCGCATCGTCCCCAGCACCCCCAGGGTGAGACCCCAGTCGATGACCAGGGCGGCCCGGGACTGCCCGGCCAGCCGGGTCCACAAGAACAGCAGGGCCACGACCGACACCGACCCCAGGGTGACCCCACGCGCCAGAGGCACCAGGTCCAGCAGGCCGGCGTACCGCCAGTCGCCGCGGTAGACGCCGGCGGCGTACAGGGCGGCCACCTTCACGCTCAGCACCAGGGGCAGCGCCTCGGCCATCCGCCGGGCCACGCTGCGGGGGATGTCACCCTCAAAACGCAGCAGGTACGCCCCCACGTACGCCAGTGCGACCAGCACCAGGTCCAACGCCATCGCCGCCAGCCGCCGCTTGTGGGTCAGCTGCCAGAGGATGACGGCTCCCCGCCCCGACCGGGGGACCGGGTCGCGGTCGCCCTGCACGCGGGTGAGGACGATGCCGACGACGATGAGGCTGCACAGGACGCCGCCGGCCAGGACGACGCCCAACCACACGTCGTGCCGGGCGGCCAGCAGCGCGGCGCCTCCCGACAGCGCGCTGAGGGCGGACAGCCAGGCGACCGCCTGGCGTTCCGTCAGCCCCAGGACCACCAGCCGGTGGCTGGGATGGTCCCGGCCGCCCTGAAACAGACGGCGCCCGGAGACCAGCCGGGTAACGGTGACCACCGCCGAGTCGAAGATGGGAATGCTCAGGACCATCACGGGGACCAGCAGCGCCAGCACCACGTTGGTGATGTGTCGCGCCGATCCCCACAGGGCCAGCCCGGCCAGGCCGAACCCGAGCACGCCGCTGCCCGAGTCGCCCATGAAGATCCGCGCCGGGCTGACGTTGAAGATCAGGAACCCGGCGCACACGCCCGCCAGCGCCGCCGCCGCCACCGCCCCCGCCGCATCTCCTCCGTCCAGAAACAGCACGGTCAGCGCCGCCGCCGCCACCAGGCTGACCCCTGCGGCCAGCCCGTCCATGTTGTCCAGCCAGTTGACGGCGTTGGTGATGACGAGGATCCACAGCATGGCCAGGGGCACGCCGACCAGGTCCGGCAACGGCGAGAAGGACACGTCGAACAGCAGCGGGATGGCCGCGCCGGTGATCAGGAGGGTGAGCTTCAGAGGGTTGGCCAGGTTGACCAGGTCGTCCAGCAGGCCGACCCCGAAGATGAAGGCTCCACCCACCAGAAAGCCCGTCAGGGGAGGCGGAACCGGCCGCGGCAGCCACAACCCCAGCCCCGCGGCCAGGGCCACCACCATCGCCGGCCCTCCCGGCCGGGGCACGGGGCGTCTGTGCCACCGGTCGGGCCGCGGCGGATCCAGCCGGCCCCAGCGCAGCAGCGCGCCGCGCCAGACAGCGGTGAGCAGGGCGGTCAGCGCCAGGGTGAAGACGAATGCCCCCGCCGCCCGCTCCACGGGTCCTCTCCGCTCACAGCAGGATCACGCGGCCGTCCCGGCATCCGGTACGGCCCGTGGCATTCCGCGTGTCGAACACCAGCCGGGCGTGGCGCACCACCAGGTCGTAGTCCACCCCGGGGTGGTCGGTGAGGATCACCACGCAGTCGGCAGCGCGAACCTCGTCGGCGGTCAGGGGGACCGACAGCAGCTCCTGACCGTTGAGGACCAGGCGCGGCACGAGCGGGTCGTGGTAGCGGACGGCGGCCCCCCGCAGGCGCAGCCGCTCCAGGACCTTGATTGCCGGGGACTCCCGGGTGTCGGCGACGCCGGGCTTGTAGGCCACGCCCAGGGCCAGGACGCGGGCGTCTGCCACGCTCTTGCGGACGTGGACGTTGATCGCTTCCGTGAGTCGGTCGGCCACGTAGTAGGGCATGTTCTCGTTAATCTCGGCGGCCAGGGCGACAAACTTGGTGTTGAAGTCGTACTCCCGGGCCTTCCAGGCCAGGTAATAAGGGTCCACCGGAATGCAGTGGCCCCCCACCCCGGGGCCCGGGTAGAACGGCATGTACCCGAAGGGCTTGGTGGCGGCGGCGTCCACCACCTCCCAGACGCTGACGCCCATCCGGTGGCAGAGGTGGGCCAGCTCGTTCACCAGGGCGATGTTGACGCTGCGGAAGACGTTCTCCAGCAGCTTGGTCAGCTCGGCGACGCGGGCCGAGGACACCTCGTGCACGGCGACGACCACCTGCTCGAACAGCACCCGCGCCATCCGGGTGCAGGCGGCGGTGATGCCGCCCACCACCTTGGGGATGTCGCGGGTGGTGTAGCGGGGGTTGCCGGGATCCACCCGCTCCGGCGAGAACGCCAGGAAGTAGTCGACGCCCACCCGCAGCCCCGTGGCGGCCAGCCGCGGCAGGGCTACCTCCTCGGTGGTCCCCGGATAGGTGGTGCTCTGCAGGACGACCAGCTCGCCCGGGTGCAGGCGCACGGCCACTTCGTCCAGGGCCGACGTGACGTACCGCAGGTCGGGCTCCTTGGTGGTCGTGAATGGAGTCTGGACGCAGATGATGACCACGTCGACCTGACCCAGCGCCTCGTACCCCGTGGCGGGCCGCAGCCGCCCCGCCTCCACCACGGCGGCCAGGTCGGTGGAGGGCACATCGCCGATGTAGCTGTGTCCGCTGGCCACGGCCTCGACCCGACGGCGATCCAAGTCGATCCCGACCACGGGAAACCCCGCCCGGGCGAACTCCACGGCCAGGGGCAGGCCCACATACCCCAGGCCGACGACCCCCACGGTGGCCCGGCGGAGGCGAATGCGCTCCTCCAGCCCCTGCGCGGTCGCCGACAGAGGGTGATCGACGGTCACGGGACGGCGCTCCTCTCCCCTTGGGCTTCGTACCGGATCACGGCCCGCAGCATGTCGTCCAGGCTCACCGTCGGCCGGTACCCGATGGTCTGGCGCAGCCTGGTGATGTCCGGCACGCGGTAGCGGATGTCCTCGAATCCCTCGCCGTAGGCGGCCTCGTAGGGGATGAAGACGATCTCCGACCGGCTGGCGGCCAGGGTCTTCACCCGCACGGCCAGGTCCCGGATGGTGATCGGTTCGTCGCTGCCGATGTTGAACACGCCGCCCACCGCCGCCGGGGTCTTCATCAACGCGACGGTGGCCCGCACCACGTCCCCCACCCACCCGAAGCTGCGCACCTGGGTACCGTCCCCGTACACGGTGATGGGGCGCCCCGCCAGCGCCTGGCGCACGAACCGCGGCACCACCATGCCGTAGGCGTCGCTCTGGCGGGGTCCCACGGTGTTGAAGAAGCGGCCGATGACCACCGGGAGCCCCTTCTCGGCATGGTAGGCGCGCGCCAGGTACTCGTCCAGGGCTTTGGAGGCAGCGTAGCACCACCGCAGCGACGTCCCGAAGGTGACGTCGTCGGACTCGCGAAATCCTCCTCCCCGGTTTCCGACGTCCTTCCCGTACACCTCCGACGTGGACGACACGAACACGGGCCGGCCGTGGCGCAGGGCCGCCTCCAGGACCACCTGCGTCCCCCGCACGTTGGTCTCGATGGTGCGCACCGGGTGCTGAAACACCAGCCGCACGCCCACGGCCGCGGCCAGGTGGTACACCTGGTCGCAGCGGCGCACCTGGGCGTCCACCACGTCCGGGTCCAGGACCGAGCCGCGCACGAACGTGACCGCGGGCCGCTCCAGCAGGTGCCGCACGTTCTCCAGCCGGCCGGTGGAGAGGTCGTCCAGCAGCACCACCTCGGCTCCCTCGGCCAGCAGCGCCTCGGCCAGATGCGAGCCGATGAACCCGGCTCCGCCGGTGATCAGCGCCCTCATGCCCCCGGCTCCGCAGGGCGGCCGCGCCGGGCGAGCAGGCCCCGGTAATAGGCGGCGGTGTCGGCGGCCAGACGGGTGACGTCAAAACGCGGGTAGGCGGCCCCGCGGGCCGCCTCCCCCAGGCGCGCGCGCAGCGTCGGATCCTCCAGCAGGTCGAGGATGGCGGCGGCCAAGGCGGCGGGGTCGCGGGGAGGAACCAGCAGACCGGTCTCCCCGTCCTGAAGCAGGTCGGGCACGCCTCCGACGCGGGTGGCTACCACGGGGCGGCCCGCAGCCATGGCTTCGATCACCGACACCGGCGTTCCCTCGTGCAGCGAGGGCAGGACCACCACGTCCAGGTCCCCATAGACGTGCTCCACATCCATTCTCCAGCCCGCGAAGCGCACCTGCCGGACCAGCCCCAGCGCCCGCGCTCGGTTCTCCAGGGCCAGGCGCAGGGGTCCGTCTCCGACCAGGACGAAGACGGCCGCAGGGCGCCGCCGGACGACCAACGCCGCCGCCTCCAGCAGGTACTCCAGACCCTTGATGGGCACCAGGCGCCCCACCGCCCCGATCAGCGGGGCGTCCGGCGGCACGCCCATCTCCGTCCGGAAACGCCCGGGCCGAACGTCCGGCCGGACCAGCCGCGCCAGCTCCAGCCCCAGCGGGATGACGGCGATCTTCCCGGGCGGAGCCACCCGGTGGCGGACCAGCTCCTCCCTCACCGCCGGGCTGACGGCGACGATCCCGTCCATCCGACGGGCCAGGGCCCGCTCCACGGCCAGCAGAACCCGCGTGACCCCGGGGGAGTAATACCCGTGGAAGAGGGTTCCGTGGAACGTCTCCACCACCACCGGGACCCGCGCCAGCCGGGCGGCCAGTCCTCCCAGCACCCGTGCCTTGAGCAGGTGGAGGTGGACGATGTCCGGGCGCGCCCGCCGGAACAGGCGGAACAGGGTCAGGCAGGCCTTGAGGTCGGCGACCGGGGTGGCCGCGTTCCGCAGCGAGGGCACCACCTGCGGTCTCACCCCGCGGCGCAGGGCGAACGCGGTCATGTCCCCTTCGTCCCGGTCCACCCGCCCGCACACCAGGTCCGAGGCAAATCCCAGCCCCGGTAGCAGGGCGGTCAGGTGCACCACGTGCTGTGCCGGGCCGCCGACATTCAACCGGGTGATGACGCGGATCACGCGGGCCACGGCGCCTGAGGTCAGGTCCGGATGTCCCGGGCCCACGTCCGGTGCTCCCGGTACCACTCCACCAGCCGCGCCACGCCCTCGGGAAAGGGCGTCCGGGGCTGCCAGCCCAGGAGGGTCCGGGCCCGGGTGATGTCCGCCCAGGTCGCCCGCACGTCGGCCGGGTGGGGAGGGCGGTGGTCCAGCTCCGCCCGCCGCCCGACCATCTCCTCGATCATCCGGATCGCGTCCAGCACCTTCACCGGACGGTCCGATCCCAGGTTGATCACCGCGTACCCCACCGGCGCCAGCGCGGCCAGCGTCCCCCGGGCGATGTCGTCCACGTAGGTGAAGTCCCGTTCCTGGAGGCCGTCCCCGTACACCACCACAGGCTGGCCTTCGCTGATCCATTGGACGAACCGGAACAGGCTCATGTCCGGACGGCCGGCCGGGCCGTAGACGGTGAAGTACCGCAGCACCGACACGTCCAGGCCGAACGCCTGGTGGTACACGAAGGCCGCCAGCTCGGCCGCTTTCTTGGACGCGGCATAGGGGGACAGCGGCCGGTCGGTGGGCTGGTCCTCCCGGAACGGTCGGGGGGCGTCCCCGTAGACGCTGGACGTGGACGCCTGCACGAACTTGGGGACGCCGCGCAGGCGGCACAGCTCCAGCAGGTTCACCGCCCCCAGCAGGTTGGTCTGGAAGTACGCGGTCGGGTCGTCCAGGCTCTGCCGCACCCCGGCGCGGGCGGCCAGGTTGATGACGGCGTCGAGGGGCGGGGAACCGGCATCCTCAAAGACCCGTCCCAGGGCTGTCCTGTCGGTCACGTCCACGCGGACGAAGGTGAAGCCCGCGCGCCCGGCGAGCTGGCTCACCCGCCACTCTTTGAGGCGGACGTCGTAAGCCGGAGCGAGGTTGTCGGCGCCCACGACCTCGTGGCCGGCGTCCAGGAGCGCTTCGGCGACCTTCCACCCGATGAATCCCGCTGCGCCGGTGACAAGGAGCCTCATGCGGCGGGGTGTCTTCCCCCGGGACGTACTTCTACCAGCGGACCGGTCCGACCTGGTCGAAAGCGCGCAGCCGGGACGCGAGCGCGGCCTTGATCCGCTCCAGGCCCTCGGGGGTGCGGGCTTCCGCCCGCAGGACCAGGACGGGCTGGGTGTTGCTGGCCCGCACCAGGCCCCACCCGTCGGCAAACTGCACCCGGGCGCCGTCCACGTCAATCACCGGGTAGCCCTCCTCCTTGAACCGCTCGGTCAGCCGGCGGACCACCTCGAACTTCACCTCGTCGGGGCAGTCCACCCGGACCTCGGGGGTGGCGGGGTAGCGCGGGACGTCGGCCAGCAGCGCCGACAGGGGGCGGTCGGTGTGGGAGAGGATCCGCAGCAGCCGGGCGGCGGCGTAGACGGCGTCGTCGTAGCCGTAGTACTCGTCGGCGAAGAACATGTGCCCGGACATCTCCCCGGTGAACACCGCCCCCACCTCGCGCATCTTGGCCTTGATCAGCGAGTGGCCGGTGCGGTAGAACATCGGCCGGCCCCCCAGGCGCTGGATCTCCTCATACAGCGCCTGGGAGCACTTGACCTCCACGATGCCCACCGTGCCAGGATGACGCGGTAAGATCTCCCGCCAGAACAGGATCATCAGCGTGTCGCCCCAGACAATCTCGCCCCGGTCGTCCACCACCCCCAGCCGGTCGCCGTCGCCGTCGAAGCCGATCCCCACGTCCGCCTTCTCCCGCACGACGGCGGCAACTAGGTCGCGCAGGTTCTCGGGCTGCACGGGGTCGGGGTGGTGGTGGGGAAAGCGCGGGTCGGACTCGCAGTACAGGCGGACGACCTCCACCCCCAGGTCCTCCAGGGCGTCGGGAGCCACCAGGCCGGCGGTGCCGTTGCCGCAGTCCACCACCACCCGCAGCCGCCGGGGGCCCAGACGGACCTTGTCCTTCAGCATCGCCCGGTAGGCGGGGACGACGTCTCTGACCTCCACGGAGCCGGCGCCGGCGGGGAACTCCCCGGCTTCGGCCAGGCGGCGGACCTGCTGGATCTGCTCGCCGTACAGCGTCCCAAAGCCGGTGGCCAGCTTGAAGCCGTTGAACTCGGGGGGATTGTGGCTGGCGGTGACCATCACCCCGCCGTCGATGCCGTAGTGGACCCGGGCGAAGTAGAACACCGGCGTGATCACCGTGCCGACGTCCACCACCCGGCAGCCGCTGGCCACCAGCCCGCGGACCACCGCGTCGCGGATCCAGGGGGAACTGGCGCGGTTGTCGCGGCCCACCACCACGGCCAGGGCCGCCCGGGAAACGTCGCCCGCGCGGTCTTCCGCCTCCCCGTTTCCGCGTTTCCGCGCTTCCGCGCTTCCGCGCAGGAAGGCGGCATAGGCGCGGGCGATGGTCTCGGCCACCTCGGGGGTGATGTCGCGGCCGGCCACGCCGCGGATGTCGTACTCGCGGAAGATGGTCGGAGAGATGGCCACCGTCATCGCCCCGTCACAGGTCGGCTCTCCCTTCGGCGGGCCGGTCCAGCAGGACGATCCCGCCGCGGGTCATCCGTTCCAGCGTCGGCGCCAGCGCCCGGGCCTCGTCCTCGGCGTACACATGGGCCTCCAGCCCCGCCACGGCCAGAGTCTTTCGCACCAGCGCGTAGGCGTCCGGCCGGGGCGCGCCCCGGTACACGACGAGAAGGTCAACGTCGCTGGCGGGGGTAAACCGCCCGCTGGCATACGAGCCGAACAGGACCACCCGCACCAGCGGCAGGCGGTCGGTTAGGGCGGGCAGGCGCTCCCGGAGAGCGGCAATCACGCCCTCCTTAGTCCATCTGGGAGAGAAGACTCGCACAGAACTCGATGATGTGCCGGGCATGGGCGGTCAACCTCTCGGCTTCCCCGCGGGTGTATCGGCTGCGGGCCGATCCTGACTGGTGCGCGTTCGGATAGCGCGTGGGAATGTAGGCCTTGTCCAGTTCCAAGGCGCGATCCACGAGCGGCTCGGGCACATCCCGAAACTCCCGCAGGGCGATAAGCAGGTCGGCCACCGAATGACCCCAGGCGTCGCGCCCCAGCCTCTGGAAGACCGCCTTCACGGCCTTTTCGGCCGCCTGTTGCGACGAAAAGCAGGCCCAGTTGTAGAATCCCCGCTCCAGGTCGCTCTCGGCGTGAGCGAGATCCGCCTGGGCATCGTCCATCCAATCGCGGCTGCGCTCCACGGTTGCCCTCGGGAGATTTCGCGCCCGGGCCTCCGACCTCCCCCCGACGCGGAAGTCGGTCTTCAGGGACCCCGGAACTGAAACTGTACCTGAGCCTGGGGGAACGCCGCCAGCCCCAGGGAGACCCACAGTTCCTGGCGCACCTGGCGGAACTTGATGGACAGCTCGAAGCAGTCCTCGATCTGCGCCGTCAGGACGTAGTCCAGATCCTCGAACAGGGTCGTGGCCGTGTTGTACTCCGCCTGCACGGTGACGTAGGTGTCCGTCCCCAGCGCGGTGCCGACATCGGCCAGCACGGTGACCATCCGGGTAAACAGGTTGTACCGGCCCCCGACCTCCCAGTGGTAGGTGCCGGCCAGCCGCTCTCCGTAGGATGCGCCCACGGAGGGCGACAGGCTCAGGTAGTCGTAGACCAGGGACGCCGAGAAGGTCGTGGCGATGGTCTGACCCCGCGGGACGGAGTTCTCGTACCGCAGGCTCAGCTGGTCCACGACGTCGTCGGGGTCCACGGCGTCCACGGCCAGGGGAGAGGTGCCCAGGGGGACCAACCGGCGGTACCCCAGACGCACGGTGGCGGTCTCCCCCAGCCGGTGGGAGATGGTGGACTCCAGACGGGGGACGGCCAGCCGGTCCCCGGTGCCGTAGGAGGCCTCGTGCCAGACCCAGGACGTGCTCCAGGTCGTCTGCGGGCCCAGGCGGAGTGAAGGGGTCTGCAAACCCACTTCATACTGCAGGCGGGTGGTCTCCACACCCGCCACCTGTTCCCGGTGCCAGCCGGCGCTGGCGGCGGCCGACCAGGTCAGGGGGAGCGCGCCGACCGGCTGGTCCCTCAGCCGCACCCCCACCTCGCCCCGCTGGGCGAGGGTGCCGGCCGTGACCGACGCATATCCCAGCGGGGCTCCCAGGAAGAACGCGTACCTGTAGGAGAGCCACAGCCCGTCCACGTTGTTGTAGCCGATGCCGGGGAAACTGCCCGCCGTCTCCTCAGGACTGCGCAGGGACACCACGTACACCGGCAGGGAGAGGATGCCGCGGCCGCCCACCCACAGCGTCGCCCCGTAGGCCACGGCGCGGTCTGCGGGGATGAAGTCGATCCGGGAGGCAGTCAGGTGGTACGCGGGGCACCCAGGGTCGCAGGTGGTGAGAAAACTCTCCCGGGCCACCAGCAGCGTCCGGGTGGCCCGCAGATGGGCGGCGCGGATGTACACCCCGCTGACGATGGTCTCCGCCGGCGCCATCTCCGCCACGTCCTCGCGCGCGTTGTAGACGAGGGTATCCCCACGCATCTCCCGCCCCTCGCGGTCGATGACCACCACGTGACCGCGGGCCTCCAGCCGTTCCTCTCTCACCAGAATGCGGGCGAAGTCGGCCTGCACCGTGATGCCCCGGTAGGCCAGCCGGACATGGCCGCGGGCCTCCACCGTCTGGGCGGCGTCGTCGAAGACAATCTCGTCCGCCTCGAGGGTGAGACCTGCGGGCTCCTGGGAGGCCTGAGACGCGTGGCCAGCCGGCGGCGCGACCGCCAGCACCGCCAGCAGTAGGACGGTTCCGCTGACGACCGGGAGCCGAGGACCCATGGCGCAGGGCGTGAGGTTCTGCGTGGCAGGGGGACTCCCTGCTGAAGCCTGCGTCACGCCCCCCATGCGCGCGCCTTCGGTCTCCGACACTGCCCTCTGCCCGGTGCGGGTCAATTGCTCGTGGCCGGACCGGACACTATAATGCAGTGGCGTGCCCGGGCCGGATGGAGGCCCGGATGCGTGCTGGTCCGACAGCAGGCCCCCGTGGCCATGGTGGACGTCGTCCTGGCGGGCAACGGACCCGGAGAGCTGACCGGATGGATCCGCCCTGTGGCCGTGGCCCTGCGCCGGGTCCGCCCCGACGGCCGGATTACCCTGGTGCTGTCCCCCACGCAGTTCGCCGGAGGGCGCGAGCCGGCGGTGGCGCGGGAGTGGGACCTCTTCGACCGCATCCTGGAGCCCGCCGAGGCGGTGCGGGTCGCCCTGGGCCTGAGGCCGCTGCCGACGGAGCCTGCTGCGGTCGTGGTCCACCTGGGCGGGGACCTGTGGTTTTCGGCGCGGCTGGCCCGGCGGCTGCGGGCGCCCGCCTGCGCCCTGGTGGAGACCCCTCTGGTGGTCCGGCGGCACGCGGGGTTCGAGACGATCTGCGCGGTTTCCGACGAGCTGGCCGGGCGGCTGGTGGCGGCGGGGGTGCCCGCGGGCAAGGTGGTGGTGACGGGAGACCCCAGGGCGGACGCGCTGAGCGCCGGGGCTGCCGCTCCCTCACCCCAGCCCTCTAGCCGGAGGAAAGAGGGAGAGAAGGGCCCGAAGGAGGGAAACGGTGAACGGCGGGGAGGGAGCGCCGCCGCGCCGGACGCCGCAGGGGCTTCCCCGGCGAGTGAGGACGGCGGTGCGGACGGGGGTGAAGTTGTCTCCATCCTGCCGGGCAGCCGGGACCGGTTCGCCCGCGAGCTGGTGCCCTATTTTCTGCGGGCCGCCGACGTCCTGGCGGCCGGGCGGCCCGGAGTGTCGTTCCAGGTGATCGCCTCGGCGTTCCTCTCGCCCGCAGTAGTCGCGTCCTTGCAGCGCGCCGTCCAGGAGCGGTGGCCGGGTCTGCCGGTGCGCTGGATCACCGGCGACCCCTGGGAGGCCCTGCGGCGCAGCGCGCTGGCCCTGACCATCCCCGGCACCAACACCGTGGAGCTCGCGATGCTGGGCGTGCCGTACGCCGTCGTGGTCCCCCTGGATCTGGTGGACCGCGCGCCGGCGGAGGGCCTGCTGGAGTGGGCCGGCCGGCTGCCGGCGGCGGGCCGGTCCCTCAAGCGGCTGGCGGCAGCGTGGTACTTCCGCAGACCCCGCCTGGTGGCCCTGCCCAACATCCGGGCCGGCCGCGCCGTCGTCCCCGAGTGGGTCGGCAGGTTCACCCCGGCCGACCTGGCCCACAGGATCGCGGAGCTGCTGGACGACCCCCGCCGGCGGGAGGCGATGAGCGCCGAGCTGCGGCGGCTGTACCCGGCCTCCGCAGGGGCGGCGGACCGGGTGGCCGCGTGCGCTCTGGCCCTGGCCGACAGACCCCGGAGGCAGCCGTGAGGCGCCTAGCCCGGTTCATCGCGCCGTACTGGCCCCACCTGGGCGCGGGCGTGCTGTGCGTGGTCCTGCTCACGGCGGCGCAGCTGTTCGTGCCCCGCTACGCCGGCCTGACCATCGACGCCATCGTCCGGACCCGCAGCCTGGCGGTGCTGGACACCGCCGCTTTGGTCATCCTGGCCGCGTTCGGCCTGCGCAGCCTGTTCCTGTACGGGCAGCTGTACTTCGGCCTGTACCTGGGCCACCGGGTGATCGCCGACCTACGCCGGATCATCTTCCAGAAGGTCCAGCGCTGGTCGCTGGACCGCTTCGCCGGGTGGACCAGCGGCGACCTGATCGCCCGCAGCCTGCAGGACACCCAGGTGGTCCAGAACGCGCTGCTAGTCGGGCTGCTGGACCTCGTGGGGACCGCCCTCACCGTGGTGGGGATCGCGGTCATGCTGTTTGTCCTCCAGTGGCGGCTGGCGCTGTACACCCTGGTGGTGGTCCCCCTGCTGCTGGGCTCCGCGCGCGCCTTCGGCCAGGAGATCCAGCGGGTGTCGGTGCGGGCCCAGGAGCAGGTGGCGGGGCTGGCGTCGCTGCTGCGGCAGGCGTTCGGCGGCGCGCGGGTGATCCGCGCCTTCGTCCAGGAGGAGCGCGAGATCGGCCGGTTCGTCCGGGAGAACGAGCGTACGTTCCACGAGAACCTGCGGGTCAGCCAGCTGACCGCTGTGCAGGTCCCCGTGGTGAGCTTCTTCACCGCCCTGGGGCTGGTGGGCGTCCTGTGGCTGGGCGGGCGCATGGTCACCGCCGGATCCATCACCCCGGGGACGCTGGTGTCGTTTCTCGCCTACGCCGGGATCGCCGTGGAACCGGCCATCGCGCTGTCCCGGCTGTACGCCGGGATGCGCCAGGGCCTGGGCGCCCTGGACCGGATCCTGGAGGTCCTGCGGGTGCCCGAAGGCGTCGCCGATGCGCCCGGAGCAAAGGACCTGCCGCCGGTGCGGGGCGACGTGCGCCTGCGGGACGTGTGGTTCACCTACGACGGCTCCCACATGGTGCTGCAGGGCGTGTCCCTGGACGTGCGGGCCGGGGAGCGGGTGGCCATCGTGGGCTCCAGCGGCGCCGGCAAGTCCACCCTGGTCAACCTGATCCCCCGCTTCTACGATCCCACCCGCGGCGCGGTGGAGATCGACGGCGCCGACCTGCGCACGGTCACCCTGCGGTCGCTGCGCCGCCAGGTGGGCCTGGTGCCCCAGGAGACCGTGCTGTTCATCGGGACGGTGCGGGACAACATCGCCTACGCCCGCCCCGGGGCCTCCCCGGAGGAGGTGGAGGCGGCGGCCCGGGTGGCCAACGCCCACGACTTCATCCTGGCCCTGCCCCGGGGGTACGACACGCTGATCGGAGAGGGCGGCGTCGAGCTGTCGGGCGGCCAGCGCCAGCGGCTGGCCATCGCCCGGGCGGTGCTGGCCGACCCGCGCATCATCATCCTGGACGAGGCCACCTCGGCCCTGGACGCCGAGTCCGAGCGCCTGATCCAGGAAGCTCTGGACCGCCTGATGCAGGGCCGCACCACCTTCATCATCGCCCACCGGCTGTCCACGGTGCGCAAGGCCGACCGGATCGTGGTGCTGGAGGACGGCCGCATCGTGGAGGAAGGCCGCCACGAGGACCTGCTGCGCCGCGGCGGGGTGTACGCCCGGCTGGCGGGCCTGCAGCTGGTGGACGCCCCCGCGCCTGCGGACCCATGACCCCGGCCCGGCATGTGGATCCCCTGGCGCGCGGCCATTCCGGCTCTCTCTCCCGTCGACTCCCTCTCCCTTGGGGGGAGAGAGCCGGGGTGAGGGGGGCTGGCAGGCGCGGACCCACGGAAGCGCGGAAGCGCGGAA
>JBBIUY010000032.1:0-34564 GCA_037440005.1 Armatimonadota bacterium | reverse complement strand
CTCCCTTTCCTTGGGGGAGGCTCCCAAGTGCAAACACTACATCCAAACAGGACACTCTAGCCACGACCGGGCGTGTGGATGACGCACGAATCGCCCGGGAGGGAGGGAGTGTGGATGCGGCGCCTGAGCGTCGTGCTCGCGGTCAGTCTTGTGGTCCTCGCCGCGGCCATTCCCCGCGTCTCCTCTGCTCCGACGGGTGAGCTGTCCGTCCTGGTGGGGACTGGCGGGTACGAGGACGCGGCCAAACCGTTTTTCGAGCAGTTTGAAAAACGAACTGGGATCAAGGTGACCCTCAACCTCGTACCGTATCAGGATCGCTTCAACAAGATCGTCACCGCTGGCGCGTCCAACGTCCCGACCTATGACGTAGTGCGGGTGGATGTCATCTGGGTTCCTCAGTTCGTGCAGGCGGGCTGGCTGGAGGACTTGACGGGCAAGTTCCCGGATCAGTTTCTGCGGCAGATCACCAAGTCCACCCTTGATGCCGTCACGGTGAACGGGCGGCTGTACGGCATTCCCGCTTTCAACTCTGCCAAGTATTTCTATTACAACGAGAAGATGCTCCGGGAGGCGGGTTTCACCCGGCCCCCGCGGACGCTCGACGAGTTTCGCGCGTACGCCCGGAAGCTGACCCGAGGCTCAGGGGCAAACAAGGTCTGGGGTACGGTGATGTCGTGGGTGAAGGACGAGGCCCTGATGGTTGACTGGGTCATCTTCACCTTCGCGTTTCCCAACGCGCGGCTGTTTGACGAAGCCGGGAATCCCGTGTTTAACACAGGTGCGGGGCTGCAGGCGCTGGAGTACATGGTGCGTCTGTTGCGCGAGGACAAGGTGGTAGACCCGGTGTCTCTGACCATACACGAGGACGAGGTCAACAAAGCCTTCCTGGCCGGGAAGGCGGCCATGATCCTGAACTGGGAGGGGACCGAGCCTGCCTCCCGCGATCCCAAGCAGTCGCGGGTGGTGGGGCAGGTCCGGGTAGGCCTCATCCCGGCTCAACCTCCCGTGGTGTCGTCAACGGTGCTGGGGCCCGAGTATTACTCCATCATGAAGACATCCCGGAACAAGGAGGCAGCCCTCAAGTGGATCGAGTTCATGACCACCGAGGACGTGCAGCGGGCGATCTTCACGGGGGGCGGCTTTTTCCCCATTTACGATCGCCTGTATCGGGATCCGCAACTGGCTAAGGAGCTCCGCGATTTCGACAAGTACGGCGAACAGCTGAAGTATGCCCACAACCGTCCCGCTGTCACCCGCTACACCGAGGTGGCCGACGCCATCATCACGGAACTCCACCAGGCGTTGCTGGGTCGGAAGGCCCCCAAGCGGGCGCTGGACGATGCGGCGGCCAAAGTCCGGCGCATTCTCGGCAAGTAGCCTGCACCGGGAGGGCGGAGCCGCTTCCGCCCTCCCGGGTCTCATTCACGTCGCGTCCGTCCTCTCCCGGGAACCCCGGGAGGGGGTCCTGGCGGTATGGCTGCTCCTGCCGGCGATGGCTGCCATTGGGGCGGTGGCGGTTTTCCCCCTGGTGCAGTCGTTGTGGATGTCGCTGCACCGGGTAGAGCTCGCGCTGCCCGGAGCCCGTCCGTTCGTGGGTGTGGAGAATTACCTGCAGGCCCTGCAGAACCCCGACTTTTGGAAGAGCGTGGGGGTCACCGTCTACTTCACGGTGACCTCGGTGGCCCTGGAGCTGGTACTGGGGCTGGTGGGTGCCGTCCTCCTCAACGAGGAGTTCCGCGGCCGCCAGCTGCTGCGGTCGCTGGTACTGGTGCCGTGGGCTATGCTTACCCTGAGCACCGCCTTGATGTGGTTCTGGATCTACAACCCCACCTACGGGATCCTCAATGCTCTACTGGTGCGCATGGGTGTCATCCACGCCCCCGTGGTATGGTTGGGAGATCCGCTGTGGGCGATGCCGGCGGTCATCGTCGCCGACGTGTGGAAGACTACGCCCTTTATGACCCTCCTCTTGCTGGCTGGACTCCAGCCGATCCCCTGGGCGCTGTATGAGGCGGCGGCGGTGGACGGCGCCAGCCGGTGGCAGGTGTTCCGGTACGTGGTTCTTCCGCTTCTGCGACCGGCGCTTCTGGTGGCTGTCGTCCTGCGCAGCCTGCAGGCCTTCAAGGTGTTTGACATGATTTTTGTTCTGACGTCGGGCGGGCCGGCCGACGCCACCCAGGTCCTCGCCCTGTACACGTATCAACAGGCCTTCCGGTACTTTCATGTGGGCTACGGATCGGCACTGGCGTGGCTGATTACTCTGGCCACACTGGCCATGGTGGTGCTCTACCTGCGGGCGCTGCAGGCGAGCGCTGCGGCGGAGGAGATCGCATGAGCCGCGCCCGGCTGGTGGGCCGTCCCCTGTTGTATATCTTGCTGGCAGGGTATGCGGCTTTTACTTTCGCCCCGTTTCTCTGGCTTGTCAGCAGCAGCCTCCAGACCCAGGCCGACCTTCTGGCGGGATCTGTCAACGTGATTCCGCTGCGGCCGACCCTGGAGCACTACGTGCGCCTTTTCACCTCGTCGCGGGACCCCGAGTTCCAGACCGCCACCTTCCTGCTGGCTGCCCGCAACAGCGTCCTCGTGGCGCTGGCCACCACCGTGATCTCCATGCTGCTGGGGACTCCGGCGGCCTACGCGTTTGCGCGGCTCCGGTTTTGGGGAAGCCGTCCCCTGCTCCTCTCGTCTCTGACGTTGCAGCTGCTGCCGTCCATTGTCCTGGTGATTCCTCTGTTCCTTATCATGCGTAGTCTCGGGTTGATCAACACCCGCACCGGCCTGACGGTGGCTTACACGGTCTTCTCTCTGCCGTTTGTGATCTGGATCATGCACGGCTACTTCCGGACCATTCCTCAGGACCTGGAGGACGCGGCCCGGATCGACGGATGCACCCGTGTGGGAGCGCTGTGGCGGGTTACCCTGCCGCTGGCTGCTCCTGGGCTGGCGGCTACGGCCGTGTTCGTCTTTTTCGGCGCCTGGGATGAGTTTCTCTACGCGCTTATTTTCACCACCAGCTACGCGTCCAAGACCCTGCCCATCGCGCTGGCCGAATTCATCGGTCGGTTCACCATCGACTGGGGCGCGATGACATCCGGTGCGGTGGTCGCCAGCCTGCCTCCTGTCATCATGGCCCTGCTCTTTCAGCGGTACCTGGTCACGGGTTTGACAGCGGGAGGGCTTCGGTGACGGCGCGTGATCTTCACGTGGTGGTGGTGGGACCTGTCTACTGTGACGTGGTGTTTGCCGACCTGCCCCGGATTCCGGCGCTGGGGGAGGAGGTGGCCACGGATCGGTTCGCCTGGTACCCGGGAGGAAGCGCCATCACCGCAGTAGCCTTCCGGCGTCTGGGCGTGCCAACTACGCTCGTGGCGGCCGTGGGCGACGATGCCCTGGCGGGGCCGCTGCTGGAACGGCTGGCGGCTGAGGGGGTCCGGACGGACCACATCCGTCGGGTGCCCGGAACGCGCTGCGGCGTCTCGGCGGCGGTGTCGGTGAGGGCCGACAGATTCTTTGTGACCTACGAGGGGGTCAACAACGCCTGGGACGACCTCCTGCGCGACGCCCCCGGGCTCCTGCGCGGACTTTCCCCGTTTCACCACCTTCACGTGGCGGGACCGCGCCGCCTGCGTGCTCTCGTCCGGGACGGACGACCGGGGGGCGCGACGGTGTCTATGGATATCGGGTGGATGGAGGCGGAGCGGTGGAGCGACGCCGACTTCGCCGCGCTGGCGGCTGCCGATGTGTTTCTCCCCAATGAACGCGAAGCTCTCCGGCTCACGGGTGCCCCCTCGGCCGAGCAGGCGTTGCGGAGGTTGCGAGAGCACGTGCGCGTGCCGGTGATCAAGCTCGGCCCTCGGGGGGCTATGGCACTGGACGACGGTGATGTCCACATCATCCCGCCTCCCGCCGTTGACGCGGTGGATACGGTGGGGGCGGGAGATGCGTTTGATGCGGGCTTCCTGACGGGGTGGCTCCGGGGCGGGTCCGTGCCGGAGGCGCTGCGCCTGGGGGTCATCTGTGGGGCGTACTCGACGCGCGCGGTGGGCGGACTTGATGCCCTGCCGACATGGGAAGAGGTTCTTCGCGCCCTGACGGAACAGGAAGGGGTGGCCGGCACATGGTGATCGTCGTTCTGGGGGGTGGTGGCGTGCGCACCCCCATTCTCATCCGGGGGCTGCTCCGGCGCGCCGGGACCTACCGGCTGGAGGAAGTCCGCCTCCTCGACGTGGACGCCCGGAGGTTGAGGCTGATCGGTCTTGTGGTGGCCGAGCAGCTGAGGCGCGCCGGGAATCCCTTCCGGCTGGTCCTCAGCGACGATGCCCGGCAGGCGCTGCAGGGGGCCGACGTGGTAGTCAGCGCCGTGCGGGTCGGCGGCGACGCCGCCCGGGTGGTGGACGAGGTCGTTCCCCTTCGCTACGACGTCCTGGGCCAGGAGACCACCGGCCCCGGAGGCTTCGCTATGGCGATGCGGACCATTCCGGTGATGCTCGAGTACGCCCGTCTGCTGGAGGAGCTCGCCCCCAACTGCTGGCTTGTCAATTTCACCAACCCCTCTGGACTCATCACCCAGGCGCTGACGACCCATGCCCGGGTGCGCGCGGTGGGCATCTGTGACGGTCCGGGAGCGCTCGTCCGGGCGCTGACCTCGGCACTGGACATTCCGTCAGGCGACACCTACGTGGATTACTTCGGACTCAACCACCTGGGATGGGTGAAAGGCATCTACCTGCAGGGACGAGACCTGCTGCCGGACCTGTTGGAGCACTTTGACCAGAGGGTTCGCGATCCGGTACTCCGGAGGTTCGGGGGAGCGCTGGTCCGGGCGCTGGGGGTCGTCCCTCAGGAGTACCTGTACTACTACTATTTCGCCCGGGAGGCGGTGGCCAACATCAAAGCAGCCGGCCGGACCCGGGCAGAGCACGTGCGGGAGCTAAACCACATGTTGTGGGAACGCCTGGCCGCCGCCGGATCCGACGCCGCGCGCGCCGTTGCGGCGTATGAAGAGTATATTGCGGCCCGGCATGGAAGCTACATGCAGGTGGAGACGGGGCTGCCCGGCCACGGGGAGCGGTTCCGCCTGGAAGGTGTCGAGGAGTCCGGATATGAGGCGGTGGCCCTGTCGGTGCTGGATGGCCTGCTGGGAGGGACACCCACGCGGGTCGTCCTCAACGTACCCAACCGAGGGGCTATCAGGGAGCTGGAGGACGAGGACGTGGTCGAGGTGCCCTGCGCCGTGTCTCCGGGGGGCATCCGCCCCTTTGCCGTCGGATCCGTTCCTGAGGCCGTGCGCGGGCTTATGGTGACGGTCAAGATGTATGAGCGCGCTACTGTCGCCGCCGCCGTCCGGAAGTCCTACTCCCTGGCGCTGCGCGCTCTGGCCATCCACCCACTGGTTCCGTCCGCAGTCGTCGCGCA
Organism: Armatimonadota bacterium; assembly: GCA_037440005.1. GTDB lineage: Bacteria > Sysuimicrobiota > Sysuimicrobiia > Sysuimicrobiales > Kaftiobacteriaceae > Calidihabitans. The sequence goes on along the minus strand of JBBIUY010000032.1, from coordinate 29,149 downwards.
GCGGATCCTGGACGACTATCTGCGCGAGCATAGCCGCTGGATCCAGCTGACCTAACCGTCACCGCTTCCTTTTGCGCCTTCCCCCATCCCGATCCCCGATCTCAGATCCCAGATCTCAGATCCCCGATCCCGCTCTGTGCCCTGTTCCTGGTACAATCAATTCGATGACACTCCGCCGGGGCTGGTTGCTCGACCTGCGCGGCCGCACGCCGTACGCCGACGCCTGGGCGCTGCAGAAGCGCCTGGTGGCCGCCCGCCAGCAGGACCGGATCGCCGACGGGCTGATCCTGCTGGAGCACCCCCCGGTCATCACCCTCGGCCGCTCCGCCCGGGCCGAGCACCTGCTGGTGCCCCGGGAGGTCCTGGTCCGGCGGGGGTTTGAGGTCTACGAGGTGGAGCGGGGCGGCAGCGTCACCTACCACGGCCCGGGCCAGCTGGTGGGCTACCCCATCCTCCACCTGGGAACCTACCGGGAGGACGTGGTGGGCTACGTGCGCGCGCTGGAGGAGACGCTGATCCGCACCCTGCGCGGCTACGGCATCGCCGCCGCCCGGCTGGCGGGCTACCCCGGCGTGTGGGTGGACGGGGAGAAGATCGCGGCGGTGGGGGTGGCCGTCAAGCGCAAGGTCACCATGCACGGCTTTGCCCTCAACGTGGATCCCGACCTCTCCCACTTCGCGGTCATCAACCCCTGCGGCCTGGACCGGCCGGTGACCTCCATGGCCCGGGTGCTGGGCCGGGCGGTCCCGGTGGACCAGGTGCGGGAGGCGTACCTGCGCGCCTTCACCGACGTCTTCGCCCTGGACCTTAAGCCGCTGACCATCGCCGCCCTGGACCGCGTGCTCGCCGTGGACGCCGGGCCGGCGGTGCCGGTCTGATCCCATGGCCCGTCACCGGTTCGAGACCCGCGCCATCCACGAGGGCCAGGCGCCCGACCCCGCCACCGGCGCCGTCATCCCGCCCATCTACCAGACGTCCACCTACGCCCAGTCGGCTCCCGGGGTGCACAAGGGGTACGACTACAGCCGCACCGCCAACCCGACCCGCACGGCCCTGGAGACCTGCCTGGCGTCTTTGGAGGAGGCCACTTACGGCCTGGCCTTCGCCTCGGGGATGGCGGCCCTGACCGTCGTGGCGTACCTGCTGAACCCGGGCGACCGCATCCTGGCCCCCGACGACGTCTACGGCGGCACCTACCGGCTGTTCGTGCGGGTCCTCCGCCGGTACGGCATCGAGACCGCGTTCGTGGACATGACCGACCTGGGGCAGGTCGAGGCGGCCCTGCAGGCCCGTCCGCGGCTGGTGCTGGTGGAGACCCCCACCAACCCCTACCTGAAGATCCTGGACATCGCCCGCATCGCCGACCTCGCCCACGCCCACGACGCCCTGGTGGTCGTGGACAACACCTTCGCCTCTCCGTACTTCCAGCGGCCGCTGACCCTGGGCGCCGACGTGGTGGTGCACTCCACCACCAAGTACCTGGGCGGACACAGCGACGTGGTCGGGGGCGCGGTGGTGACCAACAGCAAGGACGTCTACGAGACGCTGAAGTTCCACCAGAACGCCGCCGGCGCCGTCCCCGGGCCCTTTGACTGCTGGCTGGTCCTGCGGGGCATCAAGACCCTGGCGGTGCGCATGGAGCGCCACGCCCGCAACGCCCAGCGGGTGGCCGAGTTCCTGCGCGGTCACCCGGCCGTGGCCCGGGTGTTCTACCCGGGCCTGCCGGACCATCCCGGCCACGAGGTGGCCCGGCGCCAGATGACAGGCTTTGGGGGGATGGTGTCGTTTATCCTCAGAGGTGGGGGCCCGGCCGCGCGGGCCGTGGCGTCGGCCACCCGGGTCTTCACCCTGGCCGAGAGCCTGGGAGGGGTGGAGTCCCTGCTGGACCACCCGGCCAGCATGACCCACGCCAGCCTGGCCGGCTCGCCCCTGCAGGTGGACGAGGGGTTGATCCGCCTGTCGGTGGGCCTGGAGCACGCCGACGACCTGATCGAGGACCTGCGCCAGGCCCTGGCGCGGGTGGCCTGAGCCATTCCTGCGGCGCCGCGGCCGGCAGACCATAGAGACGGATCCGTCGGGAGGGGAGATCGTCGGTGCCCATCGTGTACGTTCCCACGCCGTTGCGCCGGATCACCGGCGGCCACAGCACGGTGCGCGTGTCCGGGAGCACCGTGGGCGAGGTCCTGGAGGCCCTGGACCGCCAGTACCCCGGCATCCGCCCGCAGCTGTTCGACGAGGGCGGTCAGGTGCGCACCTTCATCAACGTCTTTGTGAACGGCACCGAGATCCGCCAGCTGCAGGGCCTGGCCACGCCGCTCCAGGACGCCGACGAGGTGTCCATCATCCCGGCCATGGCTGGCGGCGCCCGGGCCCTGATCCCTGATGCCTGATCCCTGATCTCCGGAAAGGAGGCCGGTCCGTGTCCCGCAAAGCCGCTCCCGCAGCGCGTCGCCTGCGCCGCCGGGCGGTCCGCCCCCACGAGGAGATCTACGACACCGTCCTGGACGTCATCGGCCGCACTCCCCTGGTGCGCCTGCACCGGGTGACCCGGGGCGTGCGGGCCGAGGTGGTGGCCAAGCTGGAGTTCCTCAACCCCGGCGGGTCGGTCAAAGACCGCATCGGACCGGCCATGATCGCCGACGCCGAACGCCGGGGGCTGCTGCGGCCCGGGGGGACCATCGTGGAGGCCACCTCGGGCAACACCGGCGTGGGGCTGGCCATCGCCGCCGCCGTCCGCGGCTACCGGACAGTGTTCGTGATGCCCGACAAGATGTCCGAGGAGAAGATCCGGCTGCTGCGGGCGTTCGGCGCCCGGGTGGTGATCACCCCCACCGCCGTGCCTCCCGACGACCCGCGGTCGTACTACAGCGTCAGCCGCCGCATCGCCGAGGAGACCCCCAACAGCTTCTACGCCAACCAGTACGCCAACCCGGCCAATCCCCGGGCCCACTACGAGACCACCGGTCCCGAGATCTGGCGGCAGACCGGCGGCCGGGTGGACGTCCTGGTGGCCGGCATGGGCACCGGAGGCACCATCTCGGGAGCGGGCAAGTTCCTCAAAGAGCACAACCCCCGGCTGCGGGTGGTGGGGGTGGACCCGGTGGGCTCGGTGTACTACGACTACGCCCGCACGGGCCGCCTGCCCGAGCCCCGCACCTACAAGGTGGAGGGGATCGGCGAGGACTTCCTGCCCCAGACCATGGACTTTTCGGTGGTGGACGAGGTGGTGCAGGTCTCCGACCGGGAGGCCTTCCTGATGACCCGGCGCCTGGTGCGGGAGGAGGGGTTGTTCTGCGGGGGCAGCAGCGGCGCCGCGGTGGCCGGGGCGCTGAAATACCTGCGCGGGCTGCCCGACGCCGGAGCGGGCCTGCGGGTGGTGGTGATCCTGCCCGACTCGGGCTCCCGCTACCTCTCCAAGATCTTCTCCGACGACTGGATGCGCGAGCACGGCTTTCTGGACGTGGAGCGGGGCACGGTGGCCGACCTGGTGCGGGTCCGCAACCTGCCGCTGGTCACCGCCGCCCGCACCGACCCCGTCAGCGACGTGATCGCCAAGATGAAGCAGTACGACGTCTCCCAGCTGCCGGTGCTGGAGGACGGACGGCTGGTGGGCATGGTCAGCGAGGTGGACGTGCTCCGCTACCTGCTGGACCCCGCCCACCGCCCCGACGATCCCATCCAGCCCATCATCGACCCTGCTCCGCCGGTGGTGTCGCCGGACACGCCTGTCGACGCCCTGGCCGACATCTTCCTGTCGGCGGGCGCGGCCGTGGTGGTGGACCGCGGGACGGTGGTGGGGATCGTCACCAAGATCGACGTCATCGACCACCTCGCCCGCCGCCCCTGACCCTCTCCCCCTGCCCCCTCACCCTCACCCTCTCCCCCTGGGGGAGAGGGCCAGGTGAGGGGGCTCCAACCTTCAACCTCCAACCTTCAACGCAGCCGAAGGCGGACACGCGGAAGCGCGGAAACGCGCCACCCAAAATAACTTCCCTCTCCCCCGGCAGGGGGAGAGGGCCAGGGTGAGGGGGATCCAACCTCCAACCTTCAACCTTCAACGTAGTTAGACCGGGTAGACCGGGTCGACCGGGTAGACTCACCCTCTCCCCCGGCAGGGGGAGAGGGCCAGGGTGAGGGGGCTCCAACCTCCAACCTTCAACCTTCAACGTAGTTAGACCGGGTAGACCGGGTCGACCGTTTCTTGTATAGACTAATGCCGTGACCGCCGATGGCTGACCCGACCCGCGCCCGCCCCGCCGTCCGCCTGCCGGCCGGCACCGCCCTGCCGGACCTGCGGATCGTGGCGGCAGGGCAGGTGCACCTGCACGAGGAGTGCGACCCCGCCCGGGTGGCCCGCCTGGTCGAGCGGCTGCGCTCCGACGGTGTGCTGCGCAATCCACCGGTGGCCGCACCCCTGCCGTCCGACGGCTTCGTCGTCCTGGACGGCGCCAACCGCACCCGCGCGCTGCAGGAACTGGGTGTGCCGGCGGTGGCGCTGCAGGTGGTGGACTACCAGGACCCCGGGGTCCGCCTGGAGGTCTGGCACCACCTGCTGGTGGAGGCGCACGACCTGCCCGCGCTCTTGCAGGGCCGGGGCCTGCCCCTGCGTCCCGTGCCGGCGGAGGACGTCGACCGCTGGCTGCAGAACCGCTTGGCCGCCTGCTGCGTGCTGACCCGCGCCGGGGCCTACGCGGTGGCGGTCTCCCCCGACCGGCTGCTGGCCTCCCTGCTGGCGGAGGTGGTGCGCGCTTACAGCGGGGCCAACCGGATCTACCGCGTGGCCCACCCCGACCTGGACCTGCTGGAGCGGGAGTACGGGGCGGCGGGGGCTGTGGTGGTCTTTCCCCGGTTCACCAAGGACGACATCCTGCAGATCGCCGACGCGCCGGTCAAGTTGCCCACCGGCATCACCCGCCACCTGATCCCCGGCCGGGCCCTGCGCCTCAACCTCCCCCTGTCTGTCCTGACCGACAGTCCGGACCTGGAGGCCGCCAACCGGTGGCTCGCCGGCGAGCTGCACCGCCGGCTGCTGGAGCACCGGGTGCGCTACTATCCCGAGCCGGTCTTCCTGCTGGACGAGTAGGCGTCCTGCCGCCGTGACCGCGCCCGCCCGCACCTCGCTGCTGGACGCGATCGGCCACACGCCTCTGCTGCGGCTGGTCCGGGTGACCCGCGACCTGCCGGAAGACGTGGAGGTCTACCTCAAGGCCGAGTGGTTCAACCCCGGCGGGTCGGTCAAGGACCGCCCCGTGCGCCAGATCATCCTGGACGCCGAGCGGGACGGCCGCCTCACCCCCGACCGGATCATCCTGGACTCGTCGTCGGGGAATGCCGGCATCGCCTACGCCATGATCGGCGCCGCCCGGGGGTACGGGGTGCACCTGGTGGTCCCGGGCAACGTGAGCGAGGAGCGCAAGCGGATCCTGCACGCCTACGGCGCGCAGGTAGAGTACTCGGACCCCCTGGAGGGCTCCGACGGCGCGATCCTGGTGGCCCGCCGGATCTACGAGGCGGACCGGGACCGCTATTTCTATGGGGACCAGTACAACAACCCCAGCAACCCCCGGGCCCACTACGAGACCACCGGCCCCGAGGTGTTCGCCCAGACCGGCGGCCGGATCACCCACTTTGTCGCGGGGCTGGGGACCTCGGGCACCGTGATGGGGGCCGGCCGCCGCCTGCGCGAACTGCGCCCGGACGTGCAGGTGGTGGCCGTGGAGCCCGACGGTCCCCTGCACGGGATCGAAGGCCTCAAGCACATGGCCAGCGCCATCGTGCCGGGCATCTACGACCCCGCGGTCCACGACCGCAAGATCTCCGTGCGCACCGAGGCGGCCTACGAGATGGCCCGCCGCCTGGCGCGGGAGGAGGGTCTGCTGGTGGGCCAGTCGTCCGGCGCCGCCGTGGTGGCCGCCCTGGAGGTGGCCCGGGACCTGCGGCAGGGGGTGGTCGTGGCCGTGGCCCCCGACGGCGGCGACCGCTATCTGTCCACCGCGCTGTGGCGGACCTAAATCCGGGTCTCCCGGTCATCACGTCTACACAGGACGGGATCGCGGGATCGCGGGAACGCGGGAACGCGACCCCTGACCGCCCGACGGCGCGACCGCCCGACCGCGCGGATGTGGAAGTTACCTTCAACCTTCAACCTCCAACCTTCAACGCAGTCAAACCGGGCGACCGGGCAGACCCGATTATGAGTCTCCCCGGTCCCCCCGGTCGTTGGGTCATCGGGTCTACACCGCGGCCCCCACTGAAGCCGGCGTACCCCTCTCCCCCGGCAGGGGGAGAGGGCTAGGGTGAGGGGGATCCAACCTCCAACCTTCAACGCAGTCAGACCGGGCAGACTTGACACATATTCCCGTTGCTGTTATGAGGTTAGATAACCGATGACCGACGCAGCGTTCCGCCACAGACAGCTGGCCCGCTGCTACCCGCGGGGGTGCATCTGTCCCCGCCCCACGGGTCCGCACCGGCGGGCCTGTGGGGACCCCACCAGGTAGGCGGAGGCGCTGCCCGCCTGCGTCCCCGGTAGACTTCCCCTCCTTCTTGTCTCCGGCCTGACGGCCGCCTCCGCCGACCGGACCTTGAGTCCGGCACACCATACGGAGGAGGGACCGGCTGTGAGCGGATACGCGCATCCCGAGGTGCTGGTGGAGCCCGAGTGGCTCCAGGCTCGCCTGGACGACCCGTCGGTCCGCATCGTGGAGGCCGACGAGAACCCCGACCTCTACCAGGAAGGTCACATCCCCGGCGCCATCCGGCTGCACTGGAAGGAGGACCTGCAGGACCCCGTCATCCGGGACTGGGTGCCTCCGGACCGGTTCGCGCGGATCGTGGGCGAGCGGGGCATCGGCCACGACCACACGGTGGTCTTCTACGGCGACCGCAGCAACTGGTTCGCCACCTACACCTTCTGGCTGTTCACCTACTACGGCCACCGCGACTGCCGCATCCTCAACGGCGGCCGGGACCGGTGGCTGCGGGAAGGCCGCCCCGTCACCCGGGAGGCGCCCCGGCACCCTCCCGCGGACTACCGGGTGCCCGTCCCCGACCCGTCCATCCGGGCGTTCCGCGACGAGATCCTCCGGCGCCTGGGCGAGCCCCAGGTGGCCCTGGTGGACGTGCGGTCTCCCGACGAGTACGCCGGGAGGCTGCTGGCCCCGCCGGCCTACCCCCAGGAGGGCGCCCAGCGGCCCGGCCACATCCCCGGCGCCGTGAACATCCCCTGGAGCCAGAACGTGCGCGACGATGGCACCTTCAAGCCTGCCGACGAACTGGCTCGGCTCTATGAGAGCCTGGGCGTCCGGCCCGACCAGGAGGTGATCGCCTACTGCCGCATCGGCGAGCGGTCGTCGCTGACCTGGTTCACCCTGCGCTACCTGCTGGGCTACCCCCGGGTGCGCAACTACGACGGGTCGTGGACCGAGTGGGGCAGCCTGGTGGCCGCGCCCATCGAGCGGTGAGGAGGAACACGCCATGGCGCAGGATGGACGGCAGATCACCTACGACGCGGTCCTGTACGCGCTGGGCGCCGTGCTGGGCGACCTGGCGGCGTCCGGCGTGGGGGCCCGGCTGGCCGAGGAGCTGCACAGGGAGTTCGGCCGCCACCTGGCCGAGTACCTGCGCAGCCGGGGCATCGGCTACGAGGTCGGGCCGGCCCCCGAGGACACCGTCCGGAACATCCTGACCATGTTCCTGGAGCGGCTGGACTTCGCCCGACTGGAGAAGGCCGAGCCCACCCCCGACCGGGGCACCCACGGCGTCTGGCGGGACCTGCTGGGCACCGAGGCGTACGCCGCCCTGGCCCGGCGGTACCCCGACCCGTTTTTGTCCTGCCCGCTGAACGCGGTCATCCGCTACGAGCTGGCCAAGGTCGGCCACACCCTCCGCGTGCACGGCTGCTCCACCGACCTGGCCAGCCGGCTGCTGGAGTCGTGGGAGGAAGTGACGCCCGGAGAGCACTTCCTGGTCGGCGCCCGATGACACCGCCCGGGGCGAGAGGAGACGTCCATGGGTGACCCTGCTGCCGGACCCGGACAGCTGACGAATCTGCTGGGCCCGCCCCCGGACCAGGTGGCCCCGCGCGGCCTGGCCCCCCGGGGGCTGTACCCTCCCCAGGGCGGAGGGTGGCCGGTGGACTACCAGGTGCTGGAGCGCGGTCAGGTGTGGGCCGAGGGGGTGGAGGCCCTGTACGTGCAGGCCAAGCAACGCCAGTGGGACGCCGATCGGGACATCCCCTGGCAGGCCGCCCGGGGCGTCCCCGAGCCGCTGGAGCGCGCCCTGTGCGCGGTGCTGACCTGGATGGTCCAGCAGGAGATGGCGGCCTGGTACGTCCCGGCCAAGTTCGTGCCCCGCATCCACCCGGCCTACCTGGAGCCGGCCCTGTTCCTGTCCACCCAGGTGGTGGACGAGGCCCGCCACGTGGAGGTGTTCATCAAGCGCCTGTTCAGCAACGGCGTCGGCTACGTGGGCACGTACCCGGCCACCGAGGCGTCCCTGCTGGGGCTGATCCACCAGGAGGAGTTCGACAAGGCGTCGTTTCTGCTCCACGTGCTGGGCGAGGGGACGTTTCTGGACCTGTTCGCGTTCTTGCGCCGCATCGCCCCCGACGAGGCCAGCAGGGCCATCTTCGTCCGTTCCCACGAGGACGAAGCGCGCCACGTGGCCTACGGCACCGGCCGGGTGCAGGCCCGCCTGGCCCGGGACCCGCAGGCGGTGGACCGGTTCGTGCAGGCGCTGGAGGAGCGGGTGGCGTTCGCCCGGGAGGTCTCGGGGATTCCCGCCGAGATCCAGGAAGCGCTGGCGGTCCTGGCCGGGGGCGCCTCCCAGGGCCCGGCGTTCGTGCGGGGGGTGGAGGAGGTGCGGGCGTTCGTGCGGGAGTTGCAGGACAACCGCGTGCGCCGCCTGGTCGCCAGCGGGTTCCCCGAGCCCGCCGCCCGGCACATCTCCGACCTGCACGCGCGGGCGGCGGGCAACGCCATGTGAGGGGGACGCGGTGGACGGCTCCGACCGACCGCAGGCCCCCGAGATCTCCGCCGGACGCCTGGCGTTCGACCCCCGGGCGTTCCGGTGGCCGGATGTGCCGCCGCAGGTCTACAAATTCGCCGTCGGCGACGCCCGGGGGATGGGCTGGCGCGGGGTGGTGCGGGTCACCCTCGCCGGACCCCCGCACGTGCCGGCGGCGTTCGAACTGCGGTACTTCGAGATCTCCCCGGGCGGGTACTCCAGCCTGGAGAAGCACCGCCACCCGCACCTGATCCTGGTCCTGCGGGGCCGGGGGAGGGCCCTGGTGGCGGACCGGGTCTACGACCTGCAGCCGTTCGACCTGCTGCGGGTGCCTCCCGGGGTGCCCCACCGCTGGATCAACGAGTCCGACGGGCCGTTTGGCTTCCTGTGCCCGGTGGACGCGGACCGGGACCCCCCGCAGCCGGTGACCGACGCCGAGTGGGACGCCCTGCGAGCTCACCCCGCCACCGCCCCCTATGTCTTCTGAGGTCCGGCCCCCGCCGGGCGTCCGGTCGGGCGGGGGGACCCCGCTCGCGCCTTGTTCCGGACCTCCCCGGTCTGGTATATAGTGGGGGTGACGACGGTGCTGGAGCTGACCCGGGAGCAGGCGGCGGAGCTGATCCGGCACGCCGAGGAGGAATACCCGAACGAGTGCTGCGGCCTGCTGGCCGGGCGCAACGGCCGGGTGGAGCGCATCTACCGGGGGACCAACGTCGACCACAGCCCATACACCTACCTGATGGATCCCTCCGAGCAGCTGGCGGCCTTCAAGGAGATGGAGGCGGCGGGGCTGGACCTGGTCGGGATCTATCACTCGCACACCCACACCCCGGCGTATCCGTCCCGGACCGACGTGGCTCGGGCCTACTACCCGGACGCGCTGTACGTGATCATCTCCCTGGCCGACCGGTCCGCTCCCGTCATCCGGGCGTTCCGGCTGGCCGACGGACAGATCGCGGAAGCGAGCGTGATCATCCGATGAGAGTCTCCACCCGTGCCGAGTACGGTCTGCGGGCGCTCATCGACCTGGCCAGCCACTACGGCGAGGGCCCGGTCCAGACCCACGACATCGCCGTCCGCCAGGGGCTGCCCGAACCCTACCTGAACCAGCTGATGGCGGTGCTCCGCCGGGCCGGGCTGGTGACCAGCAAACGCGGCCCGACCGGCGGCCACGTCCTGGCCCGGCCTCCGGAGGCCATCAGCCTCCGTGAGGCCTTCGACGTCCTGGAGGGGACGGCGGCGCCCTGGTGGTGCGTGGAGACCAGCGACCCGGACTGCGCCTACGCGCCGGGGTGCGGCCTGCGCCCGGTCTGGCAGGCCATCAACCGGGCCGTAGAAGGGGTCCTGGCCGAGATGACCCTCGCCGACATCGCCCGGGTCAGACAGCCGGTCCGCCTGTGAAGGCGCAGGTTCGGTGCTCTCCAGGCCGGGCATAGGCCCGGCCTGGTTGTGTTTTCGGCGGGGAATGCCGGGGCGCCCGGAGGCGTTGGACCGGATGCCCGCCATGGGAGCGACGACGGTGGTCCCAGTAGCCGAGACGGCAGCCGACGACCGGCAGCGCTTCACGGCCCTGGTGGAGGCGCACCTGGACGGCCTGTTCGGCACCGCCCTGCGCCTGACCCGCAACCGGGCGCGGGCCGAGGACCTGCTCCAGGAGACTTTCCTGCGGGCGTGGCGCTCGTTCCACACCTTCCAGCCCGGCACCAACGCCCGCGCCTGGCTGTACCGCATCCTCATGAACGCCTACATCGACGGCTACCGCAAGGCCTCCCGGGAGCCGGAGGTGGTGGACCAGGAGGACGTGGACGAGTTCTACCTGTACTCCCGGGTGCAGGAGAGCGAGGACTTCCGCCGATCCGGCAACCCCGAGGAGGCGTTCCTGGCCACCCTCATGGACGCCGACGTGAAGGCGGCCCTGGACAGCCTGCCCGATCCCTTCCGGGAAGTGGTGGTCCTGGCCGACATCGAGGGGTTCTCCTACCGGGAGATCGCCGAGATGTTGGGGATCCCCATCGGGACGGTCATGTCCCGCCTGCACCGGGCGCGGCGCCGCCTGCAGGTGGCCCTGTGGGAGTACGCCCGCCGGGCGCGGTACGCCCGTGCCGACGTCCCGCCGGCGGGGGGTGGGGGGCGATGACCGAGCTGGACTGCGAGCAGGTCCTGCGGATGGTCTGGGAGTACCTGGACGGCGAGATGGACGAAGCTCGCTATCTGGAGATCCAGGCGCACGTGCAGGCCTGCTCCGAATGCGGCCCCCGCTATGAGTTCCAGCGCCGGCTGCGCGAGCTGATCGAGCGGAAGTGCCGCGAGGGGCCGGTGCCCGCCGACCTCAAGCAGCGCCTGTTCCGGCTGCTGGACGCCTGACCGCCGCGCGTCCCCCGTTTGTGCCACTTCCTCCGCCGTCCGCGGCCTGCTAGCATGCCGGCGGAGAGGGCGGAGGGGCGTCGTGGGCATCCGCCTGCTCGTCGTCGACGACCACCGCCTGGTCGCCGAGGCCCTGGCCCGCCTGCTCCAGCAGGACGCCGCCATCCAGGTGGTGGGGGTGGCGGCCACCGGCCCCGAGGCCGTCGCCCTGGCCCGGTCCCTCCGTCCGTCCCTGGTCCTGATGGACGTGAGTTTGCCCGGCATGGACGGCATCGAGGCCACCTGGACGCTGCGACGGCAGCTGCCCGACGTCCCGGTTCTCATCCTGACGATGCACGACCAGGAGGCCTACGCCCTGGAGGCGATGCGGGCGGGGGCCGCGGGCTACCTGCTGAAGACCGCGGCGCCGGAGGAGCTGCTGGAGGCCGTCCGCACCGTGGCCCGGGGCGAGGGGGTGGTGTACCCGAAGGTCAGTTCTGCGGCCCTGCAGCGGGTGGCCCGGGCCGTGGCCCGGTGGCGGGATCCGTGCGCCCTGTCGCGCCGGGAGCTTCAGGTGCTGCAGATGATCTCCCTGGGCGCCTCGATCGGCGAGGTGGCCGCTCAGCTGAGGCTGAGCCCCCACACGGTCCGCAACCACCTCAAGGGCGTGTACCGCAAACTGGGCGTCCGCGGCCGCGTCGAAGCCGCCGCCTACGCCGTCCGCCGCGGCCTCATCAAACCCTAAACTACGCTCTCCCCGGTCTACCCGGTCGTTGGGTCATCGGGTCTACCTACCGTGGAATCGCGGAAACGCGGAAGCGCGATACCCCCCATAAACATCCCCTCTCCCCCGGCAGGGAGAGAGGGCCAGGGTGAGGGGGCTCCAACCTCCAACCTTCAACCTTCAACGCAGCCCCAAGGCGGAATCGCGGAAACGCGGAAGCGCGATGCCCCCCATAAACATCCCCTCTCCCCCGGCAGGGGGAGAGGGCCAGGGTGGGGGGGCTCCAACCTCCAACCTTCAACCTTCAACGCCGTTAGACCGGGTAGACCGGGTCGACCGGGTAGACTCTGTAGTAGACTCGACAAACCCCCGATTCCAGCCATATCCGTCTGGCCCGTCCGGGTCTTGGCACGGCCCGCGCCTCCGGCGATGGTGGAGGAGGAGGCGAGTCGCATGCCCGGAAAGCCTTCCCCCCGTTCGCAGCCCGCGCTGGTCCTGCGCACCGGGACCGTCGTAGCCCTCTCCGCCGGCGGCCGGCCGCTGCCGGCCGCCGCGCCCGTCGCCGGCGTCTCCGAGCGCCTGCCGGTGTACCTGGACGGCGAGATCCGCCTGCTGCCCCTGGCGGAGATCCTGTACTGCTACGCCGACGGCGACCGGACGATGGTCGTGACCCGCCAGGGAGAGCTGCGCAGCCGTCTCCCCCTGGACCGGCTGACGGCCCGCCTGGAGCCCTTTCACTTCTTCCGCTGCCACCGGGCATACCTGGTCAACCTGGCCCACGTGCGCAGCCTCATCCCCTGGACCCGCAACGCCTACAGCCTGACTCTGGAGGGCGGCCGGGACGTCCCCCTCAGCAAGCACCGCCTCCCCGCCCTGAAGGCGCTCTTACAACTCTAACGAGTCTTCCCGTATGCCCCAAGAACATCCCCTCTCCCCCGGCAGGGGGAGAGGGCCAGGGTGAGGGGGATCCAACCTTCAACCTCCAACCTTCAACGCAGCACAATGCGGAAACGCGGAAGCGCGGAAACGCGATACGACTCCCCTCTCCCCCTCAGGGGGAGAGGGCCAGGGTGAGGGGGCCTGATGCCTGATCCCGCAGTCAGGCGGCAAGGCAGACCGGGTAGACCGGGTAGACCCTGTTATCGCGTCCTCCCCGCCGCCTTCTCCTTCTGCTCCATGATGGACGACGAGTGGCCCGGGAACGCCGACGCCTTGGGGTTGAGATAGGTGACGGCGTTGTTGACGGCCGTGGCCGCTTCGCCGAACCCGGTCACGATCAGCTTGAGCTTGCCCGGGAAGGTGACGACGTCGCCGGCGGCGTACACGCCCGGGATGTTGGTCTCCATCTTGGAGTTCACCACGATGGCGTCGTCCTGGATCTGCAGCCCCCACTCCCGGATGGGGCCCAGGTTGCTGACCAGGCCCAGGAAGGCCAGGACCGCGTCCACCTCCAGCGTCTCCTCCTCCTGGGTCTTGTTGTGGTAGATGACGGCCTCCCGCACCCGGGAGTCTCCCCGCAGGGCCCGCAGCTCGTAGAACAGCTTCACCCGGACCGGCGAGGCGAACAGCTTGCGCACGCTGTCCTCGTGGGCCCGGAATCCGTCCCGCCGGTGGATCAGGGTGATCTCCCGGGCGTAGTCCAGCAGTCCCAGGGCCCAGTCCAGGGCCGAGTCCCCGCCGCCGATCACCAGCAGCCGCTTGTCCCGGAAGTCCTCCTTGTTCCGCACCGCGAAGTACAGCCCCCGGCCCATCCACTGGTCCAGCTCGGGGCGCTTGAAGGTCTTGGGGGTGAAGGCGCCGATGCCGGCGGTGATGACCGCCACCCGGGTCAGGTGGACGCCCAGGTCGGTCCCGAGCCGGATGGTCCCGTCGGGCAGCCGGTCCAGGGTCTGCACGCTCTCGTTGAGGTGGATGGTGGGGTTGTACTGCATCGTCTGCTCCACCAGGTTGCGGACCAAATCCTTGCCCAGGATCTTGGGGAAGCCGGCGACATCGTAGATGTACTTGTCGGGGTACAGGGCGGTGATCTGGCCGCCCAGGTCCGGCTGGCTGTCGATGATCTTGGTCCGCAGGCCCCGGAAGCCCGCGTAGTAGGCGGCGAACAGCCCCGTGGGCCCCGCCCCGATGATGGTGAGGTCGTACACCTCGTCGGCGCTCATGGCCGGCGCGTCCCCTCCTTCCGCACGCTGCGCCATTATACATTCCCCCGCCGCAGCGGCTCCACCCCCCGGCTGGGACAGGCGCGGCCTGTCGCAGCGGCGGGGCGATCCCGACCCGCCCGGGTCTGCCCCCGTGCCGCGCGACGCGGGCGCGGGGCAGGGAGGGGGCTCCGCCCGGCCGAAGATACCCGCGCCCGTGACGGCGTGGTACAATCGAATCCGCAGTTGACTGGTCAACAATCGGTGCAGGAGGCACGAGGATGACGCTGGTCACCCGACCCGGTCCGCTGCTCACCGCCGAGCAGATGGAGCGGTACTCGCGGCAGACCATCCTGGAGGAGGTGGGTCTGGCCGGACAGCGCCTGTTGCTGGACAGCAAGGTGCTGATCGTCGGCGCCGGCGGCCTGGGCAGCCCCGCCGCCCTGTACCTGGCGGCGGCGGGAGTCGGCACCCTGGGCGTGGTGGACGGGGACCGGGTGGACCTGTCCAACCTGCACCGCCAGATCCTCCACTTCACCCACGACATCGGCCGGCCCAAGACCCAGTCGGCGCGCCGGACCCTGGAAGACATCAATCCCGACGTGACGGTGGTCCCGCACCAGACGGTCCTCAGCAGCGAGAATGCCCTGGACATCATCGCCGACTACGACGTGGTGGTGAACGGCTCCGACAACTTCCCCACCCGGTACCTGGTCAACGACGCCTGCGTGTTTCTGGGCAAGCCCCTGGTGGACGCCAGCATCCTGAGGTGGGAGGGCCACGCCACCGTCTTCCTGCCCGGCCGCGGCTGCTACCGGTGCCTGTTCCCCACTCCCCCGCCGCCGGGCACCGTGCCGAGCTGCGCCGAGGGCGGCATCATCGGGGCCGTGGCGGGCTTCATGGGCACCCTGCAGGCGCTGGAGACGATCAAGATCCTGCTGGGGCGGGGGGAGACCCTCAGCAACCGCCTGCTCATCGTGGACGCCCTGACCGCGGAGATCCGCACGGTCCGCTGGAGCCGCAATCCCGACTGCCCGGTCTGCGGCGACCACCCCACCATCACCCAGCTCATCGACTACGAGGCCTTCTGCGGCGTCCCGCGGCCTCACCCGCAGCCCCAGCCGGCGGCCGCGGCGGCCGTGCCGGAGGTGAGTCCGGCCGAGGCCCGGGCCCTGGTGGCGCGGGGGGAGGCGGTGCTGCTGGACGTGCGGGAGGAGTGGGAGTGGGTCACCGCCCGCATCCCCGGCGCGCTGTTCATCCCGATGGCCGAACTCCCCCGGCGCCTGGAGGAGATCCCCAAGGACAGGACCACCGTCGTCTACTGCGCCACCGGCAACCGCAGCGCCACCGTGACCCAGACGCTGCAGGCTGCCGGCTACCCGCGCGCCGTCAACCTGGCCGGCGGGATCGTGGCGTGGATGAACGAACAGTATCCGGTGGAGGCCGGCCCACCCCGGCGGCAGTAAGGCGGCGCCGGGAGAGAGGTCGTCTCTCCCCCGGGCTCGGTCCCTCTTGAGGTGCGCACGTGAGGCCTGACGGGCACGCCAGCGAACACGTAGAGCTCCTGTCCGACCCCCGGGTCCCCGACTTGGGACCGGGCTCCGTCATGCGCCAGGCCGTCCTCCGGGAGCCCCGGCGCATCGAGCTGGTCACCCGCCCGGTGCCCGCGCCCGGTCCCGGGCAGGTCCTCCTGCGGGTCCGGGCGGCCCTCACCTGCGGGACCGATCTGAAGACCTACCGCCGCGGGCACCCCAAGGTCCCCTTCGGCCCGTTCGGCCACGAGTGCGCCGGCGACGTGGTCGCGGTGGGGCAGGGGGTCCGCCACGTGCGGGAGGGAGACGCCGTCGTCCCCACCCCCACGGCTCCGTGCGGGTCCTGCCCGCCCTGCCGGCGCGGGCGGGAGAACCTCTGCGAGCGCCAGTTCGACGACATCGTGCTGGGGGCGTACGCCGACTACCTGCTGGTCACCGGCAAGGTGGTTCGGCATCACCTGCTGCCCAAGCCGGCCGGGCTGTCCTACATCGAGGCGGCGTTCCTGGAGCCCCTGTCCTGCGTGGTCCACGCCTGGGACCGGTTGCGGCCGCGCGTCCCCGAGCAGGTGGCGGTGGTGGGGCTGGGCGCCATCGGGCTCCTGCACGTGCGCCTGGCCCGGACCCTGGGGGCCCGCGTGGTGGCCGTGGGACGCCGCCGGGAGCGGCTGGACCTGGCGCTGCGCATGGGCGCCCACGCGGTGGTGGACACCGAGGCCGGCGATCTGACCTCCCGCGTCCGGGAGGCCACCGGCGGGACCGGGGCCGACGTGGTCATCGAGTGCACCGGCAGCCCCTCCATGTGGGTGGAGGCGCCGCGGTGGGCCGCCTCCGGCGGCCGGGTGGTCCTGTTCGCGGGGCTGGCCGGCGGGGCCCAGGTGGCGTTTGACGCCACGCGGCTGCACTACGACGAGGTGGACATCCTCAACGCGTTCCACTACCGGCCGCGGGACGTGGAGGAGGCCCACCACCTGCTGGCCCGCGGCCTGCTGGACGTCCGCCCGCTGGTGACGGGGGTGCGGGAGCTGGCCGCCATCGCGGACGTGTTCGCCTCCCTGGACCGGGGGAACGGGGTGAAGTACGCCGTCCTGCCCGAGGCCGCTCCGTGGGCGTAGAGGTCCTGCCCGCCATCACCCGGGCCGTGGTCTACCGCGGTCCGTCCGACCTGCGGGTCGAGGACGTCCCCCTGCGGCCTCCGGAGGCGGGGGAGCTGCTGGTCCGCATCCGCGCCTGCGGCCTGTGCCCGGGCGAGGTGATGGACTGGTACATGGCCCGCAAGGCGCCGTTGGTGCCCGGCCACGAGGTGGTGGCCGAGGTGGTGCGGGCCGGGGAGGGCGCGGGCGGATTTGCGCCGGGCGACCGCGTCTTCGTGCACCACCACGCCCCCTGCCTGGCCTGCCGGGCCTGCCGCCGCGGCGACTACGTCCACTGTCCCACCTTCCGCCGCACCCGCCTGGTCCCCGGCGGGCTGGCCGAGTACGCGGTGGTGCCCGCGGAGGTCGTCTGCGCCGACGTGCGCCCCCTCCCGCCCGCGCTGTCCGACGACGCGGCCACTTTTATCGAGCCCCTGGCCTGCGTGGTCAAGGCGTGCCGGCGGGCGGGCCTGGGGGCCGGAGACCGGGTCCTGGTCATCGGGCTGGGGGTGATGGGTCTGCTGCACGTGCTGCTGGCCCGCCGCCTGGGCGCCGAGGTGGTGCTGGGCGCCGACAGAGTCCCCTCCCGCCTGGCGCGGGCCGGCTCCCTCGGGGCCGAGGTGGTGGACGTCGGCAGGGAGGACCTGGCCAAGGCGGTGCGCGGCCGCACCGGCGGCGACGGTGCCGACGTGGTGGTGGTGGGCCCGGGGACGGTGGAGGCTCTGGAGGCGGGTCTGTCGTGCGCGGCCCCGGGCGGGACCGTGGTGGTGTTCACCCCCATGCCGCCGGAGGCCCGCTGGCCGCTGCCGCTGCACGACGTGTACTTCCGGGAAGTCCGCGTGGTGCCCAGCTACTCGGCGGGCCCGCCGGACACCGCGCAGGCCCTGCGGTACCTGGCGGACGGGCTGCCGGTGGAGAGCCTGGTCACCCACCGCCTGCCCCTGGACCAAGCGGCCGAGGGCTACCGGCTGGTCCGGCAGGCCACCGACGCGCTGAAGGTGGTGGTGCGGCCGTGAGCGACCGCCTCCGGTCCGCCACGCCTGAGGCGGGTTCCTGCGACCTGCCCGGCGACGCGCCCCCCGACGACCGGCTGCACCGGAGGTTCGACCCGCAGACCTTCACCTGGGAGGGCGTCCAGCCTCAGGTCTACAAGCTGGGGCCCGCCGACGCTCCGGGGATGCTGTGGCGCGACGTGGTCCGCCACACCCTCACGGGTCCCGGAGGCGCGTTCAGCCTGCGCTACTTCGAGATCGCCCCCGGAGGCCACTCCAGCCTGGAGAAGCACCGCCACGTGCACGCGGTGGTGGTGCTGCGGGGGAGCGGCCACGTGGTCGTGGGGCGCCGGGTGTGGGCGGTGGCTCCCTTCGACCTGGTGTACGTACCGCCGATGGTGCCCCACCAGTTCGTCAACACGGGCGAGGAGCCCTTTGGCTTTCTCTGCCCCGTGGACAGCGACCGCGATCCCCCGCAGCCCCTCACCGAGGAGGAACTGGCCGACCTGCTCAGAGACCCCGCCGTGCGAGCGGTCCTCCGCTACCGGTAAACGCCACCCCGCGACCCCCCGACCGCGCGACCGCCCGACCGCAGAAGTAACCTCCAACCTCCAATGCAGTCCCAGGACGGAATCGCGGAACCGCGGAAGCGCGACACCCAAAATAACTTCCCTCTCCCCCGGCAGGGGGAGAGGGCCAGGGTGAGGGGGCCTGATCCCTGATCTCTGATCCCTGATCCCGCAGTCAGGCGGCAAGGCAGACCGGGCAGACCGGGTAGACCCGAATTATGAGTCTCCCCGGCCGTTGGGTCATCGGGTCTCTCTACCGCGGAATCGCGGAAATGCGGAAACGCGGAGGCACGATGCCCCCAAGAACGTTCCCTCTCCCCCGGCAGGGGGAGAGGGCCAGGGTGAGGGGGCTCCAACCTTCAACCTCCGACCTTCAACGCAGTTGGACCGGCCGACCGGGCAGACCGGGTAGACTCAATCAACCTGTAATCGCGATGCCGAATCTCTACAGTTGAATTTCTCACGCCGAAAGTATAGAATCACCCCAGAACCAATCCGGAGGACGGCGCATCCATGATCAGCATCACCGAGCAGGCCGCGGCCAAACTCAAGGAGCTCCTGCAGTCGCAGGACGAGCCTGACGTCTACCTCCGTCTGTTCATCCAGCCGGGCGGGTGCGAGGGGTTCTCCTACGGCATGGGCTTTGACTCCGAGCGCCGGGAAGACGACCAGGTGTTCGAGCGTGGGGGCGTCCGGGTCCTGGTGGACTCCTACAGCCTGCAGTTCCTGCGCGGCGCCCAGATCGACTACACCCGGTCCCACTTCGGCGAGGGGTTCACCGTCCGCAACCCCAACGCCGTGAACACCTGCGGGTGCGGCCACTCGTTCAAGGCCCGCCAGGACCCCGGCCGGCCCGAGCCGTGCGGAGAGGACCCGGGCGCCGCCCGGGCATGAGGAGCGCACCCATGAGCGAGCAGCTGCAGACTCCGACCGCCCAGCAGGACATCCGGACACGGGTGGAGCAGGTCCTGGACAGCATCCGGCCCTACATCCAGGGCGACGGCGGCGATATCGAGCTGATCGACGTGGTGGACGGCATCGTCCAGATCCGCCTGGCGGGGGCGTGCGTCGGGTGCATGCACTCCCTGATGACCCTGCAGGCCGGCGTGGAGCGGCTGCTGCGGGAGGCCGTCCCCGAGGTCAAAGCCGTCGAGGCGATGCCCTTCTAGGCACGCGACCGCGCGACCACGCGATCATCCGACTCCCGACCGCGCGACCGCGGAAGCCACCTTCAACCTCCAACCTTCAACGCAGTTGGACCGGGCAGACCGGGTAGACTCACATAAGCGGTCTCCCCGGTCATCGTGTCGTCGGGTCTCCCTACCGCGGAATCGCGGAAACGCGGAAGCGCGACACCCAAGATAACTTCCCTCTCCCCCGGCAGGGGGAGAGGGCCAGGGTGAGGGGGATCCAACCAACCTTCAACCTTCAACGCAGTTAGGCCGGGTAGACCGGGTGGACCGGGCAGACCGGGTAGACTGCGATATCGCAAACGCGCGACACCCCCCCAAAGGTCCCCTCTCCCCCGGCAGGGGGAGAGGGTTAGGGTGAGGGAGCCCGATCTCCGATCCCTGATCCCTGCTTTGAGCATGTAGACCGGGAAGACCGGGTGGACCGGGCAGACCGGGTAGACTGCGATATCGCAAACGCGCGACACCCCCCAAAGGTCCCCTCTCCCCCGGCAGGGGGAGAGGGTGAGGGTGAGGGGGCTCCAACCTTCAACCTTCAACCTTCAACTTTCAACGCCGTCCGAGCGCGCACCCTGGCCCCCGACCCCCGATCCCTGTATGATTATCTGTGGCTTCCCGCACAGCGCGTCGGTGATGGTCCATGACGACGCCCTGGACCCACATCCTCAAGAAGGTGGATGATTACCGGTGGGAGATCCCGCCCACCTACAAGGCCGGCATGCGCGTGCCGGGGCTGGTGTTCGCCGACGAGCGCATGCTGCGCCAGATCGCCGAGGAGCAGGCCCTGGAGCAGGTGGCCAACGTGGCCACCCTGCCGGGGATCGTGGGCTACTCTCTGGCCATGCCCGACATCCACTGGGGCTACGGCTTTCCGGTGGGCGGCGTGGCGGCGTTCGACAGCGAGACCGGCATCATCAGCCCCGGCGGGATCGGGTACGATATCAACTGCGGCGTCCGCCTCATCCGCACCACCCTCGCGGAAGACGACGTGCGCCGCCGCCTGGAACCGCTGGTGGACGCCCTGTTCGTCAACGTGCCCTCGGGTGTCGGTTCCACCGGCCGCGTCAAGGTCGGCATGGGCGAGATCGACGACGTGCTGCGGGGCGGGGCGCGGTGGGCCGTCCAGAAGGGCTACGGGTGGCCCGAGGACCTGGAGGTCATCGAGGCGGGCGGGTCGCTGCCCGCCGCCGACCCGGAGGCCGTCAGCGACGCCGCCAAGCAGCGCGGGCGGGGGCAGATCGGGACCCTGGGCTCGGGCAACCACTTCCTGGAAGTGCAGGTGGTGGACGAGATCTACGACGTCCGGGCCGCGCGCGCCATGGGCATCGACCACGTGGGCCAGGTGGTGGTGTTCATCCATTGCGGCTCCCGCGGCCTGGGCCACCAGGTGTGCACCGACTACCTGCGGGTGGCCGAGCGGTCCGCCCGCCAGCACGGCATCCACCTGGTGGACCGCCAGCTGGCCTGCATGCCCTTCCGCTCGCCCGAGGGCCAGCGGTACTTCGGCGCCATGAGCGCCGCGGCCAACTTCGCCTGGGCCAACCGTCAGATGATCACCCACTGGGTGCGGGAGGCCTTCAGCCGAGTCTTCGGCCGCAGCCCCGAGGACCTGGGCATGCGGCTCGTGTACGACGTCGCCCACAACATCGGCAAGGTGGAGGAGTACCCGGTGGACGGCCAGATGCGGACCGTGGTGGTGCACCGCAAAGGCGCCACCCGGGCCTTCCCGCCCGGCCACCCCGAGGTCCCTCCCCGCTACCGGGAGATCGGCCAGCCCGTGCTGGTGCCGGGGGACATGGGGCGGTACTCCTTCGTGTGCGTCGGCACCCCGGACGCCATGCAGCTGTCCTTCGGCTCCACCTGCCACGGGGCCGGCCGGGTGATGGGCCGCAAGCAGGCTGTGCGCACCCTGGCGGGGGTGGACATTGCCGAGCAACTGCGCCGCCAGGGAATCCTGGTCCGGGCCCAGGACCGCAGCCTGCTGGCCGAGGAGGCCTCCCCGGCCTACAAGGACGTGGCCGACGTGGTGGCCGTCTGCCACGCCGCCGGCCTGAGCCGCCGCGTGGCCCGGACGAGGCCGATCGGCGTGGTGAAGGGATGACGGACGGAATCAGAGATCAGGGATCAGGGATCTGGGATCAGGATTCAGGAACCGCCGGGCCCCTCCGATCTCTGATCCCTGATGCCTGATTGCGTAGCTCCGGGGAGGGGTGGCGTGTCCGAGCGCGACGTCTTCGTCCTGCAGGAGTTTCCCCTCAAGGGCCTGTGGTTTTACGACCGGTACACCGACAGCGAGGTGCACGCCCACCGCTGCGGGGAGGTGGTGGCCCGCGCGCGCACCGCCTACCAGAACGTGCTCATCCAGCGCTTTGACCACCTGGGCCTGTGCCTGGTGGTGGACGGCAAGATCCAGTCCGCCGAGGTGGACGAGTACATCTACCACGAGCTGCTGGTCCACCCCGCCATGCTGGCCCACCCGCGCCCCCGGCGGGTGCTGGTCTGCGGGGGCGGGGAGGGAGCCCCTCTACGCGAGGTCCTCCGCCACTCCTCGGTGGAGTCGGCGGTGATGGTGGACATCGACCGCGAGCTGGTGGACCTCTGCCGCCGGCACCTGCCGTCCTGGCACGCCGGAGCGTTCGACGACCCGCGGGTGGAGGTGGTCTACGGCGACGCCCGCGCCTACGTGGAGCGCGCCGACCGCCGCTTCGACGTGGTGATCAACGACATCACCGACCCCATCGAGGGCGGGCCCAGCAAGCTGCTGTACACCCGCGAGTTTTACGCGGCCGTCGCTCGGGTGCTGGAGCCCGACGGCGTGTTCGTGACCCAGGCCATCGGGGTGCACTACGACGCGGGAGACCGCCTCCACGCCGCCATCCACCGCACTGTGCGGGAGGTCTTCCCCCACACCCGGTCGTACTGCGAGTACGTCATGTCCTTCGACTACCCGTGGGCGTTCGTGGCCGGTTCGCGGCGGCCGGTGTGGGAGGCGCTGGACGACCCCGCCGAGGTGGACCGCCGCCTGCGCGAGCGGGGGATTGAGCTGCGGTTCTACGACGGCGAGACCCACCGCCGGGTCATGAGCCTGCCCAAGCCCCTGCGGCAGACGATCCGGCAGCAGACCGCCGTCATCACCGATGAGCAGCCCCTGGTCGTGGACTGAGCCACCATGTCCACCCTCCGGGGGCCCACTCTCCCACGCACTTCCCTCTCCCCTCTGGGGAGAGGGTGAGGGGCCGCAGTTCCCTCTCCCCTGTGGGGAGAGGGGCAGGGTGAGGGGCCCGGGGAACCCCCCGGGATGTGCAGATCTCCCCTCTCCCCTCTGGGGAGAGGGCGAGGGTGAGGGGCCGCAGTTCCCTCTCCCCTTCGGGGAGAGGGCCAGGGTGAGGGGGACCACCCCACATCCACCATGCGCATCGAGCTGACCGAGGAACAGCGCCTCATCCACCAGACCGTCCGCGAGTTCGCCCGGGCGGAACTGCGCCCCCACGCCGCGCGCTGGGACCGCGAGGGGCATTTCCCCCTGGACCTGGTGCCCCGGCTGGCCGCGTTGGGCCTGTGGGGTCTGATGGTGCCCGCCGACTACGGCGGGGCCGGGCTGGACACGGTGAGCGCCATGCTGGCCATCGAGGCCGTGGCGTGGGGCGACGCCGGCATCGGCCTCAGCGTCGCCTCCCACAACTCCCTGTGCACCGGCCACATCCTCCAGTTCGGCAGCCCCGAGCAGAAGCGCCGCTACCTGCCCCGGCTGGCCCGGGGCGACATCCTGGGCGCGTGGTGCCTGACCGAGCCCGTTGCCGGCAGCGACGCGGGGGCCATCCAGACCCGCGCGGTGCGCCGCGGGGGCGGCTGGGTCCTGTCGGGCACCAAGGTCTTCGTCACCCAGGGCAGCGTCGCGGGCGTGTACGTGGTCATGGCCGTCACCGACCCCTCGGCCGGGCGGCGGGGCATCTCGGCCTTCATCGTGGAGCGGGACGCCCCCGGGCTGCGGGTGGGCAAGAAGGAGGACAAGCTGGGGGTCCGGTCCAGCGACACCGCCGAGGTGGTCCTGGAGGACTGCGAGGTCCCCGCCGACGCTCTCATCGGGGAGGAAGGCGACGGTCACCGCCAGGCGATGCGGGTTCTCGAGCGCGGGCGCATCGGCATCGGCGCCCTGGCGGTGGGCATCGGCCGCGCGGCGCTGGACGACAGCCTGGCCTACGCCCGCCAGCGCACCGCCTTCGGCAAGCCCCTGGTCGAGCACCAGGCCATCCAGTTCATGCTGGCCGACATGGCCACCGAGCTGGATGCCGCCTGGCTGCTGGTCCTGCGGGCCGCGCAGCTGGTGGACCTGGGCCAGCCCTTCCGGCGCGAGGCGTCCATGGCCAAGCTCTTCGCCTCCGAGGCGGCCGCCCGCGCCGCCACCCGGGCCGTCCAGATCCACGGCGGCTACGGCTTCATCAAGGACTACCCCGTGGAGCGCTACTACCGCGACGTGAAGCTCACCGAGATCGGCGAGGGAACCTCGGAGATTCAGCGAATCATCATTGCCAAGTCCCTGCTGGAACGCTAGACGCGGGATCGCGGAAACGCGATACAGTTCCCTCTCCCCCGACAGGGGGAGAGGGCCAGGGTGAGGGGGGATTCAACCTCCAACCTTCAGCGCCGTCTGGAGAGGAGAGAGGGCAACGCGAACAACTCCCTCTCCCCCGGCAGGGGGAGAGGGCCGGGGTGAGGGGGATCCAACCTTCAACCTTCAACCTTCAACGCAGTTAGACCGGGCAGACCGGGTAGACTCGATATCGCAGACGCGCGACACCCCCAAGAGGTCCCCTCTCCCCCGGCAGGGGGAGAGGGTGAGGGTGAGGGGGATCCAACCTCCAACCTTCAACCTTCAACGCCGTTGGAGGAGGCCGGATCCCTGATCTCGCAGTCTAGCGTCAGCAAGAGGACGAGACCAAATGCACCGCCCACGCCACCCGTTCCTGGAGCGCCTGGACCAGGGCATCCTGCTGGCCGACGGCGCCATGGGCACCCAGATCTACGCCCGCGGCGTGCCGTTCGACCAGTGCTTTGACGCCCTCAACCTCACCCGGCCCGACCTGATCCGCCGGATCCACCTGGACTACATCCACAGCGGCGCCGAGTTGATCGAGACCAACACCTTCGGCGCCAACCGGTTCAAGCTCGCCCAGCACGCCCTGGCCCACCGCCTGAGCGAGGTCAACCGGGCCGGCGCCGCCCTCGCCCGGGAGACCGCCGACGCCGCCGGCCGCCCGGTGTTCGTGGCGGGGTCCATGGGACCCATCGGCCGGCCCATGGCGCCCCTGGGCGTCGTCGGCCCCGAGGAAGTGCGCCAGGCCTACGCCGAGCAGGCCGCGGCCCTGGTGGAAGGCGGCTGCGACGTCCTCATCCTCGAGACCTTCACCGACCTGGCCGAGCTGATGGAGGCGGTGCGGGGGGTGCGCGAGGCCACCGACGTCCCCCTGATCGCCCAGATGACGTTCACCCAGGAGGGCCGCACCCTGCTGGGCCACGAACCGGCCGAGATCGTCCGGGCCCTGGAGGGCCTGCGGGTGGACGTGGTGGGCGCCAACTGCAGCGTGGGGTCGCTGGGGATCCTGCAGGTGGTCGAGCGCATGGCCGCCGCCTCGCCCCGGCTGTACCTGTCGGCGATGCCCAACGCCGGGTTTCCCGCCTACGTGGGTGGCCGCTACATCTACGTCTCGACGCCCGCCTACATGGCCGGCCACGCCCGGCAGATGGTCGGGCTGGGCGTGCGGATCGTCGGCGGGTGCTGCGGCACCACCCCCGAGCACATCGCGGCCATGCGGGAGGCGCTGGCCGGCCCGCCGCCCGCCCGGCCGGCGGCGGTGGTGGAGTTTCCTCTCCGTCCCCCGGCCGAGGAACCCGCCGCGCGCCCGGAACCCACGCCCCTGGCCCAGAAGCTGGGCCGGACCTTCGTGATCACCGTGGAGGTGGATCCGCCCCGCGGGGCGCAGGACCGGCGGGAACTGGACGGCTGCCGGCGTCTGCGCGAGGCGGGCGTGGACGCCGTGGACGTCGCCGACAACCCTCTGGCCCGGCTGCGGATGAGCCCGTGGGCCATGTGCGCCCGGATCCAGAACGAGGTCGGCCTGGAGACGGTCCTGCACTTTACCACCCGGGACCGCAACCTGGTGCGGGTGCAGTCGGACCTGCTGGCGGTGCACGCCCTGGGCGTGCGCAACGTCCTGGTGCTGCGGGGCGACCCGCCCCAGATGGGCGACTACCCCAACGCCACCGCCGTCTCCGACGTCACCCCCTCGGGGCTGGTGCGCCTGATCAAGGAGTTCAACCGGGGCCGCGACCAGTCGGGCAACCCCATCGGCGCCCCCACCGCCTTCACCGTGGGGGTCGCCCTCAATCTGGGTGCGGCGGATCTGGACCGGGAGGTCAGGGTGCTGGAGCGCAAGGTGCGGGCCGGCGCCGACTTCATCTGCACCATGCCCATCTACGACCCGGAGGTGCTGGACCGCTTCCTGCGGGTCGCCGGCGGCCTGCCCCTGCCGACCCTGGTGGGCGTGCTGCCCCTGGTCAGCCACCGCCACGCCGAGTTCCTCCACAACGAGGTGCCGGGCTTCCGCGTGCCGGACTGGGTCCGGGAGCGCATGCGGACGGCCGCCGACGCCCGGGCCGAGGGCATCCGCATCGCCCGGGACCTGGTGGACGCCATCCGCGGCCGGGTGGGAGGAGTGTACCTGATCCCCTCCTTCGGCCGCTTCGACGCCGTGCTGGAACTAGTCCGCCTTGCACGCCAGCCCACGGTCACGTAGACTAACGGAAGCGCGGAAACGCTATCCAACTCCCTCTCCCCTTTGGGGAGAGGGTCGGGGTGAGGGGGATCCAACCTCCAACCTTCAACGCGGTCAAGCAACGCAGTCCAAGGCGAGATCGCCGAAGCGGGGAAACGCTATCCAACTCCCTCTCCCCCGGCAGGGGGAGAGGGTTGGGATGAGGGGGCCTGGAGGTCACCCGTGATCACCACCGTCATCGGCAGTTACCCCAAAATCCCCGACCCCCCGGCCCCCGGCCGGTGGCGCACCACCGTCGAGAAGTTCCAGAAGGGCCAGGTCAGCGCCGAGGAGCTGCGCCGGGTCGAGGACGAGGTCACCCTGGAGGTGATCCGCGAGCAGGTGGACGCCGGCGTGGACCTCATCACCGACGGCCAGATCCGCTGGGAGGACGGCCAGACCTACTTCGCCCGCCGCCTCCGGGGCTTTTCCATCGACGGGCTGCAGCGCTACTTCGACACCAACGTCTACTACCGGGAGCCCGTGGCCGAGGGCGAGGTGGCGTGGGCGGAGCCCATCACCGTGGCCGACTTCGAGTTCGCCCGCCGGCACAGCCCCCGGCCGGTCAAGCCCGTGGTCACCGGGCCGTTCACCCTGGCGCGCCTGAGCCGCAACCGCCACTACCCCTCCGACCGCGACTTCACCCTGGCCCTGGCCCGGGCCCTGAACAGCGAACTGCGGGCCCTGCAGGCCGCCGGCGCCGAGGTGATCCAGGTGGACGAGCCGGCCCTGTGCGCCCATAAGGCCGACTACCCGCTGTTCGCCGAGGCCGCGGCTCTCCTCACCGAGGGCATGACCGCCCGCCTGGTCCTGTGCACCTACTTCGGGGACGTCGCCGGGCTGTACCCTCAGATCCTGGACCTGCCCTTTGAGGTCATCGGACTGGACTTCGTGGCCGGCTACCGCAACTGGGACGTGATCCGCCGGGCGCCGTTCACCAAAGGCCTGATGGCCGGCCTGCTGGACGCCCGCAACACCCGCCTGGAGACGGTGGAGGAACTGGTCGCGGCCGTCCGCCGCCTGTCCGAGGTCGTCCCCTTCGAGCGCCTGCAGCTGGCGCCCAGCGCGGGGCTGGAGTTCCTGCCCCGCGGCGTGGCCCGGCGCAAGCTGGCCCGGCTGGTGGAGGCGGCCCGCGCGGCCGTCCAGGTCCTGCGGGGGGCGCGGGCATGACCCTGCCCCTGCTGCCCACCACCGCCGTCGGCAGCTACCCCAAGCCCGACTACCTGCTGGAGGCGCGCCGCAAGTTCGCCCGCCGCCAGATCTCCCGGGAGGAGCTGGCCGCCCTCGAGCGGCAGGCCACCCGGGAGTGGATCCGCATCCAGGACGAGATCGGCCTGGACATCCTGGTGGACGGCGAGCAGTACCGGGGCGACATGGTGGCCTACTTCGCCGACGAGATGGAGGGCTTCGCCATCGCCGGCCTGGTGCGCTCCTACGGCAACCGCTACTACCCCAAGCCCGTGGTGGTGGGCCCGGTGGGCCGCCGCCACCCGGTGACGGTGGAGTGGTTCACCTTCGCCCAGTCGCTGACCGGCCGTCCCGTGAAGGGGATGCTGACGGGCCCGTACACCATCGCCGAGTGGTCGTTCAACGAGTACTACCCCACCCGGCGGGAACTGGTCCTGGAGTTGGCCCGGGCCATCCACGAGGAGGCCCTGGACCTGGAGCGGGCCGGTGCCCGCTACATCCAGATCGACGAGCCGGCCATCCACACCCGTCCCGAGGAAGACTTCGACCTGGCCCGGGAGGCGATGGAGATCGTCACCGACGGCCTCAGCGCCTACACGGTGACCCACATCTGCTACGGGGACGTGCCCCGCATCTACCCCGCCATGCTCACCCTGGCGGTGAACCAGCTGGACCTGGCCCTCAAGAACGAGGAGTTCGCCCTGCTGGAGACCTTCAGGACGGCGCCCTTCACCAAGGACATCGGCCTGGGGGTGGTGGACGCCCACTCCCACCGGGTCGAGTCGGTGGAGGAGATCGCCGACGGCATCCGCCGGGCGATGGAGGTCATTCCCGTCGAGCAGATCTACATCTCCCCCGACTGCGGCCTGAAGACCCGCACCATCGACGAGACCGTGGGCAAGCTCCGCAACATGGTGGCCGCCGCCCGCCTGGTCCGCAGCGAGCTCTAGCCCGTAAAGCGCGACCGCGCGCCCGCCCGACCGCGCGCTCGCCCGACCGCGGAAGCCACCTTCAACCTCCAACCCTCAACGCAGCCCAAGACGGGATCGCGGAAACGCGGAAGCGCGACACCCAAGATACCTTCCCTCTCCCCCGACAGGAGCAGAGGGCCAGGGTGAGGGGGATCCAACCTTCTCCAGCGCAGTCAGCGCGACACCCCCAAGAGGTCCCCTCTCCCCCGGCAGGGGGAGAGGGTCAGGGTGAGGGGGATTCAACCTCCAACCTCCAACCTTCACCGCCGTTAGAAGGGGGGAGGGCCAGGGTGAGGGGGCCCTGATCCCAGATCCCAGATCTCTGATCCCAGCATGTAGACCGAGTAGACCGGGAAGACCGGGTAGACTCTTTAAATGGTCTCCCCGGTCGTCGGGTCGTCGAGTCTACCAAAGGCGGGATCGCGGAAGCGCGGAAACATTATCCAACTCCCTCTCCCCCGGCAGGGGGAGAGGGTGGGGTGAGGGGGGTTCAACCTCCAACCTTCAACCTTCAACGCAGTTCGACCGGGAGGCCGGGCAGACCGGGTAGACCC